>CAVDHB010000049.1:0-10183 GCA_963608705.1 Prevotella sp. P5-108
TATCCGCAATCGTACCACTAATCAACATTGTTTAGGTAGAGACGCGATTTATCGCATCTCTACTAGTTTAGTCGTTATATTGCAATGTGCAAGCCAGGAGAGTGGTATGTTTGCGGATAATCATTGCATAAAATACCCCGTATCATCAGGCCATACGACCCATTGATACGGGGTATTCAATTATTCACTTCTACGAGGTCAGTTCTTTTTGTCAAGCGTCTCGGATATCATCTGCTTTAAGTTCGCATAGTGCGCACGTGTCGCCATGTCGGCCGAATGTGCGGCAGACAGCTTTGTGTTCACAGTACGCAGGAAATAATAAAGGTAAGTGTGGGAGTCACCGGACGACTTAGGATATTCGGCGGCGGCGTTAGTTACCATTTTCATCTGTAGATAGCGACGGTAGGGAGAAACCTTCGCACCTGTGGATGCCTCTTTGAACGCCATTGACGTGAGGTCGTTGACGTATTCTTCCGGAGTATAGGCATCCTTGCCGTAGGCGTATCGGGCTATGTTGCTGAACATGTTGCCCGACACCAAACTGAAGGCGGCACGGTTGGCAATGGGCTTTACCAAGTCAAGAGGACTTGCGGATATACGGCTGACGTATGGCTCGGCTATAAGCCATGTCGGCTCGGTGAACACGTTGCGGTCAAGGTATGCAAGAGCCTCTTTCTGCTTTGCCTTTGTCATAGGGGCAAACACCGCTCCTGATTCCTCCACGCTCTTATAGGTGGTATATACACCTCCGATATTGCGAAGCACATGACCCTCATAGCGTATGAACTGATCTATCACGTTGTTATACACATCCTTGAGATTATTGTTCAAATCGCCCTCTTCGTATGTCCATTCGGGCAGCACCTTGACGATGCGACGCAGGTTCTTCAAACCATATTCCGACGCTTTCATGGCGTTGTCGCCAAGATCTTCCGTCTGTGCCAGCGGGTTGTTGTCACGACCCTCACCACCGAACCAGTAACGACGGCTCTTCTTCAATTGCGCTATCGTCATCTTGTTCAGCACAAGCTTGTCCTCATTCTCGTCCTTAGTGCCGAATATCGGCTTGTACCCCCATTCTATCGCCCACTTGTCGTAGTCGTTGATGCGAGGGAAGATGCCTGCGCGTGATATATTGTCTTCCGGTTGAGCCACGTAGTTGAAACGCGCATAGTCCATGATGGAAGCTGTATGACCATATTTTTCAACCCACGCCTTGTTGCGGAGGCTGTCCACAGGTGTCGCACTGCTGGCACCCATATTGTGGCGAAGACCAAGTGTGTGTCCCACCTCATGTGAGCTGACAAAGCGGATGAGCTGTCCCATCAGTTCGTCATCAAACTTCATCTTGCGCGCATCCTTGTCCAAGCATCCAGCCTGTATCATGTACCAGTCATGCACCAGTTCCATCACGTTGTGATACCAGCCTATGTGGCTTTCAAGAATCTCTCCACTGCGCGGGTCGTGCACGTTCGGCCCGTAGGCGTTAGAAATGTCGGAAGCGAGATAGCGGATAACTGAGAAGCGCGCGTCTTCCATGCTCATAGTCGAGTCGTTAGGCCATTCCTTAGCCACGATGGCATTCTTGAAGCCTGCCTTCTCAAAAGCAGCGTTCCAGTCGTTGACACCTTGTATAAGGTAAGGCCGCCACTGCTTCGGCGTGGCCGGATCTATGTAGTACACAATTTGCTTCTTCGGTTCCACGAGTTCGCCACGTTTCATCTTCTCTATATCCTCCTCTTTCGGCTCCAAACGCCAGCGGTGTATGTAGTTGACGGTGCGTACACGCTGCTGCCCGTCAGAGTAAGGCACGAAAGAATCGGCGAAATAACCCACTCTGGGGTCGAACAACCGTTTGCGCATCTCCTGCTTCGGGAGAAGTACTAAAGAGGTATTCATCTCAAACGTCACCGAACCTGTCAGCTGTCCGGCTGAAAGATTCCCAGTGTCCTTGTAGACATAAGTGCGTACCGTCTTCACCTCGGTGTTGATGGGGAACGTCTTGATGGCTGAAATGTACGACTTGTCAGCATTCAGTTTGAGCAGATTCATCTGTTTCTTTGTACCCGCGTCAAGCCCTACAGCCTGATTATCTGAATTGAAAAGCTTTCCTATCTCCACCTTATAGCTTGCATGTCCTGCCGAGTCTTTTTTCGTGCTCTCTATTTTGAACACGTCCACGATAGGATTCTCATCGCTTGCCTTCACCGCACGGTATATGCTTTGTGTAGAGTCGGCCACAGAAATGTAAACCAAGGAACGCAGCACAAGCTTATTATCCGCTTTTTCCCAATAGAAAGTCTGCTCATTGGCCTCCTCGCCACCATACATTCCCGCCCCGCTTGGTGTTGACACATAGCGAGTAACGGCCAGGAACTCACGTCCCAGTAAGGAATCTGGTACGAGAAAGAACCATTTGTCATTATCCTTTTGCACACTGAAGAGCCCACTCTTGACAGGTGCCTCTTTCTTTTCAATTTTCTTCCCGTCTTTCTTTTTCTTCTTAGCATCCACAGGCTGTCCGACAATGGCAGCCAAAGCTAATAGTAATAAGATTTTTCTCATGCTTATGTTGTTTATTGACGATAAATGCGATGTCAGACTTCATTCAATAGTGAGAGCCTTCATCGAAAAATACAATACAAAGGTAAGCATAAAGAATCAAATTGAGAAACTTTTACTACTTAAAAAGGCCGTTTCCAAGCAAAAGTCTTGGAAACGGCCTGTACCCAATAATCTTTTTCGCTTATTTATTCGCTTTAATACGAATCACCGTAAAGGAATAAGGAGGCAATTCCTTTGTGAACTGCTTGCTTATCTCCGTCTGAGAAACAACAGGTTTCACATTCTCTTCTGACGGTTTCCCGCTCAACACAGTCTGCACGGCTTTATGTGTACCTGCTAACTGAGGCAGGTTCACCGTGGTCTTTACCGCAGCGGGAAGCAAGTTGGCCAGCTTTAAGATAGTGTCACCTGTCTTGCTATCGGTCACTACAGACACCCCCACTCTCTTCCGCACTTTCTCATTACGGTTGTCCACTTTCAAGTCAGACTCAAGGTAATGGTCACCTGAGTTCTGACCGAACATCTGCTGCACATAGTAACTGGTGGACGGCTTTATCTCTGTGTTGTTGAAATAAATCATGTCCGGGTTCCAGTTCACTCGTTTCTCCTTCGCCAACAATGGAGCGTAGGAAGTCATGCTGACCACATCACCGTTACGCTCTACATTCGTCAGATAAATCGCCTCAGAAAGTGAAGTTTCCATGTTGGGGTATTGACCCACACGGGCGGCATATTCACCCAAGTACACTTTCGGTTTCTTACGGTCGTAACCATCATAGTAATTTTGGTGGTTGATAAACCAGCCCGGCTGGCAATAGTAATGCTCATCCACCATTGGCACACCGAGCTTGGAAGCGAAGTTCCATCCCTCCTCATAGTCTGAGCCTTCCCAGAAGGGGCCGACTGTACCGATGACGGTAATCTCCGGATGTTTCTCTTTCACAGCCTTGTAAATCATCTCAAAGCGTTCTTTGAACACATTGGAGATAAGGTCTTCGTTTCCGATGCCTACGTATTTGAGGTTAAATGGTTTCGGATGTCCGGCCTCCGCACGTTTCTTTCCCCATTTCGTCTTGGTGCTGCCATTCGCATACTCTATCAAGTCCAGCACGTCTTGCACATACTGCGGCATATCTTTCATGGGAATACCACCCTGCTGTCCGTGGGTCGTTACATAATCTTTAGAGTAACGGCTGGGAGTGGCAGAGTTCTGACAACTTACACCAGCCGCCAACACAGGCAGTGGAGACGCACCGATGTCTTCGCAAAACTGGAAATACTCATAGTAGCCCAGTCCTCTTGTCTGATGATACCCCCACAAGTTCTTCAACGGCTTGCGGGCTTCCAACGGGCCGATAGAACCTTTCCAGTCATAGATATTGTCCAAGCCGTCGCCATGCGCCACACATCCTCCGGGGAAACGGACGAATTTAGGATGCAAGTCGGCCAAGGTTTGCGCTAAGTCGGCACGCAGACCGTTCTTGCGGTTCTTGAATGTCTTCTGTGGGAAAAGGGATATCATATCGAAGCCGTATTTCCCGCTTTGCAGCGGAGCGACCGCCAACGTGCCTTCGTTCACGTCAGAGGATGCGGTCAGCTTTGTGGAGAGTTTCTTCCAGTCCGTAGCCTTTACATTCACAATAGTGGAAGCTGCCTCTTTCCCGTCTTTGTCCTTTATACTGACACGCACCTTTCCACCTTTTCCTCCAAGCACTTTGGCAAAGAGGGAGAAGTCGTATTTCTCACCTTTCTTCAGCGTGATGCCGTCAAAGCCCTCGTTCACCAGAGAAGCACCAGGCTGCGCAATGTCCAACACTGCGTAATGTGCGTTGTTGGGATGGATGGGGTTGTCAGTGGATACCGTGAGTTTCGCATTCGCACCTTCCAATTTCCAAGCAGTTGTAGCTGTCCAGCCTCCTCTGTCAGCGGAATTGAATTCGAAGTCCCGATTACGTACCTGCTCGGCGTACAGACCGCCATCTGCCGAATGGCTGATATCCTCGAAGAAGATACCTATCAGATGGTCACTGATGGCTGTCTTCTGATCAGGATGCACCGTAATGGTCGCATTCACTGTCTGCAAGCCCTTGAACCGGGTATTGTCCTGTGCCATCCGTTCGCTTTCCAACACACTCTCATACGCACGAGCCGCCGCAATACGGTTCAAGTCCTGAATTTCTTTATAAGCCACCTTCTGTGTATATCCCTCCAGCGTGGTACCGTTCAAGGTAATAGTAGCCGGAGTCTCGGCCTTGTTCGTGGCTGTATAGCGGGCATACCATTCGGGCGCATTAGCGGCTGTCTTATAATCTTGAGGCTTCCATACATCCATATCAATAGATTCGGCTCTGGAGAGGTCTTTGCTACCGGGTCTCAACGTCCAGATGCACACCCACTTTCCGTTTTCACGGAAAAGACGGGGACTGTACATTCGTTTATTACTGCCCCAGCGTCCAAAGTCAGACTTCACATAAGCACGTCCATCGCCCACCGCTTTCCATTGCTGGCCGTCCGCACTCCAAGCCATTTGCAAACCGCTGGTACCGTTGTTCTGTTTCTGCGTGTAAGCGAAGAGATAGACAGAATCTGGTTGGTTCATCGTCTCCTGCACACCTGCCCAAGAAGACGTAGCGCACGCCATCATGCCGAGCGCAAAAGAAAAGAGTGATTTTTTGTTCATGGCAACTCCTTATTTAATAGCCAAGGTAATGATACTCTTTGCAGGCATCTTCACCGTCAGCGTGTTGTTTTTTATTTTGAATCCCTTGAAAATAACAGGCTTCACTACATCCGGGTGTTCAAAAGAATTGTAGTCGTCTGCCCGTTTGGAGGTCAGCATCTCACCCGTCACAGTCTTTCCCTTCAACTTCTCCAAGTTAATAGTCACCGTATTACCCTCTTTCAAGTCCACATTTGCCAAGGAAATATGAATCACGCCCTGTTTGTCCTTGCTGGCGGTAGCGTCTACGGTCGGCAAAGTACGTTGGCCTTCTCCCTTGCGTTCGTTCTCCACCGTACGATTGTCTGTCTTTATATCCAGTGGCAGGTAAGTGGCATCTTGATGCACGTTGTACATCTTGAACACATAATAAGTAGGAGTCAACACCATCTGTTTGTCTTTGGTCAGAATCATGGATTGCAGCACATTGACAATCTGCGCAATGTTGGTCATCTTGATACGGTCGGTGTATTTGTGGAACACATCCAAGGAGAGTGCGGCCACAAAAGCGTCACGCAACGTGTTCTGCTGATAGAGGTGCCCTTTGATGGTACCGGGTTCCTCGTCCCACCAAGTACCCCACTCATCCACCATCAAGCCCACTCTCTTTTGGGCATCGTACTTGTCCATAATAGCGATGTGTTTCTTCAGCACATCCTCGATACCCAGGCTCTTTCCCAACGCCCAGTAATACTGGTCGTCGTTGAATTTCGTGGCGGATCCTTTACTTCCGTTCCATCCCAAGACCGTATAATAATGCAGAGACAGTCCGTTCATGCGTGTCCCCACGTTCTTCATCAGTGTCTCCGTCCAATGGTAGTCGTAATCACTGGATCCACTGGCAATCTTGAAGAGCTTGTTATCACCGTAATTATGGCAGAAAGTGGCATAACGGCGATAAAGGTCTGCATAGTATTCTGGGCGCATACTGCCGCCACATCCCCAACTCTCGTTTCCCACGCCCACATATTTCACCTTCCAAGGCTCTGAACGTCCGTTCTTCTTTCGTAATTCCGCCATAGGACCAATCTTGGCCGTCATGTACTCTATCCAGTCGGAGGTCTCCTGTACAGTACCGCTTCCCACGTTCATACTCACATACGGCTCGCAACCCAACATTTCACAAAGGTTCAGAAACTCATGTGTACCGAAAGTATTGTCAGAGATAGTGCTTCCCCAGTTGGTATTCACCTGCCCACGACGTTGGCTCATAGGGCCTATGCCATCCCGCCAGTGATAAGTATCCGCAAAACAGCCTCCCGGCCAACGCAACACAGGCACTTTCAACGCCTTCAAGGCATTCAGTACGTCTGTACGATAGCCGTTGGTATTAGGAATGGATGAATTAGGACCGACCCACAACCCTCCGTAGACACAAGTACCGAGGTCTTCGGCAAACTGTCCATATATTTCTTTGGGAATAATTGTCTTCCCTTGATTCTCATGAATCGTCACGGTTGATACTTTTTCGGCCTGTACACCGGAGAGAGTACCACACAGCAATGCGGTCAGTAATAGTTTTCTCATTATTTTATATAGGTTTAATAGATTGTATATCCACGCTTTACGCTATTTCGGGTGTAAAGGTAACACATTGCGTTCTATTCTGCAAGCCTTCTGTATATGTTATAAAGCATATACTAACCTTATATTATGAAAAGTACAGAGCCTTTCCTTTGCGTTGCAGGCATTTCTCGCTATCTTTGCGGCAGGATAATCAATTAACCCAACTATATGAAATGTATTTCAATCTTATGGGTGACGGCACTTCTGCTGCTTCCTTTTTCCGCAAAGGCGAAAGAAACGTTAAAAGAGACCACCCTTCATCTTTACGCCACGACTGACATCCATGGAAACTTCTTC
This sequence comes from Prevotella sp. P5-108, assembly GCA_963608705.1. Taxonomy (GTDB): domain Bacteria; phylum Bacteroidota; class Bacteroidia; order Bacteroidales; family Bacteroidaceae; genus CAVDHB01. Next base: position 7,148 of record CAVDHB010000049.1, read on the forward strand.
AGTTATGACTTCATGACGGACAAGCCGCTTAACGGAGGTCTGGCACGTATTTCCACCTATCTGAACGAACAACGGACGAAGTATGGGAAAGACAATTGTCTGTTGTTCGACACGGGCGACATTCTGCAAGGACAACCTTGTGTGTATTACTCCAATTTCGTGGACACCCAATCCCCGTTGTTGGCTTCAGAGGTGATGAACTACCTGCAATGTGAAGCGCAAGCCTTCGGGAATCATGACATCGAAGCGGGTCTTCCAGTGTTCACCCGTTGGGTGAAAGACGCACACTACCCTATTTTAGGAGCTAATATTCTCAATGAGAAAGATCATTCCAACTATGCGAAACCATACCTTATTATAAATAAGAACGGAGCGAAAATCGCCTTGTTGGGGCTGCTTACCCCGGCCATTCCAATGTGGGTGCCGGAAAAGCAATGGAAAGGACTGTATTTTGAGGATATAGTGAAGTCCGCTCGCAAGTGGGTGGCTGAAATCCAAAAGAAAGAAAAGCCGGATGTACTGATTGGACTGTTCCACAGCGGACTGGAAGGCGAGAAGTTGAACGGATTCAACGAAAACGCCGCCCGTGAGATTGCCCGGACTGTACCGGGATTCGACTTGATCTTTTACGGTCATGACCACCGGGCGCATAAGGAGATAGTAAAAAGCCGCAACGGACAGAATGTCTTGCTGCTCAACGCTGGCGCAAAAGGCATGAATATCTCGGAAGCAGTATTGACTTTGAAACCTTCTTCCACAGACGCTGCTCCTGCCGGAGTGGATGCCATGTCCGGGGCTACTACGCTTGCGTCTAATATCCGCCGTTACCAAGTAAATGTGACGGGAGATTTGGTGAGCATGAAAGACTATGCACCAGACTCTGCATTCTTAGCTCACTTCAACCGCAGCTTTGAGGCCACCAAAGCATTCGTGCATCAACCTGTGGGAAAGACAGACAAACCGATTGTCTGTGTGGACGCCTTCTTCGGCAACTCCACCTTAGCGGACATCATACACCAGACGCAATTAGACCAAACAAAGGCCGACTTCTCTTTATTGGCACCACTGACCACAAACCAAGTAATCCCTGCCGGGCCACTTTGTGTGAAAGACATCTTCACAATCTATCCTTATGAGAATATGATTAACCTGATGACTTTCACAGGAAAAGAAATCAAAGGAGCGTTGGAAAAGTCTTATGGAATGTGGACGGAGCAAATGAAGTCGCCCGAAGACCACTTAATCGCCTTAAAACAAAATCCAGACGGTAGTTATTTCTTCAAGAATATGTTTTTCTTCCTGGTGCAAGCCGGCGGACTGACTTACGAGGTGGATGTGACAAAGCCTGTAGGACAACGGGTGAATATCCTGAAAACAAGAGACGGAAAGCCCTTTGATTTACATAAGACCTACAAAGTAGCTGTGAACTCTTACCTTGGACAAGGTGGAGGAAGCATCCTGACAGAAGGTGCGGGCATCCCGTTGAAAGACCTTTCCAAGCGTATTGTCGCCACCAGTGACTTAGACTTGCGTCACTATATTATAGAATATGTAAAGAGCATGAAAGGTGCTCTCTCTGTACCTCATGTAACAAACTGGAAGTTTGTGCCGGAAAGCCTTGTGAAATCGGCTATTGAACGAGATAAAGCGTTGCTTACGAAATAGCCTAAAAATAAACATACCCCTCTTCTGACTAGTAGAGACGCGATTCATCGCGTCTCTACCTAAACAATGGTACGATTACGGATAATCATAATTCACATTCCATATATCCGACTACTCACAACAACTAATCTAAGTTAAGATTCACAGAAGTTTATAGGACATATAAAACCAAAAACATATCTTTGTTTTATAAAATCAATTCTATATAATATGGCAACAAATAGGAAATCACACATCGCACTACTAATATTATCTTTTATAATATTACTGACAGCCTGTTCAAGCAATGAAGTAAACGATGGTGAAAATGGGAAAATCCATCTTTCTACCACAAAGTGTGAACTGAAACAAGGTACAGACACCCTAATTGCGCTAATTGCGGATAAAGGAACAACAGTACAATCAGAAAATCCCCACATTGCTGAAGCATCCATTTCATGGGCTGACGAAAGTAGCAAAGAGGCAAAACTCAAAATCACAGCCAAGAAAAAAGGTAATACTACCATTGTCATAACCTCCGCCGATATAAGCGAGAAGGCTATGATAGATGTGACAGTGAATAAAACAGAGTATCTCCGAATACATGCCAACAAAACAAAAGTCAATATTTTTGACAAGGTAATCTTCAGCATATACAATCGTGAAGACGGCTCTTTTCACTATGAAGGAAATGTATGGGATGAGATTTCCGACTCTGTAGTATGGTCTGTAAAAGGGTTGAGCGGCAGTTTCAAGGTGTTCTATACGAATAATAATTCCAGCAAATTCTTTCAAGAATGGACTCATACATTCAAGAGACCAGGCAAATATGAGACATATCTTAAGACATACAAAGGGGGACAAGTAGTATTCTGCGACACACTGAATATGGAGATTGACAACGAAAAGGACTTTCTCATGTATAACTGGTCTGCTGGAGGAAGTAACAGTTGGACTCCGTACACAGACGTATTAAATCCATCAATAGTACCCATGAGTGTAGAAACTAATATAGGCGGGACTCGTTGCGCCTTTATTCGTTTTTTTGATGAAGAGCTGAATAAGAACTACAAACTTTATTATAATTACCTGACTGATATATACGGAAAGCCAGACTACTCAGGATTCTTAGATGGCCTTGAAGGCGTAAATCATCACATCTACGAAGGGTTTGAGAAATATTTCGTAAACCACGATAACGCACCTCATCCATGCTATATCTGGATTACTCCCAAGGCGAGCATTGCTATTTTAAAGGGAGAGAACGACGGAAATACCCCAGACTATCCATTGGGATATTTCATATATGCAGAACCGAGGAAATGATTATCTGCAATGGTACCACTAATCAACATTGTTTAGGTAGAGACGCGATTTATCGCGTCTCCGCTT
>CAVDHB010000050.1:0-106280 GCA_963608705.1 Prevotella sp. P5-108
TGGTCGTTTTTTTACGGTGAATAATAAAATTTCTGCGGTGAGTTACGAAATTTCTGCGGTGAGTAATTTATTTTCTACGGTGAGTTACAAGAGCTTATGCACCGTGCGGGAGACTGGTTTAGTCGTTATATTGCAATGTGCAAACCAGGAGAGTGGTATGTTTGCGGATAATCATGAATAAAAATATATGGATTAGCTTTACATCCTAAATAAAAGGCGTGACTCATACAAGTCACGCCCTTTTTGCTTTTAAAGAAACAAGTTACTTGTTCTGCGGTTTTTCCATTACCTCGATAGACAATTTGGCCACTTTTTTGATAGCACGCATCGCTTTCAAGAAATGCTCAGAACGGGAGTGTGCTGTCAAAGATGCTTCATCAGCCCAAGTCTCGCAAAACATGAACACATCTTCACGAGTCTCGCTGGCGAAGAAATCATAAGACACACAGCCTTTGTCATTGGCGATGGTTTCTTTCACGAGTTCTTTTGCAGCATCTACCACTTCTGCACGATGAGCCGCTTCCACTTGTACAAAACAATTTACACGAATCATAATTATAGTATTTAATTAAACAATTTAGTAATGTCTTCCTGAGGAATGATGGAGAGTATCAACTTCCCATCAGGGGTATAATTAGGCGTTGGACGGGTGAACAGCTCATCCACTAATTTGTCCATTTCCTCGTTCGTCATTCTCTTTTCCGAAGGAATCGCCGCCGCTTTCGCCAACGACAAAGCTATCACTTCCTGCACTTCACTTTTAATATCTTTACCTTTTTCCTTGGCGGAGTCCAAGATTGAGCGCAACAACTCACCTGCCTTGCATTGTTCCAAGCCAGCGGGTACACCGTTCACAGCATAACTGCCTCCGCCAAGGCTGGACAAATCAAAACCTATGTCGGTCAACGTCTCCATTATATCCTCCAGCAACACGCTTTCCGACGCAGGCAAATCGATACGGTCTGGAAAAAGCAAGCGTTGGGAAGCATGGGTATGCTGGGCAAAACGTGCGATATAGTCATCGTAAAGGATACGAATGTGCGCCCTCCGCTGGTCAATAAGCATCAAGCCGCTTTTCACCGTAGTGACGATGTAACGGTCTTTGTACTGATAATGCAAGGCTGCTGAAGACCGCACAGACTCGTTTTTTCCCTCAAACAGAGGAAAGTCTTCTTCTGACTGCGCAATTCCCCCGTCAATGGTCATGTCTCCTTCATACAAATTCTCCCAACCATCCGCAGACTGATTTCTAAGACGAGATGGCAGCTCTTCCTCCTGTCGCTCTTTGCTGCGATGAGAAGACGAAGAAGGAAGATAAGAAGGAGCGGAACCCGAATCAAAAGGATTGTAGGAAGAGTCAAACTGCACAGTCGGAGCTTCTCCTGCTTCCGGATTATAGGCCGGAATATCAGGTTTGCCCTCCGTATCAAAGTCCAATGTGGGCATTACGTTGAATTTTCCCAACGTCTCTTTGACCGTGGCAGCGAGAATCTGATAAATCATCTGCTCATTGTCGAACTTTATTTCCGTCTTAGTAGGATGGATGTTCACATCTATGGTAGAAGGATCCACCGTCATATAAATGAAATAAGAGATTTTCTCATTCTCAGGAATCAGCCGCTCATAGGCATCCATCACCGCATGATTGAAATAAGGATGCTTCATATAGCGGTTGTTCACGAAGAAATATTGTCTTGCCCCTTTCTTTCTGGCCGCTTCCGGCTTCACCACATATCCCGCAATGGAAACCAAAGAGGTGTCCACCTCCACGGGGAGAAGCTGCTCATTCATTTTCTTGCCGAATATCTCCATGATACGCCGTTTCAGCGGCACAGCGGGCAAGTTGTACATCAACGTGTCCTCACTGTAGAAACGGAAAGAGATTTCAGGATGTACCAACACCACACGCTCAAACTCCTGCAAGATATTACTCAGCTCCGTCTGATTGGACTTGAGGAACTTCCTGCGTGCCGGAATATTGAAAAACAAATTACGAACCAAGAAATTACTTCCCACAGGAGTAGACACCGCTTCTTGGGATAGCACCTTGCTCCCTTCCAAGGAAATAAGCGTACCCACTTCCTCCTCTTTCCGGCGAGTGCGCAACTCTACCTGAGCCACTGCGGCAATGCTCGCCAACGCTTCCCCACGGAAACCCATGGTATGAAGTTTGAAAAGATCCTGCGCTTCCTTTATCTTGGATGTGGAATGGCGTTCAAACGCTAACCGGGCATCCGTTTCTGACATGCCCACACCGTTGTCAATCACACGTATGGACGTTTTACCCGCCTCCACGACCCATACATCCACAGAGGTCGCTCCGGCATCCACCGCATTCTCCATCAATTCCTTAATGACAGAAGAAGGACGTTGTACCACTTCTCCCGCCGCAATTTGATTTGCCACTGAATCTGGCAGCAGATGAATCACGTCTTGCATGATAATATCTCCTTTCTTTTGGTAAAGCTTATTTTTGTCCTGTTTGATGTTTCTCTTCTTTCATGTCCTTGGCATCCTCCGCCTCCATCTGTGAGGGTGAAGGAGAAAACATCTTATCAAGATTCTGCACAGGTGCGGAACGTTTTACCTGAGGCTTCAACTCTGTCCCGGCTTTCTTTGCCCGCCATTCAAAGACATCATATTTATCTTTGGGACGCATATAGTCGAACCATGCAAAAGCGGGAAGCCTCAACTTGTCAGGCGGAATAAGCCCCATGGGATACCATGTGCCCGTAACTTGCGGACTTGCCACAATCTTCTGCATCTGGCCATCTTTCATGTACATGTTCAACAATGAACACTCCATGTAATTCAACGCCATGAGCGTGCTGTCCTTATCTAAAGGGAAATAGATTGTGCGTACATTTCCTTCTGCCTGCACATGTCTTGCCTTCCCATTTTCAAAGAAAGCCTTCATCTCTTTACTGGAACATTGGTTGTAATGCACAGAGTCCATTTGCTCTATCGAAACAGCCTGTCCTATGATATGCGCCCAATTAATCGTACTGTCTTTCATGAACACATCCATCCGCTCCCCGACCAACTGCCGGTTGGACTGCCATACCACGGGGTTGTGAAAGAGAGACAAACAGGAGTCCTTGGTAATATACACCATGGAATCACTCACGGCCTGTACGTCTGAACGAAACATACGAGCCTTGTGATAAGCGTGAATACGCCGATACATAGAATCAGTTTGCTGATTAAATGTGTACAATGTCAAGGTATCGGCATGAAGAAACAGTGTGTCCTTACCGCTTTGGGAATAGTCTTTCACCAATGCTCGCTTGGTGCCAAAAGCATATCCCTTCCTGTCATTATAATAACAATAATCAGCCAATAGCATGTGTTTGTTCTTCGTATCCTTGTAAATAGCGTTACCGTATCCTCTTCCGATACCACGTTTCTTGTCATAATAAAGACTGTCTCCAGTCAGACGCTTTCCATCCTTGTTCTCCACCGTAGAACGGGAAAACAAGCTGGCCTTGTCTGTACGTGTGTTGTAATAGCCAAGTGAGGTGTAAATAGTCGCATCCTTACTGGTGATTTTAGACCATCCGATGATATGTGCCAACGCCGTGCGAGTGTTGTAATGCAAAGAGTCTGTATGCAACTTGAACTTTGGGTTGCGCAACCATACCTTGTCGTTGAATACCGCCTCACGGGTGGAAGGACTGTATTGTCCCCACTCCGACACCAACACATTCTGCTGGTCATAGAGCCGTCCGCCTTTAAAGAAATACCCCATGTCATATACACGGTCGTAGTTCAAACTATCCGTCAACAAACGTGAACGACGATGTACAAGCACCACATTTCCTCTGGCCTGTGCTAACATCTGCTCCCCATCATAAAACAACCGGTTGCTTCGCAAAGACAGGGTATCGCCCTGCCTCATACGCACATGTCCAAAAGCCCGGAAGGAATTGGAAACGGGATAAAAATAAGCGCTGTCGCAATAAAGGAAAGCACCCGCATGACGAAAGGCTACATTTCCATTGACGATTTGCACCCCTGGCATACGGTATTCATCATACCGCAAACGGTCAGAATGCAACAAATACACAAGGGAATCCCTGCCAGCCCCACGAGGCGGACGGTGATGTTTGCGAGGTTTCGCACCTGCCGCGATACACATAATAAAGAGGCACAGTATGCCGAGAAACAGCAAGCCATGCCTATTTATAAACTCTTTCACACGTAGATTTCTCATTTAATCCAACCGTCGTATTTAAAGTGACAACCCTTGTATTTATCGTCTACGTAAATATAGGTGTTCTTTATCTTGTCCTTAATCCATTGCTGGATTTTCTCGTCTTTCAAGTGCTGCAAGACTACATTTTTCATCACTTGAAAATCTTCTGAAATATTCGCCCGGTGTCCTTCTATCTTATCCGCAAGTTTCACAATGACACACACTTGCTGTCCACCTTTATTTATCATCGGGAAAGCATGTGAAATCTCACCCACCTTCAAAGTATCCACCACCTTAGCTATTTCCGCCGGTAATTCCTGCATCTCAAAAAGCACATTGTCCTTTGGAGTGCCCGTATTGGGATCGACTGTCAGGTTCGGCAATATTCCATGGTTGTTTCTACTGCTTTTGTCCGTAGACAGATAGGATGCCGCTTCGTCAAAGCTGAACTTGTTCTTACGAATATCTGTGGCCACTGAGTCCAGCTTGTTCACACAAGCCGTCAAATCCGCATCCGCTACTTTAGGTTTCAGCAAGATATGGCGGACATTCACCTTGTCTCCACGCTTGTCTATCAACTGGATAATATGATAACCGTACTCAGATTTCACTATCTTCGACACTTTCTTGGGATCCGTAAGGTTGAAAGCCACGTTGGCAAAGGCAGGATCCAACATACTTCTTCCCATATATCCTAACTCACCACCTTTCATAGCAGAGCCTTCGTCCTCGGAGTACAAACGAGCCAAAGAAGAGAAAGAAGTTTCCCCTTTCGCCACTCGGTCTGAGAAATCCAGCAATTCATTCTTTATACGGTCAATCTCCGTCTGTGGAATACGTGGCTGCATCTCTACAATCTGCACCTTTACCTGTGTCGGTACAAAAGGAAGACTGTCCTGCTTCACGTTCAAGAAATAACGGCGCACCTCCGCAGGTGTCACTTTTATCTTCTCCGTAATCTTGTCTTGCATGGAGTTAATCAGCATTTGGTCACGCACATTGTCCCGCAAATCCGCACGAATCTGGGAAGCGGTCTTGTTCATCATGCTCTCTAAACGCTGAATGGAACCCGCCTGTTCCACAAAATAATTAAATCTTGCCTCTGCCTGCTTCAACACATTCCCTTCATCGGCACTCAAACTGTCAATAGAAGCCTGATGAAGGTACAATTTATTCACCGCCAATTGCTCTGGAATAATACAATCAGGGTCTCCATCCCATGAATGCCCGGAAGCCTGCGCTTCGGCTTTCATGCTCTCGATGTCTGAGCGAAGTATCGCCTCGTCACCTACGACCCATTCCACTTGGTCAATCACGTTTTTCTGTGCGTACAAAGTATTTGTGCAGCAAGCCAACAGGCAAAGGCACAACCATATACGTATCTTTTTCAAGTGCTTCATTACGTTGTTTTATTTCGTTGTTTCTATTTTTCTTATCACTTTCTCATTGAACAGGACAGGATAGTCAGCTTCTAAATCCGCTTTTCCATCTCTTTCTTCATAAAGACTTGAAAGCATTCCGTCTTTATATTGCTGTAGCTTATAGACAAGCATCGGGTACGTCTGCAAAATCTGGTTCTCCGATAAGAGCTTTCCATGATTTATCCATTTCACAAAAGTACCATTCGCCTCCAGCTCTTTCAACAGGAACGGTTTGACTTGCTCGAACGAAGGAAAAGGATACACACCTTCAGATTTCAAGACATAATAACCTCGTACAGAAAGGAAAGGTGTGCTTATCTCACCTTGCTTTAAATTCAAAGCCACTTTCTCCACATCTGGCCATGTCATTGCAGGAAGGATTAACGGCCATGTCCCATCTTCCCCCGCAAGGGAATCTTGCGAATACCTTTTAGCCAACGCTGTAAAATCACCTCCCTTACGTAACTGAGCATAGATGGAATCAATACAAGCACGCTCTTTCTGTACCATTGCCGGGGTCGCACTTTGAGGCAGATAACGCAAAATCACCTTTACTTTCACGATGGAATCACTCCCAGCCAAGCGATGAGACAAGTCGTAGATTTCTTTCGCCACCTTCTCTCTATCCGAAGAGGTTAAAAGACAAGGGCGCAACAACTCTTCCTTTTTCAAACGCAACGCATTACGAAAGGCGGGAACAGTATCCAATTTTCTGTCTAAGGCCGCCAATGCCTTCTGCTTCATTCGAGCATAAAGAGCCACAAATGACGCAACCTTTTTTCTACTATCCGTCTCAGTGCTGGAGAAATGCAGATAATTATATCTCAATTCACCTATTTCCACTGGCCGTCCCCCTACACGCATAGCCACGGAATCCTTTTCCGCCGCTTCTACATGAGGACTCATCAATACCAACGCACCAAGAAGGAACAAGTGTTCCTTTATCTTTAATTTCACTATAATCCTGTCTTATTTACCCGCAAAGATAACCATTTTTTCAATGAAAAAAGAGGTTATTCCTTTCAGAACAACCTCTTATACGTTATTTTTAACTCTTTTTCCGCCCCTTAATGCGGAAAGAAAGAGAAACTATCTTGGACTGCTGTAATTAGGAGCTTCACTTGTAATAGTGATGTCATGTGGATGACTTTCCAACTCACCAGCGGCAGTGATGCGTGTAAACTTGGCTTCATGCAACGCCTCAATATCCTTGGCACCACAATATCCCATACCAGAACGAAGTCCACCCACCAACTGGTAGATAACCTCCTGTACAGTTCCCTTGTAAGGTACCCGTCCACTGATTCCCTCCGGCACGAGTTTCTTCACGTCGCTTGTACCTGCCTGGAAATAACGATCTTTAGAGCCATTTTCCATAGCTTCCAACGATCCCATACCACGGTAAGTCTTATATTTACGACCGTTGAGAATAATGGTATCACCCGGAGACTCTTCAGTTCCAGCCACCAGAGAACCAACCATTACACAATAACCTCCAGCCGCCAAAGCCTTCACCACATCGCCGGAATAACGAAGTCCACCGTCTGCAATCAACGGCACACCCGTACCTTTCAACGCACAAGCCACATCATACACAGCGGACAACTGTGGCACACCGACACCTGCGATAATACGAGTGGTACAGATAGAACCAGGACCGATTCCCACTTTCACACCATCAGCTCCGGCATCGGCCAGACATTTAGCCGCTTCACCTGTAGCCACATTTCCACATACAATATCAATATTCGGGAAGGCTTTCTTTGCTTCTTTTAATTTGTCTATCACAAATTTGGAATGGCCATGGGCTGTGTCAATTACGATAGCATCCGCACCAGCTTTCACCAAAGCCTCCATACGCTCGAAGGTATCTTTCGTGACACCTACACCAGCCGCCACACGCAGACGTCCTTTCGAATCTTTACAAGCCAAAGGCTTATCCTTCGCTTTTTCTATGTCTTTATAGGTAATCAAACCTATCAAATGATTTTCCTTGTCCACCACCGGAAGTTTCTCAATCTTGCGTTCCTGCAAGATATGAGCCGCTGCGGACAAATCTGTCTGCTGATGTGTCACCACCAAGTTTTCCTTGGTCATCACATCATCAATCACTTTATCCATATTGAACTCGAAGCGCAAGTCGCGGTTGGTCACAATACCCACCAAATGCTGTTCGTCGTCCACCACCGGTATACCGCCAATATGGTATTCAGCCATCATTCTCAAGGCATCTCCCACAGTCAAGCCTTTATGAATAGTCACAGGATCATAAATCATCCCGTTCTCCGCACGTTTCACAATAGCCACTTGACGAGCTTGTTCCTCAATAGCCATATTCTTATGAATCACTCCGATACCACCTTCTCTGGCTATAGCGATAGCCATAGGAGCTTCGGTCACAGTGTCCATTGCCGCTGTAACAAACGGAATATTCAAATCAATATTTCTTGAAAACTTTGTGGAGAGCTCCACCATTTTGGGAAGGACTTCCGAATATGCCGGGATTAACAGCACATCGTCGTAAGTCAATCCATCCATAACGACTTTATCTGCAATAAAAGATGACATAAGCTGTGAATTTATTGCGTGCAAATATACACTTTTCATGCAACCTGCACAAATTATTCAACATTATTTATAATAGGGGTTTTCAGTTTGCCATTTCTGAAAGGAACTTTATCCTTACCAGTCTGATTTCGTCTATATCATAGTCTTCTCCTAACTCATTGACGGCTGCGTCAAGATCATCCGTCGTAGAGGTTTTGAAATAGTCATATATGTCGTCCAGACAATCCTCATCCATCACCTCGTCCAGGAAATAGTCTATGTTTATCTTCGTGCCAGAATACACAATTGCGTCAATTTCATCCAGCAAATCATCAAACTCCAACCCACAAGCCTCCGCAATCACATCAAGGGGAACCTTACGGTCTATGCTTTGGATGATCTGTACCTTTAATTTGCTCTTATGCGCCACTGTACGCACACGCAAATCCTCGGGACGCTCTATATCGTTTTCCTCCACATGGCGTTTAATCAAGGCGCAAAATTCTTTCCCGTACCGTTTGGCCTTTCCCGCACCCACACCTTGCATGTTTTGTAATTCCTCGATGGTTATGGGATAATTGGTAGCCATGTCCTCCAATGAGGCATCTTGAAAAATCACATAGGGAGGCACATCCAATGTTTTGGACATCTGCTTCCGAAGATCTTTCAACATGGAATACAATACGGGGTCAGCCGCATCAGAGGCGTTCTCTCTTGACACGTCCTCCACTTCCACATTGTCAAAATCAATGTCTTCCTTTATCTTGAAAGAGACAGGATGTTTCATGAAATCACGACCTTCTGAAGTAACCTTCAACAATCCGTAATTTTCGACATCTTTATCTAAATAGCCTGCAATCAAAGCCTGACGAATCACCGCACTCCACAGTTTCCTGTCTTCGTCGGCACCTGCGCCAAACACCTCTAATTCGTCATGTTCATGGTCATGTACCTCGCTGGTCTCTTTTCCCATCAGTACATCCATGACATAATCACTTTTAAAATTCTCTTTTACCGCCAGTACGGTCTCCAATACCGTTACAAGTTCATTCTTTGCTTCCACCGCTTTCTTTTGAGGATGTAGACAATTATCGCAATTATGACAATTGTCCTGAGGATAATCTTCTCCGAAATAATGCAACAAGAGCTTTCTTCTACAAACGGATGATTCCGCATAAGCCTCGGTTTCGGCCAAAAGCTGCTTGCCGATTTCTTGTTCCGCAAGAGGTTTCCCCTCCATGAATTTCTCTAATTTCTGTATGTCTTTATGAGAATAGAACGTAATACACACACCTTCGCCACCATCTCTTCCAGCCCGGCCAGTCTCCTGATAATATCCTTCCAAACTTTTCGGTATGTCGTAATGGATGACAAAACGCACGTCCGGCTTGTCAATTCCCATACCAAAAGCGATTGTAGCCACTATCACATCAATTTTCTCCATCAAGAAATCATCCTGCGTCTTCGAACGCACGGTTGAATCCATCCCCGCATGATAAGCGGCCGCACTAATATCATTGGCGCATAATATGGCCGCCAACTCCTCCACCTTTTTACGGCTCAGGCAATAGATAATGCCAGACTTATGCGGGTTAGACTTGATGAACTTGATAATATCCCTATCCACATTTTTTGTTTTGGGACGTACCTCGTAATACAAATTTGGACGATTGAAAGAAGACTTGAACTCCTTCGCATCCAAAATGCCGAGATTTTTCTTGATGTCTGTACGCACCTTATCAGTCGCCGTAGCTGTAAGAGCTATTATAGGTGAACGTCCTATCGCATCTATAATGGGGCGAATCTTGCGATATTCAGGTCTGAAATCATGCCCCCATTCAGAAATACAATGAGCCTCGTCAATTGCATAGAATGAGATTTTCACCTGTTGCAGGAAAGTCTTATATTCCTCTTTGGTCAATGATTCAGGCGCCACATAAAGCAGTTTAGTGAGACCAGCCTTGATATCCTGTTTCACCTTCTCTACCGCCGACTTATTCAATGAAGAGTTCAAATAATGAGCCACTCCGTTCTCGTTGCAAATAGTACGGATAGCATCTACCTGATTCTTCATCAGCGCAATCAGAGGAGAAATGACGATTGCCGTCCCCTCCATTATCAAAGAAGGAAGCTGGTAGCACAAAGACTTACCTCCCCCTGTGGGCATTAACACAAAGGTGTCATTTCCTTCAAGCAAATTCCGGATAATAGCCTCTTGTTGGCCTTTAAATGAATCAAAGCCGAAATAATGCTTTAACTGTCCTACTAAATCTACTTTTATCGCCATTAGCTAACTCCATTATGTTATTAATCCAAAGACACGACAAGAGTGTCTGTGTAGCTGTTCTAAAATCTCTACTCGTTCTTTAAGCGAGACAGATTAGCTTTCGCCATCTGACTTTGGGCATATTCCAATGTCACTGTGTACTCCTGCACTTTCTCCGAAGGCAAGCTGTACATACAGTCCATCATGATTGTCTCCACTATGGAACGTAAACCACGCGCACCCAACTTGAACTCTACCGCCTTATCAACCACAAAATCATATACTTTAGGGTCAAAGTTCAGTTTCACGCCATCTATTTCAAACAACTTGATGTATTGGCGAATGATGGCATTCTTAGGTTCTGTGAGAATACGCCGCAATGCCGCTCTGTCCAATGGTTTGAGATAAGTCAATACTGGCAAACGTCCGATAATCTCGGGTATAAGACCGAATGACTTCAAATCCATGGGGGTCACGTACTGCAACAAGTCAGAAGTATCTATTTTGTTCACATTCTGCACGGCACCAAATCCCACGACACGTGTGTTTAACCGCTGGGCGATTTTCTTTTCGATGCCGTCAAAGGCTCCTCCACAGATAAACAGGATATTGTGTGTATCCACCTGGATATACTTCTGTTCAGGATGTTTACGACCTCCCTGAGGCGGCACATTCACCACAGAGCCTTCCAGCAGTTTCAACAGTGCCTGCTGTACGCCCTCGCCACTCACATCGCGTGTAATAGAAGGGTTGTCAGCTTTGCGCGCTATCTTATCTATTTCATCGATAAACACAATACCACGCTGAGCCTCGGCCACATTATAGTCCGCCACTTGCAAAAGACGGGACAAGATGCTTTCCACATCTTCCCCCACATATCCTGCTTGCGTCAGCACCGTAGCGTCCACAATCGTGAAAGGCACATTAAGCAATTTAGCGATGGAACGGGCAAGCAACGTTTTTCCCGTACCCGTACTGCCGACCATGATAATGTTTGATTTTTCAATCTCCACCTCATTGTCCTTTTTCTCTTGCTTACCATGAGAAGCAGCCTCATCCTCTTCCGCCAAACGCTTGTAGTGGTTATAAACAGACACGGCTAAAATTTTCTTCGCCTCGTCCTGCCCAATCACGTAATTATCAAGAAACTCTTTAATCTCCTTCGGCTTGGGAACGTTGCTCAGATTAATCGTCTCCGTCTTCCCCTTGGACGGGTCTCCTAAGGTATCCTCCACTATTTGATATGCCTTTGCCGCACATTCATCACAGATATACCCGCTGACCCCCGTAATCATCAATTTGACTTGCGACTCTGGCCGTCCACAAAAACTACATTTTCTTCCTGCCATAGCGGTTATTTCTTTTTACGCTCCATCACCTCGTCAATCATTCCATACTCCTTCGCCTCCTGGGCAGTCATCCAGTAATCACGGTCGGAATCAGCCCATACTTTCTCGTAGTCCGTATGTGAATGGTCAGCTATAATCGTATAAAGTTCTTTCTTCAATTTCTGAATTTCCCTTGCGGTAATCTCAATATCCGAAGCCTGTCCTTGCGTTCCGCCCATCGGTTGGTGAATCATCACCCGGCTATGCCTCAACGCTGAACGTTTGCCTTCTTTTCCAGCCACCAGCAACACTGCCGCCATTGAAGCGGCCATACCTGTACACATCGTGGCCACATCACTGTTCACAAACTGCATGGTATCATAAATACCAAGTCCCGCATACACAGAACCACCCGGAGAATTGATGTAAATAGAAATATCTTTGCCCGGATCCGTGGAATCCAAGTACAATAATTGAGCTTCCAAGGTATTGGCCGTATAATCGTCTATCTGTGTACCTAAGAAGATTATACGATCCATCATCAAACGGGAAAAGACATCCATCTGAGTCACATTTAGCTGACGTTCCTCCAAGATATAAGGATTCAGATACTGATTCTGAGCCTTTATCACATCGTCCAACACCATACTATTAATGCCACAGTTGGCCTTGGCATATTTTCTAAAATCGTCTATCATTTCTTTTGCGTCCTTTACTCAAATTCAAAAAGAGGTTTTGACTCCTTTATTTTTTATATACTGTGAATACAAGATGTTGTTTCCCCTCTACAGGAGACATCAAACAGCCTGTTTTATCCACCGTAGGAGAGTTGAGAAAGATGTGTCTCACCTCTATTTATGAGGGGATTCACACTCGTTCTTCAAATTCTCTACAAATATACAAAAAACAAAGGATTCAAAACCTCTTTTCGGCAAGTATTTTTTTTAAATCGTCTGCCTTACGACATTTTACTGCTGTACATCTCCAAAGAGCTTGTTGAACTCTTCCACTGTCACGTCTTTCTTATCCAATGTAACCTTGGCTTCCAACGCAGCGGCCAACTTATTTTCGATGCAGCTTTCCACCAGTGAGTTCACCTGTTGTTTGTTCTTCAACAACTCATTAGCGTAATTTTCCACTACATCATCGGGAATAGACAACATTCCGTAACGAGCGAACTGAGATACGGTAGCTTCTTTGGCAGTTTCCTTCAAATCCTTGTCGTCCACTTTGATTTGATTGTCTTCCACCAGTTTTTCCTCAATCAGTTGCCAAGTCAATTCAGAGATAGACTCGTCATAGTGTTCATCCACGAAAGCCGCACCCTTTTCCTTAGCGTTGGCCAAGAAGAGTTTCTTCATCAATTCATCCGGGAACTGCAACTTACCGATGCGCTTAGTCAAGTAATCACGCACATCCATCATGAAACGGTACTGGCTGTCGTTCTTCAACTGTGCTTCCAGTTTTTCGCGAATCTTCGCTTTAAACTCGTCAGCAGTTTTTACTACATCTTTCCCAAACACACTGTCAAATACTTTCTCATCCAGAGGAGCCTCTTTAAAACGAGTTATCTCAGCGATTTGGAAAGAGAAGTCACCTTTGTACTTTTCAGCGTCTTCTTTTTTAATCTTCAACAAGGTAGCCACGTCAATATCACTTGCGAAAGCATTGGAAGGATTGAAAGTGATGATGTCATTTTCCTTTGCGTCCTTGAACAAGGCTTTCTGGCTGTCATCCTTCATGTGAGCTGGAGCCATGATGGCACCGTCCACCTGCAGACCACCTTCTTTCGGATTGCTGTTCTCATCGAGTTCAGCCAAAAGTCCTTTCACCATGTCTCCATCCTGGTAAGCGTCCACTTTCTCATAGCTACCAGAACGCTGAGTGTACATCTTCACCTGGTTGTCTATCATCTCGTCGCTTACCTTTATATTATAATAAGGTATGCTATCCTTGTCGCTCAATGTAGCGTCAAATTCAGGAGCGATGGCGATGTCAAACTTGAATTCAAAGTTATCGTCTTTGGCGAAATCCAGCTTCACATCCTGACGAGGAAGCGGCTCACCCAACATTTTCACTTTATTATCACGGATGTAATCATACATCTTGGTCTGCAACAATTTGTTGATTTCCTCCACCTTTACTGAAACGCCAAACTGTCTTTTCACCATTCCCATCGGGACCATTCCCGGACGGAAACCAGGGAAATTGGCTTTCTTGCGAAGTTTCTTCAACTCCGTCTCCACCTGAGTCTCGTAATCAGCTTTCTCGACATTCACGGTCAATATGCCGTTTACCTTGTCGACGTTTTCCAATGAAATATTCATTCAAATAATCTTTTATGTTGTTACTTACTTATTCCTGTTACTTCTTATGTTCAAAATCAGAGTGCAAAATTAGCTTTTATCTTCCATATTTCAAAACTTGCTCCTTAAAAAAGAGAGCCTGTTTTTGAAAATCGGCTTATTTCACCTTGATTTTCTTCCCCTTCTGGATAGTGTTTCCTTTTATCTTGTTCAGCTTCTTCAATTTGGAGACAGTCGTGTTGTATTTTTCCGCCAATTCAGACAAAGTGTCTCCGCTTTTCACCGTATGGCTCTCAGAAGACTTTTTCTTCTTGCTTGACACCTTAGCAGAGGTTTTTCTGGAAGAACTTTTCTTAGTTGCTTTTTTTTCTGAATTCTTCGATTTTCTCACACGAGAAGAAGACGAACGACGACGAGTGGACTTCTTTTCATCATCATCTCCCTCATCCTTGTCTTGGGACTTGACCTTAGCACGTGATGAGTTGTTGTTGGCCCGCTTAGAAGCTGCACGACGAGTTGTCCTTTGAGTAGTACTACTTGGAGCTTTCTCCATCTTGTCCTCATTGTCCGAAGCGTTTGCCTTTCGCAAAGCACGGGTAATATCATCCGTAGCCTCATCTTTTGGTGTCTCAGCAGGTTTCTTCTCTACAGGTGTCTGTACTGTTTTTTCCTCCTTTACAGAAGGCTGTACGGACTTTTTGCCTCCACCTATCTCCACCTCGGTTCTACGAGGCTTATATCCGCTGACCTCGAAATTATACACAGAATCACCCGCCTCAATGAACTTGTCTATCAAATCCTGCGGCATTCTCAATGTACATGGGCCAGACAATCCAGGTATCAAATCCGTGCGATATTGGGGATTCAGTGTCCGCAAACGTTCAATATCCACATTAAACATGACAGCCACCTGCTGCATGTTCAGATTCCTATTAATCACCACTGTATCAGTCTGTGCGGGCAATGTGGCCTGCATCGGACAAATATGGTGGTCACAATAGAAATTCATGATATAATTGGCCGCGATAAATGCTGGCACATAGCCACGTGTCTCCTTCGGAAGACGGTTGTAAATCGCCCAATAGTCTTTCTTTCCCCCAGAGCGGCGAATCGCCTTGTCTACCTGCCTTTTCCCGCAATTATACGCGGCAATGGCCAACGTCCAGTCTCCGTAGTACTCGTGCAAATCTTTCAAGTAGGCAGCAGCGGCATACGAAGACTTCACAGGATCGCAACGCTCATCCACCAAACTATTCACCACCAGCCCGTATTTCTTTGCTGTGGCAATCATGAACTGCCAAAGCCCCTTGGCTCCCACTCTTGACACAGCCGTAGGATTCAAAGCCGACTCGATGACAGGCAAATATTTCAAGTCAAGAGGCACCCTCTCTGTTTCCAATGCCTGCTCGAACAGCGGCATATAGAAATTGGACACCCCCAACATGAAAGACACAGAATTGCGAAGTTCCGTGGCATAACGGTCAATGAATGTCCGTACCACCTCGTTATAAGGAAGCTCTATGGCAGAAGGTATCTGCTGCAAACGCTGCTTGTACACTTCAGGCGCAAATACAGGATAAGCCGTAGTGGTGTCACAATCCTTGTCCACTTGCAAGTTTTCCCTCTCCACGGGAGACATCTTGGAGCGGTCGAAATCCTCCTCCATGCTTTCCGGCACTTCGATTTTCTCCGCTTTCCCCTTCACGGTGTCATTCACCACCACCTCTGTCTGGGCATACCCTTTTATGGCAGCTGCCAGCAATATATATACTGTGAATGTTCTTAATTTCATCATGTTCAAAAATTTATTCTGAATTGCAATCCATAGCTCCGTTGTCTGTCAAAACTGTACGGACTATTGATAATGGAAGGTTCCAATTGCACGCTCAAATCTTTGGAAATATCGAAGTTTGAAAGCTCTGCGTCCACATACGCGTCGACCACCGAGAGCAAATACACTCCGATAAAACAGAACAGACTCATGTCCCTGTACTTACGATAATAGTTCTTACGGTTTCTGAACGTGTCCTGAAACTGTGATTTTATCTCTTCGTCAGACATGCTCTGGTATTTCAAAGGCAGAAAATCCACATAGCTCCGTGTGCCTGGATCGCTGTCCATCATGTCCAAATAGGCTTTCATATAGTCCTTGTACATCATGTTGTTCCAAGTCAAGGCATAAGCGCATCCCATGAATCCCCCATAGACCAATGGAAGTTTCCAGTACTTCTTGTTATAAATCTGCCCTCCTCCAGGAATAACCAGCGCCATCCACAAGGAACGTTTAGGATTGGGAATCCATGTTTTCATTTTCACTGGTTTGAGTGCAGGCAATTTCTTCAACGTCCTCTCATTGAGTGTATCCGTCCGCCCACTGGCCGTGGTGTCTTTTTCCAATAGCCCAACCTCTGCGGAATCCCTTTCAGCCTGCGCCTCAGCGTTAGCCGGAAGCATTGCCCAGCAACACATCAAAACGATATAACGGATTATTCTCAGCACGTGTATTCCCTTTATTCTTTTACAATCTTGTCCAACAATTCCATGATATGCTCCAACTCACTCTCGTTGGAGAACGGAATACTTATCTTTCCCTTTCCTTTGGAGGAGCAAGACATCTGCACATTCGTTTTGAAAACCTCCGCCAAGTGTTGCCTCAGTGGACGGTATTCCTCTGGCAATTTAGCAGCCTTCGCCACCAAGCCATCCTTGCCTTTCACGGTTTCCCCATTGTTCAAGGCCCTTATCATTTCCTCTACTTTCCGCACGGAATAATCATGTTGCTGCATTTCGGAAAAGATGCGCAATTGCTGCTGCGGGTCTTCCAATGCCAACAAAGCCCTGGCATGTCCCATATCCACGTTTCCCTGCTGCACCGCCACTTGAATAAGAGCCGGCAATTTCAGCAACCGCAAATAGTTGGCCACGGTGGTGCGATTCTTCCCAACCTGCTGGCTCAGACTCTCCTGCGTCAAGCCATATTGGTCGATGAGGTGCTGGTATGCCAACGCTATCTCCATAGGATTCAAATCCGTACGCTGTATGTTCTCGATGAGAGCCATCTTCATCATGCTCTCATCCGACACAGTACGCACATAAGCAGGTATCGTCTGAAACCCTGCCATTTTCGCCGCCCTGTATCGCCTTTCCCCCGCAATAATCACATAATTACCACTACGAATCTCACGCACGGTAATAGGCTGAATAATACCGAACTCTTTCACAGAAGCGGCCAGTTCCTGTAAAGCCTCTTCCGAGAACTCCCTCCGGGGCTGATCCGGATTGACGGAGATTTGCGCCAAGTCAATCTCATTGATAGTAGAAGACCCCTGCGTATTCACCTCTTGCGGAGGGGAAGACGGCAGCAAGGCGTCTAATCCTCTTCCCAGTCTATTTCCGAATTTCTTATGTACAGCCATTAATTATTCTTTTCGTTATTTGTTATCACCTCTTGCGCCAAATCAAGATAGTTCTTCGCCCCTGTGGAGTCTGCGTCGTACAACAAAGCCGGCACTCCATAGCTTGGAGCCTCGCTCAGTTTCACATTACGCTGAATCAAGGTTTTGAAGACCAAATCCTGAAAATGCTTCTTCAGCTCCGCATAGGTCTGGTTGGCAATGCGAAGCCGGGAATCATACATTGTCGGCAAAAAGCCCTCTATTTCCAGTCCGGGATTCAACTTCGACTTGATGATTTTGATAGTATTCAGTAATTTACTGATACCCTCCAACGCGAAATACTCACATTGCATGGGAATAATCACCGAGTCTGCCGCCGTGAGCGAATTAACCGTAATCAGTCCCAACGAAGGAGAGCAGTCTATCAGGATATAGTCATAATACCCTCTCAACGGCTCCAGCAGCTTCTTCAGCAGCCTTTCCCGGTCATCCATGTCAAGCATCTCGATTTCAGCCCCCACCAAGTCGATATGAGAGGGGATAATGTCAAGGTTCTCCATCTCGGTCGTGTAGATGGCATCTTTCACATCCATGTGGTCTATCAAGCATTCGTAGATAGACCCGTCGATGTGTTGAATGTCTACCCCTACACCTGAAGAAGCGTTCGCCTGTGGATCAGCATCCACCAGCAGCACTTTCTTTTCCAACGTGGCCAAAGAGGCACCCAAGTTAATTGAAGTTGTGGTTTTTCCTACGCCACCCTTCTGGTTTGCGATGGCAATGATTTTTCCCATAATTACGATACTTTTTATATAAGAAAGAGTTACCTCTTTCTCTCTTCACAGCACCTCTACAAGAAGCGTTGTGACTGCAAAGTAACGGAAAACCAATGGAATAGCCAACAGCCTCCGGGTAAGAATAGTGCGTTTTGTTGATAAAAGCATTATTTTGTTCATAACTACTTTACCACTCACAGACGCATATCTTTCCCCCTCAACACTTCCCCACGCAAGGTATCCTCACGCAGCATCCCAACCGTTCTTTCCCGCGAAGATACATATTTTTAAGAGTGGAAGTCTTTCCCTTTTGATTTTTTTCAGTACTTTTGCGCTAAACTAAATCATACTAATCACATATCATGGCTACAAAACCACTCATCCTGATAACCAATGACGATGGTTATCGTGCTAAAGGAATCAACGAACTCATCCGTGTAGCCCACGACTACGGTGAAATCGTGGTCATGGCACCTGAAAGTCCTCGCTCCGGATTCTCCATGGCTATCACGTGTGAACACCCCGTTTCCTATAAACTGGTACGTGAAGAAGACGGAGTACGGATATACGGTTGTTCCGGCACACCGACCGACTGTGTGAAGCTCGCCTTGATGGAACTGTCACCTCGCCGTCCAGCCTTGATACTTTCCGGCATCAACCATGGCAACAACGCCGGCATCAACGCCCACTACTCAGGCACAATGGGCGCTGTGTTCGAAGGATGCTTGAAACGAATCCCCTCCGTGGGTTTCTCTCTCTACGACCATCGCCCTGACGCAGACTTCACTCCCTGTTTTCCTTATATAAAGAAGGTCATTGAAGAAACACTATTACACGGCCTGCCCGAAAGCATTTGTCTCAACGTAAACTTCCCTTTTACCGCAGACATAAAAGGCATCAAGGTATGCACGCAAGATATAGGCATCTGGGAAAATGAATGGTACCGCACGGAAATTCCTCCCAGAGAAAAAAGTGTGTATTGGCTGACAGGCTCTTATCGGGGACTGAGGCCTGACGACACCCGTACTGACAACTGGGCTTTGGAACACGGTTACGCCTCTATCACCCCCATGCAGATGGACATGACGGCATACAACCAACTGGACTCGCTGAAAGAAAGATTCAAGTAATAATGAAGTATTATCTGATAGCAGGAGAAGTCTCCGGTGACCTCCATGCCTCCCGGCTGATGCAAGCCATACGCAAGGAAGATTCCTCCGCCCAATTCCGGGGCATAGGCGGCGAAGCCATGAATGAAGCCGGAATGGATTTGTTCATGTCCTGCCACTCATTGGCCTACATGGGCTTCATCCCCGTGCTGCTCCACGCCCGCACCATTCTTCAGGGAATGAAACGGTGCAAGGAAGACATCACGCAATGGAAGCCGAATGCGGTAATTCTCATCGACTATCCCGGCTTCAACCTGCGAATCGCCCAATTCGTCCACACGCATACGCACATCCCCGTGTATTATTACATCTCACCCAAAATATGGGCATGGAAAGAACATCGGCTCAAAAGCATCCGCCGCTATGTAGACCATCTCTATTCCATCCTCCCGTTCGAAGTGGAATGGTACAAGGACAGAGGCTATGACATTGACTATGTAGGCAACCCCTCCGTAAAAGAGGTGGCTGACTTCCTTGCGGAAGACACACAAACAGAGGAGTCTTTCCGAACGGAGTTCAAATTAGGAAACCAACCATTGATTGCCATTTTGGCCGGAAGCCGCCGACAAGAGCTGAAAGACAACCTGTCCCGTATGCTCAAAGCAGTAGAAGCTTTTCCCGACTATACACCGGTTATCGCAGGTGCGCCAGGTTTATCGCCCTCAGACTATGCACCTTACCTAAAACAGCAAAGCGTACCCATAGTCTTCGGCCACACCTACGCCCTGCTCCGTCATTCCCACATAGCACTGGTCACATCCGGCACAGCCACGTTGGAAGCTTCCCTTTTCCACGTCCCTCAAATCGTATGCTATTACATTCCGTTCGGGAAACTCATCTCGCTTTTGCGCCGATGTTTCCTGCACGTCCCCTATATTTCCTTAGTGAATCTGATAGCCGGACACCCTGTAGTTTCGGAATTGGTGGCAAACGAAATGAACATTGCCACCGTCCGTCGGCATCTGTCCGCCTTACTCCCCCTTGACTCCCCCGCACGCCGCAAGATGCTGGAAGGATACAAAGAAATGGAAAAGATATTAGGCACACAAGATGCCCCTGCCAACACAGCACGTTTATTAGTTTCCTCATTGTCACAAGCCCGTCTATAAAAGAATATAAGAATAGCGGAATTCAAAGAAAATCCTTATCTTCGCGGGTAAAATAAAGAAAGAACAAAGCATGCCGTTAAAAATTCCAGAGAAACTTCCCGCCATAGAACAATTAAAGAAAGAGAACATCTTCGTGATGGCCGAGGAAAGAGCCAACGCACAAGACATACGACCATTAAAATTAGTGGTACTGAACCTGATGCCGATGAAAGTGGTAACAGAGACAGAACTGGTGCGGTTGCTTTCCAACACTCCCTTACAGGTGGAGGTGAATTTTTTGCGGTTGCAAACGCATGTGTCAAAAAACACCTCTGCTGACCACATGAAAGCGTTCTACTGTGTTTTCGACCAAATCAAAGACCATAAATACGACGGGATGATTGTGACCGGCTCACCTTTGGAGCAGATGGAATTCGAGGAAATATCCTCTTGGCATGAGATGGAGAAGATTTTCGACTGGGCAAAAAGCCATGTGACTTCCACCTTATATATATGTTGGGCGGCTTTCGCCGGGCTATACCACAACTACGGTATCAAAAAGTATGCGTTGGCACAAAAGATGTTCGGTGTATTTACCCACCGGCCATTAAACCCGCTGTTGCCCATATTCCGGGGATTTGACGATTTTTTCTATGTGCCGCACAGCCGACACACTGAAGTCAGGAAAGAGGATATTCTGAAACAACCAGAACTGGAATTAGCGGCTGAGTCTGACGAAGCCGGCGTGTACATGGTCATAGGTCGGGGAGGCAGGGAAATCTATGTGACTGGCCACGCCGAATACGACCGTTATACACTGGACACAGAATACCGCAGAGATCTCTCTCGCGGGCTTCCCATACAAATGCCATGCCATTACTATGACAATGACGACGCCTCGAAAGAGCCCATTGTAAGGTGGCACAGCTATGCGAACCTCTTCTATCAAAACTGGCTCAACTACTACGTCTACCAAGAGACACCTTACGATATTTCTCAAATAAACTGAAGGCCATGGAACGTTCTCCACGAAAAATCGAACTCTTAGCACCTGCCCGCAACATACAATGCGGAAAGGAAGCCATTCTGCACGGTGCGGACGCTGTGTACATCGGAGCGTCCAAATTCGGTGCCAGAGCTGCGGCTGGAAACTCGGTGGAAGAAATCGGAGAACTCTGCCGCTTTGCCCATTTCTATGGAGCGAAAATCTATGTGACGGTAAACACCATCCTGAAGGACGAGGAGCTGGAGGACACACTGAGGATGATACAGCAGTTGGATGAAGCCGAGGTAGACGCACTGATTGTGCAGGACATGGCTTTGCTGCAAATGGCCGACCGCATTCCCCACGGACTGGAACTGCACGCCAGCACACAGATGGACAACCGCACACCCGCCCAAGTGGAGTTTCTTCGCAAATGCGGCATGGACCAAGTGGTCTTGGCAAGAGAACTGAGCCTGGACGAAATCAGTCGTATACACCAGGCTTGCGACGTAAGATTAGAAGCGTTCGTACACGGAGCCTTGTGTGTCAGTTTCAGCGGACGCTGCTATGCCTCCCAAGTATGCTTCGGACGAAGTGCCAACAGGGGTGAATGCGCCCAGTTCTGCCGCCTTTCCTTTGACATGGAAGATGCAGAAGGAAAGAAAATCATCCGCAAAAAGCACTTACTCTCCTTGAAAGACATGAACCGCAGCCAGTCTCTTGAAGAAATGATGGATGCGGGAATCTCCTCCTTTAAGATAGAAGGAAGGCTGAAAGACGCAGACTATGTGAAAAACATCACAGCTTACTACCGGGAGAAGATGGATGAAATCTTTTCACGACGCAAAGAATACACAAGAGCCTCTTCCGGCAGGAGCACGTTCCGTTTCACTCCTGACCCAGAGAAGACTTTCAACCGGGGCTTCACCTCTTTCTTCCTGCACGGACGGGAAAAAGACATCACTTCATTCGACACTCCCAAATCACGGGGAGAGAAAATGGGGGAAGTCCTACGCAGCGACGGACATTTCCTGACGGTCAAAACGAACCGACCGTTCCATAACGGAGACGGCATCTGCTATATTGACAAGGACGGGCTGCGAGGCTTACGGGTGAACCGTGTGGAAGGAGACAAGCTCTTTCCCTCTTCCCCACTCCGTCTGCCACCCCATACCGTGATTTACCGCAACTTCGACAACGAGTTCGAGAAAACACTGAAAAGACCTACGGCGGAACGCAAGATACAAGCCGACCTGTTATTCAAGGAAACAGAAGAAGGCTACTCGCTTATCCTCAAAGACACGGACGGCTACCAAGGGACAGCCGACCTCACACTCTCCAAGGAAGAGGCACGCACGCCCCAAAAAGAGAATATTCAACGTCAGCTGACCAAATGGGGAAACACCCCTTTTGAGCCGAGGAACATGGAAATTCAATTGACAGGCAACCCCTTCATTCCCGCATCCTCGCTGTCCGAAATAAGACGCACTGCGCTGGAAAGGCTGAAAGAAGCCAGAGAAAAAGGCTATACACGACACATGCCTTTACGCTTCAGCCTACCGGGCAAAGACATTCCGTCCTTCTATACTTCAGAAGTAGGCTTCGAATACAACGTGATGAACAAAGAGGCAGCTCGTTTCTACCACACACACGGAGTAAGCCAAGTCACTCCCGCACTGGAAAAGCAAGAACCCGCCGGAGAAATCCCTGTCATGTTCTGCAAGCACTGTCTGCGCTTCAGCATGGGATGGTGTCCCACCCGACAGCACGGACATTCTCCTTACAAGGAACCTTACTATCTGCGGATGGACGACGGACGACGCTTCCGGCTGAAGTTCGACTGCGCACATTGTCAAATGATTGTCTTGGCGAAAGGAGCAGGGGCATGAGCAGATTCGTGTGCAGACTGTGTGTCTTGCTATTCACTATGGTGAGCATCTTCTCCTGCTCCTATCCGCAGCCAGACTTGACGGCATGGAATCTCACTCCGCAGGAAAGAGACTCCCTGAACTTCTTAGCGAAACATCATTACACATACAACGCCAACTTCCGTATCACCGCAGATTCCATCGCCCTGCTACCGAATACATTGGCGGGCGATACTGCCTATGTGAAGAGTGGAGACAGAGTGGTAGTCGCCGACATTCGAAGGGATTCCACCACAGAGGCCGCAGTTGAAAAAGTGGTGGATTTGGAAGCTGTCCCCTCTCGTCCTTCTCAGAAAAAGAAAGAGACAGACAGTGTGTTTCTGAAAATAGCAAGAGACCAGTACACGATGGGCTGGATTTCCGAGAAAGAGTTCCTGGCACACAGCGTGCCTTCCGACCCAATCTCCCAAGCCATCCATTTCTTCAGTGACAGCCATACGTATTATTTCTCACTCCTGCTTGCCTGCGCCTTGTTGGCAATGGGTATCCAGCGTTTGTTGCGTCGCCGCACTTCGTTCATCCATTTCTATGCTGTGAACAGCCTCTATCCTTCCCTGCTTCCCATGGCCATCGCCACGGCAGCTTCGGTCTATTCCGGCATCCAACGGTTCACCCCCGACACCTGGGCCACATATTACTACAATCCCACACTGAACCCTTTTCAGACGCCTCTCATACTAAGCCTGTTCCTCAGTCTGGTATGGTTGATTCTCATTCTGACACTCACCACCATCGATGAAACCTTCCGCCAGCTTAAAATAGGAGACGCTGTGTCCTACCTCTTCACCCTTGCCGGAGTCTGCGTAGTGGCTTATGTGTTCTTCTCACTGACCTCCTTATATTATATTGGTTTCCCGCTACTACCAGTCTATTATTACTTCTCTTTCCGCTACTACCAACGTTACTGCGGCCACTCTTATATCTGCGGAAACTGCGGACGCACCATCCGGCACAAGGGAGTATGCCCCCACTGCGGTGCGTTTAATCGGTAAAAAATAGAGACAGCCTTCACAGCATTACGTGTCGAAGGCATAGTAAGTGTAATGTCTTATTTATTTTCTATTTTCCAATAACCGTTCTTGTTGTTTCCCTCGCGAACAATCAGCCCTGCCTCTTTCAACATATGGATATACCGCCTTACCATACGGTCTGACATCCCAGACCTTTCACTTAACGCAAGAGCGGAAAGCTTATTATCCTCCATCAACAAATCGAGAATATCCCATGCCCTTTCAGGCATATCTACGTGAGAAGCTTTTACAGAATGCGGAACTTTATTAGGACACTTATTAGGAACTTTATTAGGACACTTATTAGGAACATAATCATCCGAATTGATGGCCATCCCTTTATGAGCCACAAGCGTTTTCAGTATTTCCTCCAACATAAAGTCTATGAAAGATCCCAACTGTCCCTATTTCGTACTTTGGACTAATCCGTCACTATATTTATGCGTCTTTCGGATGGATATCAAAAGGAAGTAACGATTCATCATCATTGCCTTTATTGAAACGATCGAAATCGGATATATATGTGCGATCTTGGATAAGTTTATATTTCTCATATTCACCATACGCCTTCGCCCTTGCTTCATCTTGCGATACAGTTCCCGCTGATGCATTCGCCTCGTAATCCATCGCCGTAAGGAATTGAGCGAGTCGCTTGCGCCAATCTTCCATCGTGGTGATGATATGTCGTTGGGCGCGATTCTCGGCCAAGTCCAGGAAAGAAGATGCGATACCATTCAGCTGGTCAAGTTCCGTATCAGAAAGATAGTTCTTGGCAACAATCGTATCAGACTTTTGCACCCGTCCGTCTGGTGCTTTTTTCCATGTAGTGAGTCCCATGTGTGGCTGTTCTGCGTCAGCTCTGTTATAGATGATTTCGGCTGCTGTATGGTGGGTAACAGCCAAGTGCATCATATTCTGCACCATTTTGAAGAACAACTTGGTACTTTCGGATTTAGCATCATAGTCAGCACTACATTCCGCATAGATGTCCGTTATCTTCTGGTAATAGCGGCGTTCAGATGTACGTATCTCTCGGATACGCTCCAGCAAATCATCAAAATAATCCTTGCCAAAATGCTTTCCTTGCTTCAAGCGTTCGTCATCGAGCACATAGCCTTTGATGATGAACTCCTTCAATACAGAAGTGGCCCATATACGGAACTGTGTAGCTTGGTAACTGTTTACACGATAACCTACGGCTATGATGGCATCAAGGTTATAGAACAAGGGGGTGCGTTCCACCTCACGCTCACCCTCAAGTTGAACTTGTTGAATTTTTCTACAAGTTGCCTCTTTGGTAAGTTCTCTACTTTCGTAAATCTGAGACAAATGGTAAGCGATTGTCGCCCTGTCCACCCCAAACAAATCCGCCATACGTTTTTGCGACATCCAAAAGGTCTCGTTGTTGAATATTACTTCAACACGGGTTTCACCTTGTGCGGTTTTGTAAAAAAGAATATTGGATTCCAATGAATTACGTACAAGTTCCGTGGTAGAAACAGACCGAGAAAAATATTCCCTTGCCTGCTGTACAAGCGGTTTCTTTCCATCCGCATTTTCCGCAATAATCATACATGCCATACGAGACAAACGGAAGATATTCACCTTTCGATATGCACCACTACCAAGTTTGACCATATCAACCGCTTGGTTGAAATGGTCATCAATATTCATTCCTTTTTGATTGGCTACAGCGATAGCTTTATTTATGACGTTTTGGAATTTCCAATTTGTAGAATACCCCATAGCGTTACATAAATCACGCGAACTCCAATATTTATGGTGGTGTTCGTCCGTCCTGCGTATAGCATCAAATGAAGGACGCATTTCGGGTATATTGTCTTTTTCTACCATATTCTCTATGTCATACTGAATAATGGGCACTGCGTATTTGCCATAAAACTTAGTAACCGTCCGACTTCCGTGGACGGTTATCCGCTGACCTCTAATTCAATTCACCGCATTCTTACAAATGAACAGGTGACTTGCCCTATTTCCTCACGCCTGCATATCATGCAGTTTCTTGTAATAACCGTTCAAGGCGATGAGTTCCTCATGCTTTCCCTGTTCCACAATCTCCCCTTCGTGCATCACATAAATCATGTCGGCATTCCGGATGGTGGACAGACGGTGAGCGATGGCGATGGTGGTACGGGTCTTCATCAAGCGGTTCAACGCCTCCTGCACTAAATGTTCAGACTCCGTGTCAAGAGCCGAAGTGGCCTCATCCAGTATCAAGATGGACGGATTCTTCAAGATGGCGCGCGCTATGCTGATGCGCTGACGCTGACCGCCGGAGAGCTTGCCTCCCCCATCACCAATATTCGTGTCATACCCCAGTGGTTTCTCCATGATAAAATCATGTGCGTTGGCTATCTTAGCCGCCTCCTCCACCTCTTCCCTAGTGGCATGTTCCACACCGAAAGCGATGTTATTAAATATCGTGTCGTTGAAGAGAATGGCGTTCTGGTTCACGTTGCCTATCAAGTTTCTCAAGTCATGGATGCCCAACTGACGGATGTCCGTGCCGTCAATCGTCACTTTTCCGCCCGTCACATCATGAAACCTCGGCACAAGGTCTACCAAAGTGGACTTTCCACTGCCAGACTGTCCCACCAACGCAATGGTCTGTCCCTTGTGAATCTGCATATTGATATGTTTCAGTATCTCCCTTGAAGGGTCGTCCTCATAATGGAAAGACACATTCTCAAAGCAGATTCCCTCCTTGAAGTCCTTGATGCGTACGGGATTCGCCACCTCTTTTATCGGATTCTCCGCATTCATTATTTTATTGATACGCTCGATGGAAGCCATTCCCTTGGGAATCGCATAACTCGCTTTAGAGAAATCCTTCAACGGGTTGATGACACTGTACAGAATCACCATATAGAAAATAAATGTGGACGCATCAATACTGGAGGTATGGTCTAATATCAACGAACCACCAAACCACAAGACAATGACAATCATCACCGTACCCAAGAACTCGCTCATGGGATGCGCCGAAGCCTGACGGATGCTCACTTTGGCGGAAGCGTCGCGGAACTCATTGTTGCATTTGTCAAAACGGTCTACCATTCGCTTTTCGGAAGTGAAAGCCTTGATGATGCGCAATCCCCCTAAAGTCTCCTCCATCTGCGAGAGGGTGAGGCTCCAACGTTCCTGTGCGTCCAAAGACTGCCGTTTCAGCTTCCGTCCCACCTTCCCCATCAGCCATCCCATGCCGGGAATCACCAACAGGGTGAACAAGGTCAGCTGCCAGCTGGTCACCAACAAAGTGCCAAAATAAATCACAATGAGAATCGGGTTCTTCAACAACATATCCAGCGAACTGGTAATAGAGTTCTCCACCTCCGACACATCGCCTGTCATACGTGCCATGATGTCTCCCTTTCGCTCATCGGAGAAGAAACCTAACGGCAGATTCATCACCTTGCGGTACACACTGGTACGGATGTCTCTCACCACCCCCGTGCGAAGCGGTACAATCACCGCCGACGCACCGAAATAAGCGGAAGTCTTCAGCAACGTCATGAAAGCCAGAAAGAGTCCCAGGTACAACAATGTCAACGAAGCCCCGTACTGGTCAATCATCTGCGCCACGTAATAATAGAAATTGTTCACCGCCACCTCTCTTAAATGGGCGGTGTCCCACTCCATGAAATGATAAGTGGTCTTGTTTATCTTGAACAGTATCTGGAGTATCGGAATCAGCAGGGTGAAAGAAAACACATTCAACACAGCCGACAGGAGATTAAGCCCTACCGAACCCACAATATAGCGTTTGTAAGGAAGCAAATAGCTTCCCATTACCTTAAAAAACTCTTTCATGGGTGCAAAGATAGTGTAAAACTACAAACCAAACCTCATACACTGATGGCTTTTCGACAAAATTGTTGTACTTTTACAATTCAAACTTGTGTAAGACATGATAGACCAACGCACCATCGACCAAATCATAGACACCGCCAACATCAAGGATGTCATCTCCGAGTTCGTCACCCTCCGCAGAGCAGGTGTGAACTGGAAGGGTCTCTGCCCTTTTCATAACGAGAAGACACCTTCATTCGTAGTCTCTCCAACCAAGGGACTTTTCAAGTGTTTCGGCTGTGGAAAGGGAGGAAACGTGGTGCATTTCATCATGCAGCATGAACAGCTCACCTATCCCGAGGCGTTACGGTGGCTGGCCCGGAAATATCATATAGAGATTGAGGAAAAAGAACTCTCCGAGGAAGAGAAACAAGCCCGGAACGCCCGTGAGAATATGCTCACTCTGAACCAATTCGCCAGAGACTATTTCCGACAGACCATGCGTGAACACCCGGACGGAAGAGCCTACGGGCTGGCTTATTTCCGAAGCCGTAAGCTGCGAGATGACATCATCGAGAAGTTTGAGTTAGGCTACAGTCTTGAAGAACGGGACGCTTTCGCCCGGACAGCCCTCACACAAGGATTCAACAAAGAGTACTTGCTGAAGACAGGACTTTGCGGAGAGCATGACGGCAACCTGTACGACCGTTTCCGGGGAAGGGTCATGTATCCCATTCTCTCACTCACGGGCAATGTGATCGGCTTCGGCGGAAGAGTGTTGAAGAAAATGGACAATGTGGGGAAATACCTTAACTCCCCCGAATCCGAAGTGTACCACAAGAGTGACACGCTCTATGGTCTCTACTTCGCCAAGCAGTCCATCGTGAGAGAAGACCGCTGTATTCTGACAGAAGGATACATGGATGTCATTTCCATGGTGCAATCCGGCATCGAGAACGTGGTGGCTTCTTCCGGCACCTCCCTCACGGAAGACCAAATCCGGCTTATTCATCGTTTCACAAATAACATCACCGTTCTGTATGACGGCGACTCGGCGGGCATACACGCCTCCTTGCGAGGCATTGACATGCTTCTTTCCGAGGGAATGAACGTGAAAGTCCTGCTCTTGCCGGACGGACAAGACCCCGATGATTTCGCCCATGCACACACCTCTGCCGAGTACAAGGCGTATATAGCGGAGAATCAAACAGACTTTATCCGTTTCAAAACGGAGCTACTGATGAAAGACGCAGGAGACGACCCGCTGAAAAGAGCGCAGCTCATCCAAAGTGTCATCAAAAGCATCTCCTGCATCCCCGACCCCATCGTGCGTACCATGTACGTGAAGGAATGTGTGCACGGCCTCGGAGTGGAAGAGCAACTTATAGTCAGCACAATCCAGAAACTGCGCAAGGAAGTGAAAGAAGAGGAAATCATCGCACGCAAACGGGAGAAAGCACGCCAACAAGCCGCACAAACTTCTCCTGCTGATGCACTTCCCACACCTTCCGTACAACCCGTGACTGACACGGCGGAAACATCCGCAGACATCGCAAGAGCCGCCCAACAAGACGGTGTGCCTGTCCTGCTGCTTACCAAAGAACGGATGTTGGTGAGAATCATCGTGCGCTACGGTAACAATGTGATGTATGAAGAGGAAGACGACCAAGGCCAGACTTATCCTGTCACGGTAACAAACTATATCCAGTACTGCATGCAGGAAAATGAGGTGCAATTCGCCGACCCGACGGACAGACTTATTTTAGAGGAAGCGGCCAAGTACACCCACAATCCCAACTTTGACTCCGAACGTCACTTCCTTACTCATCCCGACCCTTCCATAAGTTGCTTAGCTGCTGAACTCGCCAGCGACCGCTATCAGCTGAGCAAGGCGTTCACGGAGGTGCAACAAGTACCCTCTGAAGAAGAAGAGTTGTACAAAACTGTACCGCATCTCATGCGGGACTACAATCTCGAGCTGGTGAAAGAAGAAACTAAAAAGGTGCTGAAAGAGCTGCAAAACCCAGCCAACCAGCAAGACCAGGCGAAATGTATGCAACTCATGCAGCGTTACAAGGCTCTTTCCACTGTGGAAAACAAACTGAACAAACAGTTGGGAGGAAGGGTGATGAATATCTAAACGTCGAGAAGTATTTACGAGTATGACAAGAGTATTGATTTTTGTATTGGCATTTTTATTTTCACAAATAAAGGCACAAGAAGTTTCTGTATGTGGATACAGGAACTTGTTCATAACAAGATTAAAATATATCTGTGAATATCCCTTTAAACTTCAAGACAGAAATAAGGAAGCACTTGTCGCCATTGAATATCAAACCAACGACAAGGGCTATGTCATCAAGAGGAGGATTGTCATGTGCGACAACAATAAATTTCGGAAAACCACATTAAGAGCATTTGACAAGATGAAGAGTGTACAAATCGACACGAAGGCTACAAAAGACACTCTTTATTTCCAATATAAGATACAGGAGTCAAAAACGCCAATACATCAATTGACTGACATTGAAATCATTGGTTATGGCAGCTGCAACAAACCTGTATTAATGAAGTAACTTCGATAATTAAAGAGCTACAGCATTCTTCCATTGAACAGCCATAGCTCTTTAACTGAAAAACATGACACGGTGACTTGTCCTTCTTTTATAGCTTAGTTGTTTGGTTGGTTCGCCTTTTCATATTCGTCGTCGCTCACAGGTTCCAGCCATTCGTTGCTTTGTTTGCCTCCTGTCGCCACGTGTGTCGTAAGGTGTTGAAACCATGAGTCGCTTGTTGCTCCGTGCCAGTGTTTAACTCCTTCTGGAATGTCTATTATGTCGCCAGCCTGCAAGGCAATGGCGGGTTTGCCCCATTCTTGATATAAGCCATGTCCCGAAACGCAAATTAAAATCTGATGCGCTCCGTGATGCACATGCCAGTTGTTGCGGCATCCTGGCTCAAAAGTCACATTATTATATACTTGCACAGTATGCCCGTCTTCTTTAAGATTCTTGGGACTTATATGCGCAAGGTAACTGTTTCCTGTGAAATATTGTGCATAGGCGGTGTTTGGGTCGCCTTGTGGCCAATTTACCTCTTGTGCTTTGTCATTCATTTCTTTAAGGAATTGGCTAAGTTCCTCCACTTGCTCCTCGGAATTGCCTAAAGCCACCGCTCCACGTTTATGGGCTTTCAGTTGGCTCTCCACACCTTTCATGCCAGAAAGCGCCGCCACGGTAACTATCTCACGGTCTGCTTCTGAAAGGATGCCACTTGCGAATATATCGCCAAACAGGTGTGCTTTCAGGTAATAATCGTTTTGTGGGCAGAAATCAAAGTTGAAGGCTTTGCCTCCACCTAAGCGAGTCTGTATCTCTGTGCCTCGTTTCAGTGCTTTTGCCGCATCGTCCCACAGCGACGGCTTTTCCCATTTCAGTCCTTCGTTGTCTGTTATTCCCTTTGCCTTACGGTCATCGAGTACCGTTTTCAGTTTGTTCAAGGCATTGAGCGAACGTGGAAATCCAGTGTAAGCGTAAAGCTGCGAGAAAGCCTCTTTCAGCTCGTTGATTGTCACTCCCGAGTCGAGAGCATTGCGTATGGCCTTGTCCAAGCGGTGCATATCACCTTGCGCTTCCAAATTGGCGCAAGCGGCAAGTCTTAATTGTTTCTTTGTCAGTGTATTATTGTTCATATTATTGTTTGTTTGCGCATTGGCCATCAACAAGAAGAAGGCCAATGCCATTGTTCCTATAAATTTCATTGTGTGATATTTGGTTTTGGGATGCCGTCAGCTTATTTTTCGGTATTCGTTGGGAGCCATACCAATGCGTTGTTTGAAAAAACGTGAGAAATGCTGCGGATACTCAAAGCCCAGAATGTCGCTTATTTGGTTTACGGTCAGTCTTTCGTCGCTTAAGTATTCTTTTGCCGTGGCCAATAGTCTGTCGTTGATGAAATCCTTGGCAGTGCGCCCAGTCTCAGTCTTCACAAGCTGTCCGAAGTAGCCTGTCGAAAGGCAACATTTGTTGGCGAAATAACTTACGGTCGGCAATCCTTCTTGTTGCGCATGGTTCTTTATGAAGTCCCTCAATAGTGAATCGAATTTCTTCACGACGGAATGGTTTATCTCCTCTCGGGTGATGAACTGTCGGTCGTAGAAACGCAAACAGTAGTTCAGCAGCAGCTCGATGTTCGACACAATCAGCTCTCTGGTGTGGTTGTCGATGGCATGCTCCAGCTCCATCTCAATCATGTGGATTACTTGTTTGAACGCTCTTACTTCGGCTTCCGACAGATGCAACGCCTCGGTGCTGCTGTAAGAGAAAAATTCGTAACGCTGTATGTTTCTCCCAAGCTGCGTACGGAGTAAAAGGTCGGGATGAAACAGCAGCCCCACGCACCGTGGCCGTATGTTCCGCTGTTTTGCCTCAACGGTTATGGTCTGCCCTGGCTCGAAGGATGTCACCGTTTGCTCGTCAAAATCGTATGGTGTGCGTCCATACGACAGGCTGCATCCCTTTGTTTCTTTCAGCCAGACGGCGTAAAGCCCATAATGTATTTGGTACTTCGCCGGTACCACACCTTCGGAATGTTCCAGGTGTACCACTGTCACCAACGGATGTCGTGTCGGCAAGCCGTAGTGGTCGTTTACCTGTTGCACGGTGTCAAACCTCACTTCATCCATTTCTTCATGCGTTTTTCCCCAATTCGTATGCTTCGTCCAGCTTGGCGTTTCCCTCAATATCGTGTGGCTCGGTCACGCCTCCGCAGAACACAGTCCCTGCAAGCCTCGACTTGGGATAGCAGTCAATCCATCCCGTCAGACCAGCTTCAGCACGTTGCGGTACAAAACTTTCGCTTTCGGCGGCAGTTGTCAGCAAATAGACATCACGGAACTGATAATCCTGCGAATACATAGCGTTCATCCTGTCAATCAGTGTTTTCATCTGTCCGCTCATTTCGAAGTAGTATATCGGCGTAGCCCAAACAACGGTGTCGGCAGTCATCACTTTCGTCATTATGTCGTTCACGTCGTCTTTTATCACACACCGTCCCAGCTTCTGACAAGCCAGACAGCCATGGCAGAATTGTATATTTTTGCCAGCGAGCGATATTTTCTCCACATCTTTTCCCGCACTGCGTGCGCCTTCTATGAATTTGTCGGCAAGCAAGTCGCTGTTCGACCCTTTGCGCAGGCTTGTCGAAATAACTATTACACGTCTCATCTTTCTCGTTTTATTTATGTGTGCAAAGTTAGTCATTCTAGGCCTAATTCCGTGTGTTTAGATTATGAATGTTATTACCTATTTTATGGTTATTGTCAATTTCTATGTTAATTTGGGTTTTGTGAATTACGCCCATGCAGATTTCAAAATAAAATACAGCACAGCTTTCGAGATTATGTATAGAAAATCAGTATGGATATTCTGATACTGTCCACTGTTTCAGCTAATGAAGGAAAGAAGTGTCTAGTGAAACCAGGAAAAGACAGCATCTTAGGATACCTGAGCAGGTATCTTAAGATACATTGCAAAGTATCTTAAGATACTTTTTAGAGAGGAGTTTGACTATGACTGAAATCACTTCACTCCCAATTATAGTCTTCATAACCTCCTATTCTTTCCTGTATCAGTTCACAGATGCAAAGACAGGATTTTTCCGCTTTGAAAGTTTCACAAAAGCCAACATCAACCTGCACTATACTATGGGTGAAAAGCCCAAAAACATCTTTCTATCCCATGCACTAAAAGTATCTGTGCTGATTATGATTGTCCGCCATCGTACCACCCCGAGTAGAGACGCGATTCATCGCGTCTCCGCTTTTCTTCGTGTTTTAAATTCCCCCGATAACAGGTATGAGTAAAACGGCTGGATTATAGTTTTTACCAATCCCTCATGTAGAGATACGATTGCTAATGAATATGGAGACGCGATGAATCGCGTCTCTACATATAATGTACCATTCGTCAGTCTTTAAGGACAGGATTAAAAGTCGCTTCTACAGCAATAGCTCATAATCCACCACATCCAATCTTCTTCCAAATTTCACGCCCACTTCCTTGAAGCACGACACCTGTTTGAAGCCAAGTTTTTGATGCAGGGCGATACTTTCTTGATTGTCTCCCGTGATACAAGCTATCAAGGCGTGGAAACCCTCCTTTCGACATTGTTCTATTAAGATATTCATAAGTTTTGTACCGAAGCCTTTGCCTTTTTGAGTCGGTGATAGATAAATAGTGGTTTCAAGGGTGCGCCCATACGCACTCTTCGCTTTCCAAGGGTGTGCATAACAAAATCCTAATACCTCTCCTCTTTCTTCATATACAAGAAATGGATATTTCTCGGAGACCTGTCGGATGAACCCTTCCATATCCTCCACACACTGCGCCTCGGTGTCGAAGGTGGCCGTACTTTGCGCCACATAACTGTTGTAAATAGTTGTGATAGATTGCACATCGAGACAACATACATTCCTTATCCGACTTTTGTCGTCATTACCCACATGCTGATAAGCTATACGCCACGAACCATTTTCCAACTTTATTCGTCCACACTTTACAAAGCCGCCACGCCAAAGCAGATTCCGCATAGGCTTATTGTCGGCATGGGTGTCTATACGCAGATTTGCGTACTTATCCAAACACCATTTCAAGCAAAACTGACCGACTCCCTTAATACTTCCGTCTGAAGCCAGACGATGAACCACATGGTAAGGCTGGTCGTCAAGCCACCGACCATCGTATATTGGAGTATAGGTTGGGTCAGGCCCATCTATAAGACAAAACGTGGCTACGACTTTACCCTCCATAGTGCCACACACATGGCAATGGCCACACTCTATTTCTTTGACCACTAACTCACGCTGCGGATATCCATCAACCCACTGCGTAGGGTTTCCATTCTTTATCATAAACACATGAGCCAAATTGAAGATTTCCATTATCCTGTCCAAGTCGCCCATGTCAGCTTGTCTTATTTCCAAGTTTTCCATTTTTCCTTGTAAATACCCGTTCAAATACACATTGACAAAAAATCCCTTCTTCCATCTCTACGGAGAATGAAAGAAGGGATTGAGTATGAATTTAATTGTATCAATAGATTCCTTTCATCATTTTCTGCATCCGGCTGGACAGGCAGAAAAGAATGATGGAAGAGATTCCAGCCATGACTACGAACAACATGAAGAAATCGAACAAGTCATTAATCTGGTAGAATCCCAAGAAGGTTTTCGGAGTGGGAATAGAATTGCCCTGTGCATCGATGTTGTAAGGATAACATCCACTCAAGATGCCGGCGAACTTGTTGGCGGCGGCGTTACTCATGAACCATACACCCATCAACAAAGAAGCGAAACGGGCGGGAGAGAGCTTGTTCACCATGGAAAGGCCGATGGGAGATAGAGAAAGCTCACCCATTGTATGTACCATGTACATCAACGTCAGCCATATCATGCTCACTTTCGCCTCTGCGGATACGCCATGCACACCGAAGGCGATAATCAAATAACCGATGGCAAGGAGGAACAAACCGATA
Organism: Prevotella sp. P5-108; assembly: GCA_963608705.1. Taxonomy (GTDB): domain Bacteria; phylum Bacteroidota; class Bacteroidia; order Bacteroidales; family Bacteroidaceae; genus CAVDHB01. The sequence continues at coordinate 35,758 of CAVDHB010000050.1, forward strand.
GCCTGTTTGTAAGGACTGGTAGGTTCCATATTACGCTTGCCGAGGAACTGCCACAACAAAGCGAACAACGGCGCCAAGGTCACAATGAAGATGGGGTTGAAAGACTGGAAATAAGATGCGGGCATCGTCCATCCGAAGATGCTTCTGTCCGTCTGCTTGTCAGCGAAGACAGTCAAGGCGTTTCCTGCCTGCTCAAAAGCGGCCCAAAAGAAGATGACGAAGAACGCACTGATGTAAATCACCCAGATACGGCTACGCTCGTCTTTTGTCAACGACTTGTCCGTGATGATAAAGATAGGCATCATGATGCAGGCCGCAAAAATAGCGGAACCAATCCAGTCAGCATCCGCAAACAAGCCACCCTCTCCGCTGTAATTAATGGAGAAAATAAAGAACAACACCACAGCTCCCAAGACGGAAAGGAAGATACGTTTCGGAGAGGCTTTCTCTTTCTTCATCAATTCTTCCTCTGCTTTGTCATGGGTATGGTGCACATTGTCTTTAGACGGTGCCAAACCAATCTGTTTGCCATCCGGCGTACAAATATACTTGTTTTTCAACAACTCAAAGACCGTGGTACCAATCATCATTCCGATGGCAGCGCAAAGGAATCCCCACTTAAAGTCGCCCGGATTGCCTGTGTCTCCCACAAAGCCGCAAATCAACGGAGCAATGAACGCACCTGTGTTGATACCCATATAGAAGATGGTAAAGGCGGAGTCCTTACGTTTGTCGGTCGGATCGTAGAGGTCACCCACCATAGTGGAGATATTGGGCTTGAAGAAACCATTACCGATAATGAGCAAAGTCAAACCGATAATCATCAGAACCTCGGCCAACTGTAGCTGTGAATACACGGAAGCGGAGAAGAACATGAAAAGCTGTCCAAAAGCCATCAGCAAACCACCCACTAAAATGGAACGGCGGTTTCCCCAGTAACGGTCGGATATGTAACCGCCAATCAAAGGGGTGAGATACACCAGTCCTGTATAACTTCCGTAAATTTGTGAGGCTTTCTCTTGGGAGAAGACCAGTGCCTTGATCATATACAACGTGAACAAGGCTCGCATTCCATAAAAACTGAAACGTTCCCACATCTCAGTCACGAACAAAAGGTAAAGACCTTTTGGATGTCCTTTTTGCTGACTCATATTTTATTTGTATTTCTGTAATTACAATGTATTCGCTTGCAAAAGTACCGTTTTTAAATGGAAAAACCTACTTTCCATTGAAGAAAGCAGGTTTTTCTGTTGTTTTAATACTCACTTTTTCACGTTAGGAGCTTCCAAACCATATTTTTTGCGTTTGTCTTCCCGACGCAGAAGGACGGCAAATAGAATGGAAGTAAGACCAAAACACATGAAAATAGACATGGGAACCGTATAATCATAGGTGACATTTCCATTCGGCAACACAGTTTTAGCAAAGTGTTCGATACTCCAGCCTATCAGCACTGGCACCAAAGCCAATCCGATATTCTGAATGTAGAATATCAACGCCTCGGCAGTACCCATCTGCTTTAATGGAACAATCTTAGGCACAGAAGGCCACATCACAGCGGGCACCATAGAGAACGCAATGCAGAGTGTGACCATCAGCACCACCGCAAATCCCCAATTACCCGCTATCGGAAGTGCGAATATCAGGTGAACCAAGGTCAACAGAATGCAACCGATTATCGTCATCGTGGCCCCCTTGCCTTTACGATCATAAATTGCGCCAAACAAAGGAGTGAAAATAATCGTACCGAAAGGCACAAGCGATACCAAAGTACCGGCCCACTCTTCGCTTACACCGTATTTGTAAATCATCAGCTTCGTGGCGAACTTCATGAAAGGATGCAGTCCCGCATAAAATAAAAGACAGACCATGGTAATGTACCAAAAGCCACGGTTACGGAAAATGGTCAGCACGTCTTTCATTTTGAATTCTTCTTCACTGTCATCCGAAGCGGACATCTTCACGGCTTTATCATACTGCTTGTCCATCACACAGTACACAAAATAGCAGACCAGTCCGGCCAACAGCAACACTCCTCCCAATAGCACGGAAGCGGACACTCCGCCAAAACGCTGTGCGAAAGGAAGGCTGAACATCAAGGCGGCTGCCGTACCCAAACGGGCCATACCTACCTGAATGGCCAAGGCCAGTCCCATCTCATGCCCACGGAACCACTTGACCACGACTTTGTTCACTGTTATTCCCGTAAGTTCGTTTCCTACACCAAAGATGGCAAAGCCAAGGCTGGCCACCATCACTTGCGCATGATACTGCGTGCCGAGAAAATTAAACGTGGCATCTCCGAAGTCTGTGGACACGGCATACCATTTGATAACGGCTCCGCCAATCATCAACAAGCAGGAAAGTATCCCCGTGAAACGATAGCCCATCTTGTCGAGAATAATGCCTCCGAAGAAGAGCATCAACAAGAACACGTTGATGTATCCGTAGGCACCGGAGAAGAAACCATATTCTGAACTGCTCCAACCCAGCCCACCTTGCGAGACAGGATTGCAGACCATCACCTCCAACGGCGACATGACATCGGTGAGGAAGAAGCCTGCCATCATCGTGAGAGAGACAAGCACCATGGCCCACCAACGTGCCGCCTTGGATTCGTTTATCGCTATGCGTATTCGTTCCGTCATTTCTTCAGCCATTTATCCAACCATCCAAAGAAAGTGCGTTGCCATAGAATGCCATTTTGCGGTTTCAACACCCAATGGTTCTCATCCGGGAACAACAGCAGCTCGGCAGGAATACCTTTGTAGCGAGCCGCATTGAAGGCGGAGATACCCTGGGAAGCCAAAATACGGTAGTCTTTCTCTCCGTGAATGCAGAGCAATGGCGTGTCCCATTTATCCACAAACAAATGAGGAGAATAGTTCTTATAGGAACGCTGTGCGATGGTATTGTCTTTTTGCCAGAAGGCACCGCCTAAATCCCAGTTTGTGAACCAAGCCTCTTCCGTCTCGGTGTATTGCTGCTCCATATTGAAGAAACCGTCATGAGCGATGAAGCATTTGAAACGCTTATTATGGTGTCCCATCAAGTAGTACACGGAATAGCCGCCGAAGCTGGCACCCACACATCCCAAACGGTCTTTATCCACGTAAGGTTCTTTCGCCATGTCGTCAATCGCAGAGAGATAATCGTCCATACACTTTCCGCCATAATTGCCGCTGATTTCCTCTTTCCATTCTGAGCCGAAACCTTGCAAACCACGACGGTTTGGAGCTACCACGATATAACCGTTGGCGGCCATAATCTGCATATTCCAACGCACGCTCCAGAACTGGCTGACAGGGCTTTGAGGTCCACCCTCGCAGAAAAGCACAGTCGGATATTTTTTGTTCTTGTCAAAATGAGGCGGATAGATAATCCACGAAAGCATCTGTTTCCCATCCACCGTCTTCGTCCAGCGAGGCTGCACATCGCCTATCGCCATCTTGTCATAAAAAGCCTTGTTCTCCTGTGTGACGGGTGTGCAAGTGCCTTTCTTCAAATCCAGTGTATAAATCTCATCAGCTTGTTTCATGGACTGGCGTTTGCACAGCAAGTTCTTGCCGAAAAGAGAAATGGAATTATAGTCATACTGTCCACCGGCGATTTTCTTCACCTGCGCTTTCAGATTCGTAGAATACACGGAAATTTCACCATGCCAGATACCCGTGAAATACAAGGTTTTGTTGTCTTTCGCCCACACGAACTCATCCACATCACTGTCAAAGCTCTCGGTAAGATAAGACTTCTTGTGCGAATCAAGGTTCATGACACAAAGACGGTTTCGGTCGCTTTCATAACCGTCTCTTGCCATGCTCTGCCAAGCGATGTACTTGCCATCGGGAGAGAAAGCCGGATTTGTGTCATACCCCATGTTGCGGTCTTTGTCATTGAAATCCTTGCATAAATTTATCGTCTTCCCTGTGGAGAGTTCATAAAGGAAAATATCCGAATCCGTGCTGGTAGCGTATGCCACACCCGTTTTCTTGCGGCATGTATAAGCAATGTATTTACCGTCAGGACTCCAATTCAGCTGTTCCACACCTCCGAAAGGGCGCATGGGACTCTCGTAAGGCTCATTGCCAAGAATGTCCGTAGGCTCTCCCACCTTATCTCCGTTGAACGAGGCCACCTGTGGATGTGGCGCAGAAGTAACCCACTGATCCCAATGACGGAACATCACGTCTGTAGTCACATAGCCGGAAGTCTTCGGAAGGTCTTTGTATATCTTCTTACCCTCAATGGGTTTTAAATCAAACTCGGTGATGTAGAACACCTTTTTCTCATCGGGCGAGAACTTGAACCCTTCGATGTCTTTCTTGCTGAAAGACAACTGACGGCGTTCACTTCCATCGGGATTCATCTCCCAAAGCTGGCTCACTCCGTCCTTGTCCGCTGCCAGAAAAGCGATCTTCTTGCCACCTTTGATAAACACCGCGTCGCTTTCATTGGCTTTCGTCGTGGTAAGCAACTTATGCGCACTGCCTTTTGCGTCCGTGATATAAAGCACGGAATGGCTTTTATTCTGTGGCACGCTGTAATACGCCACATTATAGACTATCTGTTTCAAGTCGGGAGACACACTGTATCCTCCCACTCTACCCATGGCCCAAAGAGCCTCGGGAGTCATCAATCCTTTCTCCAAGTGAAGGTCAGCAGCCCTTCCTATCACAGGTGCATTTTCTTCCGCCGCCTGCATGGGGACTGTAGTCGAAGCGGCCATAGACAAGGCCGTGGTCATCAATGCTAATGTCTTATTCATAATCTCTTTAACTATAAAAAGCGGAGAAGGAACCGTAGAAAATTCCCGTCTCCGCTTTAACTCTATGCAATTCTTTATTTTCTGTTATTACGTTGCTTCTCCATCATCTCTTTCTGCTGCTCTTGAAGGGCGGCCATACGAGCCATGAATCCGCTTCTCTCTTGTGGATGTTCCTTGCGATACTTGTAGTTTTCTTCCAGTTTCGCCAAAATTTTTCCTTCATCCACGCTCTTGCGCATAATCCACATGAGGATGATGCTCAACAGGCCAGACACAAAGTAATAATAACTAAGCCCTGAAGAGTAATCGTTGAAGACAAAGAAGAACACCACCGGCATAGCGTACATCATGTACTTCATCATCTTCATCTGCTGCCCCTGTTGTCCCGGCATATTCTCCTGCTGTTTCATGGAGATTATCGTATTGATAACGTTCGTAGCGCAGAAGAGCAGACAGAACAAGCTCAAGTGATTGCCGATTAACGGAAGATGCGCACTCCAGCTAATCAAGTCATCGTATGAAGAAAGGTCGTCCGCCCACAAGAAGCTCTGTCCTCTCAGCTCGATGGCGTTCGGAATGAAGTTGAACATGGCAATCCAGACCGGCATCTGTATCAGCATCGGCAGACAACCGCCCATGGGAGATACCCCATACTGGCTGTACAGTCCCATCATTTCCTGCTGCTTCTTCATATTGTCGTCCGGATTCGGATACTTCTTGTTTATCTCATCCATCTTCGGACGCAATACTTTCATCTTCACCGAAGCGAGGAAGCTCTTGCGCATGGCCGGATAAGTGATGACCTTCAGCAGAACGGTAATCAGCAGAAGCACGATACCCATATTCAGTCCAGCGCCCGTCAACCAGTCGAACACATAGATAGTGAAGAAACGGTTGATGTACTTGAACAACGGCCATCCAAGATATACCAGTTCTTCCAATTGAAGGTCTTTGCCTCCCACGGAATAGTGGTTCATCTGCTGTAGCAGACGGTAGTTGTTCGGACCAATGAAGAACTGCATCGCCGTGGGCTTATGGCCGGACGGGTCAAAGAATGTCTGTGCCGTAGCCTCGTATTGTTTCAGATAACCATTTTCCGTTTCCTCTGGTATGGAGTGGATGTATGCCTTATGGAAATCATCGCCCGCAATGAACACCCAGCTGAAGAACTGGTTCTTGAAAGCAATCCAATCCAATGGCTTCTCCACATTCTCTTCCTTGTCCGATTCAGGAGCGAGGAAGTCAGAACCCCCATCTTTTTCCTTATAAGTAAGGGAAGAACGGTAATTTTCAAACTTGAAGCCTTTTTCCTGCTGACGTATATGGTCGTTCCACTTGATATTCATCGCATCGGTAGTGGAAGAGAAAAATCCCTCCATTCCGTTCGCTTTCACTGTGAAATCCACCATATAAGTGTCCCCCTTCAGCGTATACACGAAGTCGATATAGCCACCTGTCTTTGCGGGAAGACGCATGGTGACAGAGCTGTCGGACACGTTTACAGGCTGGAAATATTCCTCCGCCGTGTTGATGTTCTCCGTCTTTCCGTCAATGAGGAATGACAGTTGAGCATCCTTCGGGTTAAAGAGGGTCAGATACTGACCTTTCTGGTCTTTATAATCCAACAGCTCACCCTTCGTAAGGGTACCGCCCTTGGTGGAAAGCGTCAGACGTACCACCTTGTTCTTCAATACGATGTCTTTCTCCACACGAGGTGCGGTAAAGACAGCGGAAGAGTCAGCCACTGTCGCAGTGTCGACTTTCGCTTGTCGTGTTGCCTGTGCCGCCTGCTGTTTTTTCTTTACGGCGGTAATTGAATCTTGAATTTGTTGCTGACGGAGTTGCTCCTTGCTGGGCTGGCTGAACCAGGTGAACCCGGCCACCACCAACAGCATCAGGACCAACGCCGTCACAGTGTTTTTATTCATTGATAAAATTATTTCTTTTTACCTTGTTTCTCGTGCTTGTTTTCAATAGCCGCCTTAATGAAGGACATGAACAACGGATGCGGGTGCAGCACTGTACTGCTGTATTCAGGATGGAACTGCGTGCCGATGAACCATTTCAAATTCGGCACCTCCACAATTTCCACCAAGTCGCTGTCCGGATTGATACCGGTACACTTCATACCCGCATTCTCAAACTGGGTGCGGAAGTCATTGTTGAACTCATAACGATGACGGTGGCGTTCTTGGATATCCTCTTTACCGTATGCCTCGTAAGCCTTGGAGCCTTTCTTCACCTTGCATTCATAGGCACCCAGACGCATTGTTCCGCCCATATTGGTAATATTCTTCTGTTCCTCCATGATGTCAATGACATTGTGGGGAGTTTTCTCGTCAATCTCGCTGGAATTGGCATCGGCAAAGCCCAACACATCACGGGCGTACTCTACTACTATCATCTGCATACCGTAGCAGATACCAAATGTAGGCACATTGTGCGTGCGGCAATATTTCACCGCCACGATTTTACCTTCCACGCCACGGCTTCCGAATCCCGGACAAATGACAATACCGTCCATGTCTTTCAGTTGCTCTTCCACATTGGAGTCGTTCAATTTCTCCGAATTGATGAACTGCGCCTTCACTTTATGGTAATTGTAAATAGCAGATTGCAGCAACGCCTCGCGGATAGACTTATAGGCATCTTGCAAGTCATATTTACCAACCAGTCCGATTTTGATTTCCTCGTTGGCCTTGTTCAAGCGGTCAAGGAAAGAACGCCACGGCTTCAACGCCGGAGTCTCACCCACCGGCATTCCCATGGTCTTGAGAATAATCGTATCCAGTCCTTCTTCCTGCATTTTGATAGGCACCTCGTATATAGTCGGCTGGTCGAGAGACTCAATAACCGCCTCCACTGGCACATTACAGAAATTGGCCACTTTCTTTCTCAATCCGGCGTTCAGCTCATGTTCTGTACGCAGTACCAACACATCCGGCTGTATTCCGAGACTTTGCAATTCCTTTACAGAATGCTGAGTCGGTTTTGTCTTCAGCTCTTTAGCCGCCGCAAGGAACGGCACATAAGTCAGATGCACACAGAGAGCTTTCTTCCCCAATTCCCATTTCAGCTGGCGAATAGCCTCCAAAAAAGGATGAGACTCGATGTCGCCCACTGTTCCACCAATTTCCGTGATAATGAAATCAAGGTTGTTATTCTTGGACATGAACTTGATACGGCGTTTAATCTCGTCCGTGATGTGCGGAATCACCTGTACCGTCTTGCCAAGATAATCACCCCGGCGTTCCTTTTCAATGACACTCTGGTATATTTTACCCGTTGTCACGTTGTTGGCACGCGTCGTTTTAATATCCGTGAAACGCTCATAGTGTCCCAAGTCAAGGTCTGTCTCCTGACCGTCTGAAGTCACGTAACATTCGCCATGCTCGTAGGGGTTGAGCGTACCAGGGTCTACGTTGATATAAGGGTCAAACTTCTGAATGGTAATGTTATAGCCTCTGGCCTGTAACAGTTTACCAATAGAGGAGGAAATGATTCCCTTTCCTAAGGAAGACGCTACGCCTCCCGTAACGAAAATGTACTTAGTTTCTGCCACGATATATTATATTTTATTGTTCTCAATAAGCCATTCAACGTGCAAAAGTAATCATTTTTCAGTGAATAGCCTCTATCTTTTCGCTGAAACTTTCGCTTGTTGGGAAAAAATAGGTATTTTTGCAGACACATAAGAATAGAGAAACGCATGGGCAAAACTTTGAGAATTTCATTTTTACTAATCTGCATATTGACAGCGACAGCCACAACGGCGGCGCAAAAAAGCAAACGCACATACCCTTCGCTCAGTGAACTTGTCGTCAAAGCATACACAGACTCACTCAGCAAGCTTACGCTTGCCTTCCATTCCAACATACCCCACACGCCCGTAAGACAGAACCCCTACTACTTTCCGCTCATAGGGTCTCCCACTTTTTACTTTGCCCCCGTCCGTCTGTTTCTGGAAACAGATTCGGCTTCCATATCAGATAAAGACTCGCTTCGCAACTATCTTATCAGCAAGGCGTTGTTAACGGCTTACATGAGGCATCCCGAACTATTCCAAGAGACAGAGAATGATATTCAAAAGCAAAGCTTTAATACGGAGACAAGGCCTTGGAAAACAACGGAGAAAGACAGTATGAAGAACGAGTACAATGTATTCCCCACAGCACCCAACCCCATACCCACCGACCTATTCACTAAAGACGAAGTGATTCTGCAACGCCCCAAGTTCTGGCATACAGCCGGAAGCACATCTCTGCAATTCGCCCAAAATTACATCTCCAAGAACTGGTCAGGAGGCGGTTCCAGCAACAATGTGTTGCAAGGAGGTCTTGTCTTTCAAGCAAACTACGACAATCTTCGCGGACTGCAATGGGACAACAAGGCGGAACTCAATCTTGGATTCATCACTTCAAAAGACGACACCGTACACCAGTACAAGACCAGTACCGATTTGATAAGACTCACCTCTAATCTCGGACTCAAGGCCATAAAAAACTGGTACTACTCCCTTAGTACTGTAATCACCACCCAGTTCTTACCCGGCTACAAGAACAACGACCGTACCATCTACTCCACTTTCGCCTCTCCTATCACAGGAGACATCAACCTTGGTATGAACTATAAACTAAAGAATGAGAAATTAGACCTCTCACTAATATTGGCTCCAGCCGCTTATGAGTTCAAGATAGTCAGCCGGGACGCTGTGGACGGCACGCAATTCGGTCTGAAAGAAGGACACAGCACCTTGAACAAGATTGGTTCTTCCCTGACACTGACACACACTTGGCAAATCATCCCCTTGCTGAAATGGACAACTCGAATGTATTACTTCACCACCTACAAAAACACGCTGTGGGAATGGGAAAACACCTTTGATTTTCTACTCACTCGCTACATATCCACCCGTCTGTACACTTTCAACCGCTTTGATGACAGTCGTACCCGGAAAGAGGGGGAAAGTTTCTTCCAGTTCAAAGAGTTGCTCAGCATAGGCTTGAACTACGCTTTCTAATGTCACTGCATGATAAAATATCCGCAAACATACCACTCTCCTGTCTTACATAACAACTGAACTAGTAGAGACGCGATGAATCGCGTCTCATCCATCAACGATGAATCATATCAGTAAGGAAGAGATTGAAAAATATTCAAAACACTAAAAAACGGAGACGCGATGAATCGCGTCTCTACCTGGCAGTGCAGATTAATGGTACGATGGTGGATAATCATTAATAAAGATTATACGCAAAAAGCGAACAGGTGGAAGATACCTGTTCGCTTTTTCATGCAATAGGCTTCATTCCCTATCGAAGCCTTCTTCGTTGCCCATCGCAAAAGGCTTCATCGGCCATCGAAGCCTTTTGCGTTTTCGCCTCAATTATCCACATAAAGCCTCTCACGAATAAAGTTGCAGAAAAGTTTAAATCACTTCAGCTTTTATAAGGGACAAGTGTACTAAAAAAGATACGTCACTTTGAAAGCTGACGCAAATTCAGTATCACCGTCTATCAACTGTCCTTTCAGCTCAAAGCCTAACGAGAAATCAGTGGCTACCGGGAACTCCAATCCCACACCGAAATTCATAGAGAAATCTGTGGAGGAAGCACTCACATCGTAATGACCGTGCCTGTCTTCCAATTCCCACTTCAATTTACTCTTCGCCAGTCCTAAGCCAACCAAAGGATAGATGCCTATTTTGTTCTGAGCCACAGGAAACACATAGTGGAAATTCGCCATGACATCCCACATGTTCAAGCCGTCTTTGCGCAAATAATAATCAAACGTAGGCTCGATGCGCAGACCATTTACGATGGGAAAACGGGCATGCAAACCCAGTCCGACATTCTCGTTTAAACCAGTGTAACCCAACTGTCCGCCAAATCCTTTTTTGAAATAAGGCTGAGCGGCATTCGCCGAGAAAGAAAAGCCAGCCAACAGCGCAGCTGTCAGCAGACTTTTGCTTATTAGTGTACTCATATACAATATATTCTGTCAAAGATTATCAGAAACAATAGGTAGCCTTAAACGTGGGCACAAACTCAAAGTCCGACTCACCTAATTTCTGTCCTTTCAACTCCACGCCCAATGAGAAGTCATTGGACACAGGGAACTCCACTCCACCTCCAAGATTCCAAGCGAGGTCTGCATCAGCACCATCAAAAGTGGGCTTTCCCACACCAATACCTACAATGGGGTATAGTCCGACCTTGTTTTGTGCCAATCCGAACACATAGTTGAAATTCGCCATTACGTCCCAATAGCCAATCTCATTCTTCTTAAAATAGTAGTCGAAAGTGGGTTCCACTCGCAGTCCTGCCACAAGATGGAAACGTGCGTGTACACCGATACCCGCATTCTCATTCAGACCGCTGTAGCCCACATTGAAACCCAGCCCTCTGCTTTGGAACGGTTCTCCTGCCATTACCGCCGTGCTACCCATCAATGCGGCAGCGGCCAACATCATTTTTAACTTCATAGTAGAATGTGTATTTAGTTAATAAAGAGAGGACAGCCACCGAGGTTCTCTCATCATCCCTCGGCTTTCTCCTCGTTTTTCTTTTCCATTTCCTTCTCCGCCATAAGATCTGTGCCAAGGTGAGTAATACGCTCCCTGGCCATTCTCTCCCGGATTTCCTTTACTTTTGTGGCATAGACAATCATACGAATAGAGTCGTCATACGTGAAATAGCTCCACAGCCAGTTAAGAAATACCATCACTTTGTTACGCACACCGAGTATAGACCTCAGATGCACCACAAGCCACAACACCCAAGCGACGAATCCCTGTGTGTGCATCTTGCCTAATTCCACCACCGCACGATTTCTGCCCACCGTGGCCATGGATCCCAGATTCTTATAACGGAACGGTTCCAAGTTATCATCTCCATGGAATATCTTAAGCAGGTTCTTCGCCAAGTTGTTCGCCTGTTGTATAGCCACCTGCGCTAACTGCGGATGCCCCTTGGGATATTGCGGATCTGCTGTCATGAGGCATTGGTCCCCGATGGCGAATACGTCTTGCATACCCTCCACCCGGTTAAATCCGTCCACTATGATGCGTGCTCCTCTTCCCAAATGTTCACCATCTATACCAGGAATGGAATTACCTCTCACTCCACTCACCCATATAAAGGTACGGGTAGGAATGGAAGTACCATCTTTCAGCATTACCTTGTGGTCTTTATAGTCGGTCACCATCTTGCCGAATCTCACTTCGACACCCATCTCCTCCAAGAAATCCTTTGCCTTCTTGGAAGAATCGGGCGACATACCAGACAACAACCTGTCAGCGGCTTCCAACAAATAAATGTGCATCTGATTGGCATCCATGTCTGGATAGTCGTATGGAAGCACATAGCGTTTCATCTGAGACAAGGCACCGGCTATTTCCACGCCCGTAGCACCTCCACCCACGATAACCACATTCAGCAATTCCTGCCTTTCCTCTTCTGTGGCACAGGTAATGGCACGTTCCAAGTTGCTTAACAACGCATTGCGCAGCCCCATAGCCTCCGCCACAGTCTTCATCGGCATAGCCTCCTCGGCAATATGCTGATTCCCGTAGAAATTGGTAGTTGTTCCTGCGGCAAGTATCAAGTAGTCATATTCAGCCTTACCTATGGAAGTCTGTATGATTTTCTTGTCTGGGAACACGGCCCTTACTTCCGCCATTCGGAAATAGAAATCTTTACGGTCTCGTAAAATCTTACGGAAAGGGAAAGAAATGGAACTTGCCTCCATTCCAGCGGAAGCCACCTGATAAATCAGCGGGGGAAACTGGTGGTAATTGTTCTTGTCTATCAAGACCACCTGCATACCTGACCCCCTCAAGGCATTAGCCAGTCGCAGTCCACCAAAGCCACCACCTACAATGATGACTCTTTTCTTTCCATTACGTTCAATATTAAAAGCCATAGTTCTTTCTCCTTACAGTTAGTTAGTGTTATGTGCGTTTTCTTTTCCGCAAAGATAGTTAATTCCCCTTACGTAAGCAACTTTTCACGAAATGGATATAAAAAAAGCGGTGTTCCGCTCATGCGAACCACCGCTTTTCTTTCCCAAAGTGCTACTTTGCACAGTCAAAGTGTCACTTTCCGTATTTATTATCCGATAAAATCAAATTACAATGGCACATTTCCGTGCTTTTTAGGAGGAAGGTTCTGTACCTTGTTCTGGGTCATACCTAATGCCTGAATCAACTTGCGACGTGTTTCCTTAGGCTGTATAATCTCGTCAATAAAGCCCAGTTCCGCAATTTTGTATGGATTCAAGAATTTATCCTTGTATTCCTCCAACGCTTTCTGCTTCGTTTCCGCATCAGCCTTGTGATAGATGATGTTCACAGCACCTTCCGCTCCCATCACGGCTATCTCCGCAGTAGGATAAGCGAAGTTCACATCACTTCCGATATGCTTGGAAGACATCACGATGTAAGCACCTCCGTATGCCTTTCGAGTAATCACAGTCAGTTTGGGCACCGTAGCCTCGGCATACGCATACACCACCTTCGCACCATGACGAATGATTCCGTTATGCTCCTGCACAGTTCCTGGCAAGAAACCCGGCACATCCACGAAAGTCACCAACGGAATGTTGAAGCTGTCGCAGAAACGGATGAAACGAGCAATTTTGTCGGAAGCGTCAATATCAAGCACACCCGCAAGGTACATCGGCTGATTGGCCACGATACCGACCGTCTTTCCTCCCAATCGACCGAAACCTATCAAAGCATTCTTGGCGAAGTCAGCCTGCACCTCAAAGAAATAGCGGTCATCCAACACTGGCTCTATAATATCCTTCATATCGTAGGGCTGGTTAGGGTCTTCGGGAATCACGTTCTGCATATCCTCGTCCTCACGCTTCACATCGTCTTTGCAGGGAGTGGAAGGAGCGTCCTCCATATTATTGGAAGGCAAGAAAGAAAGCAGCTCTCGTATCTCCAGCAGAGCTTCATCCTCATTCTTGGCCAAGAAATGCGCCACACCGCTCTTGCCGCTGTGCACTGCACCACCGCCCAGTGTGTCCTTGTCCACCTCTTCATGCGTCACCGTCTTCACAACCTCCGGCCCCGTGATGAACATATAGCTTTCATTCTTCACCATGAAAATGAAATCGGTCAAGGCCGGAGAATAGCAAGCTCCACCCGCACAAGGGCCAAGGATAGCGGAAATCTGAGGAATCACGCCAGAAGAGAGAATGTTCTGATTGAAAATACCCGCATATCCCGCAAGGCTTTCCACACCCTCCTGAATACGGGCACCTCCTGAATCGTTCAATGCGATAATCGGCGCGCCATTCTTCAAGGCAAGCTTTTGTATCTTGTTCACCTTCTCCGCATTCTCCCGGCTCAAAGTACCACCGTAAGTCGTGAAATCGTATGCGTAAACGAACACATTACGTCCGTCTATCTTTCCGTAGCCCGTCACAATACCGTCGCCTAACAAGTGAGACTTGTCCATTCCGAAATTGCTGCAACGATGCGTCACGAACTTGTCCGTCTCGCAAAACGTGCCAGGGTCAAGCAATTTGGCTATACGCTCACGTGCCGTGTACTTTCCTTTGGCGTGCTGTTTCTCTATGCGGTCCAGTCCGCCCCCGAGTTCGGCTTGCTTGTTAGCCTCTTCCAGTTTCTTATAAAGTTTTTCGTTTGCCATTATTCTTCAGTCTTGTTTAAGTCCAAAAGGATAAGGGTGGCTCCACTCTCCACAGCCTGTCCTTCTTTCACTAATATTTTCTTGATGGTACAGTCAGCCACCACCTTGTAATTACTCTGCATCTTCATGGCTTCTACCACGATAGCCGTGTCACCCGCCTTCAAATGGTCTCCCTCCTTCACGGGAATGCTGACCACTTGTCCAGCCATAGGAGTCATTATCTTGTCGTCCTGCGTATCATTGCTGCCCTTCTTCATGCTGAGATACTTGGCCGTAGCATCTATAATGTCGACATTATAGGTAGAATAGTGAGTAGTCACCTTATAGTGGCGACCGTCTTCAGAGCGTATCAACTCTGCATTGAACGAACGTCCGTCATGCAAGATTGAACAATATCCGTTCTGCACGATAGCCACGTCGCAGTCGTATTCCTTTCCATCCACGGAAATCTTGACATTGTTTCCTTCCTTGCTGATAAGCTCTACTTCAGCGACTCTGTTGCCTATTTTTACTTCCATAATCCATTAAATTCTAAGTACACCCTTTTGCAGACCGAACGCTCTCCAGCGGCTAATCGGACGGTTGTCAGCCAATCCTTTTGCATCCCCTTCGTTCAAGGAGAGCAAATAGTCTATGTAAGAAGCGATAATGGCGATGTTCTCACGCTCTGAATCACTCTTACCCACTTGCTCCTGAAGCAACTCACCGTGTTTCGCGATGAAACTGGTATCATAATGGCCTTCTGCAAAATCAGCAGTCTCCATGATGTGACGCAAGTAGCTGATGTTGTTCTTCACTCCCGTGATTTTGTATTCATGCAACACACGGCACATACGCTCAATAGCGTACCGACGATTCGTAGCCCATACAATGAGTTTGCCAATCATAGGATCGTAATACACAGGAATCTCACCGCCTTCGTAGATGTAACTATCCACACGCACACCAATGCCGTTCGGCTCAATAAGCTGGCGAATCACACCCGGAGAAGGAATGAAGTTGTGTTCCGTGTCCTCTGCGCAAATACGACATTCTATAGCGTGTCCACGCTGGTGGATGTCCTCCTGTTTCAAATGAAGCTCATCTCCGTTGGCCACGTGAATCATCTCCTTCACCAAATCCACACCGATTACTTCCTCCGTGATAGGATGCTCCACCTGAAGACGGGTATTCATTTCAAGGAAATAGAAGTTGCGGTGTTTATCCACCAGGAACTCGATGGTACCCGCACTGCGATAGTTCACAGCCTTTGCCGCTGCTACTGCCGCTTTTCCCATACGCTCCCGCAATTCAGGAGTCATGAATGGAGAAGGACTCTCCTCCACCACCTTCTGGTTGCGTCGCTGGATGGAACATTCACGTTCGCACAGATGCACCACATTGCCGTAGTTGTCACCCAAGATTTGGAACTCTATATGGTGCGGCTCCTCCACGAACTTCTCTATATATACTGTACTGTCGCCGAAGGAAGACGCAGACTCAGACTTTGCGGAAAGATAAGCATCTCTCACTTCCTGTTCGTTGTCAGCTCGACGGATACCTTTTCCGCCACCACCCATGGAAGCTTTAATAAGGATAGGGAAGCCCACTTCGTGTGCTACCTTCACAGCCTCTTCCACACTTTGGAGAGGTTCTTCCGTACCAGGAACCACCGGTACTCCAGCGGCAATCATGTGCTTACGAGCGGATATTTTGTCACCCATCAGCTCCATCGTCTCGGCTTTTGGCCCCATCCACACGATGCCCTCCTCTTCCACACGACGTGCCATCTCGGAATTCTCAGACAAGAAACCATAGCCGGGATGGATAGCATCCACCTCATGCGCCTTGGCCACCTCTATGATTTTGTCAATGTTCAGGTAACTTTCCTTAGACTCTGCCCGTCCGATGCAATATGCTTCATCAGCATAGAGTACATGCTTGGAAGTACGGTCAGCCTCTGAATAGACAGCCACCGCTTTGATATTCATTTCCCTACATGAACGCATCACTCTGACAGCGATTTCACCACGGTTGGCTATCAAAATCTTTTTGATAGACCGATGGCCATGATGATTGCTTACTTGTTCCATATATTATGTGTATTTGTAAACGATTTATCCTTATTGAGTTCTTCCAGCCCAAGCCCTTTATACATCAGACCGGCCAGACGGAAAAGCATATCATCCGTATACTCAATCCGTGCAAAAGTAGGAATTTTATTTCAATTAACTCACTTCTAACCTCATAAATTTGAAATATAAGGGGATTCACTCCCTTGTATTTACTTTTTTTTGCTACTTTTGCAACGTGATGGAAGCAAATGATACCTACAAAACAATCACTTCCACCTCCCAAGCGGAGTTTGTGGAACAACGAAGCCGTTTTCTCTCCTTCGCACTCCCCGTGCATGATGAAGAGGAAATAAAACGAATTGTAAAGGACTATCAACGAAAATATTATGACGCGCGCCATGTGTGCTACGCATGGATGCTCGGTGCCAGCCGCACCCATTTCCGAGCCAATGACAACGGAGAGCCATCCGGCACGGCGGGAAAGCCCATATTAGGACAAATAAACTCGTTTGGACTGACGGACATACTGATTGTAGTGGTACGTTATTTCGGAGGGGTGAAACTTGGCACGTCCGGACTAATAGTAGCCTATAGGGAAGCGGCGAAAGAGGCTCTTGACAACGCCCAGATAGAGACACGCACGGTGGACGAAGAGGTGTCTTTCCGTTTTGAATACCCGTTCATGAACAGTGTGATGCGCATCGTGAAGGAAACGGGAGCGAAGATAAAAGATTCCTCCTACGATACGGACTGCGTGATGACGCTCTCTCTGCGAGCCTCGCAAATGCCCTCACTGAAGGAAAGACTTAAATGGGTGGAAACACTCTCTTTCAACACGGAAGAAGAACAACTAACTAATCAAAATAATTAAAACACAATGAAAGCAATTCATTCAGCACAGGCGCCTAAAGCATTAGGTCCCTACAGCCAAGCCATCGAAGCCAACGGTTTTATCTTCGCTTCAGGACAGGTACCCATTAATCCTGCCACAGGAGAATTTGTGGAAGGCGGTGTGAAAGAACAAACCAAACAATCACTCACCAACCTCAGTCATGTACTGGAGGCTGCCGGCACAGACTTGTCCCATGTACTAAAAACCACGGTATTTCTAAGTGATATGGCCAATTTCGGAGCTATGAACGAAGTGTACGCCACCTTCTTCAAAGAGCCTTACCCCGCCCGTTCCGCTGTGGCTGTGAAGACACTCCCCAAGGGAGCCTTGGTGGAAATCGAAGTGGTGGCAGTGAAAGAAAAGTAATCCCCATGGCAAGAAAAATCGTTCTTATCACAGGAGCTACCAGCGGCATCGGAGAAGGATGCGCACGCAAGTTCGCACAAGGAGGATACAACCTCATTCTGAACGGACGAAACAAGGAGAAGCTGGAACTCTTGCGTCGGGAATTAGAGGAAGACGGAGCGGAGGTTCTCACGCTCCCCTTCGACGTGAGAGACCGAAAGGCCGCCACAGAAGCCTTCCAGTCACTGAACGGACGCTGGCAGGACATCGATGTACTGATCAACAACGCCGGACTGGCACTGGGACTTGACAAGGAGTTCGAAGGGAATCCCGATGAATGGGAAACCATGATAGACACAAACATAAAAGGGTTATTGACCATGACCCGACTGGTGGTACCAGGCATGGTGAGCCGTCAGAAAGGACATGTCATCAACATCGGTTCCGTAGCGGGAGATGCCGCCTATGCAGGAGGCAATGTTTACTGCGCTACCAAGGCAGCCGTAAAAGCACTCTCCGACGGACTGCGCATTGACGTGGCCGACACACCGATACGAGTGACCAACATCAAGCCGGGACTGGTGGAGACAAACTTCAGCGTGACTCGTTTCCACGGCGACCAAGCTCATGCGGACAACGTATATAAAGGTATAAAGCCCCTTACGGGCAATGACATTGCCGATGTGGCTTTCTATGCTGCTTCCGCACCGGCTCATGTGCAGATTGCCGAAGTACTGGTATTGGCCACCCATCAGGCCAATGGCACAGTGGTAAGCCGTGAAGAGGAATAATTCTTACGAGACAAAACCAACCAAAAGGCCAGTTCACTTTTTCAAGTAAGCTGGCCTTTCTTTAAAATGTCTACTATTTTCACATCGTGCAAGTTAAAGTCACTACATTGAACTTGTTATTTCTTCTTTGGCTTTAAATGGAACTTGTATGCCACATGCAGTATGGCATAACGTGGAAGCGCATTGTAGAATGTCTCTGTACGCCCTTGCGCATTGATGACACGAGTGACGTTGTTAAGCTGGTTAAGAATGTCGAACCCATCAAGCATCCATGTGAGGCGACCCTTCAGCATGGAGTACGACAGTCGGGCGTTCCACACTATGTCGTCACCGTTCATCATGCTGCCCTTATACCCACGCCTTCCATACACGGTCAAGTCGGTGCCAAGCTGGAGTCCACGGGCAAGCTGTAGCATCGCCGTGGCACCATAATTGTAATCAAAAGCATTGATACGGGCAAAATCGGTGCGGCTGCTGTTCGCATTACGCCATGCGAACTCTCCCTTTATGCCAACCAACGAACGTCCGATTTTGCGTTCCAGCTTCAGTTTCTCTGACAGCAGCGTGGTCTTGACCTCACTCTTAACAGGGTCTAACAAGCCCTCTCCTGAAGTTCCTCCTATCATGTCAACGTTCTTTTGATACTTGGCAGACGTTTTAGAAGAGAAGGTAAGCAGGCGGTTTCGTCCGAAAGTAAGGTCGCAAGAATGCCACAGCTCTCCAGTCCAGTTACCGTCCACGTTATAAGCCTTGTACGTTCTCACTCCCGACCGTGTATCATAAGTATAGCCCATGGCAAGAGCGTCAGTCCACAGATTGACTGCAACCCCCATGCTTTGCATCGACTTTTTCTTGTCATTCCTTAGGCTCACCCTTGTTTCTATTAGAGACTCCCTTTGGTTCTTCAGCCCACTGTTGCCCTTCTTTATATTCAAAGGGTCTGTATCATCGGTTATATTGACAAGGTTCTTCAAGTCAGGGGTCTGAACTCTCGACTCTACATGAAGCCCATATAAGAATGCACGGCTCTTATTAGTCCATTCCAAAATAAGATTCTCTATTTCCGGGAAAACAGTGTTGCGTACTACGGTAGTATCTGTACGCCCACGCTGATAGCCAAGCTGCTGCCTCATAACAGACACTGGAAACCTCACTTGGAACCACAAATCTCCCGCATCGCCTTTACGTTGATAGAACAGACTCGGAACAATCCTGTGTTTGTCCTCATATAGGTGGCTCTCGTAGCTGTTAGGGCGGTCTATCACACTCTCATATTCGGCAACGGAAGGAAGATAGCCTATGCCGTAATCCTCCCCACCGTCGAGCTTGTCGAGCAGATAGAGGTTGGAAGTGTAATCGTTCCGTCTATGTTCGAACTTATAAAACATAGTCGTTTCCATGTATTTGTTCAACTTATAACCGTAAGACGCACCTACATTATACGAGAATCTCTTGTCTGGATGGTTCTTGTAATACTGGTTTCCTTGCTTACGGTTTGATTCGTCACTGCCGTAATTTATGGAATACTTATTGAACGTATCGTCTTTATTATTGCCACCCGACACACCGCCAGTAAAATATATTTGTGAATTGTTTTTCAGCTTCCATATCGCATAGCCTGACAGGTCTGCCGACAACTGCCTGCCACTATTCATCCCTTCTTTCTTGTATCGGTTCACCAGAGCCTTACGTATAGTGTTACCAGCGTCGAGGCTGTAAATACCATCAATCAGGTCACGGCTCATACCATCCTGCATTGACGAGAAAGAACCAAGCATATAGTCGCTCCTGCCGTCATAGTTATTGTAACTGAATCTCGGACTGAGGTTTATCTTCAACATGTCACTGACTTTCAGGTCGAGAGTATGATTCGTTGAGACGCTGAAGCTCTTGTTCCTTGATGTAGAGAACTCATAGTCGTAGGTATCGCCTGTATTGATAAAGTTCACACGGTTTATGTCAGTTGTCGAGTTAAGGTTGCTGTGTGACAACTGGGCATTACCGTACAACTGCAAGTTCTTGTTACGGCTGTCGATGTTGTAGTCTATGCCTACAATCTTTTCCCTGTTGTCTCCCTTCGGCATCTTGTCTGGCGACCAGTCAGTATCTTGCCCGGGACGACGCCTGTCGTTCAGGTTGTTGATGTTACCATACAACGTCACACGCGAGTGGTCAGTGTACCTGTTCACGAAAAGTCGTCCCATGTATCTGTCCGCAGTGCCAGCTCCAGCCTCTACGTTAGCAATCATGCCTATCTGATATTCCTTTTTGAGGTTCACGTCCATCACATATTCCTTATCGCCAAGTTCACGCCCGACAAACTCACTTTTGCTGCTCATCTTATCATACACCTTTATTGTCTTGACCGTGTATGTCGGCAGATTGTCGAGCATCATTTGGGCGTTACCCTTGAAAAAGTCCTTGCCGTTGAGCAACAGACTCTCCACGAACTTGCCGTTATGGTATATCTTGCCGTCACTCTTCAGTTCCACTCCCGGCAGCTGCCTTATCAGGGCATCGAGCATCGAGCCTTCAGCAAGTACGAACGCATCGGCATTGTAAACCACGGTGTCGCCTTTATAGTAGAATTTCACCTTGCTGCCAGTCACGCTGACATTCTTCAACATCTTAGCGTCAGCTTTCATGAGGATATTAGGTATCACCCGTTCGAAGTCACGTTTACGGAGCTTGCCACCTATCGTCACGTCAGTGTACATGGTCTTATAGCCCACAAATGAAGTCCTTATTATATATGAACTTGCTTTCTTTGGTACCTCAAAACTAAAGTCAGCGTGGTGCCACTCCCTTATCTTATAGCCGCTACCGTCTGTCTCATAACTATAATTATCAGCTTTAATGCTTTTAATCACCGTGCTGTCCTTAGACAACAGTTCCACCGTCACTCCTGCGAGGTCGTTTCGTGTCTTGAAATCCAGCACCCGGCCTTTCAGCGTCAATGTTTCCTGCCCTTGGGCTGAAACAGTGAAAACACTTGTCAACAGTACGAAAAGTAATAATAGCCTACTTGTTTTTATTTTCATAGTTTCATTTATTAAGTTTCTATTTATCAGTTATCATAGTCGTTCTTGATATCATCATTGTAAATTTCTTTGTCACTACGTTTTACCCTCGCTTTTAATTTACCGAAAGTATATGAAATATTCACTCCAAAGGATGCTTTATAAAAACGATTTGATGACAAATAGCGATAATTATCTGTTATCCTTTCCTCTGTATTTGTATAATGGGTTGGTAAAAACGCTCCCGCATAGGCATAAACACGCAACTTATTCTTTAAGAAATACTTACTATAGCCAAACTCATAGGTATAGCCATCGGTGCCTTTACCTTGCAACATCACATAGCGTGTATGATAATTTCCCCTAAAGGAAAGATATTGATTTCCAAACAATTCCCATTCACATGATGCGTTAATATTAAAATACCAACCACTATTCTTTTGTTTAATAGAAGCAGCCTGGAAATCAGTATAACTTAATGAGGGCATTAAACGTAGAAAAAAATAACGATGGGGACGACCAGAAAAGGAAGCATAGAAATCAGTGCCTCTTTTCTTTCCCAAATTCTCTTGTGTGATATGCAATATATCCCCCTTCAAGAAGCGATAATTCAATATTATATCATTCGTGAATTGTTGTCGAACTGAAAATATAACAGTATAGCGTTTCACTCTCCAATTAGAAGAAAGCAATACAGAGTTCGTACGCTCAGGAGTCAAATGAAGATTTCCATAAGTTAGTTGCATAGGTATAGAACGGTTTACATAAGGATCCAAAGCGAACAAACCAGGACGAAGAACTGTCATACTATAGCTCAAATCCAACGAAAGTCCATTGTTCACTTTGTAAGACATGGAAGCCAAAGGAAGAATATTATGAAATTGCTTTTTGAAATTATGACCTGCGTCTGAATGCAGCAACTTGTCTGACTGCCACGAATAATGTAATCCCGCCAATGCTTGTACACGTTGTGCGGCATAACGATAAGTGAGATATCCGTCAAGTACATGTTGATTATGGTCATAATCCGAGTTCCAGTCTTCCCGCCTTGAATATTCATGAGAGAAAAGCGGTGCAGTATAATAGAAATATTTATCATATTGCGGACGCATAATGTATTTCAAGGAGGCACTTACAAAATGTTTATTACCCAGTTTATGCCAAAACTCGCTCGCCACCGTATGTTCCGCTTGACTTGCTTTATTATTCCTCCTGAAATTATAAAAGCCGTCCAAGCTTCCTGGAGTCATTGTGATTGAATCCACCTTTTCGTATGTTTCCGTCTTGATACTGTTGATGGGACGAAAATAATACTTGTAATTCAAATAGAACTTTCCCAACTCTTCATTTTTCCCTAATCTACACTCTAAACTTACGCCAATATGCCCTTCTTTGTTATTATACAAATGATGAATATTTTTTTCATATTGATAGTTCACACTCCCATCCTGACGAAGCATTGTGCCAACCTCTTTGGAATTTTCATGAGGATTACTATTCAATATTATCCTTCCGTAAGTGGAAATAAATGCATTGTCATTCAAAACATAACTTGCGGACATTTCAATTGAATGCATATTCCTGAAAAATCCATATTCTTTTAGCATCTTGTTAGAATGAAAATAGTCAGGAGAATTATAACGATATTCGTCAGTAGTATAGGTAGAACTATGCCCATAGTCCCATATATTCATATAATTACCAGAGACAGTAAATTTCTTATACTTTGTTACACCATAGATTATATTTGTCCATGAATTATCTGTCGGATTGGTTGTAGCTACCGCTGTATATCCTTCCAGCCGTCCTTTTGTCACAAAATTCACCACAATGGTATTGGGACCATATTGGGGATCTGGCTGGGTGATTACTTCTATACGTTTCACCTCTTTTGCCCCAATGGCTTTCAGTGGGTTTCTAACATCCCCGGATAAAAGTGGATCTCTTAAACCATTTAATTTATATACAATTTTCTTCTCCGCTTCTGCCGATATTTCCCCTTTTCCATTAACTACCAGCATAGGAACTTTATACATAATGTCCATTGTGCTTTTGTCCTGTGCGTCAAGATCATTTTCCACATCATACGTAAACTTGCCTGGTTCCACTTTCACCAGTTGTCGCACCCCCTCCACCACTACAGGTTTGAGTTCCACAGTTCCCTTCTTCATATAAACGCTGTCATTCTTGTTTACAGCTTGTTGTGCAAAAACAGGAGAGGAAAAGAAGAGATAATATCCCCCATAAAAGAAGAATTTTTTCATAATATATCGTGAATTAAAACTGGAGACAGTCTATCAGGTTCTCACGACTGCCTCCAGTCCAGGTCTATATAAAACTTACAATAACTTTTCGGTTATTCTTTTTCGTTTTCCGGGTCATACACACTCTCTTTCGCATCAGAGAAAGAGAACTCGGACAGATTGAAATACTTTTCCCCTCCAGGCGTTTTCGTCACATTAAAGCGGAAGTATTTGAAAGGTTTTCCGGCTTTAATCATCGAAGAGGTGTATTCCGCTTTGGAGCCTGTGGGAAGTCCAGACAAGGTTTGTATGGTTTCCCATGTCTGACCGTCGTCACTGATTTGCAGTTGTACCTCAGCAGGGCCTACTTGAGAGCCGTTACGGTTCACGTAATGCACCACGAAATTCTCGTGCGTCTCCTTGAAGTTTACCTGGATGTAATGCGGCAAGTCTATCTGCGGAGAAGACCAACGCGTATGGAAGAAGGTGTTGACATTCCCGTCCAACAGATTCTTGATGGGTCCTTCACTCGGTTCTTGCGCATTGGTGCTGAGCTGGTCTGCCGTCAAATTGACCACGGTGGTCGTCACAGAAACAGAAGCGGGAAACAGACCAGATGTAGCTTTCACCTCTTTGGAAGAACCGGCTTTTCCGTCAGCGGTATAGGGAATAAACGTAAAGGTGTACTCCCCGAAACGCTTCAACGTCTTGTCCACCACCAATGAGTCTGTATGAGCGGAAACCAATGTCGTCACATCTTTATTCTGCCATGGGTCGTGATACTTTATTTGCAGATAATCATACTGTGGGTCTTTGTTCTCCCATTTCAACTTGATTTGTCCGGGCAGTGATTCGCCTTTTATTTCCATATTGACGGAAGGAGTGCCTTGAAAGCCTTGCCAATCCATCTGTTCCAGCCGGTCATCGCAGGCACCGCAAAAAGCGGCGGCCGCAAGGACTGTATATGCGAGTTTTGAATAATTAGCCATAGTTGTTTGATTGAATTAAGAATGAATACCTTACCATCCCGTATTTTGCACAAGATTCGGATTCTTCAGCATCTCGCTTTGCGGAATGGGGAAGAGATACATCTTGTCCTCCCATAACCGATTCTCCGTCTGGCGTTGGTAGTGCAACACTCCATCCGCACTTTTGGTGATTTTCATTACCGTGACACTCTTCAACTTGTCACCTTCTCTCCAACGGCGCAAGTCCCAGAAACGGTGTCCCTCAAACGCAAGCTCCACCATACGCTCGTTCTCGTATTTCTTCCAGAACTCGTCTTGAGACAATCCTTCCGGCAAAGCCGGCATTCTCACATCCTCACGGTTACGGATTACATTGACCGCTTCCCTTGCCGAAAGGTCAAAGCCGGAAGGTTTGGCATCCGCACTTCCCGTGTATTTGAACAAGGCTTCCGCATAGTTCAGATAAAACTCACCCAGACGATACGTAATCCATGAATGGCGTTTGCTGTTGGAGTTTGACGAGGTTAAGTTGATTGTACCGTTCAAATACTTCTTCAGGTAATATCCTGTCGGAGTGGCACCGTCCAAAGGCTCGCCATTCACTCCACCATAATACGTTTCCAATGGAGTGGCGTTGTAGGTAGGCCATTTCTCCGTGCCATTATGAGCGATGGTCATTTCAAAACGAGGGTCACGTCCATCGTAGGGATTCTGAGGGTCATAGCCACTGCCCGGTTCGTTCCAAAGCTTTCCAGTCGCCTGCATCTCATAAGCGTCCACCAAAGTCTGAGTTGGACAATTCGCATTGCCTGTGGCACCTTCTATACCTGTCGGGAAATTATAGGATTCAAACCAGTTCATGTCGCCCCAACGACGCACGAAAATCATCTCTGGCTTTTGCCAATTATCCTCTGCCCAAAGTTCGGAGTATTTTCCCAGTTTCAAACCGTTGGCCGCACAAGTTCTGATCACATCCTGTGCTGCCTGCGCCGCTTGAAGATAGAGGTTTTTATCTTTCTCCTTGTTGAACAAAGGACTGGCTTCATACAGCAGTGCTCTTGCCTTCAATGCTTTGACCGCAATGCTGGTAGCACGTCCTGTCTGGTTGGCCGCCGCATCGTCTGTCAATTGAGAATAGGACACAGGCAGACTATCCACAATGGCGTCACACTCTTTCACGATAAAATCAAATACTTCCTTGGAAGAAGTTCGTTTTAACGTATTTACCTCTGCCTCCGTCAAAGCGGTGGTAGTCAAAGGCACATCTCCGTAGGCACGCACCAAATTGAAGTAATAATAGGCACGCAGGAAACGAGCCTCGAACTTCAGTCTTTTAAAACGACGCATTTGGGAGTTGTAGTCTTTATTGAACTTGTATTCAGAAAAAGTACGTCCTTTCTCTTCCTGCAAATACACATTGGCCGCACGAATAGACCAATAACTATCCGACCAAAAGGCAGATTTAGCGTTCACTGGACTCCATGCTCCCGTGTAAAAGTCTCGAACCTCTCCTGAACGGCGGGAAAACTCCGCCTCATCGCAGGCTGAAGCATAAATACCCGCACCAAAGGAGCCGAAATCCGTGTCCAATCTACCGTAAAGATTAGTGACAAACCCTACTGTACGGTCAAAGTTCTGGAAGATGTACTCCATGTCGTATGTCGTATTCTCCCGGTAGTTCATTTCGTCACTGCAAGAGGTAGCCACCAAAAGCAAGCTGAAAGCCCCTCCTAAAATATGTTTGATGTTCATTACTATTCAGTTTAATCGTCCTACATTAGAATGTGACAGCCAAGCCGAAGACAACCGAACGGTTCAACGGGAAGGTAGCCCCGTACTGTTCCGGATCCGCAATCTTAATCTTGTCGAAACATAACAAGTCGACACCCCTTACATACAACTTTGCCTTGTCGAGGAACTTCGTGTATTTTAGCAGAGACGCAGGGAGATTGTAATACAACTCCACATTACGCAGCTTCAGGAAGGTACGGTCTTCATGCCAGATACTGCTTGCCCGGAAGTTATTCTCATTGCTCTCCGCAGTCAGACGAGGATACTTTGCGTTAGGATGTTCCGGTGTCCAGCGGTTTTCATAATAGTGTGTAGAGATGTTGGTGTTGTTAATCAACGGCCAGTACACACTTTGGGTAGTCAGATAAGCCGTGTAGTGAGTGGCACCTTGGAACTCAGCGTTAATACCTATTCCTTTATACTCGGCTCCCGCATGGAAAGAGAAATAGATTTCCGGTGTCACCGTACTGTAACCCATCGTCACGACATCGTTGTCATCAATGATGTTATCGCCATTCTGGTCTTTGTACTTCACGTCGCCTGGCTTCACCTCAGAGAAACGCTGCACAGGACTGTTGTCAATATCCGCCTGGTCTTTGAAGAATCCGATAGCCTCCAGTCCCCAAGACGAGCTGAGCGGTTTTCCAGTTGATTTTAAATAGTCATACGCCTTTGGCTCCTCCATCTGCTCAATCACCTCGTTCTTATTCAACGTGATTTTCGCACCAGCGTTCACCAACCAGTCACTACCCAACTTCTTGGTATAGTCCACTCCGGCTTCCACGCCCCAACTGTCTACGATACCTCCGTTCTGATAAGAAGCATTCTGTCCCAATACGGACGAGTTGTTACCTCCGGAATAGACCCAGATACGACTACGGCGTTGGTAATAACCGTCAACCGTCAAGTTCAGACCTCCGAAAAGCGTGGCATCCAGTCCGAGGTTATACTTGTAGCCTCTTTCATGTGTACCTCCGTTAGAAGGCAATTGCCCTTCAGCCCAGGCATCCGCCCAATCATAGTTTCCGCCAATTGGATAGCCGCTTCCACCACCTACATTCTCCATCCAGTAAGACTCATAGGGATAAGCGTCTACATTGATGATACCGAAAGAAGCCCGTAGTTTCAAGAAATTCAGGAACGACACGTCTTTCAAAAAGTTTTCTTTCGACAACACCCATGAAGCGGACACGGTGGGAGAAAAAGCCCAACGGGCCGACGGATCAAGCTTGTTGGAAGCGGAACCTGTCAAAGTCACATCCGCAAAGTATTTTCCCAGATAGCCATAGTGCGCATAGAGCGATACATTCTGGCGATAACGGGTGTTGTTCTGTCCGTTGGAATTGCGGTATTCATAGTTCCACATCAACAATCCGGAAAGACTGTGGTCACCGAACGTGTTGTTATACGTAAGTCCTGCGGCGAAGTTGAAATTCTTGTTCTGCCAATCCATTTTACTATCACTGGCCAGTCCGCTTTCAGAACCTGCCGTATAACGAGAAGTTTTAACAGGCACCCCGTCTTTCCATTCCGTCACCATGTCGCTTCCGTACTTATAGCTTTTGGTGTGGTTTTCCCAATAAGCCACCACGTTGTCGTAGGCGATCTTCAAGGTTGCTCCCAAACCGGTCAACATACTGGACAAGTCCTGGTTCAAGGTCATGTCCGCAAAGATAGCACGTGTGTGTCCTTTGGAGTAAGCCCTGGCTTGTGTCAGAGCGACCGGGTTAGTGGCACCCCAAGTGGCATTTCCTCCCCACAGTCCGTCTTCCGTTTTGATGGGGAAAGCGGCGGCAGGAATAGTGTACAAGCGTCCCCAGATATTGTCACTGGACATACCCGGACGACTGGCCTCCAACAACACACCGTCCAAATTCACCACTAATTTAGTGGTACTCGTCACATCAATATCCAAATTCGTACGCAGGTTAGCCTTGGAGTAGCGGTACTGAGTGGAATAACCTTCGTTCTCATTGGGATGGGCGGCAAAACCGTTGTTCATCTGGAGGTTAAGCAAGGAATAATAACGTACCCTCGTACCTCCTCCACGGAAACTCAAGTTATAGAGGTTGGTGGAACCCGTGTTCTTGAAGATTTCATCAATCCAGTTCACATTGGGGTAGAGATAGGGATATTTACCCGTTTTGAAGGCGTCCAACTCGTTTGCGTTGTAACGCACACTCTTGCCGTCATTCGTCAACGCTTCGTTGATGGCCTGTGCGTAGGTATAACCGTCCACAAACTCCGGGCGACGCTTTTCCCAGTTGATGGCGTGGTCGTAAGTGAATTTAATCTCGTGCGTATTGTAGCGTCCACGTTTCGTGATGATGTTCAACACGCCGTTGATGCCTTTGTAACCGTAAAGAGCCACCGCCGGAGCGTCCTTCAGCACCGTCACTCGCTCCACTTCTTCGGGAGTGATGTAGTCGATATTCCTTTCGATACCATCCACCAAGACAAGCGGACTGCTGCCAGAGAGGGATTGCAGACCTCTTATGTAAAAGGATGAATTGGCGTTCACGAACTCACCGGCACCTTGCAGGGTAGTCAGTCCCAACACATTGCCAAACAAGGAATTGCCGATATTGTGTGCCGAACGGGTATTGAACTCCCGGTTCGAGGCAGAAGCGGCAGACACAGTGGATTCCTCCACAGTTTGACGTACACCGAAGCCCATATCCACATACTGTGCGGAATAATCCAGCACCACTGTCAGCGGTTTTCCAGACTCCACTGCCACGGTCTTCTCGCCGCATTCATCCGACTGGATGGTAAGCTTGTCCTTGTTCATCGCACTGATGACGAACTTACCGCTTTTGTCCGTATAGGTCTTGGAAGCTTTCTGGTCAGAGATAGTCACCAACGCTCCGGCCACCGGCTTTCCCCATTTATCTACCACGACACCCGTTATTTTCTGAAGAGTGTCTTCGGCCAGAGCCTTGGTGCCCAAGCAGGCTAACAAGGCGCAAGCCCATATTGTATTTTTTCTCATATAATAGACTGCTTAATCATTGATTACCAACCCGGATTCTGAACTAATCCGTAACCTTTGTTCACTTCTGTAGGAGGGAAGGGAGACAAGTACCATTTCTCGTCAAAGGTGGTCCACCATGCCCGTCTCACATTGGTGAGGGGAAAACGCTCATACTTGAAACGGATGGGTCCCGTAGGAGAATAACCTACCTCACCTACTTTCTTATCAGACCAAGACGCCTCCAACACTTGACCGTTGTCATCCAGACGGCTGATTCTTAATCCATGTAACGGTTTCATGAACAAATCTTTCCGTTTATAACGAATCATGTCGAATAAACGAGTGTCCTCCAGTCCTAATTCACAGGCTCTTTCACGAAGAATCGCTTCTATCAAGGTGTTCTTGTCCGAGAAGTTCTTACCAGGCTCACTTTCTTTCAAGCCTTTCAGTCCCACTCGCTTTCTCACTACATCTACTTCTTCTACGGCTTTGTCATAATTTCCTGTCTGAGCCAACGCTTCTGCGTAAATCAGATACATATCAGACAAACGCAGGTAAGGCCATAAGGTTGGTTTGTTCCGAGAGTCGTCATACATATAGAACTTGTTGTTGGCAAATCCCGTAGCGTACATTCCGTTCTCTTGTTTAGGATTAGCTCCCGCTTCACGTCCCATCACCCAAAGTTCGGCATGCCGTCCACTCATATCCCCGTTATCATTCAGACTCATCTGCATATTATTAACGATGATAGTCTCATACAAGCGAGGATCACGGGTCAAATTGTATTTGGAATCCATAAACATATCGTCCAATCTACCTTCCTTTTCCAATTGATCGTAGTTGAACGGGCGCCCGTCTTTCCATGAAAACATCTCCATGAACTCCAGAGTTGGGGTATAGCCTCCATTCCCATTCCAAGAGTGGAACAGATAATTCCAGTCGTTATTATTTGTGGTGTAACGAATACGTGTACTCAATAACATCTCCGTAGTACCACGGGTGGCATACGCTTTTCGGAAAGCAGCCCGGTATTTACCCGGTGTGGTACCGTCAGCCTGTACCAATGCGTAATAGTTTCCATTGGAAGCATTGGTTTGGAAGAAATCCTCACATGCTTTTCTACACTGTTCCCAAAGCTCCGGCTTGTATCCACCGTACCATACATAATGTTTTTGCTCCGCCTCTGTATTTCCTCCATAGTAAGGTTGGGCAGAGTTAAATAATGGTGAAGCGGCAAAACACAAGATTTTCGCTTTCAACATCATGGCAGCCGCTTTGGTGAAACGTCCGTCCCAGTTGGAAAGATCATCTAACTGGTCATTGCTGTCTGGCGTGTCACCTAATTTCCACGGAAGTACGGGAATCGCCTCATCCAGCAGTTTTACCATGAAGTTCACGGTTTCTTCTACAGAGGCACGAGGCAAGTCGTAGGAAGGTTCTGTACCAGTATAGTCCTTGTCTTCAATGGGAAGACCGCCATAATGGCGGAACATATCAAAATAACGAGAAGCGATAATACATTTCGCCTCGCCTTTCAACCGAGCCTTTTCTTCCTCTTTCATGTCAGGAGTGGCATCTATGCTATTGATGAAAATCCAGGAAGCGCGCACACCTTCCCATACTTTTTCTCCCAGATAATCAAATTTATCTACATTACCAGCCACATGAGCACCTGAATAATACTGGCGAGTCACATCATCCCAAGAATTATGACTGTGCCAACAATCGGAAAGAATCTCAAACATTCCGGTGTTCAACTTCACTTGTACTCCTCCATCCCAATAGGTAGGCAGGCCATAATACATATTCGTATAGGTTTGCCACAAGAAGCGACGTGCATAATCAGGATTGCCGAAGACGGTGTCCTTAGTGACATCTCCACCTGGCGCTTTTTCCAAGAAGGCACTCCCGAAAGCGATTTTGTCCAGACAAGAGGACATACTCAACAGGGAAGCCGCCATAAAGGTATATATAAAGGTTTTTCTCAATTTCATAATAATCTGTTTTTAGAATCCTAACTTCAGACTTACCGCAAAAGTGCGTGTCAAAGGATATGACGGACGGTTACTTGTCCGTGATTCCGGGTCTCCCCATTTAAATCCCGTGATGGTGAACAAATTATAGCCGCTCAAGGAAAGCGCCAATGTGTTCATCTTTATTTTATGCATGAAGGGAAAATCAAAGTTATAGGAAATCTGCATACTCTTCAACCTCAAGTAACTGGCATCCACTTCGTACAAAGTGGAAGCCGCAAAGTTATTCGACGCATGAGTCATAGACGCACGAGGATACTTGGAATCTTGCGAGGGATTCTCAGGCGTCCAGGTATGTTCATATTGGTATTCCAACAGTCCTCTGTCGCCCGTGTCTCCTAAGGGCTGACGGAAACTCTCGTCCAGCAAACGGCTGACATTGAAAGCACCTGTCCACTGCATCGTCACATCAAACCCTTTCCAACTAAATCCCATGTTCAGTCCCAAAGTGTATTCGGGGTCATCGGTATATCCCAACTCATAGGAAGAGTCGTTCACATCCAACTTCCCATCTTTGTTCAAATCCACATACACCGCATCACCGGGCAAAATACCCCCCTCAGGAACTGGCATCTCACTCCCGAATTGCGCTTTATAATCTTGTTCCGCTCCTTCATAATAGAATTTCCAGAACTGGCGGATGCTACGTGAGCCTATACGGTGTCCTGTCTGCATCATATAAGGATACAACTGGGGAGCTTCCTTCATGTCGACAATCTTGTTCTGATTATAAGACAGGTTCGGAGAAATCCAATAACGGAAATTCTTACCAATCTTGTCCATCCATGTTAATGAAATCTCATATCCCCAGCTGTCCACCACGCCAAGGTTGGCGTAAGGCAAAGAGAAGCCCAAAGAACCAGGAGCTGTTTGATCTATCAACAAAATATCAGTACGATGTTCCTTATAATAATCGAATTGCGCTTTCAAACGGTCATTCAGGAAATTGATATCCACACCATAGTCCTGTTTCAAGGCATGCTCCCATGTAACATCAGGATTGTGTTTCGCAGATTCATAGGCACCTGGTTTGTTATTGCCCGTATTGGTACCGAAGTTGTAGCCGCCTCCAAGCACATAAGGATCCGATGTATAAAGGAAACGGCCTCCTCCAATCTTGTCATTACCTACCAAACCAACGGAAGCACGTACTTTCATGTAAGAGATAACCTTCTTCAAAGGTTGGAAAAACTTCTCCTCGCTAATAGCCCATCCGACAGAACCCGCAGGAAACAAACCGAATCGATTGCCCGGCGCAAAGTTCTCAGAACCATTATAGCCAACATTAAATTCAGCCATGTATTTATTCTTCCAATCATAGGTCACACGTCCTACCAATCCGACATAACCGGATGGAATGTCAGAATAGGTACTGGGATAATAGGTCTTGGACTGGTTATAAAGCAACAAGGCTCCCACATGATGTCCTTTGAAAGTGCGGTCGTAGTTGAAACTGGCTTCAAAATACCAATTTCTGTCTTTGCCCGACCATTCGCTATAGCCCAATTGGGAATCATCTCCGTTCTTCCGGTATTCAATCGTTCCATCCGCCATCAAGATTGGGTTATAGGTGGCCACAGAAGCCCCCCTGTCCTTTACTAAAGAGTAGCCACTGTTATAAGCACCTTTCAACTTGAAGGACAAGCCGGGCGTAATCATATCCAACTTCTGGTTCAAAGCCAAGTCTACATTCAAGGAATTGTAATTGGTAGACCGATATCCCTTTCCGTAATAAGGATTAATACCGCTACTTCCAGTAATAGGAAGCTGTAAATCCGTATAATCCGTAGTGGTCTGCACATACTTTCCGTTCACGATACCTGGACTGGAGAAAGGAGTGGACCGATACAGCCAACGGAAAAGCTGGTTGTTGTCCTCTCCAGAGAACGGCATATTTTTGTTACTTACCATACCACCGACATTCAAGGATACCACAGTGGTACGAGAAAGATTCAAGTCCAAGTTCGCCCGGTAATTGTAACGGCGGTACTTGAAGTTGAAATCGTAGGGTAAAGACAATTGCTTGAAGAGTCCGTCCTGAGTATAGGCGCCAACAGACACAAAGTAACGCACCTTGGAAGTACCTCCTGAGATGTTCACATTGTGCTGGGATTGCAGAGCCGCTTTCTTGAAAGCGTAATCCATCCAGTCTACGTCCGGGAAACGGATAGGGTCGGAATGGTCTTTGAATTTCTGAAGAATCGCATCGGAGAACGGAATCTTGTCCGAGCCGTCATTCTTCAGCATCTGGTTATAATAAGTGGCGAACTGATAGGAGTTTGCCAATTTAATCATGTTTGTCGGCATGATGACACTGGCGGAAGAAGACACGGAAATGCGAGCCTTTCCCTCTTTACCACGCTTGGTGGTAATCAAAATCACACCGTTGGCACCACGCACACCAAATACAGCGGTGGCGGAAGCGTCTTTCAAGACGGTGATACTTTCAATCTCGTTCGGGTCAATGTCATTGAAATCACGCTCCACACCGTCCACCTGTATCAATGGGGAGGAATCGCCAAACGTGGCTTTGCCACGGACCAGAATGGTCGCGGCATCGGAACCGGGTTCTCCTGAATACTGAACGGATGAAAGACCAGGCACTTGTCCAGAGAGCATATTTGTGATGGAACCAGTCGGAGTCTTCAACAGCTCCTCTCCTTTGATGCCTGAAATGGCACCAGTCACAGTGACCTTCTTCTGCACACCGTAGGCCACTACTTGGACATCTCCCAACATGGTAGAGTTATCTTCCAGTGTAACCCGTGGATTGTCATTGGTAAGGGTGATGGTCTTGGCTTCATAACCGATGTAGGAGATGACCAACTTAGTGCCTTGTGCGGCATTCAGTACGAACTCTCCGTTCAAGTCTGTAATCACACCCTGTTTGGCACCCAACACTTTTACGCTGGCACCGATAATAGGGTCTCCCTTACTGTCCACCACAGTTCCCTTCACACGGGAGGTTTGCTGAGTCACGGCAAGGTTGGAAGCGGGTGTCTCCTGAACGCCCCCTCCCCATGATGTATTAGGTACGCAACACAAAGTTACAATAAGTAACGAAAAGAAATGAGAACGTACCGGGTAATTTGTATTCTCTTTTGCCATAGTTAATTCAATATAGGCTTTTAAGCAGTTATTTTTACGAATAGACATTCATTATACTTGCTTCTTATCTCCTAAAAGATTTTAAGCGAGTTTAGTCTTCTCATCAGCCTGAATCCGACAAAAAGAAACACTGAGTGGTAAAATAGGTAACATTCATATTGTTTATTATTGGTAGGTTTTTGTTCTATGGTAAGTTTTGCAAATTTTGTCTCTCCACAATGACTCTTTATCATCTGGATTTTCCGCAAAGTTAGTGATTATATCTAATTTTTACCCCCCCCGATTATTATTTTATGTTAATACTATCGTTTTTTTCGTTCTTACTTATGAATAATAAAGGAAAAAGCACAGAGACAAGAGAGGTATCATCACCGCTATTAGTTGATAAACAACCATATACATTAAAAGGTGATAGATAGATTGATAGATGTTTTGCGAAAACTTTTTCTATGGAGCGAAATATACTCTATTTAACAGACATGCCGACTGCCCGTATCGAATCAACATTATAGAAATAAGAAGCCACCTCATATCCCTGTTTCGCACATCATAACTCACCGCATGACGAAAATTACTCACTGCACTACGAAATTTGCACGGTGAGTTATGAGTCGCTATTCACCGTGTTGTGTCTGATAACCTTATTGCGTCCAGCTTGCAAGGCGACTTGCCTCATTTCACCACCTGAAAACGGTACCGGAGCGTGCAGAGCAGGTAGCTGCGCAGCTGTGGCGTGTAGTTGGAGGAAAAACCGTTGGCGGAAGAGGAACGGTAATAGATGTTCGCCTTGTTCAGAATGTCTTTCCAGGCAAGGGTGAGTTCCATCTTCCTGCCTTTCAAGAAACGGTAGGTGGCGGAAAAGTTCCATCGGAATTGGTGGCGGTCGGAAGAAGAAAGGTTGTCGCCGCTGCGATAGGTATGAGTGAAGTCCGTTTGTAGTTGCAGGCCGAAGGGAAGGTTGGCGAAGGCGTTGAAAGCGGTCATGAGGGAGTGGGTATGGTCGGAAAGTTTGCGAAGGGAGTTCACGGAGCGGTTGAAGCTGTACATCTCCGAGAGCATGAAACTGCCCCATGAAGGCGAGAACCCGCCTCGAAGGGCAAGATTAGTGTAGAGTGAACGGATGATGTTTTGTTGAAGTCCTTCCCCGGTCTCATCTATAAGCGAGGCGGAACGTGTGAAGTTCACATTGGCATTGGTGGCTACTTGAAACATTCCAAACGTCTTCCACCAGTTTCCATACACTCCTCCGTTCCAGTTACCCTCGACATTCATTGGCAGACTGGTACGAATGCCCGTCTGTGCGTCGTAAATGGTAGCTTGCGACATGGCATGTTGGGTGAGCGAGGCGTTGGCCTGAAGAGAGATGCCAGAGGCATATTTGTTGAACGCCAAGCTCCAGGCGTGTCGCCAAGAGGGCTTCAGGTCAGGATTACCCTTTGTGATATAGAGCGGGTTTGTGTGGTCAGCCAAAGGAATGAGCGAGGAAAGCTCAGGCTGTGTGCCGTCTATATTATAGGTAAAGGAGAACTGGGACTTCTCTTTTGTGCGTTCTATCCGCAGGCTTCCGTTGTAGTTTGTGAGATGGGCAAGGGTGTCCACAGGCTGGTGGTACACCTCTCCTGTGAGCTGTCTGATACCAGGCAGGATGCGTCCGCCAAGGTCTATCTGCCATGTGTCCGAGAGCGAGTAATTCAATGTCGCCTCGATTTGCTGCTCTTTGATTAGACTGTGGTTGTCACCCGAAAGGCTGTCCACGGGGGTATTTTCCTGCGAGAATGTGAGTCGGTTGTCCTCGTTCCGGCGTTGGGAATAGGCGTAGGTGAGTTGCGCTTTCAGCTTCTTCCCGATAGGTTGTACAAGGGTAAGCCCCGTGCGCAAGTTTTGGTCTTTGGACGGGTTGAGGGTGCGATGGTAGATGCGGGACGGAGTGGCTGCGGATTGGTAAAGGGTGAGCGTATTGTCGTCTGTGCCGCTTTGTCGGTTGAATGTGCCGTTTTGCTCAGCGAAGAGGTTCAAGGCTGTGCCTTTACTGCCTATCCGCTGGATATAATTAAGTGAGATGCGGTAATCCTGACTCTTTTGTCGAGAGGTTGAGGCGGCGTGGTTGTCATTCACTTTCAGACTGTCCGCCATGTGGTCGAAGAAGGGGAAGGGATTGCGCAGGTCGGGATTGTCGATGGAACGTGTGAAGAGTGCGTTTCTGTTTTGGCTGGAAGTCCGGCTTTGAGAGAATCCATAGCCAGCGTCAAGAGTCAGACTGCTTTTCTTACTGATTGTCCAGTTGAAATTAATGGAGGCGTTCACATTGCGGTTGTCATTTCGGCTGCTGTATTGGGAGAGGGAGTACCGGTCGTTCTCTTGCAGGTATTCCTCTTGGTAGCTCGCCCCTTCGTTTCCAGTCTTTTGGCGTTGGTAGCCTGCGCTGGCCATGAGGATAAGGTTCTGCTTGAAAGAATGGGTGAAGTTCATCTGAATAGAGTTGAGCGCGCTTCCCCGGT
The DNA here is from genome assembly GCA_963608705.1 of Prevotella sp. P5-108. Lineage (GTDB taxonomy): Bacteria > Bacteroidota > Bacteroidia > Bacteroidales > Bacteroidaceae > CAVDHB01. The sequence goes on from CAVDHB010000050.1 coordinate 72,902, forward strand.
ATCGGTCAGTGTTGTATTGGTTGCCACCCGTGGCATGGAAAGACAGGTTCTCTCCGTCATTTGAGAAATAGTCGGAGTTCAGCTCACCCAATTTCTTCCCTTTAGTACCGCCTCCGATGGCTGCGGAGTTCATGAAAGTGCGGTTCATCTCTTTCTTGGTCTGCAAGTCAAGCACATAGTAAGGAGTAGTGGAACGTATGCCCAACATCTTTTCCCTGTCCGTCTGTCGGTTGTAGACCTTCAGTCGGCTGACTAAGTTCAGCGGCAGATTCTCCACAGGCACTTTCAAGTTTTGGGAGAAGAACTTCCGTCCGTTTACTAATATCTCCTGGATAGGTTTTCCCTGGAAGCTGATCGTGCCGTCTTTCTCGTCATACGTCAGTCCCGGCACCCGCTTTACCAAGTCTTTCAGGTAAGCGTCCTTGGGCGTGTGGTAGGCCGAGGGATTGATAATGGCCGTGTCTCCCGACTGCGTAATCTGGGGTACACTCCCTTTCACAACGACCTCCTTGAGGTCATAGTGCATACCTTCTCCTGCTTCCGTGCGTGTGGAGTCCGCCTCCTGCCCTTTCGCCTCGAGAGCGGTGAACGCAAGGAAAAGGACAAGTAGGCAGAAGATCCTTCCCGGCAGATTCTCCATCCGCTGGAAGCCGTTTTCAATCCCGTGTCTTACGATTTGCATAGGCTTTCTACGGATGCACTACTTGCTTAGTAGAGACGCGATTAATCGCGTCTCTACCATTACACATTCCCGTTGTCTCACTCTTTTATCTTCAGTCCTCTCTTCTTCAGCTCTTCCTGAATATGGTGTACATGATCCATGTTACGTGTCTCGATGCGCACTCTTAGCTCGCAGGAGTTCACGTTCTCACTGTCTATGTTCCGTTCGTGGTAGACACTCACGATGTTTCCCCCAGCCTGTGCGATGACGGAGCTGACCTCCAGAAGCTGTCCGGGCTTGTCGTCCAGTTCCACCGTGAGGGAGCAGATGCGTCCGTCCTTCTCCAGTCCACGGTTGATGACACGGTTGAGAATTGTCACGTCGATGTTTCCACCGCTGACCACACACACGGTCTTCTTGCCTGTCACGGGGACTTTGTTGAACATGACGGCTGCCACACTGGCGGCACCTGCGCCTTCAGCCACCATCTTCTCCTCTTCAAGCAATCGCAAGATGGCGGCGCAAATCTCGTCTTCCGACACCAGGGCAATGCCGTCCAGGTATTTTTCGCAGACTTGATAAGTTAGCTCGCCAGGAGTCTTCACAGCAATGCCGTCGGCCACAGTGCTGACGCTTTTGAGCGTGTCGGGATGGTGCGCCTCCAAGACACTGTGGTACATACCCGGAGCGCCTGCCGCCTGTACACCATAGACTTTGATAGAAGGATTCAGCGATTTGATGGCATAAGCGATGCCGCTGATAAGTCCTCCGCCTCCGATAGGTACTACCACGGCTTCCACGTCTGGCAGTTGCTCCAACAGCTCCAAGCCGATAGTACCCTGTCCGGCAATGACATTCTCGTCATCGAACGGATGGATGAACGTGTATCCGTGTTCCTCTTTCAGCTCCAACGCCTTCTTGTAAGCGTCGTCATACACGCCGGGCACTAACAAAGTCTGCGCTCCGAGCCGCTTCGTAGCCTCCACCTTGCTGATAGGGGCACCTGCGGGAAGGCATATCAAAGACTTGATGCCGTGGCTGGTGGCACCGAGTGCCACTCCCTGTGCATGGTTTCCTGCGGAACAGGCGATGACACCCTTCTTCTTTTCCTCCTCGCTCAGTTGGGAAATCTTGTAATAGGCACCACGGATTTTAAAGGAGCCTGTCAGTTGAAGGTTCTCCGGCTTCAAGTACACGTCTGCCTCTGGGTTGAGTTTCGGAGCGTGTATAAGGTCCGTGCGTCGTATGACTTGGTTTAGCACATAGCGTGCTTTGTAGAAATTGTCTAAGTTGAGCATGATGTTGTCTTTAATTTTGACGCAAAAGTACAGATAAATCTCCATAGACGGTATAAAATTTACGGTTTATTGTCCGAGTTTTATAGTCATGCACCGATTTTATTCTGTATCTTTGCGCCAATGTCTATTATACGGTACGTAAACGAATGAGATTAGGTGTGATTTTATGGGTAAGTCTGTGTGTGGGGATGACGGCTTGCAAGTCGCGTCCTGCCAAGGAGAAGGAAACGCTTTTCGGAGTGGACTCTACGGCAGTCACTTCCGGCGACTACGACCTCGACCAGATTCAGCAGAGCGGCGAGTTGATAATGCTGACGCTCTACGGACCAAACACTTATTTCACTTACCGTGATGTGGATTTGGGCTATCAGCATGACCTCTGCGAGCTGTTCGCCAATGAGCTTGGCGTGCGAGTGAGAGTGGAGGTGGCGAAAGACCAGCAGGAATTGATACGGAAGCTGGAGAACGGCGATGGCGACTTGATTGCGTACAACTTGATGCAAGACAAGTCGCTGGGGAACCAGCTCACTTTCTGCGGGAATGTGGCTCAGGTGAGCCAGCTGTTGGTGCAGCGTAAGTCCAACGCCTTGAAAGACGTGAACGGACTGAGGGGAAAGGACGTGTATGTGTCGGAGGAACGCTATTACCAGACACTGCTTAAACTGAACAAGGCATTAGACAATCAGATTCATATCCACAAGGTGAAGCCGGAGGACAAGACTACCACGGAGTTGGTGGCGGACGTGAGCGATGGCAAGATTCCTTATACCATCTGCGACAATGACATGAAGGAAATCAACCAGACTTATTTCCAAGGACTGGACATCAGTTTGAAAGTGGATACGGAGACAAAAGCGGGATGGGCAGTAAGGAAAGGTTCTCCTTTGCTGGCGGAAGCAGCGGACGAATGGTTTCGCAAAGCGAAAGACACCCCGGCTTTCAAGCTCTGCGGACAGCGGTATCTCTCTGGATTCTCCGATGTGGGCAGCGGACGTTACTATGCCAGCCCAATGTTGAGTCCTGGAGGCGGTGTGATTTCTTCCTACGACGCATTGTTCCGCAAGTACAGTATGGCTATCGCATGGGATTGGCGACTGCTGGCGGCACAGTGTTACCAAGAGTCAGGATTCAATCCCCGTGCGGTGTCCTGGGCGGGAGCGCAAGGACTGATGCAACTCATGCCCGGCACGGCGGCACAGTTCGGACTGGCACCCGGCCAGGTGATGGACCCAGAGCAGAATGTGGCGGGCGCAGTGCAACTTATCCGTGTGCTTGACCGTCATTTCAGCGATGTGGCCGACCGCCGGGAGCGTATCTCCTTCATCCTTGCCGCCTACAACGCCGGTCAGGCGCATATCCGGGATGCCATGAACTTGGCGGCCAAGAACGGAAAGAATCCGCACGTGTGGGATGACAATGTGGAACACTACGTGTTGCAGATGACAGACAGCCGGTATTACAATGACCCCGTGGTGCAGAATGGCTACTTCCGTGGCACTGAGACTTATAACTACGTGCGGGCCATCCGTGGACGGTGGAATTATTACAAGTCCCGCGCACACTAACAACAGACACAAGCATGAACGCAGACAACGCATTTGATGAAATATATGATTGCCATACGGCACCGGTGCCTTATATAGAACGGTACAAGCGGCTTTATGGCCTGCTGGACCGACTGACTAAGGAGCTGACCAAAGACTATGCGGCTTCTTACACTTCTCTTTTCTCCCGTCTCTATGCCTTGTGCCGTATGCGGAAATACCCTTCCCGCACCATTGAGCTGTTCCGAGTGAATGCCAAGAAGGTTATGCGTGGAGAGTATCAACCCACAGAGGATGACTACCTGTACGACTTGAAAGCGTTGTGCGAGGCAGTGGGCTTCTTTCTTCAGCGGGATATTCCGCTGAAGCTCAAGGCAGTGATACCCGTGAAGTGGCGTAACTTCACGAATGAGCCTGTGTACAAACCCATCTATAAGAAACTGCGGGTGGTTGTGGCTCGGTGGGACGATGATTTCATCTATGCGCTCCGGGAGGGAGACGGAGCGGGAGAGGAATTGCGGGTGGTCTATGCCGAGCATTTCGCCTCTTTGAAAGAGATGCTTTACGAAGGCGCGCAACTCAACCTGTTGTCGGTCACGGTGAAAGGCGGCTTCTTCATTCCGGCACTCATCGTGCTGGAGCCGGATTTCATCGTGGATGTCAGCGCACTTTCAGCCTGCAAGAAGAACTATGGCAGCCATCCACTCAATTATCTGCTGAACAAGCTCAAGCCCTCTGTGCTTTCTCCTTATATATTATTAGGAAACACCGCCGACCGTTTCTTGTATGACTGTGTGACGGAGAGTGTCTCTCATCCTGCCACCTTTCAAGAAAGCATTGTGCATTCTTTTGAGGATGCGCAGATGGATTACTCGGCGTGCGAGGGTATCGACGCAGCTTATTTTGAGAAGGCAAGAAAACTGTTCGACCAAATACACTCCACCGTGAACCAAAACTTCGGGAATGCGGCGGTGGATATTGACAAGGACACAGCCCAGTTAGAGGCTTCTTTTATTTGCGAGGCGTTGGGGATGCAAGGACGTATGGACTTGGTGACCACCGACTTCACTCGCATCATCGAGCAGAAGTCGGGCAAGGCAGAGGGATGGGGAGATGCTCCGTTGCGGCCTAAGCCCGAACATCTGTTACAGATGGAGCTGTACAAGCAGATAATCTATTACAACATGGACTTGGAGCCGGACAAGGAGGTGAATGGTTATTTGTTCTACGCCTTGTATCCCGAACTTTTCGATGAGCGTACTTCCTTGGGGCTTATCCGGGAAGCGGTGATTCTGCGTAATGGAATCGTGGCGAACGAACAGGCTTTTCGCAAGGGCGAGCTGGACAACTTGACGGAGGGGTTGACTTCTGACACGCTCAATGTGAACGCTACAGGCGGCAAACTGTGGACGAACTATCAACGGCCACAGTTAGAGGCGGTCATCCGTGTGCTGACTGGCCGGAGCGGACTGGAGAAGAAATACTTTGACGCCTTCTTCGCTTTTGTGGAGCGGGAAGAGTTTTATGCGAAGATTGGAGACAACACACCTGACTCCGGGCGTGGCTTTGCCGAGACTTGGCGTGCCACCACGTTGCAGAAGCAAGCGAATGGAAACATTCTGGTCGATTTGCACTTGAGTGATTACGGTCTGGACGAGGATGCCTCCGAAGAGGAAGAAGGAGTGGAATGGGTGCGTTTCTTGCTGCCGGAGATGGACGAGGACTTTCTGCCGAACTTCCGCCGCGGGGATGCCGTGTTGTGCTATGAGCGGAACGATGAGAAGGATACGGTGCTGAACAAGCAAATTGTGAGAGGAACGCTGACGGAAATCACCCCGGAAGCAGTGACGGTGCGTTTACATGAACGGCAGCGTTCTGCCCAGATTTTCCCGATGGACAGCCATTATGCGTTGGAGCATGACTACATGGGAGCGTCTTTCACGGCACTGTACAGAGGACTGTTCCGTTTCCTTTCCGCTCCGAAAGAGCGGCGTGACTTATGGCTGGGAAGACGCACGCCACAGGTGGACGCTTCCGTAGAGCTAAACGGAAAGTATTTGAACTCGGACATTGACCGCATCGTCTTGCGGGCGAAACAGGCGAAAGACTATTTTCTCTTAGTGGGGCCTCCAGGTACGGGAAAGACTTCGGTGGCCTTGAAGTCGATGGTGGAGGAATTTTATAACTACGGTGTGAACGAAGAGGGGAAGCCCTATCGCATTCTTTTGCTGGCCTATACGAACAGGGCGGTAGACGAAATATGTCAGATGTTGAGCACTATCGAACCAGTGCCGGAATACATCCGACTGGGACAGGAAATGAACTGCGAAGAGCCTTGGCGAAGCCATCTGCTACGACACCGAATGAAAGGATGCACCCGAAGGGCAGACATCACTAATCTTCTGCTGAATTGCCGCATCTATGTGAGTACGGTGGCTTCTGTGGCGGGAAAAGATGCCCTCTTCCGGCTGATGGATTTCGATGTGGCCTTGATAGACGAGGCTTCGCAGTTGTTGGAGCCACATCTTATAGGGTTGCTTTCCCGTGTGTCTGAACGGACGGGAAAGCCTGCCGTGCGGAAATTCGTCCTCATTGGCGACCACAAGCAATTGCCAGCCGTGGTGTTGCAAGAGGAGAAGGAGTCTGAGGTGGCGGATGACGAGTTGAAGGAAATAGGACTTACGAATTGCCGTAATTCTTTGTTCGAGCGTCTGTTCGCCCAAGTGAGGAGGAAGAAGTACACGGGAGTATCGGCCATGTTGTGCAGGCAGGGACGGATGCACCCTGCGGTGGCAGCGTTCGCCAATACATGTTTCTACAACGGAAAGCTGGATGTGGTGCCTTTGGTGCATCAGAAAGCGAAACTTCCCTACACAAGTTTTTCCTCCGCCAAGGATTCGTTGGAGCGATATGTGGCCACTACAAGGGTCGGGTTTATCCCGGCGGAATATCCACCCGCTTCAGACAATAACAAGGTGAACCGAAAAGAGGCGGCGATTGTCGCGGGCTTGGTAGGGACTATCTACACGCTTTACCGTAAGAACAAGCTGCCCCTGAACCCGGAGATGGCTATTGGCATTATTGTGCCTTTTCGCAATCAAATCGCTATGATTCGGCATGAGCTGAAAAAGCTGCGTCTTCCCGACACGGAACGGATAACGATTGACACCGTGGAGCGGTATCAGGGCAGTCAGCGGGACATCATCATCTTCTCCACCACTATCAGCCGTCCGTACCAGTTGGGCATTCTCTCCTCACCAGTGGAGGTGGACGGCCAACAGATAGACCGGAAGTTGAATGTGGCTCTGACAAGGGCGAAGAAACAACTGTTCATTACGGGCAATCCTGATTTGCTCAGTCAAGAGTCTATCTACCGTGAGCTGATAGAATACACCAGGGTAGTGTGTAATGATTAATGTTTAATGTTTAATTGGTTGCAGAGCCATAAACGTTGAACATATAATCAGTAGAGACGCGATTAATCGCGTCTCTACATTGAACAGGGGATACTCATAACCCATTAAACACTAAACGCTGAACATTAAACACTAAAAACTAAACATTATAAAGCATGGAATGGAATTATAAAGACACAATCGCCCGCAGGGTGATTGATTACTACACAGAGAATCCTCCGGTGGAGGAACAGATTGTCCACACACAGGCGGTGGCGAACTATACTCGTCTAATCGCTTCGGGCGAAGGCATGGAGCGTCATACGGTTTGTATGCACGAGATTTCCGCATGGCTGCATGACATCGGATGTCCCACGGCCCGCAGGCTTCATGGCAGTGCCCAGCCAGTGTACCAGATGAAATATGGCCGGACGTTGGTGGAGGAATGGTTGAAGGACGATACCCACTTCTCCGAGGAAGAGAAAGTATGGCTGGCTGACGTGGTTGGCTCGCATCATGTCTTCAAGAAAGCAAAGGAGTTGCATTTTGAGCCTCTGTTTGAAGCTGACCTCATCGTGAACCTGTGGGAGGGATATTACGAGAAGAATCATGCGGCGGAGTATGAGAAGATGGTCACCACGGAGACAGGCAAGGGGCTTTTCCGTCAGTTCTTTCTTACCTCTCGAAAGGACGGAGAATGAGACTTGTTCGGAATGTACTCGCCTTGGCGTGCATGAGTATGTGCAGCTTGTCCCTGCAAGCGGCACAACCCGCCAAGTCTGACTCCTTATTATATAAGGCGTATGTGGACAGTGCCTATAACGCCTTGGGGGAGAAACGGCTCTCGCAGACAGAGTATTACTTCAAGAAGGCGATAGAGACCCTTCCCAAGCATTCCGCCAACGGACTGATATGGGACAACTTGGGACGCATTCAACGAGATTTGAACCGTAACGAGGATGCGTTAGCTTCCTTTGGAAAGGCGATTGGCTTGTTTCCCACGGCTTTGCGCTTCCTGCGAGACAGAGCTTCTCTTTTGATAGCCATGGGACGGGAAGCACAGGCGTTGGACGATTATACCCGAGTGCTTGCCATTCAGAAAGACGATGAGGTGGCGTTGCTTTACAGGGCATGGATATACGTGAAACAACGGAAGTTCGAGGAGGCACGAAGAGATTATGAGACGCTGCTGAAGGCGAATCCCTCGCATTACGAGGGATTGCTCGGACTGGCTATTCTCAATCAGAAAGAGGGTCGTCTGAACGAGGCGATTCTGCAACTGACTTCCTTGATAAGCACTCATCCAGACAAGGCGGAACTCTATTCCATGCGGGCGCAGGTAGAAGAGGAGAAAGGGCAGACGGATGCAGCTTTGTTGGACATCTCCGAAGCCATCCACAGAGATACGGACAACAGGGAGTATTATGTCCACCGTGCCACCCTCTACTTGAAAGAGAGCAATAAGCTGAAGGCAAGGCGAGACCTTGACAAGGCGGTAAGTCTGGGCATGGAGCAAGGCGCGTTGCGTGAGTTGTACAGAAAATGTAGATAGACAATGAAAAGATATTCTTATATATGGCTTGCTTGCTCACTGCTTTTGGCGGCTTGCGGCAGTCAAAAAAAACTGGCAGAACGTACTGCTACCACCGCACTTTCACCAGTTCTTCCCCAAAAAGTGTTGCATGAAGCGGTGAAAGACTCGCTTTCACCGACTGTATGGCAAGGGCTGACGGAAGCTGAGTTGCGTCCGCTGTTCTTTCCCGACGCACCCAAAAGGGAGACAAGAGCCGTATGGCTTACGACCATCGGCGGACTGGACTGGCCAAGAACCAAAGCCAACACGCCCGAACGTAGACTACGCCAGCAGGCGGAACTATGCGCTATCTTGGATAAACTCAAAGCGGCGGGTATCAACACGGTGATTCTACAGACCCGTGTACGTGGCACGGTAATTTATCCTTCAGCCTTGGAGCCGTGGGAAATCGCACTTACGGGGCAGTACAACGGCAACCCTGGATACGACCCGCTGCGTTTCGCCATCGAGGAATGTCACAAAAGGGGAATGGAGCTTCATGCGTGGATGGTGGCGATACCCGTGGGAAAAGTGTCTGCGCAGAAAGCGTATGGCGCACAGTCCTTGACAAGGAAAAGGAAGAACCTGGTAGTGCGTGACGGAGACGAGTGGTTCATGAATCCCGGCAATCCGTCTACCCCTGCTTATTTGGCTTCGTTGGCTGCGGAGATAACGAAGAATTATGATATTGACGGACTGAACCTTGATTACATCCGCTATCCGGAAGCGCCACACAGTTTGAAAGACAAAGCTGACTGGCGCAAGTACGGAAAGGGACTCTCGCTCTCCGACTGGCGACGGAAGAATATCACGGCTTGCGTGGAGGCTATTTACAAAGCGGTGAAAGCCGTGAAGCCTTGGGTGAAAGTGAGCAGTTCGCCAGTAGGGAAATACCAGGACTTGACGCGTTATCCTTCCTACGGATGGAACTCCCGCAACACGGTGTATCAAGAGGCGGAGGAATGGTTGAAAAAGGGAATCCATGACGAGCTATTCCCCATGATGTACTTTGACGGAAAGCATTTCTATCCATTCGCAGCCGACTGGCAGGAGAATGCGGAGGGTCGTCCCATAGTGCCGGGACTGGGCATTTATTTCTTGGACAAGTCCTTGAAGGATTGGCCGTTAGATGTGGTCAGGCGGCAAATCAGTGTGACCCGTCAGCTTGGGATGGGTGGTCAGGCGTATTTCCGAAGTCGCTTCCTAACGGACAACTTGAAGGATATTTACACCTACGTGAAGACCCGCCTTTATCCCACACCCGCCATGCCGCAAGCGATGACGTGGACAAATACGCCGGAATGCGCCGAACCTGCTTCGGTGAGTGTGTCATGCGGGGAAAAGGGAGCGACTGCGCTTCGGTGGAATCGCCCTGCATCTTCCACAAATGGAGACACTTACCGTTATAACGTGTATGCTGGTGACTCACCGCACATGGACATTAGTCAGGCGAAAAACCTCTTGTCCGCCTTGCAGGACTCCACTTTGTATGTAGATACCATGCGTTATGCAGGCTACACACATCGTTACTATGCCGTGACCGCCGTGAACCGTTACGGGAAAGAGAGTCGTCCTGTGGTAGTCTCTCCGCAAGGTATGCAAGAATTCCGTGTGAAAGACAATACGCTCTACACGGACACTCCGCTTGCAGGAGAGGTGGAATGGCTGGTGGTGTCCGATGCCTACGGACAGCAAATAGCCCGGTTTAAACCAACCGTCAAGGGTATCGACCTCTCTTCACTGCCCGATGGATATTACAAGGTGTCGGCAGTGTACAAGGAAAAGACGAAGAAAGTAGGATACTTCTTGAAGTAATATTTTAGAAAGTGTTTAATGTTTAATGAGTGGCGACTGCACAGCCCATTAAACATTAAACATTCAATCAGATTAATCAGATTCCCGCCGTGCTGTGGCGAATGAGCTGCATGAACTCGCTGCGGGTTTTCGCCTCCTTGAACACCCCCGTGAAATCAGAGGTGGTAGTGATGGAGTTCTGCTTCTCCACACCCCGCATCTGCATACACATGTGCTTAGCCTCCAGTACGACAATCACCCCCAGAGGATTCAATGTGTCCTGAATGCACTGCTTGATTTGCGTGGTCATGCGCTCCTGCACCTGCAAGCGATGAGAGAAAATGTCCACCACCCGGGCTATCTTGCTCAGCCCCGTGATATAGCCGTTGGGGATGTAGGCCACATGAGCTTTCCCATAAAACGGCAGAAGATGATGCTCGCAAAGAGAATAGAAGTTAATGTCCTTCACGATGACCATCTGACGATAGTCTTCCTTAAACATGGCGGAACTCAACACCGCCGCAGGGTCCATCTGGTAGCCCTTTGTGAGTGTCAGCATGGCCTTGGCCACCCTCAGCGGGGTCTTCACCAAGCCCTCTCTCTCGCTGTCTTCACCCAATATATCCAATATGGCCTTGTAATGCGCACGCAAAGCCTCCACTTTCTTCTCGTCAAATTCCATCGTATCCATTATATATAATGTGTAATGTGTAATGTTTAGTGTGTAATGTGTAATGAGTATCCAATTAAACATTAAACACTAATCATTAAACATTTGTTTATCTGTCCACTACCAATATCGTAGTCTTTACAATCAGGGCTTCTCTGAACTTCTTGGCCCTTATCTTCCCCAAATAAGTCTTCGCCTCTCCGAAAGAGCGGAAATCGCCCGCACGGCATACCCATCTGGGAGAAACGAAATGTGTGTACACTGCCAGTTCAGGGAAATAGTTCTTCACCTGCACAGCCACGCTATGCGCCTTGTTCTTAGCCCTTCGGGTGTTGTCGCCGGCATAGACCTGCACACGGTATCCCCTCGCCTTTCTCTTGGGAGCCCGCAGGAAAGCCTCATAACGCTCTCGCTTTGCCGCCGCTTTCTCTGCTGGAGTAAGTGTGTGCGAACGCGACTCCTCACGGCGTTCCTCCGCCTGATGAGCCCGGATGCTATCCAATTCCCGGCGTACTTCCCTCATCCGTTCCTCCTTTTCCCTGCGTTCAGTCTCCTCCCGCTGTTTCTCGGATACATGAGCTGCCGTCCGAGATTGCGTCTTGTGCGCAGTGGAAGGATGAGCGGGTGTATTCTTCCGTGAAGGCACGGCTGTCTTTTTGGGTGAAGAGACGGTTGGTGTGCCGTTCACCAGTTTGGAGATAGCGTCGCTCTGGTGAACCTTGACTTTCCCTTGTCCTTCCTCCCGTTGCAAATTGTGGAGAAAAGTATGCTGAGCCGACGCAGGCTGTCCACAAAGGAAGCCCAAGGCGATTCCTAAAAATAAAGGTTTCATATTACTATTAGTAGTTAGTAGTTAGTAATTAGCAATCACTAACTACTAACTACCAATTAGATAAAGATTCTTTCGTTTATTTCCAAGCGTCGATGATAGCCTTGAAGTCAGCGGCCTTCAAAGACGCACCTCCGATCAGACCACCGTCGATGTCAGGCTTTGCGAACAGTTCCTTCGCGTTGCTCGGCTTGCAGGAGCCACCGTACAGGATAGTCACATTCTCCGCAGCGTCTGCACCAAACTTGTCAGCGATAGTCTTGCGGATGAAGGCATGCATGTCCTCAGCCTGCTCAGGAGTGGCAGTCTTGCCCGTACCGATAGCCCAGATAGGCTCGTAAGCCAAGATGATGTGAGAGAACTCCTCACTCGTCAAGTTGAAGAGAGAACCTTCCAACTCAGCCTTCACCACCTCGTTCTGCTTGCCAGCCTCGCGGGTAGCCAAGTCTTCTCCAATGCAGAAGATGACATCCAAACCGTTCTTCAACGCCAACTGTACTTTCTCTTTCAAGATTTCAGCTGTCTCGCCATAGTAGCCGCGACGTTCAGAGTGACCCAGAATCACATACTGTGCACCGGTAGATTTCACCATTTCGGCAGAAACTTCGCCCGTGTAAGCACCTTTCTCCTTGTCGGCGCAGTTCTCAGCACCCAATCCGATGATGCTTGCGTCCAGCAACGGAGCCACAGAAGCCAAGTGGATGAACGGCGTGCAGATGATGACACCGCAGTTGGGCTTGTCAGCCGTCAAAGCCGTGTTCAGTTCTTTCGCCAATTCGATTCCTTCTTGCAGGTTCTTGTTCATTTTCCAGTTACCTGCCACAATTTTCTTTCTCATGATAATTGAATATTTAACTGATTGAATTAACTTCTTTCTTTTCCAACGCCTTATTCCGAAAAGGAGCAAAGCCGTAATGCGGTCAAAGAATGTCAGCACAAACAGCGGCACCGCCAGCCACAGAAGCACCATTCCGATACGCCGCTCCTTGTGGATGATGTCCGGCTTTCCCTCCGGCAAAGACTCCAACGGCCCGCACAACACCTCGTCATCGGGAAAATCCCAGTGGCTCCACTTCCGAAGCACACGTCCGTCTTTCAGCAAAAGCAACGTGGGATTGGAACGGGACAAGGCGTGCAACTCCTTCTCCGACGCATAGTAGAACGGATAAGCCGCTCCCGTGCGATATCCCCACTCAGACACGGCCACGGAATCCTTGTGCGTCAGCCCGTAGAGATGGTATCCGTGGTCGGCGCAATAGTCGTACAATCCGTCATACAAGTCCATCGAACTATCGTCCGCCTTCCGCAAATCGGCAGATACCAACAGGAAAGTGTACTTCCGCTGCCTCAACAGCGAGTCGGTCACACACCTTCCCTTTCCGTCCGTCATGCGGACACTCCGCAGCGAGCTTCCCTCCTTGTAAGGAGCGTAGCCCAACAACGGTTGGTAGTAGCCGCACCACACCGACAATCCTATCGTGAACAGGATGGTGTAGAGGGAAATCATCCATTGCGCTTTCTCACTGATGATGCGGAAGATATGGGAAGGATAGCGCATCGTCACGCCTGCCAGTACCAACAGCAGGAAACTCACCGTGATGGAATCCTCGTTCCGTATCTTGTCGTAGCCTCCCATGGAATACTGCCATTCTCCGCCATACCCCAACAACCATGCCAAGAACACCAAGTTTCCCACGATGAAACACATCATGCCGCAAAGTGTAATCCGGCGGCGGATACCGAAGAAAAGGTAAACGCCCAAGACGAACTCGCAGACGGAAAGCAACGGAGGCAAGACGGACAACAGGAGCGGAGACACCTCCACGCCCCACAAATCCATCAAGGCCGTCCACTGCCTTTCCGTACCGTAAGGGTCTATCGCCTTCAGAAAGCCGGCGGTGAGGAACACGAACGACAACAGGAACCTCGAAAGGTTGATACCTGTCTTAGACAATATGTCAGTCAAACGGTGTTCCACGAGACAGACAGCATCAATGTTGGGGATCCTTCGCCTCTTCCAGCTTTATCAGCCCGAAGACGGCGTAGTTTATCATATCCATGTAATTGGCGTCCACCCCTTCGGAGACTAATGTCTCGCCGTTCAACGCCTCAATCTGCTTGGTACGGTATATTTTCATGAGTATCAAGTCGGTGTATGAACTGACCCTCATGCCCCGCCAAGCCTCTCCGTAGTCATGGTTCTTGCGCAGCATCAACTCCATCGTCTGCCGCTGGTAACGGTCGTACAGCTCCAACGCCTTTGCCGCGTCAATGTCCTCCTTGTCCGCAGCGCCGAGTTCCAGCTGTATCAGTCCGATAAGGCCATAATTGACGATGGCGATGAACTCGGGGTAAATTCCCTCTCCCACCAACGACTTCCCCGTAGTCTCCAACGTGCGGATACGGTTGGCCTTGATATAAAGCTGGTCTGTGACAGAAGAAGCCCGCATGATACGCCATGCCGTGCCGTAGTCGTGGAGTTTCTTCTCGAACACTTCCCGACACCGCTTCATCGCCTGATTAAACTGTTCTTCCGTATGTTTCATGAGTGTACTTTGCTCTTGCAAAGGTATGTATTTCCTATGAGATAGCCAAATCCGGGCAAAGATTGCGAGGTACGGGACACGGATTGGGAAAAGAGATTTTGCCAATCGGGAAAAAAACTGTACTTTCGCACTATTCTAAAAGAAAAAAGACACCATGAGAATAGACATTATCACTGTTTTACCCGAAATGCTCGAAGGATTCGTGAACGAGTCCATCCTCGCAAGGGCGCAACGCAAAGGACTGGTGGAAATCCATGTCCACAATCTACGGGACTACACCACCGACAAGCACCGCCGAGTGGACGACTATCCTTTCGGAGGATTCGCCGGCATGGTGATGCAATGCCAGCCGATTGACGCGGCTATCTCCGCCTTGAAAGCGGAAAGAGACTATGACGAGGTCATCTTCACCACGCCAGACGGCGAGCAGTTCGACCAGCCCATGGCCAACGAGCTGTCGCTGAAAAAGAACCTCATCATCCTGTGCGGACATTACAAAGGCATTGACTACCGCATACGGGAGCATCTCATCACCAAGGAAATCAGTATCGGAGACTATGTGTTGACGGGCGGTGAATTGGCGGCGGCTGTGATTGCCGACTCCGTGGTGCGCATCGTGCCAGGGGTTATCGGAGACGAGCAAAGCGCCCTGTCAGACAGTTTCCAGGACAATCTCCTTGCCGCTCCTGTATATAGCCGTCCGGCAGACTACAAAGGATGGAAAGTGCCGGACATCCTGCTTTCGGGCAACGAGGCTAAAATCAAGGAATGGGAGCTGAACCAGTCCTACGAACGCACGAAACGCCTCCGCCCTGACTTGCTGAAAAAGAACAACCATTAACACATAAGAACTATGAAGACATTGATTAAAAGGCTACCCGCACTGTTGTGTATGCTTACACTCTCACTGGTAGTGTGCACCTCCTGCGAATGGCAGGAAGACGACGAGGCAGCCCGTTGGAACATGACCGGGACTTGGGAAGTCATCGGTGTAAGCGGGCGTAACTCGCCTTACCGCAACGGGGACACTTTCGTTTTCTACGACAACGGGGATTTCCAGACATGGGGGTATGACGACTACCATGAAGAAGGTCAATGGGACATCCAAGGAGACGGATGGAACAACTACAGTCTGCTCATCAGCTTCGATGGCTACAACGCACACATCATAGCCGACTTGAGCGATTTCCCTTCTCGGAATTACATCTCGCTCAGGGTGGACGATGCTAACTACGGTGAGTATTTTCTGAGGATTGCGAGGAAAAGGTGAGACAAAAGAGACTGTCATAGACAAGAAGACAAAGACATCGTTTTCTTCATTGCATTCCGCTTAGAAGAATATAAAGTCTCCGTCCCGATGGATTTGCAATCATGCCATCCTCCCCTTTTGCACGTTCCAATATATAGTAGAGACGCGATTCATCGCGTCTCCACATTCATCTGCGAATAACCTGCATATATAAGCACTAAGGACGAGACGCGATGAATCGCGTCTCTACTGTGATAAGCCTTTATTCGTTTGTGAAGTCCTTGCCCAAGACATTACTAAGTCCCCGCTCAAGACATTACTAGGTTTGGCCTTAAGACATTACTAGGTTTAAAATCAATATTTCCAAAAGTTTTAAAATAGTTAATAATCTATATTTCTGCGAGATAAGAATACATTAGTTCAAGATATTATAAAGTTCTTGCTCAAGACATTACTAGGTTTGCGCCTATGAGATTACTAGGTTTGCACCTATTCCCTTGCTAAGCCTGAACCTAAAATAGTATAAAACGAGAAAAAATCCCATTAATAAGTAGACACGAAAACGCCTCCTCTATTTGAGCCATAATAAAAAAAGCCTGCCAAATCACAAAGACTTGACAGGCCCTTATTATAGAGGTATTAAAACCTTATTTAATGTACTTCACATAGCAGAAGTCCTGACGGTGGGGCAGGTTATCGTTCTTCGGATACATACGGAACGCAATCTGGCACGCACCGGAACGTTTGAACGCATGGTTGCCCTCGAAGGTGTAGAGGTTGCCCACATGACCGGTCATCTCCAACGGACACACATTGGCCACATGACGGCCTCCGTCCTTGTCAATGACACAGGTGACAATCTCAATGCCCACCACATCAGACAGGCCTTGCTCATCCACCACGAACTTGTACTTGTAGTCCTTTCCGCTCACAATGTCACCGTTCACCAAGTCTGCGTCGATGTCGGAAGTCACCACACGGATATTATCCCAGCGTTCCGCCACGGTCTGCTTCCATGCGGCAATCTTCTTCGCCAACTCATAATTATGAGCCGCCAACTTATGGAAACGTGTAGCTTCCTTGGTATAGAACTTGTCATAATAATCATCCAACTGACGCTTCATGGTATAATGAGGCGCAATCTGGGCGATGGAGTTCTTCATCACTTGCACCCAACGCTCGGAATAGCCTTCCTCGTTCAAATCGTGGTACATCGGAAGGATTTCCTTCTCCAACATGGAGTAAATGGTGATGGCGTCCGCCTTGTCTTGATAATCGGGGTTAGAGTAGACGGTCTTCTCAGACAACGCCCATCCGGCGTTCTTACGATAACCTTCATACCACCATCCGTCCAGTACGGAGAAGTTCACCACACCGTTCATCAAGGCTTTCTCTCCAGATGTGCCGGAAGCCTCCATCAAACGGGTCGGTGTATTCATCCAAATGTCCACGCCTGAAATCAAACGACGAGCCAGCTCCATGTTGTAATTCTCCACGAAGACAATCTTGCCGATGAACTCAGGACGCTGTGAAATCTCGTAGATTTTCTTAATCAGTCCCTGGCCTGCGCCATCCTGCGGATGCGCCTTTCCCGCAAACACAAATTGCACAGGATATTTCGGATTATTCACGATACGGCTCAGCCAATCCAAGTCAGAGAACAACAGGTGCGCTCTCTTGTAAGTGGCGAAACGACGGGCAAAACCGATAATCAACGCATTCGGGTTGAACTTCTCCATCAACGCATCCAGTTTCGTCGGGTCTCCCTGATTACGCAACCAAGTCTGCATCAATGAGTTTTGCACGAATTTCACCAACTTAGCCTTCAGTGCCTTGTGAGTCTCCCACAATTCCTTGTCAGGCACATTGTAAATCTGCTCCCAAATCTTCTCGTTGCTCTGGTCATGCAAGAAGCTCTTGTCGAAATACTTGTCATACAAAGCTCTCCACTCGCTGGCAGTCCAAGTGGGAAGATGCACACCGTTGGTCACATAGCCCACGTGATTCTCTTCGGGGAAATAGCCCTTCCAGATACCGGCGAACATTTCCTGTGAGACGATGCCATGCAACTTGCTCACACCGTTCACTTCCTGACAAGTGTTGCAAGCGAAAGTAGACATACAGAACTTCTCGTTGTGGTCGTCCGGGTTCTGGCGTCCCATGCCAATGAACTCATCCCATGAGATGCCCAAAATGGTCTCATAGCCTCTCATGTACTTGCCAAACAAGCCTTCGTCAAAATAGTCATGGCCAGCCGGCACAGGCGTATGCACGGTGTACAAGCCGGAAGCACGCACCAGTTCCAACGCCTCGTTGAAGGAAAGCCCCTCCTGACGGTAGTCCACCAACCGCTGTACGTTGCACAAAGCGGCGTGTCCCTCGTTGCAATGGTACACATCCTTCTTGATACCTAATTTCTTCAAGGCGAGGACACCACCGATACCCAACAGGATTTCCTGCTTCATGCGGTTCTCCCAATCGCCGCCATACAACGCCTGCGTAATCGGACGGTCATATTCGGAGTTCAGATTGTTGTCCGTATCCAGCAAATAGAGTTTGATACGTCCCACATTCACCTGCCACAGATAAGCGTGTACCTGATAAGAATTGTTCATATAAGGCACATCCACCACCAAGGGGTTCCCCTTCTCGTCACGCAACTGCATGATGGGCAGACTGCCGAAGTTCTGCGACTCATACACGGCCACTTGCTGTCCGTCGGAAGTCAAGGTCTGTTTGAAATATCCCACACGGTACAGGAATCCCACGGCACACATATCCACATTGCTGTCAGAAGCCTCCTTCAGGTAGTCTCCGGCCAAGATGCCCAGACCGCCAGAATAAATCTGCAACGTATGGCTCAATCCATACTCCATACAGAAATACGCCACGGAAGGACGAGTCTTGTCTGGCTTCACGTCCATATAAGAACGGAAATCATTGTACACCTCGTCCATGCGGTCGAGGATTTCCTCATTCTTGGACAATTCCTCCAACCGCTCATAGCTTAATCTCTCCAACAACAGCACCGGGTTCTTTCCCACTTCCTTGTAGAGGTCAAGATCCAAAGCCTCCCACAACTTGCGGGCTTTGACATTCCACACCCACCACATATTGTGGGCAAGCTCACTGAGCTTTTTCAACTTGTCGGGCAATTGAGACTTGATAGTCACACTCTCCCATACAGGTTCATTCGCATTACACGCTCTGATTTTCATGATTAATACCTATTAGTTGTTATTACAATCTTTGTTTAAGTTCTCCATACGGCCTTCCGCCACTCTCAGCGCAAAGTCGTAGGCGTCATAATACTTCCTGATGAAGTGTTTCCACAAAGCCTTTTCCGCCAACTTGGCACTGTGGCCACGTACGGAATGCATCTTTGTCAACGACATGGAGGCATATTCCAGCACATTCCGCTTAATCTCGTCCGCCACGTCAAAATAATTCTCGTCCGTGCGATGCAGGACAATCGCGCCATCCTTCAGCGTTCCCTGGTGTCCCAGCTCATGGTTCACCCACATTCCGAACCCACACAAGTCTGTGGTGACACACGGAATATGGAAAGCAATACTCTCCAGCGGCGTATAGCCCCAAGGCTCATAATAAGAAGGATAAGCCGTCATGTCGTTGCCCGCCAGCAAGTCATAATAGGGTTTGTTCACAATGCCGTCCTCTCCATCCAGATAACAAGGGATGAACAGCACGAACACCTGACTGCCATGGGCATTATCCAGTCCGAATCGACGCAAAGTAGTCAACACATTGTCCTGCCCCTCGTTATTGAGCCAATGTGTCAGCACGGGATTCTCCAGCGGAGTGCGGAACGTGCGTCCATCCGCCAGTCTTTCACGCAAATCCTCCCTGCGACACTTCACCCATGCCGGAACCTCTATCACAGCCAACACCTTCTTGGGCAGGTTTCCGCTGTGATGCAAGCGGTTGAGAGCCTCCAGGAACACGTCTATTCCCTTGTTGCGAAACTCATAGCGACCACTGGTGGACAGTATGAAAGTATCCGCATCCGTGAAAGTCTCTCCCGTCAGACAGTTCGCAATATGGAAGAGAGTCTGCCGAGCCTCATGACGGGCATGGGACAGATTTTTGGTACCCTGTGGCACAAAGTCATCCTCGAAACCGTTCTCCAGAATCACGTCGCAAGGACGCTCCAGCAACTGCTTGCATTCCCGGTCGGTTATCTCGCTCACGGTAGTGAAACAATCCGCATTTTGAGCCGCCGCCTTCTCGATGGAATGCTTGGACTGCATATTCAGCTCCGCCGCCATCTGGTCGCCATTATAACCGGAGAAGAAAGCGTACAACGCCTTGCCGTTCCCCGCGATCGAACGTCCGATGCTCGTGGCGTGAGTAGTGAAGATGGTCGCGATTTGTGGTACTCGTTTCTTTATATAAAGCAATGCCATTCCCAGCATCCACTCGTGAGCCTGGAACACGACCTTCTCATTCCGCTTCACCTTAAAGCGGTAGAAGCTCTCGATAGTTTTCCCCACAGCGTAGGCGAACATGGAGGAGTCATCATAATCTCCATACCCATGCAGGGAATCCACTTTGAAATCGTTCCACACCTGGCCGTATATGGAATCACGGTCTTTGAAGAACGGCTTGTAGTCCACCAGTACAACGATGGGATGCCCTGGCACATTCCAACGTCCCGCACGCAACTTCAGTCCTGAAGACTTGCCAGCATAATTAATCCAATCGGGGAATATAGCTGAATCTTCGATGAAGTCAGCACTCTCGTTATCTTTACCGAAATCAGGTCCAATAAAGAACACTCTATCCTTGAATGCATTCTGCAACGTATTCGCACGGGTGGACAGTACGGTATAAATACCTCCAACCTTGTTACATACCTCCCAACTTGCCTCAAAGATATAGTCAGGTAAATTTTTCTTGCTTTTATTCATAAGCATTCACTTTTAATACTGCAAATATACTCATTCCCCCTATTCTCACAAAAAAATATAGCAGCTTTAACAATCTCATGACACAACTCTATTTTCAAATTCAAGAGAACAAACATTATAACATCAACAGCCGCATATCTGAAAGCAGAACGACATCACACAAGCATATAATAAGAACACTCATATACAAATAGGAGAATAATAAGGAAATTTGATACGCTTCTCAGATTGAGACAAGCAATGTTGGAAACACGGGAAATGATGCATTAAAGCTGGATTAGGCAAAAACTTTCAAGCTATTTGCGCCTCATTCCAACAATATTCAAGACAAGAGATGATTTATTTTATATTAATTACTAAATTGTCGTTTTACAATAGCACAGATTACATCCATGTGACAAATAGAAGAAAAAGCACACAAAAATACCCGTAAGACACAAAGGAATGACGAGTATGGATTTAACATTCAACCATGTTATACCACAATTATCCGCAAATAGGTCATCCCCCTGTCTTACACGTTGCAATATAACCACTGAACGAGTAGAGTTTTGTCGCATCGGAATTGCAAACCAGCCCGAGGCTTTTCTCAAACCAAATCCGTTGGACACCAAAAAGGCGCAGCTTCCAAAAGCCGCGCCTTCAACTTACAATCTACTATTACACTTACCGCTTATTCATAAGCGTTCCAAAGAAAAGTGCGTCGTAACCTCCACTATTGTCTCCATAGTCTCCGGCACCACCTTCTCCATCTTCTCCTTCCACCGCCTTGGCAGCCATTTCCGTATATTTGTATTTCTCCGCCGGCACCTTGGCCACATCCTTATAATGGTAATAGGGAATCGCCCAGATTGGACGGTCTTGTCTCAATCTCCCACTTATGGTAGGATGCTCCTCGTATGCAGTGCCATGAGGGCCTTTGTACTCACGGGTGTACGGCACATTCGGCACGTCCAAATTCGCATAATTGTATTTTGCCAAATACTCGCATCCTTTCAGGAAGAGGTTGTCATAACTTGCGAAGAAATCATCCCCTTGCGTGTAAGCAATCTTGCAGATGACTCCCACCAGCCCCATGGCCATGTAGGTGTGTCCCTGGTCACGGTTACTCTCCTGCCATTGAGCCAAGTTAGCATCCTCTCCCGTGAACACATGGAAGATAGCCTTGGTCAGACATCCCGTGGTCTTTCCTACTTGGAAATGCTCGATGCCTTCGTTGTAAATATCCCGTCGGTCGGCCACCACACCAATCGCCACCAAGGAGGCGATGTTGCACAAGCCCCAGTTCGACCAGTAGTGTCCGTCAGGTGTACCGAAGTGCGTTTTCAAGAAACCCGAGTTCTGCGGATAGAACACCTTAACCATCCAGTCTTGGAAAGCCCTGAACGAAGCGTCCGCCCATCCCTCGTAGCCACGCATCAACTCGCCAGCTACCGCAAACTCATATCCATACAATCCGGCACCCAAGGCGATATTCGTGTCTCCGCTCAAACTCTTGCAGGTTTCCGCCCATGCGTTTAAGATTTTAACCGCCTGGTCACCATATCTTTGATCGCCACTTATACGGTAAATCAACGCCATCTCATAAGCGCCAGCCGCTGCACGAGCCGCATTCATGAAATTGCCACCTCCATTTTTGCGCTCAATAGTTTCGGTAGGATATGAGTTGAAAGAGAGCTGCGCATACTTGTTGGCTTTCAGCTTCTCAAAACTGCGTTTCCAGATATTATCCCCAGACTCAGCCAATTTCGCTTTCACCCGGTTGAAGTCAGACTGCACCTCACCTTCGTCATTGATGGTGTACAGTCCCCCGTTGTGTACCATCGGCACAGTGTTTTCTTTCAAAGGCACCTGAATGGAATCACTCTCTGGCAGGGGGATATTGTTCAAATCCGTTTCCACTCCCGGAGCATCCAGGTTCACACCATCGCCACAGGAAGCAAGTCCCACCGCCAGCAAGGCCATGGCGATATATTTATAGGTTGTTTTCATGATTATTCTGTGTTTATTTATTATAAGTAACCTTGACGGATGAAAGCTTCACCCAGCCTTTACCATTAATCTGACAGACGAAACCCACATTCAATGTAGTAGTTTGTGTCAATGTTACCACTACATCTTTCGTGTGCTTGTTTTTATTGTCTGTGATCCGATAGCTGTTCAGCACACCAGTCACGTCCGTAAGCTCCCAATTTCTACTTTTTTCTATTAAATCAGGTATGTTCTTTTCCGAAGCTACGAACCAAGCCCCAAAGCGTCCGCTGCTCTTGCCACACTCTTTGACATCCAGATGGAAAGTGTATTTGCCACGTGGAAGTGTAACGGTCTGATAAAGCTTTGCGTTTTCTTTGGCTTTTTTATAATCCCAACCACACTGCATAATAAGAATATCAGGCGTGCAGGCATCATTACCGAACCCTTCTACAATCCAACCTTCAGGGTTAGCTGCTTGTGGAGTACTATTCCCAAGTTTCTGCCATTCTCCAACAGGAGTAAACGGTGCCACACTATTCTTTAACACGGAAGAAGTCACGTCCTCGTTATCCACCAGCACCTTGGGTACACCCGCCTTCACAGGAGGCACATCGCCAAATTTCACAGCCACGTATCCACCAGGCTTGAATCCATTAGGTATTTGCGCGGTAATCTGTGTGTTGTTCATGGAATCAGGTTTCACAGTGATGGTATCTCCCACAGCCTCCGAGTTTACAAAAAGCAATGAGGTGTGCTGGATATCGAAGTCTTCCCATCCGCTTCCAGTAATATTCAACTGGTCTCCTTCCACATACAATTCATCCGACACGGCCACAGAAGGAGCCGCTCCCACAGTCAAGGACTGTTTCAGTACCTCCTGTCCATAAAGTGTCACGGAAAGCTCCGTATTTCCCACCAGAACTTCCTTCGGCACCGCCACGGAGAAACTTTGCTTACCCTTTGCCGAGGTATAGCCGGAAATGGTGGTAGCCAGACCACCGACCGTCACTTTCAGATTCGTCGCCTTATCCTCCAAGTTCTCCGCATTCACCGAGAAGTTGGTGGAGGCGTACACCTTGGTTTTCGGCACAGTCAGTTTCGGTGTGATGACGGTAATCACACTGTCCGTGGCCAACTTCTCATCGCCTAACTGCAAAGACAGTTTTCCCGTCTTCGCCCCATTCGGCAACACAAACTCCATCGCCTCGTCATCGCAGGAGTTCACCGTGCAAACGCTCTCCCCCACGGTGACTTTCAGCAAATCGGCGGAAGCGCCCAAATGTTTTCCATATACCGCAATGGGCTGTCCGGCATATCCTTTGGCGGGACTGATGGAAGTAATCTCCATCTTGCCGTCGGAAAACACCATGTCCACCACTTCCGCAGCCTCGTCGCAAGAGGTCAAGGCCGTCGTCGCGCCCAGCATCAATATGCCATATACTATTCTTTTCATTTTTCTTACGATTTTGGATGGTTACTTACGTTCAATCTTGACATCCTTGACAAGGATGGTATTACCCTTAGCCAGCCAGGTGGCAAACCCAAGACGCACCTTCTTTGTATCGGAAAGTGTGACTTCGAAAGTATATGTCTGCGGTGTCTTTCCCGTTTGATTTGAAAGCATGACTTTCCCCAGCACGTTCGTATTATCCGTGAAATCCTTACTTGGTTTGTCTTTGATAGTCGGGAAGTCGATGTCATCGTTCATCACCGCGAAGAAAGCCGCATACCTTCCTGAGCTCTTGTTATCCTCTGCCACGTTAATCGTGAAAGTGTACGTACCCTTCGGAAGAGTAGTCACCTGATACATACTGGCATCGTAATTATTGTTACCGTTCAAACGAATCACACCGTCAGGATAATCGTTGGTAAACCAGAGAGAGCCTCCATTGTCAAAACCTCCCTCGAACATCCAGTTCTTGGCTATAGCCCATTCACTGTCTCCTCTCGGCACCGTGGTCTGGAACGGAGCGGAATGGTTAGGCAGGAAAATATCCGTCACATCGCCCTTCTTGTCGGGGTTCACGAACGTAGGTCCTTCGTAGGGATACTTGTTGATTTCCACATAAAGCTTGCCCGCATCCTGGAACGTCTGCGGTACTTCTATGAGGATAGCGTTGTCTTTCAGACTCTTGATATTCGCCACATCGTCCCCGATTTTTGCGGTCACCGCCTTGATGTCCGTACCAAAGCCCGTACCCGTCAGTGTGATGACATCGCCGGCTTTGGCAAAGATGTCCCCAAGCTGATTGTCGCTCTTCGCTGAGTCGAACTCAGGTGTGGGCATGGGCGTGAAGTCGGAGATGGAGTCCAGCTGATGTGTCCAGCATTTCAATCCGACCCTGCCGGCATTCGCCTCTTTGGGAATCACCACGATGATACGGTTGTTGGTGCAAGACAGTATGGAATCTGTCCACACACCGCCAAATCCCACTTTGATAGCCTTTGCCTCCTCGCCGAAATTGTTTCCCTCGATAATCATGTGGGAAAGCACATACCCTTTTTCTGGAGACACACTGCTGACAGTAGGCGCCGGGTAGACATACTCCTTAATCTGTGCGTCAGGCTCGCAGGAAGTCGCCGCACACAGCAACGCCCCTCCGAAGCCAATCATGTATATTTTGCTTTTTATCGCTTTCATGTTTCGTTCCTTTGAAATTAATAGCCAGGATTCTGCTTCAAGTTTCCGTTCAGGTTAATCTGACGCTGCGGGATAGGCCAGAGGTAGTCACGTTTCTCCACATTGAAATTCGCTTTTGAGTCCAATACAATGCAAGAGACATTTCCCACGGCTGTCTGCACCTTCGTCTCCCCATAAGGATAGTCTGTAGGCTTGTATTTGCCAGTGGCTTTTCCGTCGGCACCCCTGTAAATGGTCGGATATTCCTGTCCACCCACCACACGGCCGCAACGGTCGGCGTTCAGTGATTTCTCCGAAATGCCCCACCGTTTCAAGTCATCGAAACGGAAGCCTTCCATAAACAGCTCCACCGCACGCTCACGGCGAATTTCCTGCAACATATCCAGTCCGTTGTCATTCACCAACTGGTTTGTCAAGTTGGCCACCCCCGCACGCTTACGCAACTGGTTGATGGTGGCGTTCAAATCCGCGTCCGTAATACTTCCGTTACGCTCGTACAAAGCCTCCGCCAAGTTCAGATACACTTCCGCCAGCCTCATAGTAGGATAGTTAGCGGACTCATCCTTGGCCTTGCTATGGTTGTCATTGTGGAATTTCCGCACCGCATAGCCAGACCGTCCAGAATTGGTGGCAGCGTCATGCGCCGGAGTATTGATATAGGCGGCCAGACGTTTGTCACGGTTCTTGAACTCATCATCCGGGTTCACATAGCCTTGGAATTGTGGATTCTCCGTGTCCTTGTAGGCAATGGGAAGACCGTTCCTGCACACGAACATATCCATCAATGTGCGGCTTGCGTCTATCTTGTTCAATGTCTCGTTCAAGTTCACCGTACCCTTTTTCAAATTGAAGTCATAGACTTGGTAAATCATGAACTCGTTATTGTCCTTCTTTGAATAGCCATTGGTACCCTCTCCGTTCTCCAGCTGGAAAAGATAATACAACGCATTGTCTCCTCCTTTGGTGAAAAGAGAATAGCCTCCGTTCTGAATCACATCCCGGTTCAAGCGTATGCTCTCATCCAAAAAGGCGTTCACTTGGTCGCTCTTCGGCCCTGCGCTTCCCTCGAAGTCCGTGGTGGTCTTGTTATATTTCCGCCATGTAGCCTCGTACAACAGGACACGGGCTTTGAACGCCTCGGCGGCGTATTTTCCGATTCGTCCCTTTTGGTCATCTTGAATTTCCTTGTCACGGGGCAGACGGGCAATCGCCTCATCCAAGTCAGAAAGTATCTGGTCTACCACTTCATAACGGCTGTTACGAGGCGCTGTCATCTCTGGAGAATCCGTGTCAAGCACGCCCAGCACGATAGGCACTCCTCCGAAACGTTTGAGAAGGTTGAAATAACTCATGGCACGGAAGAAATAGCCTTCTCCCAAAGGCACGGCGATTTCATTCTTGTTGGCGTAGCCGTCCGCTTTTTGAAACAAAATATTAATGGTACGTATGTTTCCGTAGTTTCCCGTCCAGTTACCATCATCCATGCCTACCTGAATACCGCCATGTCCTACGTCAGACGAATAACCACTGTAAGCGGAAAGGTCGGAAGAACAATCGAAATTGCCGTATGCACCAGGCCAACCCGGCAATTGGCCGTAGAACTGGTTGGCGTATTCCTGAAAGTCAGACGCACGCTGGAAATAGACCACATCCGTCTTCGAGTCCAACGGCTTAAGGTCAAGGAACGTGTCCTGGCAAGAGGCCAGTCCCAGTCCCGCAAGGCAGCACAGCGTGTATATGTATTGTTTTTTCATTGTTTTCATGCGTTAAGAGTTTAGAATGTCACGTTCAGTCCGAACGACCATGTACGCGCGAAAGGATAGCCATTATTGTTGGACACCTCTCCCATTTCCGGGTCGAAGCCGTCATCGATGCTTGTCCACTCCCACAAGTCGTTGCCAGAGAAGTACACACGCACTTTTTCCAAAAACACCTTCCGTGTCCATTGCTTCGGCAAGGTATAGCCCACCACCAATGATTTAAGGCGGATGTAGCGGCTGTTCTGGAGCATGAAGTCGTTGTTGTCATAGTTCCAGTCTCCTCGTTGCGTCTGGGTAGTCAAACGTGGATACTTCGCATCTTGATGGTCTTCTGTCCATGTCTTACCCAAGAAACTGGGGTTCTGGTTCGTGTACATCGCATAGAACGGACGCGCCATCCAGCCGGAACGCATGATATACTGCTTGCCCACTCCTTGGAAGAACAGGTTGAGGTCTATTCCCTTCCAGGAAGCGCCGGCGTTTACGCCGAACGTGAAATGCGGATTGGCGTCGCCCACATACTGCAAGTCACTGTTCTCGTTGCCAATGCTGGTTATCTTGTAGTCACCGTTCAAATCCAGACGTTTCGTATCACCAGGACGCAGCTCGGAAACAGATCCTTTTTTCACCCCAGAGAGATCCGCTCCTCCATTATTGTAAAGAGCGTAGTAACGGTCTACCTCCGCCTGGTCTTTGAAGAAGCCGTCTGTACGGTACAAAAACCAGGAGTTCAACGGATAACCGTTCACCGTCCGGTTCTTACCCGCTCCATAGGCATCGGCGCCTTCCATCTCTTTCAGCAAGCTTCGGGTATCTCCAATGTTGAAGCCCACATTATAGGAGAAATCACCGATATTGTCCCGCCAGTTGATTTGGAACTCCCATCCTTTCACGTTGAGATGTCCGCTGTTGGTCTTCGGCATCGTTCCTCCTAACACACCGGGCCAGGTGACGTTCGTCAACATTCCGCGGTTGTCCTTGATGAAGTAGTCGAAGGAGGTGGTCAGTCTGTTTCGGAAGAAGTTCAAGTCAATACCGAAGTTCAGTTGCTCCACTCGTTCCCATGTACGGTTCAGGCTCACCAAACCAGAATTGCTCAGCCCACTGACAATGTTCGTGCTGGGTGTAGACCCGTTCCCAAGATAGAGCGTACCCTTTGTAATCGTGGACACATAGTCATAATTTCCCAAGCCCACATCGTTTCCGGAAGCACCGTAACTCAGACGCAGCTTACCGAAGTTGAGCACATTAGTCAAGGCTTGCATGAAGTTCTCCGCCGTGAACACCCATCCCGCAGACACGGAGGCGAAATTCTTGAAACGGTGTCCGGGTGCGAATTTGGAGTTTCCGTCCCGTCTGCCCATCACTTCCAACAAGTATTTCTCCATGTAGTTGTAGTTCAACTTCGCGATGTAGGAATAAGTGCCATTATGTCCTTTTCCACCAGACTGTCCCATCGTCCCCGTAGCGAGGCTGATGTCATACACACCGTTGTCCTCAAACTTCTCACGGGCCGTCAGCAAGTTGGAATAGTTGGATTTCTCCGCATTGATACCGAACATAGCTGACACATTATGCTTTCCCGCAAACGTGCCATCGTATTTCAGCAAAGCCGAGTAATATTGGTACAGGCTGTTGTTCGCCCACACCATGTAACCGGGATTGTTCATATCCTTCAAGTTTCCGGGGTTGTCTGGATACATCAGAGACTGTTGCGTATTGGACACGATACTGGTCGCAGGATTGCCGTACCAGTCGTATGTCTGCACAGGCAGCACATAACGCTCACGTCTGTATTCCTCGTTCTGGAAGGAAGCCATCCCCTCGAAAGAGATGCCTTTCCATATTTTCACGATGGCTTTCAAGTCCACACGGGTAATCAAACTCTTCTTGTTGTCCCGTCCACCATCGGAAGTGGCCGCCACCGACTGACGATTTCCTACATTACCAAAGTTGGCGTACCATTGTCCATAAGGGTTCTTTGCAGGGAACAAGCCCGGGTCGTTTCCATAAGCGGAATTGTCCAGTCCGGCAGAAGGAGAGGAGGTGTTGGTCTTAATCATGCTGGCGTTGGTCTCCAAACGCAACCATTTTGTCATCCACACTCCGTAATTCAATCGGAGGTTCAACTGTTTCTGCCCATCATAGGCCGTGGCCAAGTTTCCTTGGTTGTCGGCATACTCGGCTGAAAGACGGTAGTCCATCTTCTCGGTACTTCCCGAAAGGCTGACATTATGCTGGTATGAGAAACGAGTGGCGAAAAGCTCTTCGATACGGTTAGCGTCCGCCAGGAAAATCTTACCCCAGGCAGTAGTCTCGTAAAAGCCCGGCTTGCCACTTTGCATGGCTTCCATATTCTCCTTTGAAACCCAGTTCCACCAGTAGGGATTCTTTTCCTCTTTGTTCGCCTCCAGGAACATCGTGGCGTATTGTGACATACTTGGGGAGAAACCCGTGATACCGTTGGTGGCGAAACGCATATTGAAGTTATAGTCTACGGTCAGTTTTCCTTTACCTTTCTTCGTGGTGACTAAAATCACACCGTTAGCGGCTTTCGCACCATAGATGGAGGCGGCGCCGTCTTTCAGCACACTGATGCCCTCAATATCGTCCATGTTCAAGTTCTGAAACGCGGAACCGTTCAAAGCCGGCACACCGTCGATGATAATCAACGGAGAACCACCGTTCACACTCGTGGCACCACGGATTTGGAAAGCCAGTCCCTCGTTACCCGGACGAGGAGAGGAACGAGTGACCACCAAACCCGGAGTCTGTCCCTGCAAGGCCAGACCCACATTGGTGATGGCACGGCTCTGCAACGCCTCCTTGCCCACTGTCTCAATAGACCCGGACAAAGTGGCTTTCTTTTGCACACCATAACCTACCACCACCAGCTCATTCAGCGACTGGCTGTTATCGGTAAGGGTGACCTTCAGTTCATTCTCTTTTCCAATGGAAACGATTTTCTTTTCATAGCCAACGTAACTAAAGGTGAGACTTTTCGCATCAGAAGGTACGGGTAATACGAAGTGGCCGTCCAAGTCGGTCACGACACCGACAGATTTCCCTGACACGGACACATTCACACCGATAAGGGGTTCCCCTTTCTCATCCACCACCGTACCTTTGAGTGTACGTTGCTGTTGTTGCGCTACCTCCATTCCCGTAGCGGAAGTGGAAGCGAAGGCCGTTGTCCCCAAAGGGAAAAAGCTCATTAGTCCCAACGCGAGTACTAATCGCTTTGTCAATTCGGGCGCACCCGACCTTACATTGATTGAAGAGTAATTCATCATAAGGTTGAATTTGTGTTACTTTTCTTTGGTAATTATCGTACAGGTTTAAATAAGGCGTACACAGACATTAAAAACATGATTGCAAGTTAGTACAATGTAATTTTCTGTTCTGCACTGCAAAGATAAATGAAAAGTAACACCGGTTGGACACAAAAAGACAACCAAGATGTATATCTCAAAGGGGAAGCACAAGTATTCGCATAAACAGCTGATTATCAGGTACAGTATTTCCGTAGCACAAATTTGTGCTACGGAAATACAACAGATTAAGGATGCTTCTTTATGTACTCACTCGGTGTCAGCCCGGTGATTTTCTTAAAAATGCGGAAAAAGGACGTGCGAGACTTGAAGCCACAACGCTCCGCCAACGACTGAATGGTATACCTACGGTATTCGCCCGAAATGACCGCAGCCTTGAACGACTCTATTCGCCAGCGGTTCACATAGTCATACCATCCTTCTTTCAAATAGACGGAGAAAACGGCGGACAACACATAGACGGAACATCCCAACGACGCTGCCGCATCGGACTGTTTGAAATCTGCATCCAAATAAGGTTTGTCTTTCCGCATATAGTTGTCAAGCTGCTCAGACAACCGCCTTAACTCCTCTTCCGAAAGATTGCTGTAATTCTTCACAGCCTCCCTCGCATGCACGGTGCGTTTGAGATAATCCAACACAAACTGCTTGATGCTCCTACGCCGAATCCACACCGTCATTCCACCACAAGCTAACAAGAATCCCACCACACACCAAGCGACCGAAGACCAGTCACGGCGGATGGTGAAGCGGACACGGCTCTCAGAAGAGACATCACAAGGACGCCGCACCACAAACTCATAATCACCCGAAGGCAAATTGTAATATGTCACCTCATGCTGTCCTTGCACCTCGTGCCATACACTGTCTTTTCCCTCCAATTTGTACTCCGCTCTCATCAAACGGGGAGTCTCATATTGCAAGGAAGCAAAAGAAAAGGTCAAGTTGTTCTCGTCAGGAGAGAGATGAAACACCGTGTCAGACTTCAGCTGCACCTCTTCCGCATACTTGCGCCCGTGAATCGTGAGGGCGGTCAAACGGAAAGGAGCCGCCTTGTAAGCAAAACGCGGGTCTGCCACCACCAGTCCACGACTGCAAGCCACCAGGAATGAACCGTTCTTATAGGATTCCAACAGCGCGCCGCCCGACACCGACATATCTCCATCCACCAACTCGTCCAACGGATAAAAAGACATACGGCGAAAGGTCTTGTCAGTTTTGTAAAGCCCGTTTCCGCCTCCTATCCAATAGGAACCCCCTGCTTCCATCCACATATTGTAAAAGGTGTTATTTTCAAATTTACGCACGCATCGAAGTTTGCGGTCCGTCACCACTAAGCTTTTCTTGTCTAACAGAAAGAAGAACAGCTGTCCGTCCTTCCCTTCTTGGATGAGACGGATAGATTCCTTGTTCAAAGTGTCTCCAAACGGAAAACGCACCTGCGAGAACGTTCCCTTGGCAGGATTGAACAGTGCCACTCCCTTGTCTGTCCCCACCCAAAAACGTCCCGAGGAGTCTATACAGACAGTGTAAACGATGGCCCCGGGCAATTGACTGTTCGTGCTATTATATTCTTTGACGGTTTTCCCGTCCCAGCAAAACAGCCCGTCCAAGGCGGCTATCCACAGCCTTCCTTGCGAGTCTTCCTCAAACATGAAAACATCATCACGGGTCATCTGCTTTGTCAATGCATTCTCCACAAACTGTCCGCTGTGAGGATCCATCACGGAAAGTCCACCTCGACACGTGCCTACATATATCAACCCACGATAGGGATGGATGGAAAACACAAGATTGGAACGAAGTCCTTTCGGAGGACGATGATAGGAAACCCCGCCAGTCTGTTCATCACAAACTATCAGGCCCTCACGTGTGCCAATGTACACCTTCCCCTCATAGTAACAAGAACTGCGCACAGAAAGATGACGTGCCTTGAAATCATTTAATTGGTAAAGACGAAATGGCTCATATACATTTCTCAATATCCCCAGCCCCAAGAAATAATCGGTGCCATACCAAAGAATACCATTACTCAGCAGCACAGAAGAGATATAATTGGAGGAAAGACTATTATCAAAACCACTATGATAGACCGCTCGATACATCTCCTCCCCACTGGACGCATTTAAAAGAAAGAGTCCATTCCCCGATGTTCCCACCGCCAACTGACCGTTTTCCACAGAGAGCGAAGTGACGGCAAATTTTCCGCCACTCCAAAAAGGACGGAATTGGTGGTCACGGAGACTGAAACTCTCCACACTACCCGCACTGGTACCGATTAACAGGCGATCATCACAACGCAGAAAAGAGGAGTAGACCACATTTGCTTGTAATGGTCCTATAAAGGTCTTAGTGACAGAAGGCAAAGAGGATTTGTCTGGGATATGGCAGAAAACAAGACCATTGGATGTCAACAGACAGAGTTGTTTTTGGCTGAGAGCGGTGATTCCCAATATGGACGGATTACTGCGACGGATGTTCTCCACATCCATCGTCACACGATTAATAGTATTCTCTCTCAAAAGATACAAACCATTGGTTGTACCGATATAGAGGTCGCCATTGTCCATTGCGCACAATGCGTTTACGGGAAAGGAAATCTTATCGGAGAATAAACGAACGGTTTTCTGTTGAACGTTATCAAGTTTCCACAGTCCAGCGGCATTTCCCATATACATCGTACCATCGGGAAGTTGAGCCAATGCCAACACAACTAAGGTAGAATAGTTTACGGGATGTGTCTCATAAGGATAAGACTTGCTAAGAAAACCATCATAACGTTCTACAGTCGAAGACGTCCCCAACCATATAAATCCATCCCTATCCTTGAAAATTCGATTGACAACCCCATCCGTCAAAGCGGCTCCCGATTCCCGTACAGAGAAAGAGAAGTCCAAGGCATGTAATTCTACCGAAGCAGATAACCAAAGCAAGCATAAGAAGATGTAATTTCTCATATCATTAACCCTACGTAAGTGCTTGCAAAGGTACAATATTTCACTGAAAAATCATTGAAGCGTATAAACAAAAAAAGTGGAGTCGCTCCTTTCGGAACAACTCCACTTCCTGTAAAACGGCGGCTTCCTGCTCTCCCGCTTGCGCAGTACCATCGGCACTACCGGGCTTAACTGCTCTGTTCGGAATGGGAAGAGGTGGAACCCCGGCGTCATAGCCGCCTGAATATC
>CAVDHB010000051.1:0-67636 GCA_963608705.1 Prevotella sp. P5-108
TGACAAAAAACAGGAATATTGCCTACACTAAGCCTACACTAGCCTACACTAAACAACCTAAAATCACTGGAAATGGGCCCACATTGTACCATAGTCCTTTACTTTTTCGTTCATTTTCCTTCATAAAGTACACACAGAGAAGAAGATTTTCAATGTGTAGTATTTTTCCATTTATAAGATAGAATAAGGGCGCATTGCGTTGAGATAACCTTATACTCTCCAGTCAAACCTCTTCATTACCAAAGCCTTTTCCAGTTCCTTGACGCGGTTCCTCAAACAGACGTTCTCTTCTTGGTACTCTTCTTTACTTCGTTTTGCCATATCCTTTGTCTTTGGACTTACAGGGGGCAAAGATAGAGATTTTTCACCAGACTCGTACTTCTCCAGCCATTTCTTTAGAAGAATGGAACTGGATAAGTCATACTTCTTGCAACAAGCGTATTTGCTTCCTGAGGAATAATAGTCCCGAAGAACAGACAGCTTGAATTCCTCACTGTAACTCTTGTAATGCTTACTCATTTATTACACATTTTATTGTTCATAAATGTGTCTACCTGAGTCGGTATAAGACACCTGGAGGTTTGTGAGCTGACAGTTGGCACGTTTCATTCCACCAAGACTGCGGCAGTCCAAGTTGATGTTTTCAGGCAGGTGTGTAAATGAGTCCATAACGGTACTACAACGTTTTTCACTGAAAAAGTTGCGAATTTCTGACAGAATTTTTGTGTTTTTACCCATGGCTTTGAGTCTTGAGTAATGTCTTTGTTATATCTAATTTGCTTAATTCCAATGATATAAGAAAATATTCAAAGCTTTTATATACAATAAATTCAACCTCCAATTCTAAATCCGAAACTTGAGTTCTGATAGATGATTAAAATCGTAAATAGTTAGTATTATTGTGTTTATTATCAGATAGTTATATACTATTTATATACGCTATGAAAAGCAACAGATAGTGCAGTTGAGAAAAGTTAATAAATGCGTAAATCTATCCGTTTAATGGAATACCCTCTTTTTTTAGTTTTCAAATGACTATCTTTGCATAAGTTCTCACCGTTTTTCCAAAAGCAAACTCTATTGAGATTTGTGATAGGAAAGCTGCTCACGCCGAACTGCATATCAAATAAACGTATGACAGCGGGCTATGGGGAGGGAAAGAGAACTGACAAAAGATGAAGGCGTTTACTTGACGCTTTGTTCTTGACACATAGAAATCTGGCAGTTTCGAATTGTTAGTCAAAATCAAAGCAACGGTAGATGTCCATGGGTATGTTATATCCGATTTTGTATACAGACAATCCTTGTCGATTGTTTGCATCATTCTCGTTTATATACATATCGGCGTGGGCTTCGGCGTTGCTCGTTTCGACTAACAGGGCAATGCCAGAGCCTCTATGTGTGGGACGAGTAACAGGCAGATTCCCACGCTTTTCTTTTTTGCCTAATAACATCATGTAAATTTCTGACTTTTGGGAATCAGGTCTGCTGTATGGTTTAGAGATGAAGCAAAATGAGCGAGCTGGAATTATGCGAATAGCTTCTGATATTATAATGGCTGATTCTATCATAGATCTCAGAGAAATCGAGTATTTAGATGGAATTAAGGAGAAATATCGTATAACGAAGAATGATGAAGTTATAAGTAATACTATGACTTTGGCTAATGCTATTTGCTTATTAAAAAACTCATCACCAAGCTTAATTCATGATGTTATTGGGGATTTCTATAATTTAGCTTTATCCGATATAGCTTTTAGTAAAGAAGAAATATTTATTTTACTTGCAATAATTGTATGTTTGTCTAAAGATATTTTTGCGCAGGCTGAAATATATTCAACGGTGCTTCCGGGTAATACTATAGTTGAAAAATCGCAAATACTATATATTGAGGGAGAATTTTATAAAGAAGCAAATAAAGAGATTTTAAATGCTTATAGGGAAATATCGAATGAATTTCGACTTATAGGACTGAATTTTGTCTATCTACCTAAAGTTAGCGAACATTATAAATTGCTGCCTCAAAGTAAACTGTTGTCATTACTGTCGTTTCTATATCCTGACATCTCAGAAAAAAGGATGGGTGATATGATAAAGCAATTAACGACATTGAGCACTTCGGATTTTTGCAAGGAAGGTATAGTTGGTAAAATGAATATTAAAGATTTAGATAAATCTTTACCTTCCATGCTTTTATGTATAAATGAATCGGTTGTAAATGGAAATGTTTATTCCAATTTCTTATCTATAACTCTTGAAAAAGACGCAATTGATATGACAAAGGATTTAACTGATTTGTTTATGAATTTATATAAGCCAAGGGTGTTAAGCTCAACTTTTGGAGGTAAAGAAAGATTCGTTTATCGAGGGTATTACAAACAGGTGCTTGATATATTTATAGATAGAAAAGGAATTAGGAGCAGAGTAGTTATAGATTTGCTCAATAGTAAAATATATTTTCCAGAAGCAGAAGTTGAGTTATTAAAACTCCATAGGAGAGAAAAGGCATTATATGCTTTGTTTTTATTAGAATCCAGATGTGGCGGAATAAATTTCAGCAAGCCTGAGAATGCAAGAGCATTAAAGAAGTTTGATCATCGTATGGGATTG
Source organism: Prevotella sp. P5-108 (assembly GCA_963608705.1). GTDB lineage: Bacteria > Bacteroidota > Bacteroidia > Bacteroidales > Bacteroidaceae > CAVDHB01. The sequence goes on from CAVDHB010000051.1 coordinate 2,611, forward strand.
ATACAGCATAAGTATGAAATGATTTATGAAGGATTTGGTGGTGATAGGGACAAGGCTCCGAAGATATGTATATCTGAGAATAGATTACCAATGTTAAGCCTTATAAAACGACAAATTCGTTCCATTAGTGAAGTGTTAAGCAATTCGGATGACTATCTTGTTCAACGGAATATTTTCGGAAATTATTGTGTGGCTATTCCTCCAGAATTATGTCTATGTTATGATACCCAAACAATGAAAGTTTGTCGTTTTGAAGATTCCGATTTTTGGAGTCGGATATTGGCGTTGTAATCTTGCAATTAATTATCTTCGAATTATATGACCGGTGGTTGCAATATTGTGGAAATATATAAATCCGATGTTTATTCTCTAACTTTGCAGCAGAATTAATATGTTACAACTATGGCAATTATATTAGAGAAAGGACAGCGGATAGGCATAGGCTTGTCAAAAGTTAGTGTAGGTCTGGGATGGGATCCGAATGAAGGAACAGGTTATGACTTCGATTTGGATGCTTCAGCTTTTATGCTGGGTGGCAACAAGAAAATCCCCAATGACAATTATTTCATCTATTATAATAATCCCAAATCACCTGATACTGCAATAGAGTCAACTGGTGATGACACTACTGGAGGTAATAGTGATGGAGGAGATGATGAAACTTTGAATGTTGATTTGCAGAAAGTAGACTCATCCATTCAAGAGATTTTGTTTGTTGCCACTATATATAAGGCAGATGAAAGAAAACAGAATTTCGGTCAAGTTAGAAACTCTTATATCCGCATTTACAATTCGGTTACAAACGAGGAAATAGCTCGCTATGACTTGGATGAAGATTTTTCTATAGAAACCGCAGTTGAATTTGGTCGCCTGTATCGCCGTGGAGAAGAATGGAAATTCGAGGCTATGGGCATAGGGAATAAAGGCGGTTTACAAGCACTTGTGAATAAATACCAATAAGTATGCCGATAAATCTTGTAAAAGGACAAAACCACGTACTTAACATGAATATTTTTCATGTTGGACTTGGTTGGGATGTGAACGAAGATGCGTCATCGTATGATTTTGACCTTGATGTTTCGGCATTTATGGTTAATTCAAATCATAAGATACCTACTGATGATTATTTAGTTTTCTACAATTCGGAGAAACGACTGAGAGTGTATCTTGATGGTCGTAATAAGGGAGAATTAGTGGAACCTCGTAAAATCTGTTCATATACAGAATGGACTTCTAATGATGATATGCGGTCGCAATCTCGCCCAGTTGATCCGGAAATGTCAGTTATAGGATCTATTGACGACGAGGACGGTTCTACATCAGAAAGTGGCGATGATGAAATCATGGATATTGACCTTTCTAAAGTCCGAACTGATATACAAGAGATAATAATAACGGTAAGTATTCATAAACATGAAGAAAGGAAACAGAACTTCGGTCAAGTGGATAGAGCCTATGTTCGTCTTTATAAGCAAGGACAAGAAGCTGAAGGACAAGGTGAATTTGTATATGATTTAACAGAAGATTTCTCAACCTGTGCTTCTATTGAATTTTGTAGGTTATATCGTCGTAATAACGAATGGAAAATTCAAGCGACAGGAATTGGTCATCATGGCGGTCTTGAAGAATTAGTGAAAAAGTTCTCGTAAGTGGCTTGAGATGAGAATTCAATTATTCACCCAGAAATAAAGATGAAATAACGTGATTATACAATTATAATTATGGCAATACGATTAGAAAAAGGACAGCGCATAAATCTTGAAAAAGATAATGGCGCAAAACTTACCAACTTTTGTGTAGGTTGTAACTGGGGAGCTATTGTTGTTAAAAAAACTGGCTTCTTGGGAGTTGGAACAAAAAAGGAAGAATTAGACGTAGATGTAGATTTGAGTTGTGTTATGACTGACAATAAAGGACAACTTATTGATACATTATATTCTCCTTTATATAAAAAAGAATTTTTCCAAGCTGCAAATCTCCCAGTTGGAAAAGATTGGTCAACTGACAAGTCAATGTATCACACTCCAGATGATACCGAAGGAGACAAAGGTGGTGATGATGGATTGGACAATGAAATAATTACAGTTGATCTCACAAAGGTAAATCCAAACATCGATCAGATTTTCTTTTTCTTGAACATTTATCAACCACGTAATATAGATTTCCAAAAGATTCCATATGTGGCAATTCGTATGTACGAAGGTACTCCTGAAAAAGTAAAGTCTGTTTTTGCCCAATATGATGTAGCCAAAGAAGACCAATTCATGGGGAAGAATGCGCTTATTATGGGAAAATTATATCGTCGTAATGGGGATTGGAAGTTTGCAGCTATAGGCGATGCTTTTGATGATCAAAATGATTTGCGACAGACAGTAAAAAGAATACTAACTTCATATTCAAGATAAATTATGAGAAGATTACCCGTATATTTATTATTGGATACCTCTGGCTCTATGTATGGAGAACCCATTGAAGCGGTCAAGAATGGTGTTCAAACCCTTATTTCCACTTTACGTGGAGATCCCTATGCTTTGGAAACGGCGTATATCAGTATCATTACATTTGATTCTACTGCTCAGCAGATAACTCCTCTTACAGAATTATCAGCTTTTCAACAGCCACAAATAGAAGCAAATGGATGTACTGCATTAGGAGAAGCTTTGGCTTTACTCGCACAAAAGGTGGATACAGAAATCGTCAAGACAACGCAAGAAGTAAAAGGGGATTGGAAACCTTTGGTCTTTCTCATGACAGATGGAGAGCCTACAGACGACTTGCAGAAAGGTTTGAGTGAATTTCAGAAAAGGAAATTCGGAATGGTTGTAGCTTGTGCTGCAGGTCAAGGAGCGAATACAAATACGCTGAAACAAATCACTGAAAATGTAGTTCAGCTTGATACTGCTGACAGTGCAACGATAAAAGCCTTTTTTAAATGGGTCAGCGCAAGTATTAGCACAGGAAGTCAAAAGGTGGAAGATGCCCATGGCGATGTAGCGACAATGAGCGAATTACCACCTCCTCCCCCAGAAGTAAATATTGTAGTATAAAAAGAACAAAGTGGCACGAAATGATTTGTGCCACTTACTCTATAACTTAATCAATAATGAGACATTTGCCTGTATATATATTGATAGACACTAGCGGTTCTATGAAAGGAGAACCAATAGAGAGTGTTAAAGTAGGATTGGCTGATATGATTGCAACTCTTCGTCAAGACCCTTATGCTTTAGAAACAGTTTGTATAAGTGTAATTACTTTTGACAGAGAAGTCAGCCAGATTCTTCCTCTAACAGAACTTGCAGATTTACAGGTCCCCAATATTGTCACGCCTGATTCAGGACCCACATTTTTGGGAAAAGCATTAGAAGTTCTTTGTAACCGCATTGGTATAGAGGTTCAAAAAGGAACACCTGAACAAAAAGGTGATTGGCGACCGTTACTTTTCGTTTTGACAGACGGTAAGCCTTCTGATATTCAGGTCTATGAAAATATTATTCCTAAAGTCAAAAGTGAAAATTTTGCAAGCATTGTTGCTTGTGCTGCCGGCCCGAAAGCCAAAATAGAGCCACTAAAAAAGCTTACAGATCAGGTTTTTACTCTTGATACTATGGATGCTACATCTTTTAAGAAATTCTTTGTTTGGGTTTCTGATGTCATAGGAATTGGTGGAAAGAGTGTCGGAACAACCGACTCGTTGGAATTGCCAGGTCCTCCAGCAGAAGTAAATTTTGTAATTTGATTTTATGAGAAGATTGCCTATATATTTTCTGATAGATGTATCAGAATCAATGATTGGAACTCCCATCACCCAAGTTGAAATGGGAATGAGAAATATCATCCAAGAATTACGGACAGATCCTTATGCCCTAGAAACGGTATTTGTCTCTGTAATCGTGTTTGCAGGAAAAGCAAAGATTTTATCTCCATTGACAGAATTGTATAAGTTCTACCCACCACAATTCCCAATCGGCGGAGGTACATCATTGGGGACTGCATTGAATTGTCTAATGGACAACATAGATAAATCTGTGAAGAAAACTACGGTTGAAATGAAAGGCGATTGGAAACCCATCATATTTCTTTTTACAGATGGCACACCGACAGATAATCCACAACCGGCTTTCAATCGTTGGAATATGCAATATCGAAAGAATGCAAATTTGGTCTGTATATCTATAGGAGACAATACAGACACAAAAATGCTGGGAACTATCTCTGATAATGTACTAAGATTGAACGATACAGGAGAACAATCCTTTAAGGCATTTTTTAAATGGGTTACAGCATCGATTAAATCGACAAGTGTTTCTGTGACAGATGCAGGTAGTGATGATATTCAGCTTGCATCGACTTCAGGGATTAATTTGGAAAAAATCGATACAACAAAGGATTGTGTCGTAGATGAAAATTTTGTTGTATTATTAGGCAAATGTTCCAATACAAAGAAAGAATATCTCATAAAATACGCAAAGCACATGGGTAAAATTCCTGGATTAGAACAATTAGATGTGAAAGGGAGGGATTATAAACTTGTTGGAGCTTATCCCATAGATGATAAAAGTTATGAGGAATTGAGCAATGGGAAATCGAATCGAAACATAAACACAATGTCTTTAGTCGGAGCACCTACTTGTCCGTGTTGTGGTAATCAATTTGGGCTAGTTGTATGCGAATGCGGTAATATTATGTGTTCAGATGGAGAAACGACAGCATGTCCTTGGTGTGGCATGGAGGGCTCATTAGACGCAATTGGTGGAGATGGAATGAACATAAAACGAGGGAGGGGATAAGTATGAATATTGAAAAGGTCATTGATATCTTCTTTAGTAATGGAGAATCAGAGGAGCGCAAAGAGAACTTTCTCAAATATCTCGCAGATAAATTGTGGAAAGAATATAACGAATATCTTATGAACGAAGCAGTTGTAATTGAAAATAAGGTGAAAGAGTTGCCCATCGTTATTCCTAACGCATCTATTAGGAAATCATACGATGAAGTTGTCAATATTCCATGTGAAGGAATGACGGACATCAAACTCTCTGGACTTACTGAAGAAGAGCATGGATTGAAAATTGAGAAACAGGAAGATGGAAAGTCATTTAGAATAAGTGGTTTGCCTAAAAAAAGTGGAACTTTTGATCTTGTTTTACAGTATAAATATCATGGTCTATCTATTGAACGTCCTTTTTTAGAACGTATCTTGCAGATTATAGTAAATCCAGATCCTCGTGATTTGTGGAAAAATATTCCGGTTCCTGAAGATATAGAATATCCCAAAGAAGATACGGATAAAGAATATTTGAAAGTGGAATCGCTACCTGATGGTACTCCACAAAAAGATATTGTCGCTGCAAGTAAACGAGGACGGTCACATGCACAAGAAGGTAAACCAAGGGATGATCATTTCCGTCTCTATCATGACGAAAAAACGAATTGGTATGTCATTGCTGTTGCTGATGGTGCTGGTTCTGCTCAATATTCTCGTCAAGGTTCAAGAATAGCTTGCGACACTGCTGTCCAACATTGTGAAGAACAATTGGCTAATTCGGAAGGTCTTGATAAGAAAATTAATGTCTATCACCTTAATCAAAAAACAGAAGAAGCAGGACAAGTAATTAGTGCAGATATATACAAAATAGTTGGTAATGCCGCATTGAAAGCTCATAAGGCAATTGCTATGGAAGCGCAACAGAAAGGACGAAAAATAAAAGAATATTCTACTACGCTCCTGTTGGCAATATGCAAGAAATTTGAGTTTGGTTGGTTTGTCGCCTCTTTTTGGGTAGGCGATGGCGCTATATGCCTCTATGATGAAAAAAACAAAACTGCAACCATGCTTGGAATGCCAGATGAAGGAGAATATGCAGGTCAAACAAGATTTTTAACAATGCCTGAAATCTTCACAGATTCTACGAAATTCTACCAAAGAATGAATTGTAGGATTGTCCCGGATTTTACCGCATTATTCTTGATGACAGATGGGGTTAGCGATCCAAAATTTGAAACAGATGCTAATCTGAAATCGTATGATAAATGGAGCGGCTTATGGAATGACCTTCGTGAAAATGGTGTTGAGCTAACAGATGACAATGAAGATGCGGCTGAGCAACTTTTGAATTGGTTAGACTTTTGGTCTCCGGGAAATCATGATGATAGAACTATAGCAATATTGTATTAAAACAAGAGTATATGGCAGATAAAGTATCTCTAAAAGCAAACGATGGAAGCACCGTAGAGTTTTATGATGAAATAAAAGCTCAAGGTGGTGTTAAAGATGTTTATTTCAGTCCCGACAAAACATATGTTGTGGCTTTTTATCGAAAGCCTATTAACGCTAACGATAGAGAGCGCATCAATAATATTGTTGGCATTTATCGTGAACGAATATTTAATACCCCTGAAGGGGCTTACTGGAAAGATCTTTTTGCTTGGCCAACAAAAATGGTTGAATGGAATGGCAAAACAGGTATTGTCATGCCATTCTATGATAAAAAATATTTCTTTTCAGATGGACCTTGGAATATAAAGGGAAAAGAAATTAATATAAAGGGAAAAGAAAAGGAAGGTAAATGGTTCGCTTCTGCAAAACTAAGAAACAACTTTCTTCCAGCAGACCAAAAGGGTAATTGGTTGACAAATCTCCACATGTGTATCAAGATCGCACGTGCAGTCCGGCGTCTCCATGCTGCAGGTTTGGCACATTCGGATTTATCCTATAAAAATATATTAGTTGACCCTATAACCGGTAGCGCATGTATCATAGATGATGACAGTTTGGTGGTTCCAGGCAAATTTCCGCCAGAAGTAATCGGAACTCCTGACTTTATTGCCCCAGAAGTTATTGAGACAAAACATTTACCCTTGGATGACAAGCAGCGAAAGTTACCGAGTATCTATACCGATCGTCATGCTTTGGCTGTGTTGATATATATGTATCTTCTTAATAGGCATCCATTAAGGGGTGGAAAGGTTAATGATATCAATGATAGTGGTCGTGATGAAGAATTGTCAATGGGCGAGAAAGCTTTATTTATTGAAAATCCAACAGATAAATCTAATAGAGTAAAAGCCCAGCAATTATCTCCATCCGAATTACCTCAAGGAGATCCCTCTAAAATGCCTTATACATTATGTGGTCCTTACTTAAAAAAATTGTTTGACCGTGCATTTATTGATGGATTGCATGAACCATTGCAACGTCCAAGTGCAGCTGAGTGGGAAGATGCTTTAGTAAAAACTGCCGATTTGGTACAACCATGTCAGAATCCAAATTGTGAGGCTCATTGGTTTGTTTTTGACAATACTAGAAAGCCCAAATGTCCTTTTTGTGGCCAAGAGTATCATGGGCAGTTACCGATATTGAATTTTTATTATGCACCGTCTCATGGTAAATTCATATCAGAAAATTATCGTTTAATGGTTTATGACAAGCAAACTCTATATAAATGGCATTCCAATAATTTGATATCTCCTACTGAACGAATTTCAGAAGCAGATAAAAAGCCTGTTGGAGATTTTCATTTTTTCAAGAACCAATGGATTCTCATAAATAGGAATCTCCCTGATATGATGGATATTACTGAGAAAAAAGCTATATCAATAGGCGATTATGTACCTCTGACTGAAGGTCGACAGATTTTATTGGATAAAGGACAAGGAGGAAGACTTGTTATAGTCCAGCTTGTCAATAATTAGAAAAAACAATGAAACAGTTGTTTGTTTTCATTATAGTCATTTCGTTAATCCTTTTCGGCTCCATAATTAGGGGTAATTGGATTGTGCTTTTGAAGCTGTTATGTGGATTATTTCTGATAGTACTCATGCTTTATTGGAAAATTGCACCATTTAAAGGTCAGCTATTTCCTAAATATCAAAGAGCCTTTGGAATAATTGAAAACATCTTTGTAAAGACATTGGGTGTAATCAAATTCATTCCTAAGGCACAAATTGGACAACATTTGCAACTTGACACATCCATAATGTTTTACATAATAGTAATCTCATTAGTGTTGATTATATTGTAAATACTTCGATGTGAAATTAGTGACTATATATGGCAAAGAAGATAATAGATATACCGGGAGTAAGTTTTTCGTGGAAGCGAGCTTTAGGTATAACCAAAGCAAAACAAAAAATTGCGAGACAAACTGGAATTCCAACATCAAAATTCGGTTTGGAAAGAAAAATCGGTGCGGCATTACTTAAAATGCTGTTTTGTAGGTGATTATTAATTAAAAGAGCAATATATTATGCAACAAAAAAAACATTACGTTGGCTTGACAAATGCTGAAGTGCTGGAAAGTCGCAAAAGACATGGTGTAAATATTCTTACTCCACCAGAAAAAGATCCTTTGTGGAAACAATTCTTGGAAAAGTTCAAGGATCCTCTCATCATTATTTTAATGATAGCAGGTGTGCTTTCCATAGGGATTTCTATTTATGAGCATTTTTTCTTAGGTGAAGGTCTTGCGGTATTTTTTGAACCGATAGGTATCTTCGTAGCCATACTGCTTGCAACGGGATTAGCTTTCTATTTTGAACTAAAAGCAGATAAAGAATTTGCTATTCTTAATCAAGTGAATGACGATGAGCTTGTTGAAGTTATACGAAATGCAAATGCTACACAAATTCCTAAAAAGGACGTAGTCGTTGGTGATGTCATAATACTCAATACGGGATCTGAAGTCCCGGCTGATGGCGACTTATTAGAAAGTGTTAGTTTGAGTATCGATGAGTCAACTCTTACGGGAGAGCCTATTTGTCGCAAAAGTACAAATAAAGAAGATTTTGATAAAGACGCAACATATCCAACAAACTTTGTCCTCAAAGGAACAAAGGTAATGGAGGGACATGGTATATTTAGGGTTACGGCTGTCGGTGATAAAACAGAAAATGGAAAAGTATTTGAGGCCGCTCAAATAGATGATAGTGTCAAGACACCTCTTAATGAACAATTGGATGGATTAAGTGATCTGATTACAAAATTGAGCTATGGATTTGCCGGGTTGGTTGTCATAGGACGCTTATTGATATATTTCATGGGTGACAACTCAATGGAATGGGCGCATATCACAGCATATGTGCTACAAACGTTGATGATTGCAGTTACTTTGATTGTGGTTGCAGTACCTGAGGGACTGCCTATGGCTGTAACTTTGAGCCTTGCATATAGTATGCGGCGAATGCTGAAAACCAATAATCTCGTCCGAAAGATGCACGCTTGTGAAACAATGGGTGCAACAACTGTTATCTGTACAGATAAAACTGGTACACTTACACAAAATCAAATGAGTGTTGAAGAGACCAATTTCTATGGCTTAATCAATCAAAACTTAGGTACAGATGAAATCAGTTGCTTGATTAAGGAAGGAATAGCTCTTAATTCTACAGCATCATTGGATTTTACCAATCCTAATAAACCAACAGTATTAGGCAATCCTACGGAAGGAGCTCTTCTGTTATGGCTTAAGAACAAAGGTGTCGATTATCGAAAATTAAAAGAGAATACAACAATAATTGAAGAACTTCCTTTCTCAACAGAAAGGAAATACATGGCTACAGTAGTAGAATCCTCTCAGTTTAAAGGGGAAAAAATTCTCTATGTTAAAGGAGCACCTGAAATTGTTTCTTCTCTTTGTGAGCATATTAATAGAAATATAGAGACCTCAGAAATGGAGAAACAGCTACTCAATTACCAGAATCGTGCTATGCGAACTTTAGGTTTTGCTTACCAAATACTTCATGATGGTGATGTGGCAATATCTGACAATAAAGTTGTAGCTAAAAATCTCATATTTATGGGCATTGTTGCCATAGCTGACCCTGTTCGTAAAGATGTTCCCACAGCAGTGCAAGAGTGTATTTCTGCAGGTATAAATATAAAGATTGTCACAGGTGATACCCCTGGAACAGCTAAGGAAATTGGTCGCCAAATAGGTCTTTGGACGAAAGAGGACAATGATAATTCACTGATAACAGGTAATGAGTTCGCAAAATTATCAGAAAAAGAACTTGATAAAAAAGTATTAAATCTGAAAATTATTGCTCGTGCTCGTCCTATGGATAAGAAGCGTTTAGTTGAATCACTTCAAAGGAACAATCAGGTAGTAGCCGTAACAGGTGACGGTACTAATGATGCACCTGCGCTTAAAGCAGCCCACGTTGGTCTGTCTATGGGGGATGGAACTTCTGTTGCAAAGGAAGCGTCAGACATTACCATCATTGACAACTCATTTAGTAGTATTTGCCGGGCTGTAATGTGGGGGCGTTCACTTTATCAGAATATTCAGCGATTCTTATTGTTCCAGCTTACAGTTAATGTGGCAGCATGTTTCATTGTATTAGTCGGAGCATTTATGGGAACTGAGTCTCCGTTGACTGTTACTCAAATGCTTTGGGTAAACTTGATAATGGATACATTTGGAGCAATGGCTCTCGCTTCTTTGCCCCCATCGGAATCTGTAATGAAAGAAAAGCCTCGCAATCGCAAAGCGTTCATTCTTACTAAGCAAATGAAAAAAGATATTCTTGGTGTAGGAGGATTTTTCTTTTTACTGCTTGTGGCATTTCTCTATATATTTCAACATACAGAGATAACACAAATGACAGATTTATTACATTGTAAACTTGGAAAAGCTAATGGTTTATCTCCATACGAACAGACGCTACTTTTTTCCATCTTTGTGTGGACGCATCTTTGGTATATGTTCAACACCCGTTCATTTGAAACAGGAAAAAGTTTCTTTAAACTCAGAATGAGTAAAGAATTCTTTACCATTGTTGCAATCATCTTTATTGGTCAGGTTGTAATAGTAGAAGTTATCTATGATTTCTTCAATTGTACCCCAATGAAATTTGTTGATTGGATAATAATAGTGGTATTATCTTCATTAGTCCTCTGGTTTAGAGAACTATGGCGATTAGCCTTTAGAAAATGATATTCAATTTGGGGAGTAAATCCATTGTGGTTTACTCCTCTGATTTTATTTTATGTAAACATTCCATTTCCTCCTCACCTGATGAGATAATCGATGACGCACCGGGCTATTGTACTAGCTGCGGTGAACCGTTGGAGGACGCCGAACGCATACTTGATTATGTGACACAAGTGGTGTCAATCCGAAACTGAAGCCGGTAATCAAGGAAATCCGCCACTATGTGACGGTATGCAAAAGCTGTGGGGAGCGCCTACGCCAAGCCCTATGAGGGCGAAGCCAATAGCCATAGAATGTTTGTTCATATCTGATTGAATTAAGTTAAAGTACCGCCGCAATCTTCCTTATGCTTTCAAGGCGTTGTGCGAATGTCTTGTTTCGCCTTGCGGTTACCATGTCATAATCAGCTTGCGTCTTTATCCAAATTCCCGCTTCAATTCCCAATGCGGCTTCAAGTAGCAAGGCATATTCCGTTGAAACTGGGCGTTTGCAGTTCAACACCTCATTAAGTGCGGTATATGGAATGCCCGTTTGTTCAGCCAGCTTCTTTTGCGATATGCCCTGGTATTCGATTTCTTCTTTTATCATTTCGCCCGGATGCACAGGTGTAAACGGTTCAAGATTGTTGGCAATCATTTTAGGGTCAACCCCTTTAATCGTAATCATAACATGTCATTTATAATGGTTTGACAATTCCAAGACATTGCACACGTTGACAATGGGTTCCGATCCTTGCTCCGTAACGGTAAATTCTATACGATATTGCTTGTTTACCCTAATGGAAGAAATGCCCGCCTTGTCGCCTTTCAGCACTTCGTAATTCAAGGAATTTACAGTGAACAGCGACTGAACGTTGGTGGCACCGAGCAAATAGCGGATGCAAATTTGGTATTTGCGTACTACCTCTGGTTGGAAGCGGTGCTTTTTGTCGCTTTTACCCGTTTCGTAGAGTTCACGGAGATAAACCTTGTCGACGCTTTGAAAAGTTGTTCAGCGAAGTTACGCAAAAGTTTTAAAACAGCGTTCATTCAACTCTTGATTTTGTATATGGTACTGCCAAGAAAGATTAATTTCACCCAAATGGGACGTTACTCGGACAGCTCGGAACAACGCTTCCGGCAGTTGTTTGAACGTGAGTTTGACTGGATGCGGTTCAATCTCTTCCTCATGCGGCAACGATACTATCCGTCGCTTTCCATCGGATTGCTAAAGGTCTATATGAATAATATTTACCTGCTCAAAAGAATTTTTAACGGACTATTATCTTAATAAACTGAATGGAAAACTCATTAAACGCATTGGGGCTGATAAGGACGGACATTGGGAAATAATCAAGTAGGTTCTCCCGTCATGCGATTCATCACTGATGAGTGTGGAGACGTGATAAATCACGTCTCTACTGGTTGATGAACACGTAGGAAATGCTTCGTCATGCGACGAATTGCGTATCAGAATCTAACTTACTTTTAAATGGAATTTGTATAAAGACAAAAGTTTAAACTACTTCTATAATCAGAACTAAATACTGTGTCTTTGGCCATTCATGAAAAACCCATAAAAAAGCAATACTGCTTCATCCGCCAATGAAGCCTGCTTCATTAGCGTTTGAAGTGTATTACCTTAACACCTCTTTATTACACACACTATCATGATTTTGAATTTTGCCATCAGTAATTCATGCCAAAGTTCCAAAGAGGTATGATTATGCCATGTCCTGTTTCTATGTCGTCTTTCACAATGCGTCCATCTTTTACATCTTCTATCTGTTTCTTCCCTTTTTTGCGTCCACTAATTTCGAATGTATAGCCATTTATTGTGAAGTCTGATACTTTCGATGAGGTGATGGGCTGCTTTTCTCTCATCTGATTGTAAAAGAAAGTCTCCCTGACGTTTCCGATGTTCGGGGTGGAGAGAAGTATTGACATCAGACTTGGATTATCGACATATACCTTTTCGATCTTTCCGAGACCTCTCATTCCCGAAGTGTCGTCTCTCAATAAGCCAATCATTCCGGCTCGTTCCAGATATACGAGATAATCAGGCACATTGTTCTTGCTCACACCTATTTCCGTGGCAAGGTTTTCCATGCTGGGTTTATAAGGCGCAAGTCCTGAAAGTATCACAAGCATTCGCTTGAGTTTTCTTGCCGTGGATACTTTCATGTCAGCGTATTGTGGAATATCTACCTCTATCGTCTGGTCTACCACTTGTTGCATTCTTTGTGCGAAGTCGCCTTCGATGGCAAAAGGATAGTACCCACGATTCAGATAATCACGGAAAAGGGGTAGAGGATGTTCCACTTCTGGAATCTCAACCTGCTGGTTCAGTATCTCTTCAAAAGTGAAAGCCCTGCTTTTGATACCATGAAAGAGTTGTAAATATTCTCTGAAAGATAATCCTTGCATCATGTACATCAATGCTCTGCGGCTAAGGTCTGCCTCCCCTCGTTTGATGTCAAGTACAGATGAGCCTGTGAAAACAATGTGCAATGATGGATGCATATCATATATTTGTTTCAATTCTCGGCTCCAACCAGGGTACTTGTGGATTTCATCAATGTAAATATGTGTACCTCCTTCCTTTATGAAATCATCGGTGAGATTTATGAGGGAATGTTTGGTGAAATAGAGGTTGTCGGCAGACACATACAGATGATTCCCTTCAGTGGATTGCTTGATTCGTTGTATGATCATTGTTGATTTCCCCACGCCTCGTGGTCCTATGATTCCCACCAATCTGCTGTTCCAGTTGATTTCATCATATTTGTACCTTATGAAGTCTATGGAAATGCGTTTTAGCAATTCCTCCATGTATGCGTATAGTGAAATGTCTATCATTATTCCTTATTTTGACGATGAATATCTTCTAATGACGGTACAAATATACAAATAATCCCTCATTGAGGGATAAAAAGATGAGAAAAGTTCCCTTATTGAGGGATGTTTTTAAGGGTTTTCCTCCCTCAATGAGGGAATTTCGACTGTTTTAGTATGGCTGTATATCAGATATTGGCTGTCTGAATGAATATACGACGAATGTGTCTTTTGTGATTCTCAGAATAACTTCGTATCTTTACGCAAAACAAAAGGAGGAAATCATGAAAACAAGCAGACAAAAGCGGGTGCGTTATCCCGCTGTGGCCGGAAGTTTCTATACGGACAATCCGGCAGACTTGAAAGCAGAGGTCGAAAGTTATATAGCCAACGCACATTCGGAAGGCAATCCGAATGTGAGGGCATTGATTGTGCCTCATGCTGGCTATGTCTTTTCAGGAGAAGTGGCGGGATTGGCGTATGCGCAGCTTTCTCCCGCAAAGGTTTATAAACGTGTCTTTTTGATAGGACCAAGCCATCGGACGGCTTTCAATGGTGTTTCTGTCAATATAGAGGCGGATGCGTATCAGACACCCTTGGGAAATGTTGAGGTGGACAGAGATGTATGCGAAGTGTTGCACGACAAGGGATTCCTGTATGTGCCGAAGGCGCACGAAAAGGAACATTGCTTGGAGGTGCAGTTGCCTTTCCTGCAAGTGAGAATGAAACAGATACCACCCATCGTGCCGTTGATTATTGGTACACAGAAGTTGGAGACATTGAGACGGATTGTGGCGGAGTTACAGGATTATTTTCAAGAGGACAGTCTGTTTGTCATTAGTAGCGATTTCTCCCATTATCCTCCTTATGAGGAGGCGGTGGAGGCAGACACTCGCACAGGAGAAGCGGTGGAAAGTGGCTCTTTGTCAAACTTCTTGAAAGCCTTGGAACAGAATGACCGACAAGGCTATACCCAGTTTTATACCAGTGCCTGTGGGCAAAGTGCGATTGCGGTGCTGCTCATGCTGATGGAGAGGAAAGGAGGATATGAGATTACACATCTTGGCTATCGCAATTCAGGGGATTCTCCCCAAGGAGGAAAAGACGAGGTAGTGGGATATCACGCTTTTGAAGTCTTGCGTACGCAAGTGTCTTTTCACTTGACAGTAAGGGAGAAACACTCCTTATTATATATAGCGAGGGAAAGTATAAAACACCGTTTCTTCAGCGGAGATGTATTATTCCTTCCTCAAAGAAATGCTTCTTCTGTTCTTTGGAAGACTTGCGGCGCTTTTGTCACCCTGCGCGAGGATGGACGGTTGAGGGGATGCATTGGACATCTTGTCGGGGATGAGCCTTTGTGCGAGCTGATTATAGAGATGGCGCAAGCTGCCGCATTTGAAGACCCTCGTTTTCTGCCTTTGAGAGCGGAGGAGTTGAACCGCGTCACGATTGAGATTTCCGTCTTGTCTCCTTTGCGGCGCATTCATTCAATCGATGAGTTTCAATTAGGTAGGCACGGCATCTTGATACGGAAAGGCAGGCGGAGTGGTACTTTCCTGCCCCAAGTAGCCGAGGAAGTGGACTGGACAAAAGAGGAGTTCCTCGGACACTGCGCAAGAGACAAGGCCGGACTGGGATGGGACGGTTGGAAGAATGCGGAATTGTATGTGTATGAAGCTGTGGTGTTTTCCGAACATGAAAGAGGCTGAGTATTATGAGAAGCGGGATGACGGAAAGGTGCGGTGCTTTCTTTGTCCGCATGAGTGCGTGATTTCCTCTGGCGGACATGGACTTTGCCGGAGCAGGGTGAACCAGGAGGGGGTACTTTATGCCACAGCTTATGGTTATCCCTGTGCCTTGTCTGTAGATCCTGTAGAGAAGAAACCCTTGTTGCATTTCCATCCGGGAGAGCCTTGTCTTTCATTGGGATGTGCCGGATGCAATCTTGCCTGTCTGAACTGCCAGAACTGGGAAATATCGCAGGCTGCTCCTGCCGAGGTAGGTGGAAGATGGCTTTCGCCAGAATATTTCGCCAGAGCTGCTGTGGTGCGGCATTGCAAATTGGTAGCGTTCACCTATACGGAGCCGCTGACGTATATAGAGTACGTAAAGGATTGTGCGGAAGTTTGCAAAGAGCGAGGACTGAAAACTATATTGGTTTCAGCGGGTTATGTCAATGACAAGCCTTTGAGGGACTTGCTTCCTTTTATCGATGCGGCAAATATTGATTTGAAGTCCTTCTCAGACAAAATGTACCGTCAGGTAAGCCGTGGGAGTTTGCGTCCAGTCTTGGACACGTTGTGTAGATTGCGGGAGGAAGGCGTCTGGGTGGAGATTACAAACTTGCTGATTCCTAGGTTGAATGACACTCCACAAGCCATACGGGCGTTGTGTCGTTGGCTGTCTGAGAATGGGTTTACGGATAATCCGCTTCATTTTAGTCGATTCTTCCCAAGATACCGTCTACTTTCTTTGCCGCCCACTTCGCTGTCGGTTCTGACGGAGGCCAAAAGGATTGCACAGGAGGAAGGCTTGCGGTATGTCTATCTTGGAAACACGGATTTGCCGGGTGCGGAGGATACCCGGTGTCCTGCTTGTGGTAAGACGCTGGTGAAAAGGGATGGCTATCATGTGCGGGAGAATAGGATAAAACCGTCGGGAATATGTCCTTTTTGCGGTGTACGGATTGCGGGGGAATGGTGATGGGAGAATCTTTTGACAGAACGAAATAAATTCTTGGGGATATGTTCGTTTATTTCCTTGATTTATCGTACCTTTGCAAACTCGAAAGAAGACTATTATTTTTAAAGATAACATAGATTGAAAACATTTGAAGAACTCGGTGTTTCTGAGGAAATCATCCGGGCCATTACGGAGTTAGGATTTGAGAATCCGATGCCGGTGCAAGAGAAGGTCATACCATATTTGTTGGGAAACAACAATGACGTTATAGCGCTGGCGCAGACAGGGACAGGTAAGACGGCTGCATACGGCTTGCCGGTGATACAGAAGGCTGACGCATCTTCCAACAAGACGCAAGCCTTGATATTAAGCCCCACTCGCGAGCTTTGCTTGCAGATTGCGGGTGACTTGAAAGATTTTTCCAAATACATTGACGGACTGAAGATTCTTCCCGTGTACGGAGGTTCCTCCATTGAGAGCCAAATCCGTATGCTCAAGAAGGGTGTGCAGATTATCGTGGCCACGCCGGGACGTTTGATTGACTTGATGAAGCGGAAGGTGGCTTCCCTTGACCAGGTGGTGAATGTGGTGCTTGACGAGGCCGACGAGATGCTGAACATGGGATTCTCCGAAAGCATTGACGAGATACTTGCCAATGTGCCGGAAGACCATAATACGTTGCTTTTCTCTGCGACGATGAGCAAGGAAATTGAGCGTATTGCCCGCAAGTACCTTCGCACGCCGGAGGAAATAGTGGTGGGTTCCCGCAACGAGGGTGCGGAGAAAGTGAACCATATCTACTATATGGTACACGCCCGCGACAAGTTCAACGCTTTGAAGCGTATCGTGGACTATTATCCGAAAATCTACGGTATCATCTTCTGCCGTACACGTGCCGAGACACAGGAAATCGCTGACAAGCTGATTCAGAATGGTTACAGTGCGGACGCTTTGCACGGAGACCTCTCTCAGCAACAGCGTGACTTGACCATGCAGAAATTCCGTCAGCATCAGATTCAACTTTTGGTGGCTACGGATGTGGCGGCTCGTGGATTGGATGTGGACGATTTGACACACGTCATCAACTACGGTCTGCCTGACGATATAGAGAGCTATGTGCATCGTAGCGGACGTACTGGCCGTGCAGGTAAGGCGGGTACAAGTATCGCTATCATTCACACAAGGGAGAAAGGCAAGATTCGCGCTATTGAGAAAGAAATCGGAAAAGACTTCGTGGCAGGTACAATCCCTTCTGCGGAGGAAATCTGCAAGAAGCAGCTCTTCAAGGTAATTGACCAGATAGAGAAGGTAGAGGTGAACGAAGAGGAAATCACTCCGTTCTTACCCGATGTATATCGTACATTGGACTGGTTGAGCAAGGAAGACTTGATTAAACGTATGGTCAGCCTTGAGTTCAACAAGTTCTTGAAGTACTATGCCAATGCTCCGGAAGTGGAAACGGTTACTTCCACTCGCAAGGAACGTGGCGAAAGAGGAGAAGGACGAGACCGCAGAGGTCGTCGCAAGGAAAGCGGACCAAGACAAGCTGAACCGGGATATTCCCGTCTGTTTATCAATGTGGGCAAGACGGACGGTGTGTACGTGCGTGAGCTTATGGACTTGATAAACAAGAATGTACACGGTCATGTGGAAGTGGGACGTGTGGACTTGATGAAGAACTTCTCTTTCTTCGAGGTGCCTGAGGGTGATGCGGACAGAGTGATTCGCTATCTTTCCCAGTCAAGCATCAAAGGACGCAAGGTCAATGTGGAACTTTCTGATCCGAACGGTGCGGAAGACGGTGGAAAAAGACGTGAGAGAAGAGGTGATTCTTCTCGCAGAAGAAGAGGTGATGAGGGTCGTTCAGACCGTAAGCCCCGTGAACGTAAGGGCAAAGGTAAACCAAAGGATACGGAAAAGCCAGCGCAGCAAAAGATGAAAGCGGACGACTGGCGTCAGTTTTTTGAGAAAAACGATTAAATAATCACTGTATAAATGGCAAAGGCCACGTGTTCTGATAAAAGAACGTGTGGCCTTTCTTCTTGATATTTTCTATGGAAGCGGCTTATATCGGAGAATGTGTGGCTTTTGGGGTGGCGGTGTCGTGGACTACGACCGCTATCTTTTCAGAAAAGGCCAGTTTAAGAGCCGGAGTGGGCAACGTGAATGTCATGCGTATGTTTCTTTCACTTGTGATGTTGGGGGTGACGCTCTTTCTCTTCACTGGCTCGTGCTTTCCCTTGCATACAGATGTGGCCACATGGGGATGGATGTGTCTTTCAGGATTGGTGGGCTACGTGTGGGGAGATACCTGTTTGTTTAATACTTACGTCATGATTGGCTCCCGTTTCGGTGAACTGTTCATGACACTGGCACCACCAACAGCTGCCTTATGCGGTGTGTGGTTCTTGGGCGAGCGGTTCACATGGCTGAATTTAGTGGGGATGTGTGTGACCATCGGTGGTATCAGTATGTCTATTCTGGGAAGAGATGGACAACATAAAGTGTCGGTGAAACTTCCTTTGAAGGGCGTGTTATGGGGGATTGGTGCCGGAATAGGGCAGGGAGGAGGATTGGTGTTGAGTAAGATAGGGATGGAGTATTATACCAGGGCGATACCTGCGGATGCGGTGGATACGTTGCGGATGGTTCCTTTCTCTGCCACTTTCATCCGTTCGGTGGCTGGATTAGTAGGTTTCTTCTTGTTGCTATGGATGCGGGGTAGACTGAAAGGCTTGTGGAAATCCTGTCGGGATGGAAAGGCGTGG
Source organism: Prevotella sp. P5-108 (assembly GCA_963608705.1). Taxonomy (GTDB): domain Bacteria; phylum Bacteroidota; class Bacteroidia; order Bacteroidales; family Bacteroidaceae; genus CAVDHB01. The sequence goes on from CAVDHB010000051.1 coordinate 21,811, forward strand.
GAATTAGTGACTGGTACCACCTTTTTCGGCCCTTTTCTCGGTGTGGCTTTGTCTTTGATGGCGGTACAGTACACCTCTACAGGTATAGCGGCCACAATTATGGCACTTTGTCCGGTGTTAATATTGATTCCCAGCAAGTTTCTTTATCATCAGCGGGTGACATGGGTGGAGGCTTCAGGTGCGGTGGTCAGCATTTTGGGTGTCTCCTTGTTTTTTGTGTAATGTGATTATCCGTAATCGTACCACCGTACAAGTAAGGTATGGACGTTTTATAAGACGGAAGCGATAAGGGAACTTCACTCGTGGTGATAAGGCTCTCCTTTGAGAATCGTCAAGGCTCGGTAAAGTTGTTCGGTGAAGATGAGGCGGATCATCTGGTGAGAGAAAGTCATCTTGGACAGCGAGAGCTTGCCTTGCGCCAGTTTATATACATTCGGCGAGAAGCCGTAAGGGCCGCCTATGATGAAGACCAGACGGCGGCCAGAGCTGTTGAACTTCTTTTGAAGCCACTTGGCGAACTCCACCGAACGCAGTTCCTCTCCGTGTTCGTCCAAGAGGATGGGTACGTCACCCGGTGTGAGGAACTTCTGAATGAGTTGTCCCTCTTTTTCCTTTTGCGTGTCTTCGGAAAGGTTCTTGGTGTTCTTCAAGTCGGGAAGTACCTGCAACTCGAAGCCTGTGTAATGGCTGATGCGCTGGGCGTAGTCCTTGATGCCCGCCTCGAAATGCGGGTCAGTGGTGCGTCCCACCACTAAGAGTACCGTTTTCATTGGTGTTTCTTTTTCTGAATGATTTGATAAGCCGTCTTTCTTCCGCCGTGATGTGCAGTGACTCCCGGATTTTCAACAAGGCCATGTTGAACGTCTTGTCGTCCATTTTGCTGCGTCGTAAGTACTCTATCGTCTCGTGCGGATATTTGCGGTAGCACATCGCCAATGTCCAGGCTGCCCCCATGGAGGCGTAATAGCCCGTGTGTTGAAACTGGTCGAGATGGGCGAACACGTCTTGCAAATCACGCTCTTTTATGAAATAGTAGCGTTCCATCACGTAGGCGAAACGTACTTCATATTCGTTTTCGGAAGTGAACAGCGGCAGGATAAAACGGCGGTAATTCTCTTTGTTCTTCGCCACGTCTAATTTTAACGCACCTATGAATACATCACATACAGACCAGCAGTCTATGGCGGCGATGTATTGCCGCAGGTAGGGGAGTCTTTCCTCGAAAGTCATCTTGGGGTAGGCTATGCAGAGTCCGAGCAGTTGCTTTTCCTCCAAGTAGACGGGATGCAGCGTATGGATGATTTCTTTCCACTGGCCGGCTTTTACGATTTCCTTTGCCAACGTCCTGACGCTTTCCATCTTCACACCCCATACGGCGACTTCTTCGGGCAATGTCCGTTTCAAGGCTTCTCTTGTTTGCTCCGAAGCCATGGATTGCAGTCTGGTACGTATTATCTGGGGTGTCATTGTGGGAAGACGTTATGAGAAGAACAACGCTTTTATGAGTATATAGAAGAACGTGCACCACATTCCGCAAAGCAGAGTGTGGACATCTGAGAGCAACACACCTGTGGAGGTGTACTGCGAGGAGATATAAGCGTTCTTTTCCGCCACTTTGTTACGGATATAGTGGTAGAGAAAATAGATTCCTGTGCCGACGAGACCTCCCCAAATTCCTCCGCAGAGGATGTCGCCTACATAATGTACGCCTAAATAGATTCGGGAGTAGGACACTAATACCGCCCATATCGCCATGGTGATGGTGAAAGCCCGGTTGCGCAGCAGCAGGGCGGTGAAAGTGAATACACTGAAAGCGTTGGCGGCATGGCTGGAGATGAAGCCGTACAGACCGGAGCGTTTGCCGTTCACGATGTCCACTTGGTACATAATCAAGGGGTCTTGTGTGGGACGGAAACGATGGAACAGGGGCTTGCATACGGCCGAAGACACATGGTCGGCAAGGAAAATGGTGAGAGCCAATGCGGCGATGACCAGCCCAACCTCGCGCCAAGTACCGTTCTTGAAGATGACAAAGAGCAGCAGAGCCGCCACGGGAACCCATGTCCACGTGGAAGTGACGGTCATCATCATACCGTCCAGAAACAGCGAGTGACTTCCGTTGAGTGCCAGTGTCAGCTGCTGGTCAAACTGTATCAGTTCCGTCCACATACTTTATACCTCCTCTATGGCTTCCGTGCGCAGCCATCCGGTGCGTCCGTCCGCTAATTTGATTTCCCTCCATTCTTTCATGGAGTGGTCTGTGATGGTGACAGTGGTGCCGGAATGCAGCTCGAAAGCTTTCGTGCCGTTGTCCGCAGGTGTAGCTTTCACTTCTGTCTGAGGCACCATCACCACGGCTTGCGGAGTCTCCATGACGGCTTCCTTCTGCCTTTGTCCGAAGAGATGGCAGACGATGGTGACAAGGAGGAAGAACAGGCCGGAGAAGAACCCCGTCTTACGCAACCACACTTGCCGTCCGAACAGAAAAACAGCCACGGCAAGGAAAAACAGCACACTACAGCCGATGACCCATCCTGCCCATGCGTCAGCGGTCTTGGAGGATGCCAGCTCATGTGTCCATGTCACGAAGAACATCTCGCTTTCCGGCGTGATTTGGTCGGCCAGTTTGCGCTGAACGAAACTTAAATTCAAGGCAGCGTGCTTGTGTGCGGGATTCAGTTTCAGTACACGTTCGTAATTCAATACCGCTCCGGGCAGACTGTCCAGACGGTAATAGGCGTTGCCCAGGTTATAATAGATAGCCTCGTTGTGGGCATTCTCCTCCTTTTCCAAAAGCTGCTCATAGAGTTGGGCCGCTTTCTGGTACTGCTCGTGCCGGTAGGCTTCGTCCGCCTCCTGCTTGGTCTGGGCGAAAGCCTGTGGCAGCAAAAGACAGCTTAGGCAAAGTATGAATAGCGTTCTCAATAGCGTATGCATGATATTTCTCCTTATTTCTTGTTTCGTAAAGCGTTATCCATCGCCGTGATGACGGTGGAGGCTTCTTTGTACAGTTTGTCCATCTTCTCGTCCTTGTCTCCCGGAGCGAAGCGTGCGAACTCGCATTCTTCCAACGTGGAGAGGAATTGCGAAGTCTGAGTATCGGGTACGCCCGCCTCGTTTAATTTATGTGCGGCGTTGTCTTTGTTCAGCTCTTCCACAGGAATATTCAGCTTGTCGGCCACATATCCCCAGAGAGCGTGAGTGATTTCCGTATAGAACTCCTCGCTCTTTCCGGCTGTCATCAGAGCTTGTGCTTTCTTCAAACGACGTGCGGCCAGTTTGTCCGCTTTCTTTCCTCGCACAGCCGCTTTGTCCGCATTGGCTTCGATACGTTCACGGAAATAGAGTGTCAAGGCGATGAATACCACTGTCAAGGCGATAAGCAGACCGTAATAGCTTGCTTTCCCGAAGAAGTCGGCAGGAGCGGACAGTGTGTCTCCCTTGCCCGTCTCAATGTCGAAGATGTCTTTCATCTGCGCTGCGTCATCTCCATCGAAGTCGTTCACCGAACCGTCTCCCTTCACGCCTTTGGACACGTGTATCTTGAAGGGCTGGGTGCGGATGGTCTTGTAGGACTCGCTTCCGAGGTCGAAATAGCACAACTCGATGGACGGAATCTCGAAGTCACCCTGCTGTCTTGGGATGATGGTATAGTTCAGCACTCTTGTGCCGCTCACTCCGTCTGAGGTTACTTGGTCTTTGTCGGATACTTTCGGGTCATAGGTCTCGAAACTCTTAGGGAACTGGATGGAAGGGTTCTTCATCAGCTTCAAGTTGCCGAGACCAGAGACCGTCACTTTCAGATTCAACGCTTCGTTAGCCGGGATGCTTTGTTTGTTCACGCTGGCCGTGATGTTGAACTTACCCACAGCTCCTGAAAAAGTGGCGGGCTTCGTAGGTAGCGGCGTCACGTTTATCTTCATGGACGGTGTGACCAGTGTTTTCTTTATCTCTTGGTAGGCCGCCCCGGTGTTGAAGAAAGCGTCCAATGGGTCAATGTTCTGGTTGGGCAGCGCAATGATACCGTTCGCTTTGATGGAGGGGATGGTCAATGCGCCAGTCTGTTGTGGGAACAATACATATTGACTCCACAGTATCGTTTTATATTGTCTGCCGCCACGGCTCTCCAATTTCCATGATTTTGTCTGAGGCAGTGGAATCTCTTGGGTATGGAATCCCTTCAGGTCAGGCATTTTTAAGTCAAGCTGTGTCAGGTTCACGTTCATCCGGGCATAGACCTTGTAGGTCAGCAGCAAGGCTTCCTGCTCGTGTACTGTCTGTTTACTGGCTGTGGCGGTGATAAAGAGGTCGCTTCCCGAAATATGTGAGGATGCGGCGGGAGCTTGGCTTTCCGTAGTGTTTCCTTGACGACTGCCCACACGCTGCGATCCTTGGATGCCTGCTGTGATTTGAAGGGATTTCGAACGTGCTCTTCCACCACCGGCAGATACAGTGGCAGAACCTACCACGAAGGTGCCGGGTCTGTCTGCCACCACTAAGAAAGTAAAGGTGGTGGAGCTGCTGTGTGAAGCCTTGCCGTTGATATATTGGTAGCTGCTTTGCACGCTTTGAGCCGGTCCGTACAGCACTTCAAGTCCTCCAAAAGAGGGAGCTTTGAAGTTGGACACTTTGTCGGAATTGACCTTGTACTCTATGCGGAACTGTTCCCCTGCTCTTACGTGGGAAGGTGCGGACACCGTGATGTTCACCGCTGACGCAAGAGTGGCTATCAGCCAAACAAACAATGAAAAGATAGCTTTCTTCATGTCTCTATTTCTCGATTACCAATTTTGTTCCAGACTCTTTCCGCCAGCCCGTTGCATTTTGCGCATCTTGTCTTGAATGTTTCGTTCGTCTTGCATGACGGCGTTCAGCAATTGCTCCGCATTGTCTTTCGACATTTTGTTGCGGTCTGGTTGCTTCTGACGGTCTTTGTCTTTCTGGTTTTGGTTGTTATTCTTGTTTTTGTCCTTGTTGTCTTTGTTGTTCTTATTCTTGTTCTTCTGCTTTTGCTGTTGGTTCTTTTGTGGCGGGTTTTGCTGCTGCATCCGCTGGCAGAGAGCCAAGTTATAGCGTGTCTCGTTGTCCGAAGGATTTCTTCTCAGCGAGTTTTTGTAGCATTTGATGGCTTCCCCGTAGTTCTTCTGGCTTTGGAAAATCACGCCCATATTGTGATAGGCTTTCGCCAGACGGACTTTGTTCTTCTCTATTTTCACTGTCCGCTCGTACTGCTGCATGGCCTCTTTGGGCTTTCGTTGCGCAAGGAGTGCGTTGCCGAGGTTGTACATGGCAATGGTGTTGGTGGAATTCTTGGAGAGTGCCTTTCGGTACTGTGCTTCCGCCTTCACATAGTTCTTGTCATGAAACAGCCTGTTTCCTTGTCGGATATAGTCACGGTCAGTCTGTCCTGCCATTTGTAGTGAGACCATCAAGGCACACAGGCATACGATGTATTTGAAAACGTTTTTCATGGCTTCTTGTTTTCTTGATTGTTCCTGTGGAATAGTTTCAGGCGTTTCAACATCGGGTTCTGGCGTTCCAGAATGAGGATGTCCGCAATGAGTACTAACAGCAGTAGCAGTGCCACGGCCTGGAATTGTTCGTCCAAGTCGGAGTACACGTCACTGCTGAAATCCGTGGTACCCAGTTTCTTCACTTCCTCTTGCAGTACGTCCTGTGCCATGGAGGTGTTGTCCACGTGGATATAAGCACCCTTTCCCGCTTTCGCCAGCGAACGGCACATCTCTTCGTTCAGCTTGGTCACCACCGTCTGCCCAGAGCGGTCCTTTAGGTATTGCCCGTTGCCCAATGGTATAGGTGCGCCTTGTGTGGAGCCTACTCCTAAGACATACAAATGGTATCCTTTGTCGGCGGCTGCTTTGGCCGCTTCCTCGGCTCCTTGTTCATGGTTCTCGCCGTCGGTAATGATGATAATAGCTCTCGGAACTCCTTTACGCGGCGTGAAACTGCTCATCGCCAAGTTGATGGCGGAGGCTATGTCTGTGCCTTGTGTGGAAATCATGGCCGGGCTTATTTCGTCCATGAACATCTTGGCTGACACATAATCTGCGGTGATGGGGAGTTGTGTGAAGGCTTCTCCTGCGAAGACTATCAGCCCCAGTCTGTCGTCAGTGAATCCGTCCACCAACTTGGACACAATCATCTTCGATTTCTCCAGTCGGGAGGGTTGCACGTCTTCCGCCAGCATGGAGTTGGAAATATCCATGGCAATCATCGCCTCGATACCGTGGTGTTCGGTGGATTTCTTGCTGGAGCCAAATTGCGGTCTGGCCAGCATCACCCACATCAAGGCCACGGCGGTCAGCAGTAGTATGCACTTCGTCCACCTTCGGGAGGCGGACACGCCTTGTTCCAGCGGGCGTAGCAGCTGGAGGTCTCCATACATTTTGAGCCTTTTCTTTCGCTTCACTTCTGAATACCAGAAGAGAAGCAAAAGAAGCGGAACGGAGATGAGTCCGTATAAAAACGCTGTATCTTCAAATCTGAACATAACGTATTTCTTTCTTTAAGGAATCTTCTTCAGCACGGTGAACCGCAGCAGTACTTCCGCCAGCAGGCTGAGTAGCCCGATGAGGGCGAAGAGCTGGTAGGCTTCGTATCGCTTGCTGAATTGCTTGGTGCTGAGTTTGGTCTTCTCCAACTTGTCGATGTCATTGTAGATTCGTTCCAGTGAGCTGGTGTTCGTGGCGCGGTAGAACTGTCCACCCGTAGTGCGGGCGATGTCTTGCAGGGTCTGTGTGTCTATCTCCACAGGCAAGTTCACATATTGTACAGTGCCTCCCACAGGCATGGGGTAGGGTGCTGAGCCGTTCGTACCCACACCGATGGTGTACACTCTTATGCCGAAACTATGCGCTATCTCTGCGGCTGTGGCTGGACTGATGTCCCCGCTGTTATTGGAGCCGTCAGTCAGCAGTATGACCACTTTGCTTTTGGCCTTGCTGTCGCGGAGTCGGGACACGGCGTTGGCCAGTCCCATGCCGATGGCAGTTCCGTCTTCGATGATGCCCTGTTGCGCCAACTGGCAGTTCACGTTTCTGAAAAGATTCAGCAAGACGGTATGGTCGGTGGTCATGGGACACTGGGTGAAGCTTTGCGAGGCGAACACTGTCAGTCCTATGTTGTCGTTGGGTCGGGATGCAATAAACTGCGCCGCTACTCGTTTCGCCGCTTCCACCCGGTTGGGTTTCAAGTCCTCAGAAAGCATGGAGGTGGAGATGTCCATCGCCATCATGATGTCGATGCCCTCCGTCTCCGACTTTCGCCAGCTGTTGCTGGTTTGTGGACGTGCCAGGACAATGACTGTCATCACAAACGTGAGTATGCGCAGGAAGAAGGGCAGATGCACGATTCTTGTCTTCCACGTCTTGGGGGCGTAGAGATAGGCGTGCGTGTCGGACACCTTCAAGGGGGCGTTCGCTTTCTTGCGGCTGAAGAAGTACCATATAATATAAGGTATCAGCAGCAAGAGCAGCAGAAAATAATATGGATTCGCGAAAATCATATCTTCATTTCTTTAGTTCTTTCAGACGGCTTATTGCCACAGGTCGATGATGCGGCTCACAATGGCGTACCCCATGGCTACCAATGCGATGACAGACACGCTGATTCCGCCGATAAGCAGTGCCTTGGCTCTTCGTGAGCGTTGTTCCTCCACGGTAATGACACGTGGCGCAGGTTTTGCGTCAGGGTCTATTTCCTCTTTCGTCTGGTTGATGAAGTCGATTGCGCTGACAAGGTTCTGGTCATTCTCATTGATGAGGGTGTTGTAGCGGGCGAATTTCACAAGGTCCGCTGTCTGGAACAATCCTCTCAGCTCGTTCATTCCCTTCTCGTCTTTCATGGAGAGCAGTTTGTCGATAATCTCTCTGGAGGTCATTTCGCGGGCGTTGAAGCCGTATCTTTCCCGTATATAGTTACGCAGCACATCTGTCAGTTTGGTGTAGTAGGCTTTGGGGTCTTCCTGTAATCGGGCACCTTCCTGTTTAATGGCGTCGATTTCCTTCATGGCCTCTTGGTGAGCCGGCAATTTGGGCTTCATGAAAATCTGACGGATAATCGGCTTTTGGTCTTTGTATCGCACGATGAGGTAGATGATAAGACCGGCAAGCGGAAGGAACACGATGGAAAGCCAAAATACCAACGCCCAGTCTGCCCAGGCGAAAGGTGGGTTCATCACGTCTTTCGGTCCATAAAACTTTTCGGGGTGTTTTGTGTCCACTTTTACGGTAGACACTTTCAGTGCCAGTTCCTTTGACTGATAGCTCTTTCCGTCCACTTTGGCGGCAAAGGCCGGGATATAGTAGTTGTTCGCATCGAACGCTGTCACGGTGAGGGTCTGCGTGTAGGCCACTCTTCCGTTGTCCAGTATCTTTTGCGCCACAGGTGATTTCTCTACCACCTCCACGCCGTTACCCAGCGTGTCTTTCACTATGGGCATGTTTACCTTTTTACCGGGATCGCATTCCACGGTGAGGTGAATCTGTGTCTGTTCGCCAATGAGCAGTTGCAGTGAGTCTATTTTAGCCTCCACAGTCACGCTCTGCGCCATTGCGGACAGGACGCAGCACCACAGCAGGCATACAATGTAGCAAATTCTTTTTTTCATGTCGGATTAGCTCCTTTTAGCGAATAAGTTCATCAAGGCGCGCACGTAATCCTGGTCTGTGCGGATAGGTACCCAGTCCACATGGCTGTGGGTCAAAGTCTTTTGCAGGTCTTCTTGATGGGTAATCCACCAGCGCAGATGCGCCTCCCTCACCTTTCGGTTAGAGGTGTCAATATATTGCACGTGTCCGGTTTCCGCATCCTGCACATAGAGCAGTCCCACGTCGGGCAGGCTCTCAATGCGGCGGTCATATACCTGTATGGCCACCACGTCGTGTTTCTGGTTGGCGATGGTCAATGCTTGTTGGTAGTCGGACTGGGCAATGAAATCACTGAGGACGAAAGCGGTGCAGCGGTGTTTCATCACTTGGGTGAGATATTCCACCGCCACCTTTACGTTTGTCTTCTGGCTATGAGGCTCGAAGTTCAGCAGTTCCCTTATGATGTACAGGATATGCTTGCGTCCTGTCTTGGGAGGGATGAACTTCTCGATGCGGTCAGAGAAGAAAATGACTCCTATCTTGTCGTTGTTCTGAATGGCGGAGAAAGCCAGTGTGGCGGCAATCTCCGTGACGAGTTCCCTCTTAGAGCATCCTACCGTGCCGAAATCAAGGCTGGCGGACACGTCCACCAACAGCATCACCGTGAGTTCCCTTTCCTCCTCGTACACTTTCACGTATGGACGGTGGAAGCGGGCGGTCACATTCCAGTCAATGTCCCGGATGTCATCTCCGTACTGGTATTCCCTCACTTCGGCGAAAGAGATACCTCTTCCTTTGAAGGCGGAATGGTATTGTCCCGCAAAGATGTTGTTGGACAAACCTTTCGTCTTTATCTCTATTTTCCGGACTTTTTTCAGCAGTTCACTCGTTTCCATGGCCGAAAGGGTTAGGGTACTTCGACTTTGTTCAGTATCTTGCTGACGATTTCTTCCGAAGTGACATTGGCGGCTTCTGCCTCATAGGTGAGACCGATACGGTGGCGAAGCACGTCGTGTGCCACGGCTCTCACGTCTTCCGGTATCACATAGCCACGGTGTTTGATGAAGGCGTAGGCACGTGCGGCAAGCGCAAGGTTGATGGATGCACGCGGGGAACCTCCGAATTCAATCATCTCCTTCAAGTCTTCCAGTCCGTATTCCTCGCAGAAACGGGTGGCGAACACAATGTCGGCGATGTATTTCTGCACTTTCTCGTCGATATACACTTCCTTCACCACTTCTCTTGCCCGTAGGATGTCATCCTTCGAAACCACAGGTTTCACTTCTGTATGTGTGGGATGGATGTGCATCTGTATGATGCGCATTTCTTCTTCCAATTTCGGATAGGTGATGACCACTTTCAGCATGAAACGGTCAAGCTGCGCCTCTGGCAGAGCGTAAGTTCCCTCCTGCTCGATGGGGTTCTGGGTGGCCATCACGAGGAAAGGCTTGGGCAGCGGATAAGTAGTGGTGCCCAGCGTCACTTCTCTTTCCGCCATGGCTTCGAGGAGCGCACTCTGCACTTTGGCCGGCGCACGGTTGATTTCGTCCGCCAATACGAAGTTGGCGAAGACAGGTCCTTTCTTTACTTGAAAGGCTTCTTCCTTTTGATTATAGATGAGTGTACCCACCACGTCGGCCGGCAAAAGGTCGGGGGTGAACTGTATACGGCTGTATTTTGCGTCGATGAGTTGGGACAGGGTCTTGATGGCCAGTGTCTTGGCCAGTCCCGGCACACCTTCCAGAAGGATGTGTCCGTCCGCTAAAAGTCCTATTAATAATGATTCTACTAAATGACGCTGTCCCACGATTACCTGGTCCAGCCCTGTCACGAGAGAAGACACGAAGGCGCTTTCCTGCTGGATACGCGCATTCAGTTCCCGAATGTCTACAGCTTCTGCCATATATTTTTTGTTTTTATTGTTTCTGGTTAATTCGGCCACAAAAGTACGATTTATATAAGTAGGAAGCAACCCCCGAAACTCAAAAACCGTATCGGTAAAGCCTTTTTTTAAGAGAATTTGCAGGTGAAATGGCCTTTTAGGGGTTCACCTCGCCATGAATAGGGGAAATCCCTTTCATGGGGGAAAACATAGCCTTACCTTTGCCCATGTAAACAAGAAAGAAATGCGTATGAAACGGATACTATTCACATTCATCGGTTTGTGGCTCATGGCTGTGGCACCGCTTCGCGCGATGTCTTACGAAAGAGCCGAGCAGGAAGCCCGCTTCTTGACAGACAAGATGGCGTATGAACTGGGACTGTCTGATTACCAGTACGAGAGGGCGTATCGTGTCAATTTCGATTATTTCTATAATCTGAATGACGCTTCCGATTTCTATGGTGATTACTGGCGGACACGCAACACTGCCTTGGAGGCGATATTCAACCTTACACAGTGGGGACGTTATTGTAGGCTGGGCTATTTTTACCGTCCCGTGCGTTTGTACAGGAACCGTTGGGATTTCCCCATCTACGCTCGTTACCATCGGACTCGTTTCTACCGTCCGTCTCCTGCCAAGCCGCCGCGTCCAGGAAGGCCGGGGATGCCTGACCGACCAGGCAATGGCTTCCATTTTGGTGGCAGTCCGAGCCGTCCCGGTCGTCCTGAAGGACCTCATTTCGGAGGTGGGCTGCGTCCTTCCTTTACGGAAAGTCGTCCATCCCGTCCTTCTTTTGGCGGAGATCGTCGGCCACAAGGAGAGAATCGTCCCTCTTTTCGTAAGAATGACTTTTCCAATCGTCCTTCCACTCGTTCTTATGGAAGACCGTCGGATGCGGGCGGGCGTAAGATGCGCGGAAGATGGATGTGAAAAATATTCCAACCTTTGCTAAGGAAATGTCTCTCTAATGAAAGAAGACAACAAGGAAAATCTCATAACTATACTATACACAACACACACAATTGAGGACAACAAGGCTGCAAGCTACATGTTGTTTGTTTTAGAAAAAAGGATGTGTCGGGAAGACACGTCCTTTTTCTGTTGTATCTTGGTGAATCATACCACTCTCCTGTCTTGCACGTTGCAATATAACGACTGAACAGGTAGAGACGCGATTCATCGCGTCTCCATTCATTGCGTCTCCACACTCATCAGTGATGAATAGTATCTGTGATTGGCGAAATATTAACACACTATGAAAAGCGGAGACGCGATGAATCGCGTCTCTACTGTGGCAACGTAAATAGGCTTCAACATATTCCCCTCACTCGAAATATCGAATAAGCCTTTATTTGTTTGTGAAGTCCTTGCTCAAGACATTACTAAGTCCTTGCTCAAGATATTACTAAGTCCCTGCTCAAGACATTACTAGGTTTGGCATCAAGACATTACTAGGTTTGGCCTTAAGAGATTACTAGGTTTGCGTTCATGGCTTTGCCAAGTCTGAACCTAAGATCTTATAAAATGAGAAATTTCCTATTAATAAATAGATAATGTTTATGGGTGGTACGATAGCGGATAATCATTATAAAAAAAGCATTGAAAGGGATAATTGATTATCTTCTATTCAATGCTTTCTTAGGTCGGGATGACAAGATTCGAACTTGCGACAACACGCCCCCCAGACGTGTACTCTAACCGGGCTGAGCTACATCCCGCTCTTGCTAACATGAAGTACTTGAGAGTACCTTTCTGTTTTCGGTGTGCAAAGGTAGGGGATTTGAGTGAACCAGCCAAATTTTTTCGTGCTTTTTTTCGATTTACTTAGGAGATAAGGCTTCTTTGTCTGTGGAAAACCGTACTTTCGCGGGAAACTTTATAGTATGTATGTAATAGTAGATGACAAAATCCCTTATATAAGGGAAACGATAAAAGCTTTGGCTGACAGAGTAGAGTTTATGTCTGGCAAAGAAATGACAAAAGAGAGGGTGAAAGATGCGGATGCGTTGATAATACGCACGCGTACGCATTGTGACCGTGAGCTGTTGGAGGATTCTCATGTGCGTTTCATAGCCTCCGCCACCATGGGATTTGACCATATTGACACCGATTATTGCGAGAAAAAGGGTATTAAGTGGACGAATTGCCCGGGATGTAATGCCTCTTCGGTGGGACAATATGACCGCACAGTGCTTTACCGTATGGCGAAAGACGGGAAGCTGCGTCTGAAAGATACGGTCTTGGGAATTGTCGGCGTAGGAAACGCCGGGTCGGCAGTAGCCAGAGAAGCGGAGAAATTGGGATTGAAAGATATTCTGTTCAACGATCCGCCTCGTCAGGAAACGGGTAAACCTGGAGAGGGGACTGTGTGCGCTTACTCTGTGCTGCGGTGGAGCAGTTTAAAGGAACTTGCGGAGTGTTGTGATGTCATCGCTTTTCATACACCTTTATTATATAAGGGGGAGCATCCCACTTTTCATTTGGCAGATGAAGCCTTTTTCCGTAGTCTTCGGAAACATCCTGTGATTTTGAACGCCGGAAGAGGAGGTGTGGTGGATGAAGACGCGCTCTTGAGAAGTATGGATGAAGGGCTGGTGTCGGACGCCGTGATAGACACTTGGGAGAAAGAACCTTCCATCAACCGTGAACTTTTAGACAGGGTGTATATGGGAACCCCTCATGTGGCGGGGTACAGTGCGGATGGCAAAGCCAACGCCACACGCATGGCTTTGGAGGCATTCTGCCGCTTCTTTGGCCTGAAGGCGAATATTCAAATTCATCCGCCGGTCATGACTGAGGCGGATTATTGGGACAAGGAGGACAGGGAGTTATGGCTGTACGACCCTATGAAGGACAGTGAACGGCTCAAATCAGCCCCCGGTCGATTTGAATATCTGCGAGGAAATTATCCGTTGAGACGGGAGAAAACGGAGTGAATTGTGTCTTTTTATTGCACACAGCCCCGTGGAATGTGCGTAAATTAACATTCCTTTAAGGCAAATACTTGCACAGGAAAAAGAAAAATCATTACTTTGCAAGCCGTAAACTTAGATTATTAACTAACAAACAACTAAATAACAACAACTATGGCTGAAGATATTGAAGCAAAAGTAAAGAGTATCATTGTGGATAAATTGGGCGTTGACGAGTCCGAAGTGAAGGCTGAAGCAAACTTCACAGATGACCTCGGTGCAGATTCTCTGGACACTGTAGAGCTGATTATGGAATTCGAAAAGCAGTTCGGTGTGAATATCCCTGACGATCAGGCAGAGAAAATCAGCACAGTAGGAGAAGCTATCGACTACATCAAGGCTCATCTGGCTTAATTCGGAGGCGAACTCAACACTTGAATATGGAGTTAAAAAGAGTTGTAATCACAGGGCTGGGTGCCATAACCCCGCTGGGCAACACTGTCGAGGAAACATGGAAGAACATGGTCGATGGTGTGAGTGGTGCTGCGCCTATTACACACTTTGACTGTTCCAAATTTAAGACTCACTTTGCTTGCGAAGTCAAGGGCTTTAAAGCCACTGACTATATAGACCGTAAGGAAGCCCGCAAGATGGACCTCTACTGCCAGTATGGAGTAGTGGCCGCCAACGAAGCTATCAAGGACAGCGGGTTGGATCTTGCATCGGAGGATTTGAACAAAATCGGCGTCGTGCTGGGTGTAGGCATTGGCGGTCTCCACACGTTCGAGGAGGAGGCTGGCTATTATGCGGTGCACGGAGAAGAGCAGGGACCGAAATATAATCCGTTCTTTATTCCGAAGATGATAGCGGACATCGCCAGCGGTTATATCTCTATCATGCACGGTCTCCACGGACCGAATTACACGACCACTTCTGCTTGCGCGTCCTCCACAAACGCTCTGGCCGACGCGTTTAATTTGATTCGTTTAGGAAAAGCAAATGTGATTGTCAGCGGTGGTGCGGAAGCGGCTGTGTTCCCTGCGGGAGTAGGTGGATTCAATGCGATGCACGCACTCTCCACAAGAAATGACGACCCTCAGCATGCCTCTCGTCCGTTCAGCGCAAGCCGCGACGGCTTCGTGATGGGTGAAGGTGCGGGATGTCTGATTTTGGAGGAATTGGAACACGCAAAGGCTCGTGGTGCCAAGATTTACGCCGAAGTGGGCGGTGTGGGAATGTCTGCTGACGCCTATCACATCACTGCTTCTCATCCAGAAGGATTAGGCGCAAGACTGGTGATGCAGAACGCATTGGAAGATGCGGGCATGAAACCAGAGGACATTGACTACATCAATGTACACGGTACGTCCACACACGTGGGCGACATCTCTGAGGCGAAAGCTATCAAGGATGTGTTCGGGGAACATGCTTACAAGTTGAATATCAGTTCCACGAAATCCATGACAGGACACATGCTTGGCGCTACGGGTGCCGTGGAAGCGTTGGCCTGCGCATTGTCCGTGAAGAATGATATCGTGCCTCCCACTATCAATCATGAGGAAGGGGACGAGGATCCTGAAATAGATTACAAGATGAATTATACATTCAACAAGGCTCAGCAACGTACCGTGCGTGCGGCACTTAGCAACACGTTCGGATTTGGTGGCCATAACGCATGTATCATTCTCAAGAAATACGCCGAATAAACAGTGTTTCAAGTAAAGGATAATTGGTGGAGAATAAAACACCTCCTGTCGAGAGACAAGGCGTTTTATTCTTCACTTTTTCGTATTATGGGTTTTGTCCCTCACAGGCTGAATTACTACAAGGTGGCCATGTTGCACCGCTCTCTCGACATTCATGACAAGGAGAGCCATCAGGCATTGAACAATGAACGACTGGAGTATCTGGGCGACGCAGTGCTTGATGCGGTGGTGGGGGATATTGTGTTCCGTCGCTATCCCGACAAGCAGGAAGGATTCTTGACCCAGGCTCGGAGCAAGCTGGTGAAAAGAGCCACATTGGGAAAAGTGGCCAATGATATGGGACTTCCCAATTTGATAAAAAGCAACGCTTCCAGCACTATGCACAATTCCTATCTTGGCGGCAACGCCTTCGAGGCACTGGTGGGAGCTATCTACCTTGACCGGGGATATGCGTATTGTATGCGTTTCTTGGAACACCAGGTGCTGGGTAAGTATATCAACTTGGACGAGCTTTCCTACGAGGAGGTGAATTTCAAAAGTGAGCTGATTGAGTGGGGACAGAAGAACAAGGTGAACATTGGCTTCGAACTGTTGAACCAGACAAAAGACCAGACGCACAGTCCGCTGTTCCAAAGCAAGGTGCTGATAGAAAATCTCATCGCCGGCGGTGTGGGACAGGGCTATTCCAAGCGGGAAAGCCAGCAGAAAGCGGCGGAAAGGACGCTTCAGCGTATCACCAACGACCGCAAGTACAGGGCGAGAATCTTCCAGGTGAAACAGCAGCAGCGGCAAATGCGGCAGCGTAAACCTGCTAAAGAGGGCGGTGTGAAGGGTAATATGGACAAGACGGAGACAAAAAAAGAGTGAAATCCTTTTTTTTGTGTGTGGTTTATGCTATCTTTGCTTTGTGACAGTGCGGACATCGCACCACAAAGCAAAGATATTTTTATGTACAAGACTGATTTATTACGACCTTTCTTCAAATCACGCCAGAAGGCGATGGAACGTTATGCGGGCTACACACGCCAGTTGCAATTGCAAACCATGTGTCGGCTTGTGCAGGCAGGAGAGTTGACGGAATGGGGATTCAAACATAAATTCGACGGAATACGTACATACGAGGATTTCGCCAGGCAAATGCCTATTAGTACCTATGAGGACTTGAAGGGCTATATCGACCGTATGCGCCATGGGGAGAAAGACATTCTTTGGCCTGGCAAGGTGAGATGGTATGCCAAATCTTCTGGTACGACCAGTGACAAGAGCAAGTTCATACCTGTAAGTGAGGACGGACTCCACCGTATTCATTACATGGGAGGGAAGGATTGTGTGGCTCGCTATTTGCAGCTCAATCCGAAGAGCCGCTTTTTTGACGGAAAAGGGTTGATTTTAGGAGGAAGTCATGCGCCTAACTGTAACTTGCCTCATAGTCTTGTGGGAGATTTGAGTGCCATTCTGATAGAGAATATCAGTCCGTTGGTGAATCTCATCCGGGTACCTAAGAAGGAGACTGCTCTTTTGGCGGACTTCGAGGTGAAGCGGGACCGTATCGTAAGGGAGACCATTGGACAACGGGTGACGAACCTGTCGGGTGTGCCTTCATGGATGCTGTCCGTGTTGAAACGGGTGCTGGAGATTACGGGGAAGAAATCCCTTGACGAGGTATGGCCAGACTTGGAGGTCTTCTTTCATGGAGGAGTGGCTTTCACACCTTACCGCACCCAATATAAGGAGTTGATACAGAACCCGGAGATGCACTACATGGAGACGTATAACGCCAGTGAGGGATTCTTCGGTTTGCAGTCAGATCTTTCCGATCCAGCCATGCTTTTGATGGTGGACTATGACGTGTTCTATGAGTTCATCCCCTTGGAGGAAGTAGGCAAGGAACATCCCGAAGTCGTGCCGCTCACAGGCGTGCAAATAGGCAAGAATTACGCAGTGGTCATCTCCACTTCCTGCGGCCTTTGGCGTTACATGATTGGCGACACGGTGCGGTTCACCCAGAGAGACCCTTATAAATTTGTCATCACGGGACGTACCAAGCAATTTATCAACGCCTTTGGCGAGGAACTGATTGTGGACAACGCCGAAAAGGGATTGGCGGAGGCTTGCCGTGAGACGGGAACGCAAGTCAGTGAGTATACGGCCGCTCCGGTCTTCATGGACTCCGATGCACGTTGTCGGCATCAGTGGCTGGTGGAGTTTGCCGTGCCTCCAAAGAGCGTAGAAGAATTTGCGCAAAGACTGGACATGGCGTTGCAGACGGTCAATTCCGACTACGAGGCCAAACGCCGCAAGAATATCACGCTTCAACCGCTGGAATTGATAGTGGCTCGGCAGGGTCTTTTTGACGACTGGCTGAAAGCGAAAGGCAAGTTGGGCGGGCAACACAAGATTCCGAGACTGAGTAATAATCGAAAATATATGGATGAACTACTGGCTTTGAACAATCAATGAAAAGATATACCTTCCTTTTTCTGCTTGTGGCGGGATTTGTCGCCTTTATCGTCTCTTGTGCTTCTCCGGGCAGTCCCGACGGGGGTGCATACGACGAGACACCTCCGAAACTGGTGAAGACCACACCGGTTGAAGGGGCTGTGAATGCCAAGCACAAGAAGATTGTGCTGGTGTTTGACGAGTTTGTCAAGATGGAGAACGCCAATGAGAAGGTCATTGTGTCTCCGCCGCAGCTCATGGAGCCGGAAATTGAGGCATACGGCAAAAAGGTGACAGTGAACCTGCAAGATTCCTTGAAGTCCAACACTACCTATACGATTGATTTCTCAGACGCTATCGAGGATAACAACGAGGGTAATCCGTTGGGGAATTACGCTTACACGTTTTCTACCGGGGCGACTATTGATACTATGGAAGTGTCGGGTACCGTGTTGAATGCGGAGAATCTGGAACCTATAAAGGGTATCTTGGTGGGATTGCATTCCAACATGAATGACACGGCGTTTCAGAAAACGACCTTCGACCGTGTGGCTCGTACGGACAGCCGGGGGCATTTCGTCATCCGGGGTATCAAGAAGGGCAATTACCGTATCTATGCCTTGCAGGATGCAGACCAGGACTTCCGCTTCAACCAGCAGTCGGAGATGCTTGCGTTCAGCCATGACACCATCTCTCCTTACGGGAAGCCGGATGTGCGTCAGGATACCTCTTGGGTGGACTCTTTGCATTATGACTCGGTAATGCAGGTGAAGTACACGCATTATTTCCCGGATAATATTGTGCTGAGGGCTTTTCGGGAGCAAAACACAACCCGCTACTTGGTACGCAATACCCGGCCATCTCATAATTTCTTCACCCTTGTGTTCTCCACTTGGAGCGATTCGTTGCCCGTCATCCACGGACTTAATTTCAACGAGCGCAACGCTTTCTTTGTGGACAAACCGAAGGCGGACCGGGACTCCATTACCTATTGGATACGTGATTCTTTGTTATATCAGAAGGATTCGCTCAACTTTACCCTCTCTTATCTGCATACGGATTCACTGGGCAAACTTGTGCCACAGACGGACACGTTGCTGCTTGTGCCGAGGGTGAAATGGGAGCGAGTGGTGAAAATGCAGCAGGAGAAAGTAAAGGACTGGCAGAAAGCACAGCGGAAAAAGCGCAAGGATGGTTTGACGGTAGATTCTGTAATGCCGCCAGAGCCGTTGGAGTTTGAGGCGAAGAATACGGGGTCTTCCGACCCAGACAAGAATCCGCTGTTCTTATTTAAGGAGCCAGTCTTGAAGATAGACACTTCCAAGATTCATCTTTCCTTAAAGGTCGATACACTCTATCATCCCGCCCGCTATGTGCTGAGACAAAGATCGGACGACTTGAAGGCTTACGAGCTGTTCGGAGAGTGGAAGATGGAGCAGGAGTATAAGATAAAAGTGGACTCGGCGGCTTTCGTAAGTCTGTATGGAAAGGTGAACAAGCCGTTTGAGGCGGCATTGAGCATCAAGAAACCAGCGGACTATGCCACCTTGTACCTGACGGTTACAGGGGCTGACTCGTGTGCCTGGGTGCAGCTGCTTGACAAGTCTGACCAAGTGGTGAAGGAGCAGGCTGCCTACGGAGGAAAGGCTGACTTCTACTATCTCTCGCCGGGTGAGTATTATATGCGTCTTTTCATGGACGCAAACCATAATGGCCGGTGGGATACGGGTGATTTCCGCAAGGGACTTCAGCCGGAGACTGTCTACTATTATCCCGGTGTGCTGAAACTGAAGTCTGATTGGGAGTTCGACCAGACATGGGATGTCACTTCCAAGCCCGTGGAGAAGCAGAAACCTATGGAGATAACCAAGCAGAAGCCGGAGGCGGAAAAGACTATTCGTAACCGAAACGCTGAACGGCTGCGCAACTTACGCAGATAAAACAAGATGCCTATGAAATACTTTTTGACTTTTCTGATGTGGATAGGACTGCTGTGCGCCTCTCACGCACAGTGTCCTGAGACCAACCGTGCCTTTAAGGCAGGAGAGGACTTGGTGTTTGATATGTACTTCAACTGGAAGTTCATCTGGATAAAGTGTGGCACGTCACGCATGAACACCGTCAATGCCGATTATCATGGGCAGAAGGCCATGCGTACCTATCTTTACTCTACGGGAAACAAACGGGCTGACCGTTTCTTTAAGCTGCGCAACACGCTGACAAGTTATTACACTCCGCAATTGGTGCCGCTTTATTTTAAAAAAGCGTCCACAGAGGGAAAACGCTACACGGAGGATGAAATCTGGTATGTCTACCGTGATGGAGGCATCTTCCTTCGTCAGCGATTCCGCAACCACAAGGGGCAAGTGTCCATCAAGCATACGCAGTGCCAGCGTTGTCCCTATGACATGATGAGCATGCTCTTTAGGGCGCGGTCTTTTAATCCTGCGGGATGGAAAGTGGGGCATCGTATCGTGTTCCCTATGGCCACAGGAAAGAAAGTGGAAAACCAGACGATTATCTATCGGGGGAAGAAAGTCATAAAGGCGAATGACAAGCGGAAATACCGTTGCCTTGTCTTTTCCTTTGTGGAGAAAAACAAGAAGGGAAAGGAAGAGGAGGTGATAACCTTTTATATCACGGACGACCTGAACCATTTGCCTGTGAGGTTGGATATGTATCTGAACTTTGGCAGTGCGAAAGCCTTCTTGGTATCGGTGAAGGGCAACCGGCATCCCATTACATCTGTGGTGAAATAAGGGGGATGTTTAATGTTTAGTGTTTAATGTTTAATTGGATGCGAACACGGTACACCAATTAAACATTAAACACTAAAAACTAAACACTAATAAGGCGGAAGAAATATATGTATTCCCTTTTATAATTCGTTGGAAATAGGTATCTTCGCATGATTTATCCACTTAAAAGGTAAACCAATGAGAATAGAAATCAACCGAAACTACAGGTCAAACAGTTTATTTCGCATATTAATCATGATAGGAGTCTTCTTGTGCATGGGTTCCACCTTGCAAGCTGGGGAGACCGTTCCTCATTCTGCCGACTCGGTGATGCGTGTCGATTCCTTGCAACCGCAAAAGCGTAAAAGTTTCTTGAAGCGTTTCTTGCAATATTTCAACGATGCCAACAAGAATCGGAAGCAGAAGAAATTTGACTTCAGCGTGATTGGCGGTCCTCATTATTCGTCCAGTGTGGGGCTTGGACTGGGACTGATGGGGTCTGGCTTGTACTATCCCGGAGGAGATACATTAGTGCCGCCGTCCAATGTGACGCTGTTCGGGGACATCGCCACCACGGGATTCTGTATGATTGGTATCAGGGGAAACAATCTCTTCAAGAAAGACCGCTATCGGCTGAACTACAAGATGTATCTTTACTCTTTTCCCACGCAGTTCTACGGATGGGGTTATCAGCGGGGAGTGGACAAGACGGAGCAGTCCACCTACAACCGTTTCCAGTCGAAGATTGAGGTGAATTTTCTGTGGAGATTGGCCAAGGGTCTCTTTTTAGGGCCGGAAATACATTGGGATTATGTGCATGGTACGAAAGTGCAGCATCCTGCCTCGTGGCACGGTCAAGATATGACGGTGAATAATGTGAGTGCGGGTGTGAATTTAGTGTATGACACAAGGGATAATTTCACCGCTCCGTGGAAAGGAGTCTATCTGAATTTCAACCAGCGTTTCTATCCGAAAGCTTTGGGCAACGAGCGGTATCATTTCAACAATACGGAGCTGACGGCTAATTTCTATACGCCTGTATGGAAGGGATGTGTCCTTGCCGCGCAAGTGCATGGCTATTTCACCTACGACGGTGAGGTGCCTTGGTTCCAGATGGGTATGGTGGGTGGCAGCAATTCCATGCGTGGCTATTTCGAGGGGCAGTACCGAGACCGTAATATGATAGACGGGCAGGTGGAGCTGCGTCAGAAAGTGTGGAAGCGCAACGGGGTAGTGGCGTGGATTGGTGCGGCCAACGTGTTTCCTTCTTTCAGTGCGTTGCGTGTCCGTCAAGTACTTCCTAACTATGGTATAGGCTATCGTTGGGAGTTCAAAAAAAGAGTGAACGTGCGTTTTGATTTCGGATTGGGAAAGAAGACCAAAGGATTCCTCTTTAACATCAACGAGGCGTTTTGAGGATACTCCATAAATAAAAGTCCTGATGGATTAGGCTTATCCGTCAGGACTTTTATCTGTCAATTTTGCATCTGTCTTAGCAGGTCTTTCTGTCTTTCTGTCAGCTTGGTGGGCAGTTGCACATGATAGGTGAGAATCAGGTCGCCGTTTGTGCCGTCCCCCTTGGGATTTCCTTTGCCTCGTAGTCTCACTTTCGTGCCTTCCTGTGTGTAAGGTTTCACTTTCAGTTTGATGCGGTCGCCTCCGGCAAGGTCTACATAGACTTCGCCTCCGAGGATGGCGGTGTACATATCCACGTTCAGACGCGCTTCCTTGTCATAGTTTTCCTGTGGCCGGAATCCGTCGAAGCCTCCTTCGTAGGTGCCTGCTCCGAATCCGTTTCCACCGCTTCTTCTATGTCCCCCTCCGAAGAGGTCTTCGAAGAAGCTTGAGAAACCGCCTCCCCCTGTGAACTGGCTGAAATCGAAGCCCCCAGAGGAGAAACCTCCTCCCGCATTGGCTCCATTGAAGCCTCCGCCGCCGAATCCCTGTCCGGCCTCTTTCCAGTGTTGTCCGTAGGCATCGTACTTTTTCCTCTTCTCAGGGTCGTTCAGCACATCGTATGCCTCGTTCAAGGCTTGGAATTTAGCCTTCGCCTTGGGGTCGTCGGGATGCAAGTCGGGGTGGAACTGCTTAGCACGTTTCACGTAAGCCCGTCTAATCTCGCTTTGCGGTATGTCTTTGGGAACACCCATGATTTTGTAATAATCTACGAATGCCATATCTTTTCTCCTTATTCTATGTTACTTGTTTGTTTCTCTTTCAGCAAAAGGAATGCCAAATCCAGTGTTGAATAGGAAAAATAAGTTAGTAGATGAGGCTGTCAAGTCTATTTCGCAAACTTGTTAAATTATTCGTTAATGCCTGCGCCGTGTTTGCGAGGCGTGAAAATAAACCTTATCTTCGCTGAGCATAACTAAAACTTACCCTAATTCCTAAAAGACACAAGATGAGAAAGACTTATTTGACCCTTTGCGGGCTGCTGCTGAGTTTCTTTTGTGGAATCTCCGCTCAGGCTCAGAACAACTCCCCGGTGGATTATGTGAACACGTTGGCTGGAACGCTCTCAAAATACGAGTTGTCCACGGGCAACACTTATCCTGTTACGGCGATGCCGTGGGGCATGAATTTCTGGACTCCCCAAACGGGAAAGATGGGAGACGGATGGATCTATACTTATACCGCCGACAAAATCAGGGGCTTTAAGCAAACCCATCAGCCCAGCCCGTGGATAAACGACTACGGACAGTTCTCCCTCATGCCGATTACGGGCAAACTGGTCTTTGACGAGAACAAGCGTGCCAGTTGGTTCTCTCACAAGGCAGAGGTGGCCCGTCCCTATTATTATAAGGTGTATCTGGCTGACCAGGATGTGACCACGGAAATCACTCCTACGGAACGTGCCGCCATGTTCCGCTTCACTTTCCCTCAGACAGAGGATGCGTATATTTTGGTGGATGCCTTTGACAAGGGTTCCTCCATCAAGATTATCCCGGAGGAAAGAAAAGTGATTGGATATACTACCCGTAACTCTGGAGGTGTACCGCAGAATTTCAAGAACTACTTCGTGTTGGAGTTCGACAAGCCGTTCAAGGCGGTCTATGGGGTGGCCGACCAGGTGATAACCAAAGACAAAAAAGATATTACGGCCAATCATGCCGGAGCGGCGTTGCAGTTCGCTACCCGCAAGGGAGAGCAAGTACACGTGAAAGTGGCTTCTTCTTTCATCAGTGCGGAGCAGGCTGAGCTGAATTTGAAAGAGACGGACGGTCAGCAGTTCGACCAATTGAAGGAGAAAGGAAAAAAGGAATGGAACAAGGTGCTTTCCCGCTTTGAAGTGGAGGATGACAATGTGGACCGTCTTCGCACCTTCTATTCCTGTTTGTATCGGTCGCTCCTTTTCCCTCGCAAGTTTTACGAGATAGGGCAAGACGGCAAGCCTGTGCACTACAGTCCTTATAACGGAAAGGTGTTGCCGGGCTATATGTTCACTGACACGGGTTTCTGGGATACCTTCCGCTGTTTGTTCCCTTTGCTGAATCTGGCGTATCCATCTATCAATGTGCAGATGCAGGAGGGATTGGCGAACGCTTATAAGGAAAGCGGCTTCTTGCCGGAATGGGCAAGCCCTGGACATAGGGATTGTATGGTGGGCAACAACTCCGCCTCTGTGGTGGCTGACGCCTATATCAAGGGATTGAGAGGCTATGACATCCAGACGCTTTGGAAAGCCTTGTTGCACGATGCCAACGCACAGCTTCCGCACACCGCTTCTGGACGTGTGGGCTATGAGTACTACAACAAACTGGGCTATGTGCCGAACAATGTGAAAATCGGACAGAATGTGCCCCGGACGTTGGAGTATGCTTACAATGACTGGACTATCTATCAGTTGGGAAAGAAACTCGGACGGCCTGCGAAAGAGCTGAAGGTCTTCAAGAAAAGAGCCTTGAACTATAAGAACGTCTACGATGCTTCCCGCAAACTGATGGTGGGACGCAGCGACAAGGGTGTGTTCAATCCTTCTTTCAATGCGACGGACTGGAGCGAGGACTTTTGTGAGGGAGACAGCTGGCACTGGAGCTTCTGCGTCTTCCATGACCCGCAGGGGCTGATTAACCTCATGGGCGGAAAGGCCGCTTTCAATTCAATGCTGGATTCCGTGTTTGTAGTGTCCGGAAATGAGGGCATGAAGAGCCGGGACATGATTCATGAGATGCGGGAGATGCAGGTGATGAACATGGGACAGTACGCCCACGGCAACCAGCCTATTCAACACATGATTTATCTGTACAACTACGCAGGGGAACCGTGGAAAGCGCAGCAGCGTGTAAGGGAAGTGATGGACAAACTCTACAACGCTAATCCTGACGCTTATTGCGGAGACGAGGATAACGGACAGACTTCCGCTTGGTATGTCTTCAGTGCCATGGGCTTCTATCCTGTTTGCCCCGGTACAGACCAGTATGTATTAGGCACTCCGTTATTCAAGAACCTGAAACTCCATTTGGAGAATGGCAATACGTTGGAGTTCAATGCGCCTGCCAACAGCAATGTAAATTACTATGTGCAGTCGCTGACCGTGAACGGCACTCCGTGGATGAAGAATTATTTCACACACGACCAGCTGCTGAAAGGCGGAAAGTACGAGTTCCAAATGTCCGCTACTCCGAACTTGTCGAGAGGGACAGAGGAGGCGGCTTATCCTTATTCTTTCTCCAACGAGAAATAAGTTATGACTATCCGCTTGGGCTGGATTGCAAATCCAGCCAGGCGGATAGCTTTTTTCTATTTATTATCTTTAGACATAGCATGAGACGACTTGCCAAACTTTTCATACTTTTCTTTCTCCCCGTGGCATCTTTTGCGGCAGAGGATTATACCCGCTGGGTAAATCCCTTTATCGGGACGGACTACACGGGGAATACGTATCCCGGAGCGCAAGCTCCTTTTGGAATGGTGCAGCTCAGTCCTGACAATGGCTTGCCGGGCTGGGACCGTATCGCAGGTTATTATTATCCCGATAGCACCATAGCGGGCTTTTCGCACACCCATCTCTCCGGCACGGGAGCGGGAGACTTGTATGACATCTCTTATCTCCCCGTTACACTGCCGTGGAAGGAGGCGAAGCAACCCCTTGGCGTTCATTCCAAGTTTTCACACAAGCAGGAGCAAGCCCGTGCGGGCTACTACCAAGTACGGCTTACGGACTATGACATCAATGTGGAGCTGACCGCCACTACCCGTTGCGGGGTGCAGCGTTACACCTTTCCTGAAGCGCAGTCGGCGGTGATTCTCAACCTGAGCAAGGCCATGAACTGGGATGCCACGCAGGATTCACACATCGAGCGGGTGGACAATCGCACCATACGAGGGTATCGCTTCTCCAATGGGTGGGCGAGAAACCAGAAAGTGTATTTCTGCACCCGTTTCTCCCGTCCTTTCGAACGGATGGAGATTGACACGATTCCTGTGAAATCCCAAGGAAAAGTCACAGGAAAGGGGCTGGTTGTCCGCTTCTATTACCATACGACCCAAGGGGAGCGACTGACGCTTTCCACCGGGCTGTCCGGGGTAAGCATGGAGGGAGCTGAGCGGAATCTGAAGGCAGAAGTGCCTGCGGATGATTTTGACGGGACATTGGCTCGTGCCACACAGGAATGGAACAAGGAGCTTTCCAAGGTAAAGATAGATACCGAGGACACGGATGAACGGAAGGTGTTCTACACAGCCCTCTATCATTCCATGTTGGCTCCCACCGTGTACGGAGATGTGGACGGAAAGTATTACGGCCCTGACGGAAAGACGCATCAGGCTGATGGATGGACGAATTACAGCACCTTTTCTCTTTGGGACACTTACCGGGCGGAGCATCCCCTGCTGACCATTCTCCAGCCGGAACGCACCTCGGACATGGTGAACTCTTTGCTGGCTTTTGGGGAGCAGAATGGAAGGCTTCCTGTATGGAATATGTACGCTTCGGAGACAGACATGATGATTGGCTATCATGCGGTGCCTGTCATCGTGGACGCTTACTTGAAGGGAATCAAGGGATTCGACGCACAGAAAGCGTTGCAAGCCTGTGTGGCCACGGCGAATATCGACACCTATCGGGGCATCGGCTTTTACAAGAAGCACGGCTATGTGCCTTACGACTTGAAAGATCCGATGAACAATGAGAACTGGTCGCTCTCTAAAACCTTGGAGTATGCCTACGATGACTACTGCATTGCCCGGATGGCGGAGAGACTGGGGCGGAAAGACATTGCGGAGACTTTCTTCAAGCGTGCGCAGAACTATCGCAACGTGTTCAATCCGAAGACAGGCTTTATGCAGCCCAAGGATTCTCAAGGCAGATGGCAACCGAATTTCAAAGCCGATGCCTACACGCCGCATATCTGCGAGAGTAATGCCTGGCAGTATCTCTGGTCTGTGCAGCATGACGTGGACGGCCTGATGAAACTGATGGGTGGCAAACGGCGGTTTGAGCAGAAACTGGACAGTATGTTCTCCTTCCATCCTGCGGAAAATGATTCGCTTCCTATTTTCAGCACAGGCATGATAGGGCAGTACGCCCACGGCAATGAGCCGAGTCATCATGTGGCTTACCTATATAATAAGGTAGGGAAACCGGCAAAAGGTCGGGAGTTGATAACTCGTATCATGGACAACTTCTATAAGAATACGCCGGATGGACTCTGTGGCAACGAGGATTGTGGCCAGATGTCCGCTTGGTACGTCTTCAGTGCCCTTGGTTTCTATCCCGCAGACCCGGTGTCTGGCTGTTATGAACTGGGTATTCCTCGTTTCCCTTACGCCGAACTGAGAGTTCCCGGAGGCAAGACTTTCATTGTGAAACGGTTTGTATCCGACCCGAAAGAGCCTTCCAAGGTGAAGTCTGTCCTCTTGAACGGAAAACCGTATACAAAAACCTATATCACACATTCACAGCTGCTTGCAGGAGGAGTGTTGGAGTTTAGATAAACATTCGTGAAGGCCGGAGAAGGGTTGCGCTGATGGGGTTGAAAGTCCCCCAAATAAGGCGTTAAGCCACTCCTTTGCACTCTTCGTCACAAACGTCAGCAATCTCCTGCGTTGGGACTTAGTAAAGTCTTGAGATGGGACTTAGTAAAGTCTTAAGGCAGGACTTAGTAAAGTCTTGAGGTAGGACTTAGTAAAGTCTTAAGGCAGGACTTAGTAATGTCTTGAGGCAAGACTTAAATAGGAGGATTTTTAGAAACGAGTAGAGACGCGATTAATCGCGTCTCTACTTTGATTACCAATCTGCCAGGATAAAAAGCAAAAACAAACAAGGCTGTACCCTCATGGACACAGCCTTGTAAAGTTATATAAAGGTACAGTCTACTCTGGCACGTAGATAATCTGGCCGTTCTCTAACTGGTAGGCCGTGCCTAACCGTTTGCCTTGTTTTCCGTTATTGTCCGTGGTCTGTCCGGAAGCCTTGTAGGTGTTAATCTGTTTGCCTTCCTTGGTGATGATTTCCATGTTTTCTTTCCCTGGATTCTTTACCACGGTGAAGTCTTCCTTGCCGAATACCTCGGTCATGTTCAAGTGCATCACCATAGACACCATCAAGGCCACTGCGAATACCATAGCCACATCGAACAGGTTCACCACTACGCTCAACGGATCGCCGTCGTCTCCAGACAGCAGTCCGCTGCCTCTTCTTCTGCGTCTTCTCATGCTTGCTCCTCCTTCTTCTCTTTTTCCAAGATTATCCGGGACACATAGTCAAGGTTGTTCACGTCCTTGGCGTACCAACGTTGTTTCAGCTGCAAGGTGAACAATCCCACCGCACTGATAATCAATCCGACCACCGTAGAGGCGAATACCACCTGCATGTTGTAGGCCATGCCCGAGATGTCGCCCGTGGACAATCCCACCAATGCCGGAGACATGGAAATCAAGGTTCCAATCAAACCGATGACTGGGCCGAGTTTGGCCAACAAACGGGAAAGGTTGATGTCTTTGGCCGCTTCCGTCTCGTAGGCTGTCAATAGGTAGTCCGCATAGTCCTCACTTTTTTCCTTGTCTAACAAGTCTTTCAGGTAGGTCGTGAAGAGCGAGTTGGATTTCTCGGGCAGCAAGCTGCGCAGTTCATCCACCTTCTCCAAGGTGAGTTCTTTGATAACCTTGTCAAACTTCTTGCTGTTCTTCCTTCTTATCATGAAGTGGCTGTATGTGCTTCCCAACGCCAGCAGGGCGCGGAAGAAGAAGACTATCAACAAGATGACATCGGGAATCAATAAACTGTTGGCGATGCCGAAAAGTACTTTAGATATATATTCCATTTTCTTTTAATAATGTATAGTGTGTAATGAGTTAATTGTTATTTCTTGAATCTCCATCGGATACGCTGCCACAGGAAGCCTATGGCGAAAGTCAGGAGGAAGATAAGGGCGGATACCCATACCATCTGCCAATTTACAGGGTTTTCCTTGATATTGTACACCATTTTCCCGTTCTCGGTGGAGAGCAGTCCGAGTACACAGACCACGATACTGAGTATCAGGTGCAGCTCGATTCTGCCATCTTTGTCGGGCAAGAGCCATTTGGCTCCTTCCGCCAACAGCGGTATGACAACCGTCGCGCCGACAGCGAACAACAAGGCCGTGGTGGTGAAGTCAAGACCGGGGAAGGAGAACAGCGTCTGCGTCAAGGCGTAGAACACCACCGGGAACATCAGCAGGCTGGGATACCAGTAAAGAGCCTTTGCCCACCATTTCATCGGACGTTTTTCATACGCTCCGCCAAAGGCGGTCAGTGCGAAGCCGAAGCAGAAGGCGGACTCGATAGTCACAATGGCCGCCATGTCCTGCAAAGCTGCCGTGTTCTGCAAGTAGTCCGCTATTTGCGTCTTGGACTGCAAGACGGCATATTGCATGCTTCCGTAGGCGAATGCGCCTAAGATGACACTGTAGACGGCTCTTTGCCACCAGTTCCACAAGCTCAGCTTGAAGATGCTGTTCAGTAAGATGAACAGCATCAACATATAGATTACATACTCCATAGGCTTATTCCTCTGAGTTGTTCTTACGCCGCTTGCGTATCACCAAGACGGCTATCAGCAAGACAGCCACTGCACCACAAGCCAGCACAATCCATCCGTTCACGGACTCTTTCTGCTGAGTGTTTCCTTCCGCCGTGTCTGTGGTCTCTTTCTTCATGACCATCGCCTTTCCGCCTTTTGCGTCGGAGGATGACACTTCCGTCATACGGCTCATGCCTTGCTTGTAGGCTTTTGCGTCTGAAGGAGCAGCCTTGCCTGCGATGTACTGTTGCAGGTCTGGATTAGCTCCTTCGAAAGAAGAGCCTGAAGGACCGAACTTCGCCACGAAGGAAGTATGCACCTTGGCCACTTCTGCCAACTGCTGCGGAGTGGCTTTCCAGTATCCCTTCCGTGCGGTTTCCATCATGGTGGCGGTCAGCTCTTCCATGGCACCGGGGTTCGTCTCCGCCAGTCGTTGGGAGATGCCTAAGTTATACTTGTCCTTCACATAGACATCGTAAATCTCGTTCCACATCTCTTTGTCCACCGCCGCAGGTTTGGTTACATTCCATCCGTAGGTGTTGCGTACCATCTCGGCGATATTGTCCGTGGAGGAGGCACCGTTCTTCAAAGCGTCCTTTATATAAGCGGGATTGAAGAGTTTGGTGCGGGCCTCCACCGCAATGGCTTCCTTGGAGTCTTGCACTCTGTAATCGTTACGGTTACGGTAGTCGCTGAAGTAAGCGTCCGGGTCTTTTCCCGTGATACGGCGCACGGCCATACTGGCACCTCCCATGAACTCATACACATGGTCAAGGCTCAATGCACCCCAAGTGTTGTTCTGACGAGGCTGGATGACTACATCCGTGCGGGTCAGAGCGGCGCCGAAGGCTTGTTGCAAGTCTTGCTGCCAGTGGTCTTGGTCTCCATAGAAAGCTCCCATGTTCTGAATGTATTGGTCGGCCAGCTGCTTGTCACTCTTCCAAGTGTTGCCCTGTTCCACCATGCTTTGCATACCCGTGCCGTAGTTTCCACCTGCGCCACCGAATACACGGAATTGAGACATCTCGCGTGCGTCTTTAGGGGAGATACCTTTGTCTATCAAGTAGCGTTCGGACTCTTTCACACCGTCTTCCACCATGTTGTCAAACTTGTCATCGCTTGCAGCCGCTGCCATTTGCACAGCGCGGTTTATCAAGAACAGACGAGAAGCGGCCAAGTCGCGCAGCTGTCCAGAGGTTTGTACCACCACATCGATACGTGGACGGCCTAATTCTGCGGAAGGAATCAGCTTCAAATCGTCTACTCTTCCGTAGCGGTCTCGCACAGGTTCCACACCTAACATATACAGTACTTGTGCGATGGTGGCTCCACCGGTTTGCACGAACTCACCCGACCACAGTGTGTAGCTCACCTTGCGGGGATACTGTCCTTTGTGTCGTTTGCGGTATTCCTCAATCGTGTTCTTCGCCAACTCCTTGCCTTTTTCCCATGCGTCTTCTGTAGGTGTCTCTTCCGCATTGATGGCGAAAAGGTTGCGTCCTGTGGGAATTGTGTTGGGATTAGCTATCACATCACCGCCAGGTGAGGGAGCAGTGTAGCCTCCGTTCAGTGCGTTGAGGAAGCTTGCCAATTCCAGCGAAGGACTCTGATAGAGCAGGGTGCGGTAGTTGTCCACATTCTTCAAGGCCGTTTCCACTTCTTCCACCGCTTTGGCGAGTTGAATGTCTTTCTGGCTGTAAGATGGGCCAGAAGCTCCGCCCATCATGCCTGAGGACTGTCCAGACTTCATTTGTTTCTTCAGTCCGGCTTCCATCTTCTTCAAGGCTTCGGGGCTTGCTCCCATTTTCTTGGCCACCTGCAACATCAAGGTGGGGTCTTTCTTCGCCAGCATCTTGCGCATCTGGTAGCGCATGAATTTGGATACGGGATTGTTCTTGGCTTCGGGGATGTCGGAGGTATGATTCATCATGCTCTCCATCATCTTCTCCATGCCGCTTTTCTGCTTTTTCCCGTTCTTGTCTTTCTTGGCTGCGGCCTGCATCATGGCTAGCATGCCTTTCGGAGCATTTAAGTCGGCTGTGATTTTATGCGCTTTCTGTATGTCTGCCAAGGAAATACCCGTCACTTGGCTGATGTATGCCTCGTCCACAGAAGCGGCGTTTCCGTACAGACTGCTCACAAGTTTTTGCGCTTTCGCACCATACAAGGTGTTGAATTGCATCTTGTGGTTGTCAAAGTCGCCTGAGACCTTTCCCCGTAAACGGTCTAAGTTGAAGAGGCTGTAAGCCACGGGGTCGGTGGTCATGGAGAAGACAGAGGAACGTATTTCCTCAGGAGTGTAGGGGACACCCATGACATAGGGTGTGCTGGTGATTTTCTCCCCAGACAGTTCCTCGGCGTAATTCTCGATACGTTCGATGTCCGCCTCGCTGTAAGGCTTCTTCAAATCTGCGTTCAGACTCAAGTCTTTGTTCAGTCCCATCTTTACGGTCAAGGCTTTTATCTCCAGTGAAAGAGTGGATTTGTCTCCCTTCTTTTGACTGTATGCTCGCAGCTTGTCTTCCAATGCCTTGTAGGTGGAGCGGAGTTCGCTCTCGTGGAAGGGCGGCGTAAGATAGGAAATGAGTCCGGCGTAGGAGCGGCGTTTGGCAATCATGGCTTCTCCTACATTATCTATAGTATAAAGGTAGAAATGCGGCAACGCTCCTACCAGACGGTCTGGCCAGTCGTTGTTGGACAGTGCCACTTGCTTCTGGGGTGTGAACTCCAGACTGCCGTGTGTGCCGTAATGTATCAGCGCATCCGCCTTGAAGCCGTATTGTACCCACAAGTAGGGGGCGATGTAGCTGTGCGGAGGCACTTGGTCTGTACCGTGGGTAATCTTGAACACGTCTTTCCCTTCTCCAGCCAAAGGTTGCGGCAGCAACACTACATTGCCATATTGCAGTCTGGGAAACGCCAGTTTACCGTCGGCGGTTTTGAGCATATTATGGTCTCCGGGAAAGGTTCCGAACACTTCGTCTACTTTCTTGCGGTTTTCCGCTTTCAAGGATTTTGCAGTCCACTGGTCATATTCTGCTTTGGTGACTAACTGCGGACGGCCAGTACGCATGAATCGGGCGGCATCTCCTGCGGCGAAAGCGTCAAAGAGAGAGCCGTATTGTTGTATCTGCGCCTCGAACTCTTTTTCGGTGGCAGGTAGTCCGTTCACGTTGTATCCTTTGCCCTGCATTTCTTTCAAGGTGTTATACAGAGACGGGATAACTTCCATACCGCTGGCCACCAAGTTGGCGTTGCCTGGTCCTTTGAAATAGACGATGGCCACTTTTTTCTGGGCATTGGCTTTGCTGCGTAGCGCAAGGTACTTGCCGATGGTTTCCACATAGGTCTCCAACCGTTCGGGGACAGCGTAGGAATGAAGCAGTCCGTTCTTGTCTTTCCGCTGGGCGAAGAGTGCGGAAGTGCGGATGGCACCGTCAATCTCTGGCATGACAATACTCTGCGACATGAATCCGCCCATCATCCCCATTGGGTCTTTCTCCCAGTTTTCTGTCAGGTCATTGACTGTCAGAGGGTCAAACAGCAAGGTGTTGTTTTTCTTCAGGAAGTCTACCATGTCATCTCCCAGTCTGCCGTGCGCCATGTTCACAATAGCGTCGGGCTTGATTTGCTGTACGTAATCCAACAAATGAGTGAAAGAGGATACAGGGTACACATTGTAATTCGCTTTGGATAAGGCGAAAATCAAGTCCGTAGGGTCGGCCATGGCACCCGTTACGACAATCTTCTTCGCACCGGGATGATACAGTCCGTTGGACTTCATGTATTGTTCATATTCCGCCACGGAGAGGAACTCTTTTTCATCTTCTTGCTCCCCGTCTTGTTCTTTCAACGGATAGAAAAGATAGTCGGAAGGTTTCTTCTGCGGTTTCTGCGGGTCTCCGGTGAAAATAATCTTTCCGTCCACATTCCTTCTTAAGAAGCTCAACAGGCTTCGGTAATTCTTCTTTCCTCCGTTCATCATCCATTCTTGCAGCAGGGCGATTTCGTCCGCCGCGAAGTTGTTGATGTTGTTGTCCGGGTTTGTGGCCATCGTGGTGTAGACCGGCTTACCGCTGTCTGCGGCTTTTTGGATAACGGCCCTTTGTTCGGCTGTAATCTTCAGTCCCATGCCGTTGACAAATACAATGTCGTATTTGTCCAATGACTTGAGTTCTTCTGAAGAAATGGAATACAGCTTGATGAACGAGTTATGGTTCGCCTGCGAGAATGCTTGCAGGGAGATGGGCTGGAAATTGACAAACGCAATGTATGTCTGGCTCAGCCACAAACTCCAGAAGCACCAAAGGGCGCAAAGCACGGCGATGCAGCCAATGCTTTTCCACACTCTTTTCTTCGTAAGTTTGATTTTCTTCATGAGGGTTGTTTATTTATGATTAATTCTTTTTGAACAGCTGCTCTACATCGATGGAAAGTCCTGCGGAGAACACGGTGCCTGTGGTGTAAGGAGAGTTGAACTCATAGACCTTCGGCTTGTAGTTAAAGAGGTTTTCCACGCCTAACAATATTCTGAACGCACGGCAGACACGTTGGGTGAATGTCAGGTTCCAGAGGGTGTAGGGAGCGGAAGTAGTGGGCACATACGAGTCGTAGGTGTCAGAGATGGTGTTATACTTCGCCCAGGAGAGGAATCTTCCTGTCAGCACTACATCGAACTCGTAGTTCTTCAGCACTTTGCCGTAATCGATACGGGTGGTGAATGAGTGAGGTCGTGTGGCGGAGGTCACAAGCTGTCCGTTGCGGGGAAACTCGTGGAAATAGGAGTAAGAGAACTTCGCTCCGATTCCGCAAGGATACTTGGCCGTGAATGTCACATCTGCTCCGGCCATGTTGGTGCCGTTGATGTTGCGATATACCATGGCTCCCTTTGTGTTCACTTCGTCGCTGGCGCCTTTGTCGAAGAGGGTGGTGATTTGGTTATTCAGTATATTGTAATAGCCAGTGGCGGTCAGACTGTACCGGCTGCGGGTATACTCCGCAGACAGGGCGAAGCTGTGGCTGTGTTCTGATTCCAAGTCGGGATTGCCTAAGATGGAGAAGATGTTGGCCATGTTGAAGTCCATATACATTTCCTTCAATGTGGGTGCGCGAAATCCTCCAGAGTAAGAGCCTCTGAAATTAAAGTGTCCAGTCTTGTACATGGCGGCTACTTTGGGAGTGAGGTTCCATCCCGCTTTGGAGAAATAGTCTAATCGCAGGCCACCCACCACATTCCAATGGTCGTTGATAGTCCAATCCGCTTGTGTGAACAAATCTGCGGTGTATTGTTGATAATGGTCTTTGCCAGAGACGAACTGATAAGACTTCAAGTAATCAATCATTCCGTCTCCTCCGCTTGTCCACGCCAAATTGTCGAAAGAGTGGGTGTAGAGGATTCTCACGGAGTTCTGCTGGTTCTTATAGTTCAGGAAGTCCTTGTCCGTCTGGGTGTAATAGTCACTCTTGTCGTATCGGTCGTAGGTATAGGCCACGTCGATGTAGTCTTTCTCTGTCAGATGTCCCACCAGACGAAGACCTCCGTTGAAATCACGGGCGCGGTCGTGTTTGTCCGCCCGTGTCTTCCGTTCATGGAAGTAATAGCCGGCTCTGCCTATGAGATTCAAATTGTCATTGATTCGGTAGGTCAGCTTGTCCTTGAAGTTCCATTGACGGTTGCCGTAGACGGTGGTTCTCGTGCCGTCTTTGTCAAACACATCGTAGTTATTCAACCCATCTGTCTGTACATCGAGCAAGTTGTTGAATCTGCCCTGGTTCAGCCCGAAAGAGCCTCCGTGACGCTGCTGGTTGTTTTTGGAGGAGAAATGAGTGTTCAGGTTTAATGACCAGGGTTCGGTGGCCTTTTTCGTGATAATGTTTATCACAGCTCCCACTGAGTTAGAGCCATACAGGGCGCAAGCCGCTCCTTTTACTATTTCTATCCGCTCAATATTGCTGGTGTTCAGTCTGTTGAAATCCGTGTTGTCCAGAGTCTCTCCGGCAAGACGCTCTCCGTCTATCAAGAACAATACAGACATTCCCCCTAACCCCTGCATAGTCAGCGAGACTTGCTGGTCCATAGCGAAGGAGAACTCCAGTCCGGGAAGCTCTGTGGTCAGTACGTCCCGTATGTTCGTGGCGTCAATCTTGCGGATGTCGTCTGCGGTGATGATTTGGGTCACTACGGGCGTGTTGGCTAATACTTTGGGGGTTCTTGTACCTGTTACGGTTACGGAGTTCAGGTTTATCAAGTCTTCTTTCAGGAAGAAGTTTACCTGTTGGCCTCTGCGGACTTTCACTCTTTTAGTCTCCTTCGCATATCCCATAAGATAGGCGGTAATATCATAAGTTCCGTCGGGGAGGTTCAGCGAATATGTGCCGTCTTTGCCTGCTTGTGTGGCGTATTGGCTGTTCTCTACCTTGATATAGCCGAAAGACACAGGCTGTCCGTCATCTGTGGTAAGTTTTCCTTTTATCTCATGATCGGCTGCCCATGACTGTACCCCGCACAAGAGAGCGGTGGCGAATAAAAGTGGGTATTTCTTCATGGCTTTATGGTCAAAGGATATTCGTATTTAAAAGAGATATAGCCTTTCTTGTCATAATCGTTCGGATTGGAAAAGCCTGTAAACTGGATGGCCGCATATTGCCCGTCCTTGTCTTTCAATATATACACCTTGTTAGAGGGGGTGTATATCGGAGGCATGGAGCTGGTGTCGATAGTCAGCCATTTTCCCAACACCTTGTTGAAGCTGTGGTCAGCATATTCGATTTTCCCGTCCATCATGCCAGACATATCGATGGTAATCTTTCCTGGTTCGTCGGCTGTGAACTCTTCGGCGGAAGGCATTTGGTAGGTGCCGTTTCCAGCGTCTTCCACGAATTTATCCAAATCGGTATAAGTGGTCTCATAAGCGGATCCGCCGTTGGTGATGCAGTCATAGCGGTGCAAGGCCATTGTCCACTCTGGGGGAATATCCTTGGTGTTCTGATAGTCTAATGACTTTTTTGATTTGTCCTTGAAATTCAGGTAGACTATCTGCTTGTAGTCCTGTGCGTCTACATACTGGAATGCGCCGTCTGTCTCCGTCCCCATTTCCGAGGGGTCATCATAGATATTATCACAAGACAGGGACGACATCATCGTCCCTGCCATTATTGATAAAGCTATGGTTTTCGATAGCTTGTTCATATCTTGGAATATCTGTGATTACTTGCTTTGGAATGAATAGTCAATGGCAAAAGGCATCGCACCAGGTTTGATGGAGTAGTCGATTTTGGCTTGACCGTTCGTGATGGTACCGTTCAGTTTCACTTTCAACGCCATCTGTTTTCCATTTACCTCCACTCCCACTTCAGTCTCGTCCAGACTTAAGGTGAATGTCTTTCGGTCGTCAGATGTTACCTTGACACCTTTTAATTCTACTGCCGGAAGTTTCATAGAACCCATGCCTGATTCTGGTAAAGTAACCGTAGCTGTACCGTCTTCTGCTAATGCGATGGAAATAGGTTGTTCAGTCGAGGTACCTTGTGACTGGCCGCCAACTTTCATCTCAATGTCTCCTTCGTATTTTCCCGCGATTAATCCAGCCGATGGAGCATCTCCGTTTTGTACTGTGATAGTGAGGCCTCCCATGACAGCTGGCAGAGAGAATTGGAAGTTGTATGTCTTCTTGTCCGCACTCAGCGTGCCGGTCATTTCGCTGTCGTATTCTTTGTTGTTTCCACCCATTCCCATGAGGGACTTGCCACTACCCTTCAATTGATAGCCGCTTCCGTTTGCGACAACTGTGGCGGATTCGATGGTGGTTGTGCCCCATGATTCAGACTTATAGACCACTTTCACCGTTTTTGCGTCTTCATTGGCTGTTATTGTGATGGTTTCCGCCTGTGAATAACTGCCTGTCGGAGCATAAGAGAATGTTCCCTTCGCCCATCCCGTATAGGTTCCTGCTACCTGTTGAATTGGATTATCCTTCGGTTCATCGTCATTACTACATGAAGTAGTGAAGCACAATGTCATCATCATGAGTGTGAAACCCACTAATTTTTGTAATGCTTTCATCTTTTTTACCTGTTTAAGTATTTCATTAATTTTCTTGCTGCAAAGTTACGGCGGTTTCTAAGAGTGGACAATACTCTGAATTAGGTATAATAAAGTGGATTAAACAGCTAATGTTCATTAATAATAGGTATTGTTGCATGGGCATACAGAAACAAGACATATTAAAAGCCAAGAAAACATCCACAAGGCATCATAAAGCCCAGTAAACGAATATGTCCAATCTGTCACTCGAAATGTCTAACCATAAAGGACGCAAAAACGCATAAGGCTTCGATGGCCAATGAAGCCTTATGCGATGGCTAACGAAGAAGGCTTCGATGGGGAATGAAGCTATTTGCATGAAATAGGATAAAAAAACAGGCTGTATTCAGGAGTCCCGAATACAGCCCGTGGGGTTGTGAGATGAAATGAATTAAGTTGTCTACTGATTATTTGCCTTCACCGTAGGTATCGGAATAGGTGGCTTGTTGCGGGTCGAAGTTCGTCCATCCGTTCATCCATGTGTCGTTCGCTCCGCTGAAAGCACCGAGGTAATTGACTGTCTGGAATCCGTTAAGACCGGTGAAGTCCGCACCGCTTAGCAACATACTGCCTGCGTCAGGAGCGACATTCTTCAAAGCCCCGATATCAGTCAGTCTCAAGTCGCTTTGATTAGCAATGTACTTGTTGGACTTTTCGGACTCAAACCATGTATGTGAGAAAGATGGTTTGCTCTTGTCCGCAGCTTGTGCTTTCCAATCCCACAGTACATCACTTCCGGCATCCACGGACTTGTTCTTGTCTGAACCTTCGTTCGTCATATTGGCAAAGATGACATTTCTGATTTGAGCGGCGGCTTTTCCTGCTTCAGCCAGTGTGCGGGTGTTACCTTTCTCACCGTCTAAAATCAAGCCTACCGGCCATCCGTAGGCCACGGAGTTATAGACTTTCAACTGGCTGCTGCGGCGTATTTGCATGGCAGACTGGAACAGGCCGAGACTGGCTCCGTTCTTCGGGTCTTCTCCGTTACCGTTAATGTAGTCCTTGGTGTTTTGGAAGTTTGCGTCATTCGCTTTCGGTCCTACCAATGTCATGTTGCTGAACTGTACAGTCGTGTATGGAGTTGTTTCATCGCCGTTGGCGTTGTTGTCAGACTCGAAACTGTTGGACATGGAAGTGTCGGCAATCTTTGAGTCGCGGTAAGACAGGCCAAACTGCACGTGTCCGCTGAATCCGTTGTCTGTATCGAAGTCGTCGTCCCATGTCTTGTAGGCAATCAAGTGGTCGCAATTCACAGTGCCTCCAAACCACTCGTAGGAATCATCGTTGGAGTAAGATACCTGTATGTGGTTAAGTTTAGTGCCTGCGCCTACAGAACCGAGTGTTAGTCCATTGATTTCCTTGTCTTTCTGGAAGGGATAGCCCGCATATTCTATACGCACGTACTCAAATTCGCCGGAGTTGTCGTTGGCGTCTTTTCCTCCGTGTTTGGTTTTAGGGCCACCTTCAATCTGTTGTGCCATTACTCCGTTGTTGTTAGGAGCTTTACCACAGATAATCACACCGCCCCAGTCTCCAGGCTTGCGACTTCCGGCTTTCTGCTCGGAGGTAAACACGATAGGAGCATCCGCTGTGCCTTGTGCATGAATCTTGGCACCCGGCTCGATAATCAGGGCGGCTTTTGTTTCTTTGTCGCCACGGATGACCGTTCCCGGTTCAATGGTCAGTTCTGCGCCCGGACGTACATACACCCATCCTTTCAGTATATAAGTTCCCTTTTTGATGGTTTGTTTCCCTGTGAAGCAGAACTCTCCGTCTCCGTTTCCAATTTGTTGTCCGTTGTCAAAGAGGATGCTGTTGCTGTGCGCCAAGGCGGCATAGGCGGGATCGCTGTCTCCTGTACTGATGGTCGGTTGGTCGGGAGTGTTCACATCGGGTGTGTCGCTGTCTGAACATCCTGTCATCATCAGGGTCG
Source organism: Prevotella sp. P5-108 (assembly GCA_963608705.1). Taxonomy (GTDB): domain Bacteria; phylum Bacteroidota; class Bacteroidia; order Bacteroidales; family Bacteroidaceae; genus CAVDHB01. The sequence continues at coordinate 61,121 of CAVDHB010000051.1, forward strand.
TGCTTAAAAGCAGGCAACCCATGCCTAACATCTTGGCAAATGTCATTTCGTTTCTTTTCATAATTAAATAGTTATAGTGTTTGTTTCTAATGTATTCTTTACTCAAAAGGAATAGGAGAGGGACAGGTTGAATGTACGTCCCGGCTTGAACTTCCTTGTGTAGAGCGTATAGTCTATTTTACGGTTGTTGTTCATGAGGTCGCCGAATTGTTTGAACTTGATAGTCTGCGCCAGAAGGTCTTTCACTCCAAACTTGACTTCCAGTCCACCGAACTTCTTTCCTACCATCAAGTCAATGGCGTCATGCGGCATCTCGTAGGAGTTTGGCACCTTTATCTCGTCTCCCTGGGTGGTGATTCCGGCGTTTCTTCCTACGCCCGTGATGCGTTTCCCGATACGGTTATACAGTACACTGGCGGTCCATCCTGTGCGTGGATGCTCGTAAAAGAATCCGGTGTTTATTAAATAAGGAGATTGTCCTTCCATTGGGCGGTCGTCTTGGTTGGCTGAAGCGTCAAAATGTACCTTGCTCTTGATAAGTGTGCCGTTGAACACCCAGCTGAAATCTGGCAGTCCGATGAAGTCCAAGTTCTTCCGCACGTCTACTTCCACACCGTAACTGTCTGCAGATTGGGCGTTTGTGTTCTGATAGTTGTAGGTGTTTCCTCCTGTGACGGTGTATCCCCACTCAATAGGATTCTTGAATCGCTTGTAGAACAGTGCTACCGACAGGGTTTCTCCCCGGCGAGGATACCATTCATAGCGGAAGTCTATGTTGTGGACATAGGCGGTCTTCAGCCCTGGATTTCCCTGGATATTGGAAGCCAATTCAAAGTCATAGAAGATGGATGGCGCTACTTCACGGAACTCTGGTCTGTTCACGCTCTTTCCGTAAGAGAGACGGAACTGGTGCTGGTCATTCAGCTTGTAGAGGAAGTTGGCAGAGGGGAAAATATCGTTGTATTTGTAGTCCGTGCTTCGTTCCCGGTATTCGTTCGAATTGGCACTGGAGGTCAGCGTCATCTTATAGTACTCGTAGCGCACGCCCGCATAGAGGGAGAAATGAGAGGTGAAAGGAATGTTCAGCCCTACATAACCTGCTCCTAAGAGGGATTTCCCCTTGTAGTCGTCCATATAGGAAGAATTGTCTTTCAAGGAAAGTTTGTCCGCTCCAAAATTGGAAGGATTGGAAAGTTGGTTCTTCACGTCATCCACAGCCCAGTTTTGGAACATCGTATTGTCTCCCAGGTAAGCAAACTGGCGGGTGCGGTAATTACGGGTGCGGTATTCACCGTAAGCTCCCGCTTTCAGTAGTGGCGTGATATTAAACACCTCAAACTTCTTCTCATAGTTCACGTTGGCTGAACCGATATGTTCATATAGATAAGTGGAGTAACGGGTGATGTTGTTTCCGTCTGTCAACTGCAACGTGCCATTAGCGTTCTGGCTGTCGTCCACTTTGTAGATACGGCGGTCGGGGAGGTTGCGGTTGGCGTATGAATAGCCTGCGCTCCAGTCAATCTTCTGTCGGTTCTCTAACGTGTGGCGGCCTGTCAGCTGGCTGGTCAAGGTACTGCGACTGGAATAATAGTATTCCGTCTGGTTGTAATGGTCGCTCTGTTCGTCAATGCCGTTAGTACGTTCCGTTAGGCGGGAAGTGCCGTTTTGGTTGAAGATATTCTTGAACTCATAATAGTTCTTTCCTGTTTTGGAGCGGTACATGAGATTCAACATGGCACCCCATTTCACGTCATTGCTATACTGATTGTCAGTGGCTTCGAATATACGGTTCCCTTTGTTCGTATTTGGATCCCATGTACTGTACATGGCGTTCGTCATGTTTGTGAACGACTTGTAGGTATTGCTGTAGTTCAAGGCTCCCAGCATACCGAAGGCGGCTCCGTTATCGAATACCCAGCGGTGTGAAAAGTCCATGTTCAGTTTCAAATCGCCCACGGGTGTTTTCTTCCTCGTAGTCCAGTCGTTATTGAACTTGTTGTTGTCCAGTCGGATAAGATTGTTGCCGTCACTTCCCGGATAGGTGTTCAACTTTCCTTTGATGTCACCGTTAAAAGAACGAAGTCCGTTGTCGAATCCCAACCAGTCCGTCTTGCTTCCTTTGTTGTACCAGAAGTCTTTGAAATGTGTCTGGTCATTGATGGCTGTTCCCAAAGAGATATTGAAAGCGTTTCTTGAGGGAAGGTCTTTGGTCTTTATCAAGATGAAGCCTCCGCTGAAGTCTGCGGGGTATTCTGGTGCTGGTGTCTTTACGATGGTCAGGTTGTCCAGTTGTGAGCTGGGGATGATGTCGAAAGAGAAAGCCCTGGTGTCCGGTTCCGAGCTTGGTACAGCCGCACCGTTCACCCATACATTATTATAACGTTGTGAAAGTCCACGTACCATCACATACTTGCCGTCAATGATGGAGATGCCCGGAACACGGCGAATAATTTCAGAAGCGTCCTTGTCTTGTGTGCGGCTTATTTGCTGAGCGGAGATGCCCGATTCTACTAAAAGGCTTGTTTTCAGTTGGCTTATTTGCGCATTGACCGTGTTACGTTTAGCTTGTCCCACGACAGTCACGCCGCCTAACTTCTGCACATCCTCTTCCATGGCGGTGTTTACTTCCACCACGTCTCCTTTCACGGCCACGTCTGTTTGCCTTACAGTTTTGTAGCCTACATATTTAATAAGGAGGTTGCAAGTACCTTCCTTTACATTTAATAAAGTGAAGTTACCGTCCATGTCTGTCACCCCACCCTTGTCGGAGCCTTCCACCTGTATGGTCACTCCGATAATCGGTGCGCCTGTCGCTTTATCTATGATTTTTCCTTTGATGTCTGTGGCGTTTGCGGGAATCGCAAGTAATGCGGCGCAAACTGCAGTGCTGAAAAACCTTTTTATCTCTTTCTTTGTCTTCATTCTATCGTCTTTGTTTCCAACTGCAAAGGTAGAAAGCGCATGTGACAGAGGCGTTTCCTCTCTATGAATATTTGATGAAGATTGTATGACATTGTGGTTGCATTTAGTCTATATTTGGTAGGCAATGAATATTTGTGTACTTTTGCGCCTATATATATAAGGTATGAGATATTGGTGGCTTTTTGGTGGACTGTTGTCTTTAGTGGCGTGTTCTTCAGGCGAAAAGAGCGAGGAAGAACGGGCTACTGAGGCAGTGGACTCTTTTGCAGTGAGTTTCTATAATCTGCATTACGGGAAGGCGTTGGCTTTATGTGATGAGGCTTCCGTGCCTGTGTTGCAATGGTATATTGCGAATCTGGAGAAAGAGGACATGGATGTGGTACGGAATGCGGAATCAGGAGCGGACGTGAAAATAGAAGATACGGATATGGGGGATGAGGACACCACGGCCTTGGTCTCTTTCTCGGTGAAAGATTTCTTCGTGAAGGATTCCGTGGGTTTGAAAGGACGTATAGAAACAAACACACTTTCCTATACAATTCCTGTCAGAAAGGTGGGAAATGTATGGAAAGTGGTGTATAAGGAAATGAAACGGACGGAGGACTGAGAGGTCTTATGCCAAGTCTACGACTGTGATGCCTGCTCCGCCGAATTGCACGTGTTCATCTTGGTAATGAGCGACTTGAGGAATAGTGTCCAAATACTGGCGGATGACTGTGCGCAAAACGCCAGTACCCGTGCCGTGTAGTATACGTACACGGGAGAATCCTAATTGAATGGCTTCGTCAATGAAATAGGTGACAGCTTGGATAGCCTCGTCTCCTCGCTTGCCCCGCACGTCAATGTCTTGTTTGAAGTGAAGCCGTTTGTCGTGCATGGTGTCGTTGGACTGGTCACTGATGTATGAGATGGTGGCTGTCTGGCGGTTTGCTTCGTCTGGAACGTCCGCTGCCTCCAGTCTGTTCACCTTTACACTGGTCTTGATGTTCCCGAATGCGACAAGAGCCGTTTTCTTGTCTGTCTGGATGATTTGTCCGACGGTTTCCTGTCCTTTAAGGCGTACATAGTCGCCTGCTTCGAACTCTTTTTTGTTGGTTGAAACAGGTGAATATACTCTTCGTTTTCCTCCGGAAGTGACCCATGAAGGGAGTTTTTGCGAATCGTCTTCTCCTTTGGCTATTCGTTGTTTCCGGTCTTCCCTCCGTTGCTTTCTTGCTTGCAACTGGGCTATTTTTCGGGATATTTTGTCTTCGTTTTCTTTTTCCGCCTGCTTGTCAATGGAGTCATTGAAGGCTTTCAGTCCTTGTCGGATGCTTTTGGTTTGTTCCCGTTCGGCTTGCGCTTCTTTGATATCCTTAATGGTTTTCTCAATCTTGGCATTCGACTGTTTCAGCAGGTCTTTTGCCTCTTCCCTGGCTTTATTCAGAATCTCTTTCCGTTCCTGCTGGAGTTCTGTGATTTCTTTCTCGTAGCGTTGGATGGTGTCTTCCATCTGCTTTGTCTGCCGGTGGATGTTCTGACGCTTTTCTTCCCAGTAACGTTTATCCCGCACGATGTCTTGCAGGTATTTGTCTGCATTGATGTATTCTCGTCCTACGATGTCGGAGGCATCTTCGATGACTTCGGCGGGTATGCCTATCTTGCGGGCGATTTCCACGGCGAAGGAGCTTCCCGGATTTCCTATCTGCAATTGGAAGAGGGGCTGCATGAGATGGCGGTCGTACAACATTGCGCCGTTTACGATACCCTCATGGTCTTTGGCGTAGAACTTTAGGTTCTGATAGTGGGTGGTGATTACGCCGAACGACTTGTGGGCGTTGAACCGTTTCAGCATGGCTTCCGCCATGGCTCCACCTATTTGCGGCTCTGTGCCTCCTCCGAACTCGTCTATCAAGATAAGGCTTTTCCCGTCCGTGAACTTCAGCATGTGTTTCATGTTGAGCAGGTGGCTGGAGTAGGTACTCAGTTCGTCCTCGATGCTTTGCTCATCTCCTATGTCAATAAAGATGCTGCTGAACACCCCTGTTTTGGAACTTTCTTGTATGGAAACGGGAAGTCCGCATTGCAGCATGTATTGCAACAGTCCCACCGTCTTCAGACAAACGGACTTGCCTCCGGCATTAGGACCGGAGATGAGCAGAATACGCTGTTTGTCTGTCAAAGTGATGTCGAGGGGGATTATCTTTTTATCGTGTTTCGCCAACGACAGTTGGAGCAGTGGATGACGGGCCGCACCCCAGTCTAACCACGGTTTGCCCATGACTTTAGGGCAGATGGAATTAGTGGTGAGGGCGTATAGAGCTTTGGCTCGTATGAAGTCTATCTTCCCTAAGAACTCGTATGATTCCAGTATTTGCGGCACTTGAGGACGGATGACAGAAGAGAATTCAGAAAGGATATGAATAATCTCTCTTCTTTCCGCACTCTCCAATTCCCGGATGCGGTTGTTCGCTTCCACAACTTCCGCAGGTTCGATAAACACCGTCTTGCCAGAGGCAGACTCATCGTGTACAATACCCTTGATTTTCCGTTTTAGACCGGGAGCTACGGGGATGACCAGTCGTCCGTCTCGCAGAGTAGGGGTCACGTCTTTGTCTACCACGCCGTCTTTTTGGGCATTGTGGAGGATAGCGTTGAGTGACTTGGAGATGCTTCCCGCCATGTTGCGCAGTTCTATACGAATATGTAACAGTTCGGCTGAGGCGGAATCTTTCACCTTTCCGTATTTGTCCAGAATGGAGTCAATACGTTGAATGAGTTGCGGAAAGGTAAGAATATCTCCCGCCAACTCTCTCAAGGCTGGATACCGTATAATGGGATTTCCTCCTTCGTCAGTCTCGTCACTTTGCAGAAAACGGATGACATTGCGGATGGTTTCCAGTGAACGCCGAAGGTCGAAAAGCTCTCCTTCCTCCAAGTAAGTGCCTTCCAGCCGGATGCGTTTCACGGATTCTCTTACGTCAAAGAAGAATTGGGCGGGAAAGTCTTCCCCGCCGGTCTGGATGCGCATGAACTCAGCGGTCTGGTCAAGGCGGACTTGGATGAGTTCCTTTTTAGACAGGAACTTCATTTTGTCCACATATTCCTTACCCAGCGTGCTGAGACAGTTGCTCTTCAGAATGTCACGTATCTTGTCAAATCCTATTTTCTGCTCAAAGTTAGAGGGATATATCATGTACTGTTTCTATTTTTACGGATGCAAAAGTACGCATTTTTACAATCTCACTCAAAAAAACGTGTGAAAAATTTGCGAGTATGGAAAAATCAAAGTATCTTTGCACCCGCAATTCAGTCAAGAGTTGTATGCTTTTTCAATAGAAGAAGTTGGAAAGGTGGTAGAGTGGTCGATTACAACGGTCTTGAAAACCGTCGTACGGAGACGTACCGGGGGTTCGAATCCCTCCCTTTCCGCTGAAGGGCTTCAAAAGGAAAGTCATTTAATCTTCAAAGCTTAGGAAACCGCTGTAAAATCAACGTTTTACAGCGGTTTTTCTATGTATATAAACCATCTAATGACCGCTTAGCTATATGTTTTTTAAAGATTATCCGCAATCGTACCACTAATCAACATTGTTTAGGTAGAGACGCGATTTA
>CAVDHB010000052.1:0-22535 GCA_963608705.1 Prevotella sp. P5-108
TATCCGCAATCGTACCACTAATCAACATTGTTTAGGTAGAGACGCGATTTATCGCGTCTCCACTAATTTAGTTGTTATATTGCAACGTGCAAGACAAGAGAGTGGTATGTTTGCGGATAATCATATTCATAAAAACGGAACGCATATGGTACACGTCCCGTTTCTCAAAATCGGAGAATTTTATTTAATCTTATCCATACGATGTGTCTGTCCATATAAAAACTACACTTCTCCTCATTGTTATAATGAAAGGCCAAAATATTCAAGTGTCAGAAACCAAAATATAGCAGTGCCAGTTCTCATAATACATGAGAAAAGTTTGCTGATTTCGTTTCATCCACTTTGAGGGTAGAACATCACCTTACTGTATTATTTTTCCAAACGATGAATAGGGGACACAAATAAATCAGAATGGTTATAAATCCGCTGAGCAATTTACTGACATCCCACGTTTCCAGCAACTCTTCTGTTATATTCCAAAATAATGAACCTAAAAGAATTGCAAGAATTACTACCCTAAATTTCGCCTCTCGTCTTGAGACCCTATTAAGTAGGTATACACATATAGCATAGGCAAGTATAAGTAATACTATGCTTATTGGCGATTTACACATCATTAAAAAACTTCTCATACCCTTGTTCTATTGATACTGCAAAAGTATAATGAACTTAAACCAATTGCGTTCAATTATCAACTATATAGTTCCAAATTTGATTCAATTCTATCAAATACCTCAATGGTGTTGCCAAGTACCAATGTCCTTCAGTCTGATATTTACAATGCGCTCTTAATAATGGGTATAGGCGGAGTATGTACGAATATCTTGGCTATTTGTACGGAAGTTTAGTCTCGTTTCCATTTTTCTGCTTACCTTTGCGTCAGTGTACGCCGCAGGAAGCGGCGTTTAAACTTGCATTCGGATTAAACTGTCATGAAGAAACAATCTATTTTGAATAAAGTCGGCATCGTGTCCTTATGGATGGGAGCGATGGGAATGGAGCCGGTGTTCGCAGATACTACCGTGTGGACGGTAGAGCTACGCAATACATTGGCTTCAGACAGAGCGGATGTGCCGGTTGTGCTTGCCTTGAACAAGCTGCCATTTGCCGCGAAATCAGCGTTGGTGACATTGAACGGGGAGACTGTTCCCTCTCAATTGGATGACCTGAACCAGGACAATCGCAAAGATGAACTGGCGTTTGTCATTGACTTGAAAGGGAGGGAAAGGAAGACTGTGAAGGTGACTTTCTCTTCTGACGAGCGTTTTGTGCGGACTTATCCGCTGCGGACGTATGGAGACATGATTATCCGTGACACTAAGAACAAGGTGAAGAACGCCTATCGCACGTATGTGCAGTCGTTGACAGTACCGGGCAGTGTAAATCCATTTGCCTTGGTGCATCATCACGGGGTGGATTTCGAGTCGGAACTGACGGCTTACCGTATCTATTTCGATAGCCGGCAGACGGTGGACTTGTATGGAAAGTACGAGAAACGGCTGGAGCTGGAGAAAACGCAGTTCTATCCTGATGAGGCGCAATTGGCCGCGCGTTATGGCGATGACATACTGTGGGTAGGAAGTACCGTGGGACTTGGCACCTTGCGTGGATGGGACGGACAAAAGCCTACCTTGATAGAGCCTGTGGCGTTGAGAGGCCAGTCTTTGCTGGCGACGGGTCCAGTGCGTACAGTGGCCGAGGTAAAGAACGTCGGATGGAAGTATGCGGGAAAGGAACTGAACATGACTACCCGTTACACCATTTATGCCGGACACAGGGATGCGGAGGTAAACATCTCTTTTGACGAACCTGTGAAAGGAGTACCTTTCACCACGGGCGTGATTAATTTGAAAGGTACGTCTTTCTCCGACCATAAGGGACTTGTGGGCGATTGGGGTGAGAACTGGCCGAATGGCGCTTCTGATTCCATTGCCGGAAAACCGAAACAAGTAGTGGGACTGGCCGTGAATCTGCCGCAATCTGTGGTGAAGGAGGAGGTAAAGCAAAATGCGGAGCAATACCTTTATATAATAGACCCGCAGGAGAAACAACGTTTCACTTATCATATAGCGTTTGTTTCCGGAAAGGAAAATGCCGGTTTATCCAGTGCGGGGCAATGGTTCGCTTGGATGAAGCGGTGGAAGACCGAAATTGAACACCCTATTACAATCGATATAAAATAAGACAACAGAAGTGAATGAAACAACCTCTTTCTATTTTCGCTTTCTGTCTCATGTCTGCTCTTCCTGTAGCTGACGTGTGTGCGGAAAGTGTATTGACACAGTGGCCGAAAGCCACAGTGGAAGCCCGTCCTGGTGCCCGTTGGTGGTGGATGGGAAGTTCGGTAAACGCTACTGAACTCAACTATAATATGAACGCCTATGCGAAAGCTGGGATGGGTACGCTCGAAATTACGCCTATCTATGGCGTACAGGGCAATGAAGCCAATGAGCTAACCTATCTTTCCGCTCCTTGGATGGGGATTCTGAACCAGACTGAGCAGAACGGGAAGCGTCTGGGTATGCAGATAGATATGAACAATGGTACGGGATGGCCTTTCGGAGGACCGGAAGTGTCAGTGAAAGACGCAGCCTCCAAAGTCTTTTTCCGGGAATATAAACTGGGAAAGAAGTTTGGAAGGCGTTTGAAAGAGCCTGTACAAGTGGCGGACAAGAAACAGCAGCCTGTGGCCACTCTGGAAAGACTCATGGCCTATTCGGGAGAAGAGGTGCTGGACTTGACCTCTAAAGTGAAGGTAGACGGTACGTTGGACTGGAAAGCACCCAGAAGAAAGAACTGGCGGTTGATAGCTGTCTTTTGTGGAAAGACGTTTCAAAAGGTGAAAAGAGCGGCGCCTGGAGGTGAGGGCTATGTATTAGACCACTTCTCCGCCGGTGCGGTGAAACGTTACTTCTCCCGATTTGACAAGGCGTTCAAAGAGAATGGAACTCCTTGGCCGCACGCTTTCTTCAACGACTCATACGAAGTGTATGGAGCGGACTATACCCCCGGTTTCTTTGACGAGTTCGCCAAACGCCGTGGCTACAAGTTGGAGGAGCATCTTCCACAATTGTTGGATTCTACTTCTTCCGACATCTCGCTGCGTCTGGCGGAGGATTACCGTTTGACTTTTGCGGAGTTGTTGAGAGACAACTTCACACAGCAGTGGGCGGACTGGGCGCACGGACACGGCAGTCTGATTCGCAATCAGGCGCATGGTTCTCCGGCCAATTTGATTGATTTGTACGCCATGGTGGACATTCCTGAATGTGAGGGATTCGGCTTGACGGATTTCCATATCAAGGGTTTGAGGAAAGATTCCCTGACTCGTCCGAATTACTCGGACTTGTCCATGCTGAAATACGCTTCTTCCGGAGCGCACTTAGCCGGACGCAAGTACACGTCTTCCGAGACGTTCACGTGGTTGACGGAGCATTTCCGTACTTCCTTGTCTCAGTGCAAGCCTGACATGGACTTGATGTTCCTTTCTGGGGTGAACCACATGTTCTTCCACGGTACCACTTATTCTCCGCCGTCAGTGCCTTGGCCGGGATGGAAGTTCTATGCTTCCATTGATATGAGTCCCACGAACAGCATTTGGCGGGACGCACCGGCTTTCTTCGACTACATCACCCGTTGCCAGAGTTTCCTTCAGTATGGAAAGCCGGACAACGACTTCCTGCTCTATGTGCCGGTGCATGATATGTGGTACAAACAGCCTTTCACGGAGAAGAACCGCCTGATTGGCTTTGACATTCACAAGATGGATCAGCGTGCGCCTCGTTTCATCAAGGCCGTGCATAAGATATATGAGTCGGGCTTTGACGTGGACTATATCTCCGACCAGTTCATTCGTTCGCTGCATGTGGAAGATGGACAGCTGGCTACACCGGGCGGATTGCGTTACAAGGCGTTGGTAATGGCCGGGGTAAAACTGATGCCGCTGGATGTGGTGGAGAAACTACGCCAGTTGGCGGAAAAAGGTGCCAAGATAGTATTCCTTGACAACTATCCAGAAGGCGTGCCGGGGTTGTTAGGCGCAACGGCGCACTGGCCTCAGTTCAAGTCGGAGATGGAAGCGTTGAAGAAAATGGAAGGCAAACAGGTGTTGTTCGGAGAGGATTATGGAAAGACTTTGGCCGACACCCACGTGAAGCCTGAACGTTTGATGCTGGATTACGGTCTGAAGGCTATCCGTCGTTCCAATCCAGACGGCTATCATTATTTCATCGCAAACTTGAAAGCTGACAGTACGGCGGCTTGGGTGCCGTTAGCGGTGCCTGTACGGTCGGCCATGCTGTTCGATCCGATGAACGGAACTTACGGAAAGGCGCAGGTGAGGACACAAGAAGGCCATTCCGAAGTTTTGTTGAAGATGGCTTCGGGAGAGTCTTTGATTCTGAAGACGTTTACGCAGGACGATGTGACTGTGCCAAGTTGGAAATACTGGCAGGCCACGGGCGACTCCATACGCTTGAATGACGAGTGGGGATTTCGGTTTGCGGCGGCTGAGCCTGCCGTGAAGAATGTACCTGCGAAGGTGAAGCTGGGGTCTTGGACGGATTTGCAGGCCGAAGGCGTGAAAGAGACCATGGGCACAGGTGCCTATACTACTACTTTCACTGTTCAGGCCAAGGACTTGAAAGATTCGGAATGGCAGTTGGACTTAGGCGATGTGCGTGAGAGTGCTAAGGTCAAGGTGAACGGAAAGCAGGTGGCCACGCTTTTTGCCGTGCCTTTCCGTTGCTATATCGGAGCGTATCTGCATCCGGGCAAGAATACTTTGGAGGTGGAAGTGACTAATCTTCCTGCCAACCGTATCGCGGACATGGACAAGAAAGGGGTGAAGTGGCGTATATTTAAAGACACGAATATCGTGAACTTGAACTACAAGAGGACCACTTACACCAATTGGCAGCCTATGCCCAGCGGTTTGTTGGGACCCGTGCGGTTGTTGAAGATGAAAGAGTGATAATAGATTGCAATCCGGCTTCGGAAGGACGCTCCTTCTGAAGCCGGATTACTTTTTATCCTTACTGCTGTGCAGGAGGTTTATATGACAATTCAGTAAACAGATGGACAATTTTGCGGCGATAGATTTCGAAACGGCCAACGCCTGCCGTTCCAGCGTATGCAGTGTGGGAGTGGTCATTGTCAGGGGTGGCAAAGTGGAAGATGAGTTCTACAGTCTGATTTATCCTTATCCCGACTATTTCACGTACTGGACAACGAGAGTGCATGGGCTGACGATGGTGGACGTGGAGAACGCCCGGCCTTTCCCCGATGTCTGGAGGGAAGTGGCACCCCGTGTGGAGGGCTTGCCCTTGGTGGCGCACAACAGCCCCTTTGACGAAGGATGCCTGAAGGCGGCATTTCAGCAATATAAGATGGACTATCCGGCTTACCGTTTCTACTGCACTTACCGGGCGGCAAGGAAGAAATTAGGCTCTTTGCTGCCCAATCATCAGTTGCAGACCGTGGCGGCCTACTGTGGATACGACTTGACACAGCATCACAACGCCTTGGCGGATGCGGAGGCTTGCGCCGCTATCGCCTTGAAACTTCTTTAGTGGCGGAATAGGCGGTAAGTTGCCTGTGAATCCATTCCATCAGTACTTCCACGGCATAGCCTTGTTCTGAAGCGGTGAGTTCCCGTCCGGCAGGTATATGATGCCACTTCTGGAAACATCCCCGGCAACAGCATCCCGTGGCGTGTTGTGCGAGAAAAACAGGATGCCCTCTCATCGGTGTCTGCTTGCCGTCGTTGGGAATCACGGCAGGTGCCAGCCGTTTCCGTACAAAATCCTCAGCATGACGGCGGATGGTGTCCATCCCTTTCTCATGGATATACGCTACTTCTTTCTCTCTCAATCGGAAGCGGCTTCGGAAGGCGGAATGGGAAAGTCGTTCGAAAAGGTCTGTGAAGTCATATTGCGCTTTCGGCATGGGGGCGATTGGACGCTCTGTGTCTGCTTCTTCCGCAGGGAATAATTCTAATTGTACAGGTCTTTTTGTCATGTATTTTACGTGCTTATACCGCAAAGATACGAAATAAAATGTTAAAAGTGCAGTGGAAAATCAAGAAAGTTGGAGATTTGTTTGGCAGGTTCAAACATAAGTCCTACCTTTGCACACGCAATTCGGGAATGAATCTTCCCATTGCGGGTTTAACATCGCGGAGTGGAGCAGTTGGTAGCTCGCCAGGCTCATAACCTGGAGGTCACTTGTTCGAGTCAGGTCTCCGCAACTACACAAAAAGCGGCTAAGTCGAAAGACAAAGTCGCTTTTATTTTTATCCCTTCTTTTCCTTTATAATGTAACGCTTGCTCACCGCTATATTCGGTAGAGACGCGATTAATCGCGTCTCTACTGCATTATTCTAATTCTACTGACAAATAGTTGTGATAATCAGTCGGTTAAGCTATTCAGTATTCCTGCTATTCATGAGTCTTAACCGAGATTGAACAGGGTCTGTAAAGGTCTACCTCAAGAGATTACTAAGTCCTGCCTCAAGAGATTACTAAGTCTTGCCTCAAGAGATTACTAAGTCCTACCTCAAGAGATTACTAAGTCCTGTCTCAAGAGATTACTAAGTCTAAATCCCTCTCTTTTCCTTCGGGCTTTTACCGAAATACTCCTTATAACATTTCGTGAAATAGGAGGGAGAGGTGAAGCCCACGGCATAGGCGATACTGGAAATGCTGTCTTCTGTTTGAGAGAGCAGCCTTTCAGCTTCTCTCAAACGGGCTATGCGCAGAATCTCCACGGGGGAGTAGTTGGTGAGGGCTTTTACTTTCCGGTAAAGTTGCACACGGCTCAGATTCATCGCCTCGGCCATGTTGTCCACGTTGAACTCTGCATTTTTCAGTTCTCGTGCGATTACATCTTGCAGTCGTTGCATGAAAGTCGTGTCTATGGGGGATGCTTCCTTTTTCTTTGTCAAGAGGTGGACGGGCTGTCCGAACAGGTTTTTCAGCCTTGTGCGGTTGTCCAAGAGGTTTTTGACACGGGCTTTCAGCACCTCGTTGTGGAACGGCTTGGCGATGTAGGAGTCTGCGCCGCAGTCAAAGCCTTTCACTTGCTGCTCATCCTGCGTGCAGGCTGTCAGCAGAATCACAGGGATGTGGGAGGTCTGCAAGGTGTGCTTCCAACGGCGGCAGCATTCAAAACCGTCCATGCCCGGCATCATCACGTCGCAGATGATGAGGTCTGGCACTAAACGGGCGGCTAAGCGTATGCCGTCCTCTCCGTTTCGGGCTGTGCGAAGTTGATAGTCTTCTTCTAACAGGCAACAGAGATAGCGCAGGATGTCTGCATTGTCGTCCACCAGCAAGATTGAGGGATTCCCGTTTTCCTCGTAGGGCTGGTCTTGCTGTGCAAAGAGGGTGGAGGAAAGGTCGGGAAGAGATGCCTCCTGTGTGGTGAGTTGCACTTGTGTCGGCACGGTGTCTTGGGAGGGAATGACAGCGTCAGTCTCTTTTTCGACAGTAGCGTCGCCCAACGGAAGGCGTACGATGAAGGTGCAGCCTTTTCCCTCTTCGCTTTCCACGGAAATCTGCCCGTGGTGCAAGTCCACGAAACTCTTGGTCAGTGCCAAGCCGATGCCGGAGCCGTCATGGTGAACGGACTCTGTGAAAAAGCGGTCGAATACTTGTGCCTGTTTTTCTTTGAGAATGCTTTTTCCACTGTCGTAGACGCTCAGTATGAGCTGCTTGTCTTCGGCGGATACCGTGACGGAGATGGTGCCATTCTCAGGAGTGAACTTGAAAGCGTTGGAGAGCAAGTTGAGCAGGATGCGCTCCACCTTTTCTTGGTCTGCGGTAAGACGCAGGTCGACAAGGGGATGCGGACAGTTCAAGGAGAAGTGTATGTGTCGTTCTTGTGCCAATTGCATGAAAGGGCTTGTCCATTCTTTCAGCTTTTCATGCAAGATAAAGGTGGAAAGGTGGAGGTTCATCTTTCCGTTCTCGTATTTCCGGAAATCCAGAATCTCGGTGATGAGCCGTAACAGGATTTGTACGTTTTTCCGCATCAGCGTGAGCAGCGACTTTTGTTTGTCTGTCAGGCTCTTGTCGTTCATCAAGGTTTCTATCGGCCCTGAGAGCAAGGAGAGGGGTGTGCGCAAATCGTGGGACACATTGGTGAAGAACACTAATTTGGCGTGCGTGGCTTTCTTCAGTTCCTTGCTCATTTTGTCTTTCGCCCGGTAAGCCTGCACCATGAACACGATGAAAGTGAGTGACATCAGCAGCATGAATCCGAACACATAGAACAGGATTTCTTGCCGGTTTAGGATGTCAAACTGTTGGGAGATACGTGAGGATAAGGTGTTGATACGTTCTTCCTGCGCTTTTATTTGCTGGTTGTCATAGTCGATGAGATGCACATTGCCAGCGTTCACTACGGCGGTGGAAAGAATCGTCTGTCGCTGAAAGGGCTGTTTGCGCAGAATGCGGAAAGCCAAGTCTATGATTTGCTCTCCTCCGGTGGGATAGATGAAGGTAGCGGTCAGCTGCTGACGCATCACCATGTCGATGCCGAATCCTTTTCCGTAAGTGCCGTCAATGCCGATAAGCGTCAGTCCTTGTGAGCGACGGTTGCGGACAGCGGAAGCGTAAACGCCCTGTGCCAGTCGGTCGTTCTGGGTGAACACGGCGTCAATGTGCGGATGCCGCTGCCATACCGTGTCCATCTTCACCAAGGCGTCTTTGGCGTACCATCGTGTGTGAAAGGAACCGAGATACTGGATGTGCGGGAAACGACGCAACGCTTCTCTGAATCCTTTGTGTCTTTCATTGGCCGGAGTGGAACCTTGCAGCCCTTGCACCTCGTAGACAGTCCCCTTTCCTTTCAGCAGCAGTCCCAGATATTCTCCCACTTTCTGTCCGATGTGGTAGTTGTCCGCTCCGATGAAAGCCGTGTATTTGTCGGAATTTATTTTGCGGTCTACCAATATGACGGGAATCCCCCGGTCGTAGGCTTCTTCCACGACCGGGGTGATTTCCTTTGCCGAGTTGGGAGAGACAACCAGTACGTCTACTCCCTTTTCGATGAGTTGCTTGATGTCTTTGATTTGCGCCTTGTTATCATCCTTGCAGGAGCGTATGTCTACCTCCGCTTGGTGATAATAAGCCTCGCTCAGCATCTCCCGGTTCTGCTTGTCTCTCCATTCGTCTATGCTGCATTGAGACACGCCGATGAGTATCTTCTTCTCCTTGTTTCCACAGGAGAAGAGGCAGAGAACCATACACAGCAAGACGAGAAGACGGAACTGCATAGGGATGATGATGAGCGTTTGAACTTGGCAGTTACAGGTTTATGAGTCTCTCTGGCAGCTTGGGCATGGCACCGTTTTGGGTGCAGACGTAGGCAGAGACTTCCACGGCTTTCTCGTGTGCCTCGCGGATGCTTTTTCCTGCCAGCAAGGAGGCGCAGAACGAACCGGAGAAGGAGTCTCCGGCACCAACGGTATCCGCCACTTGCACCTTGGGGGTAGGGAAGAAGGACATCACTCCGTCAGCGAAGACATAACTTCCGTTCACGCCACAGGTCAGGATGAGGATATCCAGGTTGTACTTGCCCAATAGCAGCCAGCACTTGTCTTGCAGGTTAATGCCCGGATAGCCGAACAGTCTGCTGATAATCACCAACTCTTCATCGTTTATTTTCAAGATGTTGCAGCGTCTGAGAGAATCTTGTATGATTTCAGGGGTGTAGTATTGTTGCCTGAGATTAATATCGTAAATCTTCAAGGTGTCCTTTGGACTCATGGTGTCGAGGAAATGGTTGATGGTGTCACGGCTCTCTGGGGAACGTTGTGCCAGTGAACCGAAAGAGACCGCTTTGGTTCGTTTCGCCAACTCCTCCAATGCGGAGGTGTGGGGGATATGGTCCCAGGCCACATTCTCCACGATTTCCCATTGCGGCACTCCTTCAGCGTCCAAGGTGCAGTTGGCTCTGCCCGTGGGATAGTCCACTTCGGAAAGCAGGCTTTTCAGCCCTACCTTTTGAAACGTCTCAGCCGCTTCCTTTCCTTCTTCGTCTTTCCCGATGGCACTCACCACATAGGAGTCCAGTCCGAATTGTCCAGCATGATAAGCGAAGTTGGCAGGTGCGCCGCCTAATTTCTTCCCTTCGGGCAGGCAGTCGAACAGCACTTCGCCTAAGCCTACCACAGTGTATTGAGAGAGATTCATGGTTTTAGTGTTTAGTGGTTTATGTGTAATGTTTATTTCAACTTGGTCGTGTAATAGAACAGATAGAGCACACCGATGGCCAAACAGGCGATGGCGCCCACTTGTCCTCCGAAGATGTCACTGGCGAATCCCATGGCAAGGGGGAAGATGGTTCCTCCGAAGAGTCCCATAATCATCAATCCGCTGACCTCGTTCTTCTTCTCTGGTACGGCCAACAAAGCACGGGAGAACACGATGGAGAATACATTGGAGTTGCCGAAGCCCACCAAAGCGATGGCGACGTAAAGTATCCACTTTTCATGTCCGAAGAACATTCCGGCCATGGACAAGGCCATCAACACAATACTGAACAAGAAGAATTTCTTATGGCTGAAACGAGCCAAGATGAAAGAGCCTAAGAAACAGCCTGCCGTACGGAAGATGAAGTAGAGGCTGGTGGCGAATCCTGCTTCTTCCAATGTCCATCCTAAACGTTCTATGAGCAATTTCGGCGCAGTGGTGTTTACACCCACGTCAATACCCACATGACACATGATGCCGAGGAAAGAGAACAGGATAATTGGTGTGCCTAATAAGGAGAAACACTGTCCGAAAGAGGAGGGCTTTCCAGTAAGCTCTTCTTCTTCCACGGGAGTGACGCCTAAGAACAATACACTCAGTATGGCGATAACCATGAAGATGGGGAACAGTACTTTCCATTCCAATCCGAACGCAGGGATGGCCGCCGTAGCACCCCACATGGCTAAATAAGGAGCGATGAAAGAGGCGATGGCTTTCACAAACTGTCCGAAAGTAACTGTGGAAGCTAATTTGTTCGGATTTATGATGTTAGACACCAGCGGATTCAAGGATGTTTGCAACAATGCGTTGCCGATACCCAATAAGGAGAAGCTGACTAACATCAGTCCGTAGCTTTCACCGAAAAGGGGAATAAGTAAGGATACCGCGGTCAAAGCAAGGGAAATCAACACGGTTTTCTTCCGTCCGATTTTGTTCATCAGCATTCCCGTAGGCACACTGAATATCAAGAACCAGAAGAACACGAGGGAAGGGAAGATGTTGGCTTCCGAGTCCTTCAGTCCCAAGTCTTTTTGCACATAGTTGGAAGCGATGCCCACGAGGTCTACGAACCCCATGACGAAGTAGCAAAGCATGACCGGCACAAGCACGGCGAGCAGATTTTTTTGTTTCATCCGATTGTCAGTTTTAGTTATTTCTTATTATTACGTATGCTGTCACAGTGTTACGGAACGATTTCCCACACTTTAACTTTTTCCACCTTGCGTCCTTTTCTGTCCTAAAATCAACGTCTTTCCTTTATTAAGGTGTCATGGTACGTTTTAGCACGGTAAAAATTCAGTTTCTTGTCTGCAAAGATAAGGACTTCGGAGAAGAAACCATGCTATATTTGTTTCTTTTTCTGTCATATTTGTTGCAATCGGAGTCGTTGTCTGCGCTGTTCATGCCCTGAGATGCCGATGACGACTGCGGAAGAACAACGTGAAAGTGGTGGATGAGAGGGCTTGAATCGGCGTTTAAGTTGTTAGCGAACGGCGGTTAAAATAGCTTATCACAAATGTGATGAACATGTGTATCAAATGATATGAACACGTGTATCATTTGTGATAAGCATGTGTATCATTTGTTGTGAGTACATTAGATTGCTTCTTTTACAGTATTCTACCGCCATGTTTCAGGGACTGTCCTGCGGATGTCAACTCATTACATTACATTCTTCCAATCTCGCTATCCAAGGTGTTCTGCCCCTTGTAGCTTGCGGTCTTCTTGTTGAGACGGAATACCACGGAAAGTGAGTAGTTCCATTCCCGGTAGTCCTCCGTCTGCTGGAAATGCAAGTAGCCAATGCGCTCGTCTTCCCTGTACTTCAAGGTGCGGAACAAGTCGTTGGCGGAAAGAGTGAGGATAAGTCTTTCGTGCCAGAATGACTTTTGCAGACTGAGATTTAACGTCTGTATGGTACGCATCTTCACGGCCGCCTGGTAGTTGCCGGGGGTCTTGACCATATAATAAAGGCTTAACAGGTACTGTTTGGGAAGCGTTAGCTGTTGGTTGGTGGAGATTTGTACCACAGGATGGTTGTGTGTCAGCTTTTCTCCAAGGTACATGGTTTGGAAGAAAGGTTGCTTGTAGCCTATGCTCAGTGTGGGACTCCATATCCCGACAGACTTTTGTAGGCTGGCTCCCAATTGGAGTGTCTGTATGTGGGGATAATTGATGATAGTGGAAAGAATACGTTTCCCCTCTAATTCCTGTGTGTGGTAAATCAGGTCTTTCGTGTACGTATAGCTTGCGGTCAGTGTGAGGAAACGGTAGTTGCTTTGCCATTCTGCATTATAGATGGTGGATGGTTGCAGTTGCGGGTTTCCTTGTTGCACCATGTACTCATTGGTGTAATACACGTCGTTTGTCAGGTCTCCGAACGAGGGACGCACTGTACGGGACGTAAAGGAGAGGGAGTGGTTCCAGTCCTTGTGGGCATAGGTCAGGAGTAGGGAGGGATGTAGGTTGTGGTACCGTTTTGAGAAACTTTGGCTGGGATCCTTCCTGTCTGAGTAGCGAAGATAGCTGTATTCATACTTCAGTCCCAGACGCAGTGTCCATGCTTTCTGTGTCATCGTCCATTCCGCAAACGTGGTGGAACGTCGTTCCGTGTTGTGGGTGTCGGCGGAAGGCACGTCTTCCGTGTTTGACTGCAATTTGCTCTGATTCAGACTGCTGGTGAACTCCGTGCCGAATGCCAGGTGAAGCCAGTCGTTCTTTTGGTATTCGGCGGCCAGTCTTCCCGCATACAATCGCAGTGTATTGGGACTGTGGAATACGGATGTCTTTTTCCCGTTTTCGGGGGAGTCCTCTCGGGTTGTCTGGTTTGAGTGTCCTTTGTCCGCCGCATAGTCAAGCGTGAAATCAGTGGAAAGGCGCTTGCTCCATTTTGCGTGATGGTATGCGTTTAAGTGATAAAACCATTCTGTGGAGTGGGTGTTGTTTCCTATGGCGGAGGTAGACAGCGGTGTCTCGTCCTTGTCGTAGCGCAGGTCGGTGGCTCTGAACATCTTGTAGTCCGTTCCGTCTCCATCTGCGCTTATACCTATTTGTTGCCGTTCATTGAAAGCGTATTCCGCCTGCAGACTGAACGGTTGGTCTTGTATCGGACGTTTGTCCAATTGCTCCAGTCGGAAGCGTTGCGTGTGGCCGTCAGGAGAGAATATCGTTTGATCCACGGGTTGCACTACCATCTGTTGGATGTTCATATAAGTGTAGTTGGCGGAAAGGGAGAGTTTCTTTCCGTAGAATCCCGCGCGGATTTCCTCGTTGTGTGAGTAGTGTTCGCCGAATTGCGACTCGTGTCCGGCTTTGAATGAGAAGCTGCCTTTTTGTCTTACCGTTGTGATTTTCAGCACCGGACTGTTTCCTGCGTCATATTCCGCTCCAGGGTTCGTAATCAGTTGAATGGTCCGTATTTCTTTCGGGTCTAACTGTTTCCATTCCTGTTCACTCCTTGTTCTCCGTCGGTTAATGTACACCACGGGAGTTCCCCGTCTGAATACTTCCACTTCATTGTTTTTGGCAGGAGTCAGTCCGGGAATGGCCAGCAACACCGACTTGATGTCTTTGTATTTCCCCAGTATAGTGCCGGCGACATGGGCGACAGGGCCTTCAGGGGAATAGCTGATGAGTTTCTTATGTCCCGTCACCGTGAGGTTCTTCAACGAGCTTTGCATCGTGGAGTCTTGCTTCGAGGTGGTTTGTGCCAGACTGTGGCTACATTCACCCAAAAGAACGAAAAGAATGAATAATGTACGCATATTGGTTTCTTTTTCCTGCAAAGGAACGGTCTTTGAGGATGCGAAGACGGATTTTATATTACTAAAATATTACGGAGCATACACACTTGTGGATTTTGCTCTATATTTGCAGACAAGAAAAAATGGAACGATGGAAAAGAAACTGAAATGGATTCTATGGTTGGCCATTGTGGCTTCGGTGTCTATTCTGTGGATGCAGGGATATTGGCTGAAGACGCAGTATGAACACGAAATGGAGCAATGCTTGAGGGAGCGGATGGATTCCGTGGCGGAGCAGGCTGATTTCCTGCTTTCCGCTTATACCGAGGAGGATCAGCTGGTGGGCTATGTGGTGCATATCTATTTGCCTGGCGAGCCTGAGGCTTATACGACCGTGTCTGCGGCGACTGCGAAGCGAAAGAGGGACCGTTATATTCTTGAGGGAGCGAATCCGGTGAGAGAATACACCTTTCATCTGTCTTATCCTGTATCAGAAGAAGCTATCTCTTCGGCCACGGGCAAATTCATAAGTCTGAATCGAGTGCCTCTCCACCATTCCTTTGTAGAACGTCAGCTGAGACGGCGTATGAGGGATTCCAGCTTGCGGATTGAGTCTTCCCGAGACACCAGCCAGCTATGGCGACCCCGTATATTACGGAAGAACTTTTATTTCCACCCTTCCTTTACCATGCTTTATGGGTGGAATCCGTTATGGAAGCAGAATGTGTGCATCTCTGGTTCGATTCCCGTTCAATCGGTGTTCAAAAGCCTGATATGGATTTTCCTGCTTTCCTTGTTGTGGACGATTCTGTTGTTGTGCTGTATCGTGTATCAAGTACGTACCCTCTTTGTGCAGTACAGGATAGACCGTCTGCGGAAAGATTTCAGCCATACGATGATTCATGAGTTGCGGCGGCCTGTGCAGACCTTGAAAACGATTGTGGCCTTGTGGCAGGACAAGGAAATGAGACAGGATGAGGCGTTGTGTGCGCAAAGCGTGAAGGACGCTCGTGAGGAATTAGACCGTCTTTCCGCTTATTTTGTGAAACTAAGAGACATGACGTATGGAGATGAGGTGCGTATCCCGCTAAAGCTGACAGTGTTTGATTTGGAGGAGGATGTCAAAGAGCTGCATCGTTCCTTGCTCCTTCCGGCGGATCGAAAGGTGGACTTGCGATTGGAGGTCGTTCCTCCTGGCAAAATGCGAATCAAGGCGGATAGGCTGCATATCCACAGTATGCTGTATAATCTGCTTGAGAATGCGGTGAAATATGCACAGGGAGATGTGGTCATCATCCTACGGCTCATTCGGGAAGCCCATGCCGTGAAGATACAAGTGGAGGATAATGGGGCGGGAATCGCAAAGGAGGATCTTCCCTATATCTTTGAGAAGTTTTACAGGGCTTCCGAATGGCGAAAAGGAGATTGTCCGGGATTAGGACTTGGATTGAGCTATGTGAAGAGTTTGGTGAAGGCGCATAAAGGTACTATCTCCGTGGAGAGTCGTGTAGGGGAAGGCACCACGTTCACCTTGTATATTCCGCAGCCTTCTGTTAAATAAGTGGATAAGATGAATAAGTTGAAGATTCTTTTTGTGGACGATGACGTGAAGTATTCTCTTTTGTTGAAGCGTTTTCTTGAACGGGAGGGATATGAGGTGATTCACGTGGCGGATGGTCAGGAGGCATTGGACACCTATGTGTCTTTTCATCCTGATTTGATATTGTTGGATGTCAATATGCCGAAGGTGGACGGTTTCGAGGTGGCTCGCCGTATTCGGATGAAGGATAAACAAGTCATCTTGTTCTTTATTTCAGACCGGACGGAAAAGACAGACCGTCTGAGGGGATTCAGTCTGCGGGGAAATGACTACATTCCGAAGCCCTTTTATCCAGAAGAGCTTATAGCGCGTATCAAAGAGCGTTTCCCGGAAGGTGAAAGGGAAGAAGAGCTGTATGAAGTGGGTGATTTCCGTTTCCTGCCTTCGCAGAACAAGATTGTCCAGCAGGGAAAGGAGCGGATTATCACCTCCCGTCAGGCTTCCATTTTGCGGCTGCTGTTCAGAAGCAAGAATGACACGGTGTCTCGCACTCGCTTGCTCACAGAGGTGTGGGGCGATGATTCCTATGCTAATTCATTGGCGTTGAATGTGCAAATATCCTATTTGCGAAAGACGCTAAAGGGAAGTTCCCGTGTACGGATTGTGTCGGTGAAGAAGAAAGGATATGTGTTAGAGACTGTGGATTAAGATGTGTTTTATTTGCTCTTCCTTGCTAATTATGCTATATTCGCGGCATGGAAAAATTCGAAGTGACTGTGTTGGGATGTGGGTCGGCCTTGCCTACGATGAGGCATTACCCATCTTCCCAGGTAGTGAATGTGCGTGAGAAACTTTTTATGGTGGACTGTGGCGAAGGGACGCAATTGCAACTCCGCCGGTCGAGGCTGCGTTTCAACAAACTGCACACCATCTTTATCTCTCACTTGCACGGAGACCACTGCTTCGGGCTGCCGGGAATGCTTTCCACCTTCGCCCTTTTGGGACGCACGGCAGACTTGCATATCTATGCGCATGCCAAATTAGAGGAACTGATGCGACCTTGGCTCGACTTCTTTTGTGCGGGAAACACGTACAAAGTAGTCTTTCATTCTGTCGACACTACCAAATTCCAGCCTATCTATGAAGACCGTTCGCTGACGGTGTACAGCATTCCGCTTGCTCATCGGGTGCCCACCTGTGGCTTCCTGTTTGAGGAGAAACCCACCTTGCCTCACATCCGTAGAGACATGGTAGATTTTTATCATGTGCCAGTATATGAGTTGAATCGTATAAAGAACGGAGAAGACTTTGTGACAGAGGAGGGAGAGGTGATACCCCACAGTTATCTTACATTACCACCGGAACCGGTGAGAAAATACGCCTACTGTTCTGACACGAAATACTTGCCAGGTTTGAAGGATTATGTACAAGGGGTGGACTTGCTGTATCATGAGGCCACTTACGGAGACGAATATGCCGACAAGGCCGCCGCACGATTTCATTCCACTGCCTCACAGGCGGCCACAGTGGCGAGAGACGCACAGGCCGGAAAGCTGATGATAGGACATTACTCAGCCAGGTACGAAGATGAGACTCCATTGTTGGAAGAAGCCCAAAGGATATTCCCTAATTCGATACTCGCTGAGGAATTGTTGACTGTACAAATCTGAAAAGGATGAGACGCTGGGTACTTTGGTTACTTTTCCCACTGATTCTATACGCCTGCGGGGAAGAGAAAATAGCGAATCCTAATACGCATTTGCGTTTTGAGGATATAGAGAAACAAACGGACGAACGTTTTCAAGTGAGTCTGTACAGGGTGCATTGTGAATGGGATTCTCTCTGTCCGCCAGACAGTAATGAGACTTATACGGACAGGGCAGTACGTGCTTGGTACACAGCGCACCGTCCCTTCAAATGGATTTCGATGCAGGGGGTGAATCCTTCCGCAGATACCTTGTTGATGTATCTGGATTCTGTGAACTATCATGGATTGGACAAACGCAATTTCTATGTGACGGAAATAAGGACGTACCTTCGGATGTTTCGGAATCTTTCGTTTAATCAGAAGTTTACAGCGTCCAAGGTGGCAGCCCGTTTGGACTTTTACCTCACCAAAGCTTACTACCGCTATGCGGCGGGTATGTATTTCGGCTTCGTGAATCCCGATAAGCTTTATAATAAACTGGAAAAGAAAGAAGATTCCTACGTAAGACTCTATGACTTGCGAAGCGATTTCTGCGGACCTGCGTTTATCGGGAAGATGGACTCAGTGATTCGTAAGGGCGACATGGGTGAGTTCCTGCGTTCAGTGCAACCTTCTGACCCTCGATATGCCCAGTTACAGCGTGCGCTGCTGGGAAAAGGGGGAGACGCTCGTAAACTAAGGCTCAATATGGAGCGTTTGCGTTGGCGTGTCGCAGGGGGAAGTCCTCGAGAGAAGTACGTATTAGTGAATATTCCGGCACAACGATTGTGGGCGGTGAATGATAAAAAGGTACTGACTATGCGGGTGTGCTGTGGAAGCAATGACAGTAAGACACCTCAACTTTACAGCGAGATTTATCGTGTGGAGCTGAATCCATATTGGATTCTTCCCCGTTCCATCATCCGCCATGGCATCTCATTAAGTCCATCTTACTTGAGCCGTAAGCGTATGAGGGTCATAGACCGGCGCAGCGGGAAGGAAGTGTCTCCTTCAAGCGTGACAAAAGATGTCTTGATGGCTGAGGGGACACCTTATGTGGTGAGACAGGACAATGGGGAGGGAAACTCGTTAGGACGTATTATCTTCCGTTTCAAGAATAATTTCTCCATTTTCCTGCACGACACCTCCGACCGAAACGCTTTTCAAAATGGAAGCCGGGATGTGAGCCACGGCTGTATAAGGGTAGAGAAGCCGCTTGACCTTGCGGTCTTCCTCTTGCCGGAAAAAGATGAGCGATTAGTAAAGGTGTTTGAGGAGGCCATCATGAAGCCGAACCCTGTGGATGCGGAAGGACGCAAGTTGCCCTTGCGTTCGACTTATCAGTCTTTCAAGCCTGCCGTACCGCTTTTCATTAGTTATTTCACCGCCTATCCTGTGCCAGGCAGTGGAAGAATCCAGTATTATCCAGATATTTACGGCTATGACAACCCGCTTTGGCAGCGGTTGTCACGATGGTAGCCGTTTACGCTTTCGGAGTGATGGCCGCAGACAGCTCACCTATTTTCTGCATTCGTTCGAAGGAGAAAGTCTTGGTGTAGTTGTCCGTCCATTGCAGCAACGCTTTGGTCATCTCACAAAGACGCTCGTCCCCGAAGTTCAATGCCTTGCATTCAAGATAGAACAAATCGGTGAGCATTTGGATGCGGTAGGGATATTCCTTGGCCTCATACGTGGCTTTCATGTATTCCACAATCTCGTCCGGTGTTTTTTCAAGGAAGAAAGAGCGTTTTTTCTGGAAGTAGGTGATGTAGAGATTGGAATACTCGTTATCTAACAAGTCTACTTTCTTCTTCTTTTTCAAATACAGTTCTAATGCCTCGGCGAAATCCTGCACGAGGCGCATGATATAGTCTTTTGCTAACATGGTTTTGTCGTTGTTTCCCTTTTGTGGAAAGGTTTTTTATTTATAGAAGTTTCGTTCAAAAGCGGTGAAGTTCCCCTTCTTCAACACCAACCGTTGCCACACGGCTTGCAGGAATCCTGTGCCGTATCCGCAGAGCTGGATGAACGCTGCGGGAATGGAGAGCAGCCCTACCTGAAGGCTCCTGTTTTTCCACATGGAGTCCGTGCCGATAAGCAGGGCGTAGCATACAAGCGGCAGAAGAGGAATAAAACAATAGCGTGTCAAAGGACTGATTGCCAGTCCGGCGAACACTAATAGACAGCATACGACTCCGCACGTGAACACGGCGGGAAGCAGATGTACCACTTTCAGTGTGTCGGGATAAAGCAGATAGAGTGTGATGCGGGCGATGCCTGAGTTGTAGACTTGCTTGAAGAACTTGCGGAAATCTGTCCGGCGTTTGTGCCATACCCATGCCGTGGGGAACAAGCGTGTCTTGTACCCGCCCTTGATGACTCTTGTGCTGAAGTCTATATCCTCTCCGAAGCGCATTTTCGTGTTGAAGCCTTCTACCTTGCGGAATACGTCCGCCCGGATGCCCATGTTGAAACTGCGGGGATAGAACTTGTCCAGCTTTTTCTTTCCGCCACGGATGCCGCCCGTAGTGAAGAACGAAGTCATGGCGTAGTTGATGGCTTTCTGCACGGGAGAGAAGGAGGGGTGCGCACTGTCAGGACCTCCGAAACAGTCGGCTTGCGATTGTGCGAGTTCCTGTGTCACCGCTTTCATGTAGCCTTCCGGCAGCACACAGTCGGAGTCTAAGAAAATGAGGTACTTTCCCTCGGCTTTAGAGGCGGCGAAGTTGCGGGTATCGCTCGGCCCGCTGTTCTCCTTTGTATAATACCGTAGTTTCGCTATCTTTCCCTTGTATTTCTCCACCACTTGCTGGCAGGGCACTTGCGAACCGTCTTCCACAATGAGGACTTCAAAGTCTGTCTCCTGTTGTCTGGAAAGACTGTCCAAAAGTTCGTCCACCTCGTCGGGGCGGTTGTACACGGGAATTATAAGAGAGTATGTTGTCATGGCGCAAAGGTACGAAAAAACACGCTATCCTTTCCGAGGTTTCGGGAATTTATATTACCTTTACACCCACAATTAGTTTCTATGAGTGAAATGATGAAAATGCTAAGCTGTCTTTTGGTGGTCTTGATGGGGATGAGGACACCCCTTTATGCGGAAAACCGCAGTGCGGAAGACAGTCTTTCCGTACATACATCTACGTCTTTCCGGCCTGCCCAGCTGATTGTCCCAGGGGCGATGATAGGCGTGGGTGCCTTCGGGATAGCTTCGGGATGCCTTCGGGATGCCTCCCATACTCTTGATAGAAATATAAAGCGCTGGAGCGATGGTCGTAAGTGCAAGGCCGATGAGTATCTGCGCTTCCTTCCCAGTGTAGCTTATGTAGGATTGGAGTATCTTGGAGCCAAACCGAAACATTCCCTCTGTGAGCGTCTGGCTGTGGGAGTGGTGAGTACCTTGGCCACGGAAGCTATGGTGGGTGGCTTGAAAGCCGTGGTGAAGGAAACACGTCCCGATAATTCCGCCCGCAACTCCTTTCCTTCCGGTCATTCGGCCATAGCTTTTATGGGAGCGGAACTGGTTCGGATGGAATACGGCACTTGGTTTGGAATGGGCGCTTACACGGTGGCTACTGGTGTGGCCGTATTGCGGCTGTACAACGGAAAGCACTGGGCGCATGATGTCTTGGCTGGAGCTGGCTTCGGTATTTTAGGGGCGAAGATAGGTTATTGGTCGTTGCCCTTGATGAGGAAGTGGCTGAAGCTGAGACCTCGCACTGCGGTAGCCGTTACTCCTTACTACAATAGGGATACTCGGAGTGGAGGCGGTGCGGTCGCTATTGTGTTTTGACTTCTGTTTGCGTCAGTTGACGCAAAGTGGTTAGCAGTAATTCCGGGGAAGGGTCTTTCAGCAGTACTTTCTTGTGCTTGTCCAGCAAGTAGATGGTCGGTGTGGCCCGAATGAAATAAAGCAGCTTGTGGGTGATTTCCCCCTTGGGACTGTATCCGTCTATCCAGCTTGCGGGAAAAGGTTGGGGGTGTTTCTTCCATTCTTCCGTGTCAGCGTCCGCATAGACAGCCAGTACTTGAATGCGTGGAGAGTGTGTCAGTAGCGAGTCTTTTCGCAAGTGGGCGGTGATGGCGTGACAGTTTTCGCAGTCGGGGTCGTTAAAATAAAGCACGGTGTACTCTCCGGGCGTAGTGTGTAGTGTCCGGTGTTGTCCTTTTCGGTCGATATAGGCGAAGTCCGTGGCGGTTGTGCCGGGCAGGTTCTTGCCCACATTCTCAAAAAGAAACTTGTATCGTATTTTATTCGCCTCGTCAAAAGAGGGAGAACTGAGGTACTGGTTTAGAAAGATTCTGTACACAACATCGTTTCGCATAGGTGAACGAGGGTCATCAAGGTATCTTTCTGTCAAGTCCAGAAAGTATTTCTGTACAGTCTTTTTCACTTTCGGGTCGGCATAATCAGTATCATACGCTTTGTGACAGAAAGCTTTTACGCCCTTTTGGGCGGTTAGTGAGTCCAGACGGGGCAGCAGGTCAAGGAAGTTCACGAACCCTTGTTCGGTAATGTCGGGCTTGTGAAGCAGCAGGGTGTCCGGAAAATTGAAGTTGTCCCAGTAGTGTGCCATCACATAGTCCGCTCTGGCCTCGTTCGTTTTCAAGGTGGCGGGTACGGAAGGATATGGGAACGTCTCTTGGTTCGTTTGAGCGAAACTTTGTATGCTTGCGCAGAGGCAGCAAAGCAGGAGGTTTATCTTATTTCTCATGTAGTCCTTTTTGTATATACTTGTCCCGCGAACATACAACTATTTTCGCAAATGGGCAAATAGATTGGTTCCAACTCTCTTTCAGCAGAAGAACAGAATGCACTCTTATTCCGCGTAAGCACGTAAGCAACGTAAGCAGTTTTCATACTCTTACGCGCGAGCGCGTAAGACAGAAATATACTCTTGTTTTTATAACAGTATCTCTGTAAAGTAATGAAACCTGCTTACGTTGCTTACGTGCTTACGTGATTTTGCGGTTCACCGTGTGACGGGTCGTTAAATTCCGCATAAGATGCAAAGGATGCAAAGGTGGTTTTCACTCTTTCGCGCGCAGGCGCGTGAGAAGAAAAACAATTTTGTTTTTATACAAATACATTCCTGTAAAGTTAAGGAATCCACTTATGCATCCTTTGCATCTTATGCAATTCACCGCATAAGTCGTCATAACTCACCGCAGAAAAATATTTACTCACCGTGCGATTTTTCCAGTTCACCGTGCGATTTTCATAACTCACCGTGTAATTTTCCCCTTTCCCCGGATGAATTCCGCGTAAGTGCGTAAGTAACGTAAGTGGATTTCAACCTCTCACGCGC
>CAVDHB010000053.1:0-19092 GCA_963608705.1 Prevotella sp. P5-108
GTGTAGGCTAGTGTAGGCTTAGTGTAGGCAATATTCCTGTTTTTTATCATATTAGAAGCTGATAAACAATGACTTAAAATATTCAGTGTAGGCGTGTAGGCAAATTCACGAAAAAACGTTTGGCAGGAGGGGGATATTATGTTTAATAAGAAAAGTCGTGTGTCTGTATTTTCTAAAATGATTCCCCAAAACATACCACCGTCCTATCTTGGTAATGGTTCTGAGTCTCATGGTCGTTTTTTTACGGTGAATAATAAAATTTCTGCGGTGAGTTACGAAATTTCTGCGGTGAGTAATTTATTTTCTGCGGTGAGTTACAAGAGCTTATGCACCGTGCGGGAGATATGCTAAAAGAAATCCGCAACTTTTTCAGTGAAAAACGTTGTAGTGTCGTTATGGACTCGTTTTACACACCTGTATGAAAATATCAACTTGGACTGCCGTAGTCTTGGTGGAATGAAGCGTGCCAACTGTCAGCTCACAAACCTCCAGGTGTTCCAGTAGTGTTGCTCTCATTTTTATTGATAAAGAAAGAATTAAAGTAGTCAATATGGTATTTGTTTTCCCGTCACTGCTACATTTTTTATCTGCTCAGTTTTTGTGTAGCGGTAAATGTAGCAGAAAATGCCCGAATGATGACTATAAAACATATAGCTAAGCGGTCATTGGATGGTTTATATACATAGAAAAACCGCTGTAGAACGTTGATCTTACAGCGGTTTTCTTAATTTTGAAAGCTAAACTGACTTCATTATTGAAGCCCTTCAGCGGAAAGTGAGGGATTCGAACCCCCGGTACGGAAAACCGTACAACGAATTTCGAGTCCGTCCCGTTCGACCACTCCGGCAACTTTCCATCCGTTTCTTTTGCGGATGCAAAGGTAGTGCGTTTTCTTTAATTCTCCAAAAATATCTTGCGGATTTTTGAAAATACGGTAATTGCATGATTTTCTTCCCTTCGAAGGGTTGGTATATGGAGAATAAAGTGTAATTTTGTGGCCTAAAATACAGAATCTGTTATATGCCTAAGTTGTATATTGTCGCAGGGTGTAATGGAGCGGGAAAGACGACGGCTTCGTTCACGGTCCTGCCCGAGATGCTGCACTGCAAGGAGTTCGTCAACGCAGACGAGATTGCCCGCGGGCTTTCTCCCTTCAATCCGAACAGCGTGGCCATTGAGGCCGGCAGGCTGATGATTGCCCGTATCAATACCTTGGTGAAGCAAGGGGAGGATTTCGCCTTTGAGACCACGCTCGCCACACGTTCCTACAAGAAGCTGATTGAGCAGATACAGCGGCAGAAATATTTTGTGTCGTTGCTCTTCTTTTGGTTGCCTTCGCCTGAACAGGCCATCCAGAGGGTACGGTTCAGGGTGTCCCAAGGGGGACATAACATTCCCGAGGATGTGGTGCGTCGACGCTATGCCAACGGACTGTTTAATTTGTTTGAGATTTATATGCCTTTGTGCAATTACTGGTGCATGTACGACAATAGTGGTATAGGAGGGGCGAAGACGATCGCCTACGGAGCACAAGACAAAGAGATACACATTATAAATCCTTCATTGTATGACAAGATTAGAGACGACTATGGGAGAAATAGAGATTAGAGAAATGAAGGCGAAGATAGATCGCGGCATTTGTCTCGCCCAAGAACGTTTGGTCGCTCGTGTAAAGCGTGACGGCGGCTATCTTATTGTCTGCAAGCAGGGCAAGATAATCCGCCTTCAAGCTAAGGAAATGTGAGAAACAGCTTACCGCTGGAAGCGCAGGACGCACCAGCGGTTGTTGGTTTTCTTGTTCGTCAGTCGGAAACCGTACTCCTCGGCTTTTCCTTTCAAGAGGGGAGCGTCTTCCTCGTAAAAACCGCTTAGCAGGAGTGTGGCGTCCGTCGCTTTCAGTACGGAGGAGTAAGAAGGAAGGTCACGGAGAAGGATGTTACGATTGATGTTCGCTATAAGCACGTCATAGTCTTTTTCTGCATTCTCCAAAGTCTTTGCATCTCCCAATTCTATGTGGACAGCCTGTTCCACCTTGTTCAGCCGGACATTTTCTTGGGCGTTACGCACACTCCATTCGTCTATATCTATTCCTGTCACTTTCTTGGCACCTTTCAAGGCGGTGAATATGCCTAGGATTCCCGTACCGCAACCCATGTCAAGCACTTTCTTTTGCTTTAAATCCATTTCTAATAATGTCTCTAACAGCATGCCCGTAGTCTCGTGTCCTCCTGTGCCAAATGCCTGTCGGGGATTAATCAGGATGTCATAGACTGGAGGGAAGAGCGGCTGATGGTGAGTGTCACGGATGGTGATTTCTTTCTCCGGCCCCAAGGTGACAGGGGTAAAGCCCTCTGATTCCCAAGTCTCGTTCCAGTCCTTGTCTTCTGCGTCTTGGAATTGATAGTCGAAGTCAAACGTGAGAGGTAGCTCGTGCAGGGCGTTTTCCACGTTCTCTTTTTGAAAGTCCTTGGTTTGTATATACGCTTTGAAACCGTCCTTGGTATCGGTGAAACTCTCGAAGCCGCCTTCTGCGGCCAACGCTTTGAGTATCTCCGCATTTGTCTCTGTCATTGGACGAATGATAAATGTAGCTTCTGTGTATTGCATAATAGTGAAGTATGTTTCTTTAATAGAAAAAAGCAGGGACGCACAACAAGTCATGCGTCCCTGTTTGTGATATATCGATTATTTAGACAGTCTGCCAATGCCACGGATAAGCTCGCCTATCCACAGCACAATGGACGTGGCAAGAATAATCCATATCCAGTCCATGCAGGAAAGCGGACGCACGTTGAACATCTCTCCTCCGAAGGAGACGATGAGAATCTGTCCGATGATGATGAGTACGGCGATGAGGCCGAATCCCTTGCATCCCTTGAAGTGGAAGGCGGAACGGCCAGACTCGAAGGCGCGTGCGTTGAACATGTTCCAGAACTGGAGGAACACGAAGAGGGTGAAGAACACGCTTTCCTCGTAAGGGGTCAGTCCGTCATAGCTTCCTAATGACAACGAAGCGACATCGGATATAGACGTGAGGTTTGTGTGTTGCAGCACATAGAGCAGTCCCACCAGCACTAAGAAGAACAGACCGCCGGTGCCGATAATACCTCCTTTCATGGCAGGATTGATAATGAACGCTTTGCGGTCACGGGGTTTGTCTTTCATCACACTTTCAGAAGGTGGGAGAGAAGCTAACGCCATGGCGGCGAAGGTGTCCATGATAAGGTTTACCCACAGCATCTGTGTGACGGTAAGGGGAGATTCTGTTCCCATAAACGCACCCGCTAACACGATGAAGCAGGCGGCTACATTAACTGTCATCTGGAAGAGTACGAAACGCTGGATGTTCTGGTAGAGCGAACGTCCCCACATGACCGCCCTGCCGATACTTCGGAATGAGTTGTCAATGATGGTGATGTCTGAAGCCTCTTTCGCCACGGAAGTGCCGTCACCCATGGAGAGTCCCACGTGAGCCGCTTTCAAGGCTGGTGCGTCGTTCGTTCCGTCACCCGTCACGGCCACCACCTCATTCCGTTTCTGCAAAGTTTCTACCAACCGTTTCTTGTCCATCGGTCTGGCACGGGCTATGATTTTGAAGTCGCTGATACGGTTGTACAGTTCCTCGTCAGACAGTGCGGCGAACTCCGGACCAGTGATGATGTTCTTGTCAGAGTCTTCTTTGTCATTCCACAGTCCGATTTGCCGTCCGATTTCTTTCGCTGTTCCAGGGGTGTCACCCGTCACAATCTTGATGGCGATGCCTGCGTTCAAGCATTCTTTCACAGAAGCGGGTACCTCTTTTCTTACCGGGTCAGAGATGGCTACAATGCCGAGGAAGGTAAGGTTGTCAGCCGCCACTTTGTTGTCCTGGATGGTTTTGTCTCCGTCTTTCAGTATCTGGTAGGCGAAGCCCAGTGTCCGCATCGCCTGGTTCTGGTAGGCGAGAAGTTGTGCGTCTATTTGGTCTTTGGTCACGTCTCCGCAAGCCTGTTTGCACAAGCCGAACACAATCTCCGGTGCGCCTTTCAGATAGAGAATGCGTTCACCGTTGCGTCCCGACTTCACCACCGTGGCCATGTATTTGCGTTCGGTAGAGAAGGGGAGTTCCTCCAGCACCTCTACTTTCGCTTTTAAGTCTTGGTAGTCTGTTTTATGCTTCCGCAGCCACAGCAGCAAGGCACCTTCTGTCGGGTTGCCCAACACTTGCGGCTTGTCAGGGTCTTTCAAATCGAGAGAAGCGGTGGAGTTCACGGCGATACCCTCTTTGATGAGTTCGGAGGTCTCGCTCTCGTCCAGTCGCTGTTCCTTCAGTCCGTAGAACTTCGTCTCATAGACAGTCATTTGGTTCTGCGTCAGTGTGCCTGTCTTGTCGGTGCAGATGACCGTGGTGGCACCCATCGTCTCGCAGGCGTGCATCTTCCTCACCAGGTTGTTCGTCTTCAGCATCCGCCGCATACTGTAAGCAAGGCTCAGTGTCACGGCCATGGGCAATCCCTCTGGCACGGCTACCACAATCAGTGTCACGGCAATCATGCACGTTTGCAACACATAGGCGATGAAGTCCACCCAGTTGAAGGCCGTGTCTCCTTGCAGGTAAATCAAGATACGGCCAATCACAATCAAGGTCGCAAGCGTATAGCTGGCGTAAGTTATCAGATGGCTCAGTCTTTCCAGCTGTTCGTTCAGCGGTGTCTTCACGCTGTTGTCAATTTGTGCGGAGACGAAAACTTTTCCGTTTTCCGTATGGTCTCCCACGGCCAATACCCGGAACACACCGTGTCCGGCCATCACTTTAGTGCCTTTCATCACATGGTTGGAGGGGAAGGTGGCGTCTTTGTCAAACTCCTCCTTTACTGTGGTCTTCTTGCAAATGGGTTCTCCCGTCAGCGAAGACTCGTCCACTTGCAACGAGGTGGCTTCCAGTAGTTCCCCGTCAGCAGGTACCTCGTTACCGGTATCCAGCATCACGATGTCGCCTACTACCACGTCTTTCTTCAAGACTTGGCAAGTATTCCCATTTCGGATTACCCTTACAGGTTCGTCGTCGTTCACTTGGTTCAGAATGGAGAACTCTTTGTCAGCCTGTTGTTCAAAGTAGAATGCAAGTCCCGTGGCGAGGAAGATGGCCACGAAGATGCCGACAGGCTCAAAGAACACAGCCGGGTCTCCTGCTTCTGCGCCGTTTCCGAAGAACTCGTAGAAAGAGATACCTACGGACAGCAGTCCTGCCACAAGGAGTATGATGATAAGAGGGTCTCCGAATTTCTCAAGGAATTTCTTCCACACGGGTGTCTTTTTCGGAGGAGTGAGGATATTCACCCCATGCTTTTGCCGGCTTTCCAGCACTTCCGCATCTGTCAAGCCGGTGAAATGGTTTTTCTGTTCCATTATTGAATAGGTTAATTAGTTTTCTCTTGTCGTTTCCGCAGGTAGTCTGCTCTCTCTTGCGCTTTTTGCTCGTCAGAGGTGTACAGCATCAGCAGGCTTCCCACAACCAAGGTGCTTCCGTAGAGCGACAGTCCTGCGGAGAGGAAGGCCACAATGAATTTCATCACATAGAAAATGGCGGGAAGTCCCGAAGGATTTCCTTCCTGTATGCTGATATAATCGGCGTTTTCCACTAACAGAGTGATTCCCATAGGGAAATGGAGGATAAGAAGGCACAACGTATAGATTATCCCCGCAAGGAAAGCCACTGCGAAATAATTGCCCCAGCGTAGTGTGCCTTGCTTAAACCCGTATAAGAGGGAAGGCAGGTATTTCCTGTCTCCATTCAGGAACGAGAGGCAAAACACGGTCAACGGTACACTGACATATATAAGGAGTACACATGCGACAATTCCAGCCCAGAGAGGTACAGAAGCCTTGTCGCCCCATACGATTGTTCCGGCGATGCCATACCAAGACAAGGCAAGGAACACGAGCGTCAACACGGCGGCTGGAAGATGCACGGCGACAAACCGCAGCGTCCACCGCAGGGAGGAGCGTCCGTGTGACAGAAACCGCACCGGCGCATACGTGCCGCTTTCTTTGTAGCGGTGTATGCCATAGTAAAACCATCCGTAAAACAGGCATACGCCGACAGCCGACAACAATAAGGCACAAAGCTGCCCGTTCACTCCAGTCAGCACGGTACACAAGGCGGCTCCCAATGCGCAGATGACCAGAGGTATCCATCCGTTTCGAAGGGTGGTGAACCAGTTCAAGCGGAAAAGCGTAAACATATTTCTCACGCAGGCCACTAAACCGCGTGCTTTGTATAAAGGTTGATTCTCTGTCTTCTGTTCCATTCTTCTATGATTTTTTTCTATCTTTACCACGCAAAAATAAGATAAAAACCATATATTTGCAACTGTGCAATTAAAAATTACATATAAATAATGGAAACAGGAGATTTAAAGACGATAAAATGGGGTTTCATTGGCTGCGGAGAGGCTACGGAGAAGAAAAGCGGCCCTGCTTTTCAGTCCATAGATGGCTCTGTGGTGGTCGCCGTCATGGGGCGGAACGAAGAGAAGACCAGGGAATACGCCCTGCGCCATCACATCCGCCGTTACTACACTGACCCGCAGGCACTGATTAACGACCCGGACGTGAATGCGGTCTACATCGCCACGCCTCCTTCTTCGCACGCCACTTATGCCATCATGGCCATGAAGGCGGGAAAGCCCGTTTATGTGGAGAAGCCGCTGGCTACCTCTTACGAGGATTGTCTGCGGGTGAACCGTATTTCCGAACGCACGGGACAGCCTTGTTTCGTGGCTTATTACCGTCGTTATCTCCCTTATTTCCTTAAAGTGAAGGAACTGCTTGCCTCTGATGTGATAGGGAAGGTGATGAATGTGCAGATTCGTTTCGCTGTGCCTCCC
This sequence comes from Prevotella sp. P5-108, assembly GCA_963608705.1. Lineage (GTDB taxonomy): Bacteria > Bacteroidota > Bacteroidia > Bacteroidales > Bacteroidaceae > CAVDHB01. The sequence goes on from CAVDHB010000053.1 coordinate 6,870, forward strand.
AGAGACTTGGACTATAATTGTAAGAATCTCCCTTGGCGTGTGCAGCCCGACATTGCAGGAGGAGGTTATTTCTATGACCTCGCTCCCCATCAGATAGACCTTTTGCAGGAGATGTTAGGAGTCATTACCGAGGCGAACGGAGTGACAGTGAACCGGGGTGGACTCTATCAGGCGGAGGACTCCGTGAGTGCGTGCTTCCGTTTCGAGTCGGGACTTGTAGGTTCTGGTTCCTGGTGTTTCGTGGCGCATGAGTCGGCCAAGGAAGATCGCATCGAGCTGATTGGAGACAAAGGGATGATTTGCTTCTCAGTATTCACCTACGAGCCTATCGGACTCCACACGGAAGCTGGACGGCAAGAAATCGTGGTGGACAATCCCCCCATTGTGCAGATGCCCTTGATTCAGCAGATAGTGCGTCATCTTCAGGGACAAGGCATTTGCAAGTGTGACAGTGTGAGTGCTACTCCTGCCAATTGGGTGATAGACTGTATCTTGAATAAATTATAATACCTATGCGTCTGCTTCCGGGAATCATCGTGTGTTGTGGGTTGGTCCTTCCAGCCGTGGCTTCCGAACGTCCGTCTTTGTCAACGGATAGTCTTCCCGGACGGAAGACGTTTTTTCTCTGGAAAGGCATCCGTAACTTCGTGGAGAGCTTTGACGACATAGACACTGCATGGGTGGAGCCGAACCACTATAATTATGCGTTCATGATTCAGAACTCCAATTACGGGGACTCTTACCGCATTTCGAACGGGAAGCAGGCCATTCAGTTCGCTCCGAACTTCACTTACCGCATCGGAGGGTATTTCGGTTGGAGATGGATCTTCGTGGGTTATACCTGGGATGTGAGCCGTTGGTTCTCTGGGCATCACAACATTCCGAAGAACGACTTCCAACTGAGCCTGTACAGCTCACGGCTGGGATGCGACCTGTTCTATCGGCAGACGGGGAACAATTTTCGGATAAAGAGTACTACGAACGTGTTTGGCGAAGGAACTTCTTCAGCACAAAATTTGGACTTCAGAGGGTTAGACGTGCGGATGAAAGGGCTGAACTTGTATTATGTCTTCAACTATAAGCGTTTCTCTTACCCTGCGGCTTTCTCCCAAAGCACCAACCAGCGGAGAAGTCAAGGCACGTTCAAACTGGGCTTCTCCTATTCCAACCACGACATCCGTTTTGACAAGAACCAGCTTCCTTCTTCTATTCTAAGCCGCATGGACACCGCCCGGCTTTATGACCGGGTGAAGTTCCACGACTATGCGCTCACTTTTGGCTACGCCTACAACTGGGTCTTTGCCCGCAACTGGCTTGCTTGTCTCTCCCTTGACCCTGCCATTGGGTATAAGCATTCAGAAATTCAGGCGGTTAAGCACAATAACTTTTTGCATCATTTTATCCGTAATATTAATTTTGACTTGATAACTCGTGCGGCGGTTACTTGGAACAACGGACATTATTTCGTCGGGACATCTTTGGTGGTGAATACCTACAATTACCGCAAGCCGGCATTCTCCGTGACCAGTAATTTCGGTGTGTTGAACATTTACTTCGGCTTCAACTTCTCGCTAAAGAAGCAGTACCGCAAGAAACGCTGATGGCGGCAGGTCACTCCGCCTCTTTCGGGTCTGGGTCGGAGCCGTCCAAGGTCTCTTCCTTCATCAAGTGCATTCCGCCGTCGGGGGTAATCTCGACGGAAAGCGACTGGTTCATGTCCGCCTGCGGGTAGGACACGCTGATGGAGAATACGATGCGGTCTTTCTTCACCTCGTCAAAAGCCATGCCCTCCAAGATGCCGTTTTTCACGAAAGAAGTATCTATCATTGTCTCGAAATTCTTTTTCATAAATGACCGGGAGAAGAAAGGTCTTCCGTTGGATTGGATGTCCAGACGCACCACGTTGTCGATATATTGGTTGCCGTCCTCGTCCGTGATGGCCGGAAGGCTGTTGTCTGGTTTGCGGCTGATGGTATACGTGTATTTTATCCCTTGCAGCGTGGCGGTGCCCCGTGTGGTCATACTGTCCATCCGTATGATGCCCGACTTCTTGTCTACAGTCAGGTGATAGGGTGTCCGTTCCTCCGTGGTCAGGTCATCCATCGTCTTTTTCTTCCCGCATCCGGCCAGGGCAAGCAGCGCAAGCCCCCATGCCAAACAATCTTTTACCATGCTCATGATTCAAATTTTTACGCGAATGAACGAAAACAGAATGAGAAAAGCAAGCGACGAAAAGGATTTTTGCTTAACTTCGCGAGGCGGTGTCGAAAGAGGCATCGGACAGAGTAAATATTGTTATGCAGTTATCAGATTTAAAAACAGGCGAAAAGGGAGTGATAGTGCGAGTGCACGGCCACGGCTCTTTCCGCAAACGAATAGTGGAAATGGGCTTCATCAAGGGAAACACGGTGGAAGTGATTCTCAACGCGCCCTTGCGGGATCCTGTGGAGTATGAAATCTTAGGCTATAAAATATCGCTGCGAAGAGAAGAGGCGGCGATGATAGATGTGGTCAGCGAGGAAGAGGCCAAGCAGTCCAAATCTGCCACACATACAGAAGAGACGTTGCTCGGATTGGTAAGCGACGGTTCTGATGCGGTGATGCGGCGAATGAAATCATTGGCCGAGAAAGAGCGGAAGACCATCACCGTGGCGTTGGTGGGAAACCCCAACTGCGGAAAGACTTCTCTCTTCAACATCGCCAGCGGATCCAGTGAACACGTGGGAAACTATTCTGGCGTGACCGTCGAGGCCAAGACCGGGCATTTCAATTACAAGGGCTACCGCTTCAACTTGGTAGACCTGCCCGGCACTTATTCTCTCACGGCCTATTCCCCCGAGGAGTTGTATGTCCGCAAGCACATCATCGAGAAGACCCCCGATGTCATCTTGAACGTCATAGACGCTTCCAATCTGGAACGCAACCTCTACTTGACCTGCCAGCTCATTGACATGAACGAACGCATGGTAGGTGCGCTTAATATGTGGGACGACTTGGAACGCAGTGGAGCGCAGTTGGATTACCAGAAACTCTCCGAACTGTTAGGTGTGCCGATGGTGCCCACCGTGGGAAGAAACGGAGAGGGAATCGAAAGGCTCTTCGATATGGTTATAAAGGTGTACGAGTACACCGACTCTCCCGCACAGGAGAAAAGCATGGAGAAGATATGCCACCATATACACGTGAACCATGGCCCGGTGTTGGAGCGTAGTATCGACACGCTGAAACTTATGATTCAGAAAGACGAGAACATCCGCTATAAGTATTCCACCCGTTTCCTCGCCATCAAACTCTTGGAGAACGACGAGGACGTGGAACGTATCGTGGCGGCGTTGCCCAATGGCACGTCTGTACTTGCCCAAAAAGACAAGGAGTGCAAGCTGTTGGAGGACGAACTGAAAGAAAGCGGCGAGTCGGCCATCACGGATGCCAAGTACGGCTTCATAGAGGGTGCCTTGAAGGAAACTTACAAGGAAAGCCCGTGGGAGAAGGAGAAGACCACTGCCACGATAGACAAAATCGTAACCAGCCGTGTGTGGGGATTTCCTATTTTCTTTCTCCTTCTTTATCTTATTTTCCAAGGCACGTTCACCATTGGTCAGTACCCGATGGATTGGATTGACGCAGGCGTGGCTTGGCTCAGCGACTTTGTAAAGGCGGAGATGCCCGATGGCTCGTTGAAAGACATGTTAGTGGACGGTGTGCTGGCTGGAGTGGGCAGTGTGATTGTCTTCCTGCCCAACATTCTCATCCTCTATTTCTTCATTTCCCTGCTGGAGGACAGCGGCTACATGGCGCGGGCTGCCTTCATCATGGACAAAATCATGCACAAGATGGGGCTGCATGGTAAGTCGTTCATTCCCATGATTATGGGATTCGGCTGCAATGTGCCGGCCATCATGGCCTCCCGTACTGTGGAGAACCCCAAGAGCCGGCTTATCACGATGTTAGTGACTCCCTTGATGTCCTGCTCGGCCCGGTTGCCGCTCTACATCATCTTGACGGGTGCGTTCTTCCCTGACCATGCCGCAGGGGTGATGCTCGGACTTTATGCCTTGGGTATCTTGTTGGCCGTGGCGTTGGCGCGTCTCTTCAGTAAGATGATATTGAAAGGAGACGACACACCCTTTGTGATGGAACTGCCGCCTTACCGTCTGCCGACAGGAAAGGCCATCTTCCGTCACACGTGGGAAAAGGGCAGACAATATTTGCAGAAGATGGGTGGTATCATCCTTGTGGCCAGTATCTTGATATGGTTCCTTGGCTACTTTCCCCGCACTTCGGAGCATGAGACGCAGTTGCAGCAACAGGAGAACTCTTATATAGGAAAGATAGGCCATGCCATTGAGCCGGTTATCCGTCCTTTGGGATTTGACTGGAAATTAGGCATCGGACTGGTTTCCGGAGTGGGAGCGAAGGAACTGGTGGTAAGCACTATGGGAGTGTTGTACAGCGACCATGCACCCCAGAACGCTTCCGTTGATGATGCGGACACATGGCTTCAGCAGGCTATGCGCAGCACGATGACACCCCTGGAGGCCGTGAGCTACATGGTCTTCACGCTGCTCTATTTCCCTTGTATCGCTACTATTGCGGCCATTAAGAACGAGAGTGGAAGTTGGAAATACGCCATATTTACCGCCGTGTACACCTGTGTGTTGGCATGGGTCATGTCCTTCCTCGTGTACAACATAGGCGGACTGATATTCACAAATTAAAGTAGATAACTAATAACCTATTCATTATGAAGACAGACATTGAGATAGCTCAGGAAGCGAAGTTGGAATCGATTGCACAGGTGGCGGCAAAGGCGGGCATACCCGCCGAGGTGCTGGAACCTTACGGCAAATATATCGCCAAAGTGCCTTACCGCTTGATTGACCGTGACAGGATGGCCAAGAGCAATTTGATACTGGTCACGGCCATCACCCCCACCAAGGCGGGTATCGGAAAGACCACGGTGTCTATAGGACTGGCCATGGGTATGGCTAAGATTGGGAAGAACGCCGTGTTGGCACTTCGTGAGCCGTCCTTAGGCCCGTGCTTTGGCATGAAGGGCGGAGCGGCTGGCGGGGGATATGCGCAGGTACTGCCCATGGAGAAGATAAACCTGCACTTCACGGGCGACTTCCACGCCATCACTTCCGCACATAACTTGATTGCGGCGATGCTCGACAATTATATTTACCAGAAACTCGAAGAAGGCTTCACCCTGAAACAGCGTTTGTGGAACCGGGTGATGGACATGAACGACCGGGCTTTGCGCCAAATCGTCACCGGACTGGGCAAGGCAAACGGACTGGTGCAGGAGAACGGGTTTGATATTACGCCTGCTTCAGAGATTATGGCCCTCTTCTGTTTCGCCACGGACGAAGACGACCTGCGTCGAAGGATTGACCAGGTAGTGGTGGGTATCCTCCCGGACGACACGCCTTTCACCGTAAAAGATCTCGGTATTACGGGAGCAGTCATGGCTTTGCTGAGCGAGGCCATCTCGCCTAATCTGGTACAGACTGTGGAACACACTCCGGCCTTTGTACACGGAGGACCTTTCGCCAACATCGCTCACGGATGTAATTCCCTGTTGGCCACGGAACTGGCCATGACCTACGGTGACTATGCCATCACAGAGGCTGGATTCGGCGCTGATTTGGGTGCCGAGAAGTTCCTTGACATTGCCTGCGTGAAAGCCGGGCTTTGCCCCAAGCTGACACTGTTAGTGGTTACGTCCAGAGCTTTGAAGATGCACGGAGGAGCCGAGTACGAGCATATCGGAGAACCAAATATGGAGGCTTTCCTCAAAGGCTTCGAGAATATGGACAAACATATCCGCAACTTGCGCAAGTTCGGCCAGAACGTTTTGGTGGCGTTCAACTACTATGCGGGCGATAGCGAGAGTGAAATTGCGGAACTGCGCCGCCACTGCGCCGAGTTGAAAGTGGGCTTCGCCGTGAACAAGGCCTTCATGGAAGGCGGAGACGGTGCCCGTGAACTGGCCGAAAAGGTGGTGGAACTTATCGAAAAGCATCCTTCTGAACCCGTGGTGAAGCCCTTGTACAGTCTGGAAGACAGTATCGAGGAGAAAATCTCCAAGGTGGCGTGCGGCTACTATGGTGCGGCAAAGGTGATATACCGTCCGGCAGCCCGGAAGATGATAGCTCGCTTGGAGAAGATGGGATACGACAAGTTCCCTGTCTGCATCGCTAAGACACAGTATAGTTTCTCCACCAACGCCAAGCTCTATGGCGCGCCGGAAGGATTCCCCTTCGAAGTGCAGGACATCGTGCTGAACGCCGGGGCGGAGATGTTGGTGGTTATTGCGGGAAGCATTATGCGGATGCCAGGACTGCCAAAGTCACCCCAAGCGTTGCGTATAGACTATCATCACGGCGTGTTTACAGGACTTTCTTAAGTTTTTTGCAAAAAAGTGCGAGAAAATTTGGCGGAGAAAAAAAAACGCCTTATCTTTGCACTCGCTTTCGGGAACGAAGTTAATTCGAAACGAAAAGCAATTTGACGGTGGATGTAGTTCAGTTGGTTAGAGCGTCAGTTTGTGGCACTGAATGTCGTGGGTTCGAATCCCACCCTCCACCCTCCGAAAAGGCCGGACACAATGTGTGTCCGGCTTTTTCGTTATTCGTTTCGTGGTGTGGAAATAAATTTGTAAGTTTGCACAGAATAAAGGAAAAGTGATAATATGAGCGGAAAAAGAATCCTGTATTTGCTGGCCGGATGGTGCGGACTGGCAATGGTGCTGGTCGCATGGGCGGCCTGCGGAAAGTCGAAGAGCTATCCCGACATCACCTTTTCCACTGTGAAGGTGGAGAAGCGCATTCTCTTGACGGAGGGGGACGCACCTTCGTGTGTCTTCTCGCTTGCCCTGCAATACGCGGCCAGTCCACGGAAAGAGGTGAACGAGCGCATCAACCAAGTGCTGGTCAGGGAACTTTTGGACGAAGACAGTCTCTCGCCCAAGGCGGCGGTGGATACTTTCGTCACCCGCTATGCCGGGATGTACACCACCCAGACAGCCTCGCTCTACCAACACGAGCAGAAAACGGCGGAAACCCGCAAATGGTACTCCTTCTCCTATAAACTTTCCACGCAGGTGGAAGAGGGTGGTGACGGTATTCTCTGCTATCTCTCTGATTTTACAAAATACGAAGGTGGACCGGAGGAGTATCATTCCAAACGCTGGCTGAATTTCAGCAAGGAGACAGGGAAACGGATTGTCTTAGGCGACATCCTCAAACCCGGCTACGAGCCGGCACTGGACAAGCTGCTGTTGGCGGCTTTGATGGAGAAGAGGGCGTGTCAGACGGAACAGGCACTCCATGCCGCCGGTTATCTGAACAACGCCGAGATGTATCCCTCCGACAATTATCTGATAAAAGACCACGCCCTCGTGTTTCTTTACCACGCAGGCGAGATCGCTCCTTCCGACAAAGGGGAGATTGAGTTGACCATCTCCCTCGACGACTTGGAGGACTGGCTGAAGAAGACGGAATAAACAAAATTGACAAGGTTAGACCACATGGAAGAATTACTGCATTATTTCCCCCAAATGAGCGAGACGCAGCAAGAGCGTTTCGCCGCCCTGGATGCGTTGTACCGGGACTGGAATTCGAAAATCAATGTCATATCTCGCAAGGACATCGACAACCTCTACTTGCATCATGTCTTGCACTCCTTGGGCATCGCCAAGGTGATTTCTTTCCGTCCCGGTACGGAAATCATGGACATCGGCACAGGTGGCGGTTTCCCCGGAATACCGTTGGCCATCTTGTTTCCGGAGTGTACTTTCCACCTCGTGGACAGTGTGGGCAAGAAAGTCCGGGTGGCACAGGAAGTGGCACAGGCCATCGGACTGGAGAACGTCACCTTCGCCCATGAGCGGGTGGAGGATGAAAAACGCAAGTTCGACTTCGTGGTGAGCCGCGGAGTCATGAGACTGCCTGAGCTGCTGCGCTTCGTGCGAAAGAATGTCCGTACCAAACCACAGCGCAACTCCGTGCCAAACGGCGTGTGGTGTTTGAAAGGGGGAGACTTGTCGGAAGAACTAAAGCCTGTCCGCAAAGAGGCCGAGGTATGGAACTTGGCCGACTATTTCAGTGAGCCGTATTTTGAGACGAAGAAACTGGTCTACGTGCCGGTACATTAAACAGGGAGACTTATATGCTACATATCCAGCGTTTTATCGTGAACATGGTGCAGGAGAACTGCTACATCGTGCATGACGAGACCCTTGAGGGGGTCATCGTCGACTGTGGGGCGTACTATTTCGAGGAGAAAGAGGCGATACGCCAGTATGTGCAGGAAAAAAACTTGAGAATCACTCATCTGCTCGACACGCATCTCCATTTTGACCATGTGTTCGGCAATGAGTACCTGTTCAATAAGATGGGGTTGGAGCCGGAAGCAAGTGACCGTGATTTGCCTTTGTATGAACACATGGAAGACCAGGTGGCGGACTTTCTGGGGATGGAGGATTTCAATATACAGCTTCCTCCCTTGAAGCGGTGCTTGGACGACGGAGACGAGGTTCGCTTCGGCACGCACCGTTTGCAGGTGTTGTCCGTGCCGGGACACACGCCTGGCGGACTCTGCTTCTATTGCCCGGAAGAGAAGGTGCTTTTCACTGGCGACTCGCTGTTTCGCCGTAGCATAGGCCGTACCGATTTCCCCGGTGGTGACTTCCAGACTCTCCTTCACGCTGTGAAGACAAAGCTCATGACCCTGCCGGATGAGGTGAAGGTATTACCCGGCCATAGCCTCTCCACCACCATTGGTCAGGAACGCAAGACCAATCCGTATGTGGGAGAAAACAGCAACCAGTAGAGAAATACGATGTACTGCCGCCAAACGGGTACAGTCGCCTAAAAACAAACAATGATTTCAGTCAAAGGACAACAGGAGGCCATCCGGCTAATCGACCGCATGGGAGCTGAGCAAACGCCCTTCTTTTTCATGGTGAGCTACGACAGGAAGAAGTGGGTAGTGCTTCCCTTGTCGGAAATCTCCCCTTCAGAGTTGTGGTACGACTTTAACGGACGCACGAACCTGCCCATGAGCCTGCCTTTCGAAAAGAAAACCGTGGAATGGCAGACTTTTCCAGAGTCGTATGCGGAGTACAAGCGTTCATTCGACCTTGTACAGGTTCATTTGCGGAGAGGCGATTCCTTTCTGGTGAACCTCACTGCGCCTACGGAAGTGCGCACCAACCTCTCCTTGCGGGATATTTTCCTGCGTACTCACGCCAAGTACCGCCTCTGGTGGAAAGACCATTTCACCATGTTCTCCCCCGAGATTTTCATCCGTACCCGAGACCGTGAAATCTCCACGTACCCCATGAAAGGTACCATCGACGCCACTCTTCCGCAAGCTGTCTCCCGATTGATGGACGATCGGAAGGAAGCCGCCGAGCACGCCACGGTGACAGACCTCCTGCGCAACGACTTGAGTCAGGTGGCAGAGCAGGTGCGGGTAAAGCGTTACCGTTACATAGACCGCATAGAGACACAGTGCGGTCCTCTTCTGCAAACCAGCACCGAAATCAGCGGCCAGCTTCCTTCCGACCACCTCTCCCGTTTAGGCACGAATCTCTTCCGTCTTCTTCCCGCAGGATCTGTCACAGGAGCGCCTAAGCCCAAAACACTGGAAATTATCCGTGAAGCCGAGCGTTATGATCGTGGATGGTACGCTGGTGTAACGGGCGTTTTTGATGGCTGTAACATAGACAGTGCCGTGATTATCCGTTACATAGAGCAGACTTCAGACGGTCGCAAGTTCTTCAAAAGTGGCGGAGGAATCACTTTCCAAAGCGACTGTCGCACGGAGTATGAGGAGCTGAAACAAAAGGTCTACCTCCCATTTCGGCAAAAATAAGGGCTGAATATTCGGGTATTCCAAGGGGAATGAGTAACTTTGCCCTCGTTTTAAGAAAATGAACAGGATGATGAATATAAGAAAATACGGTTGGATGGCGTTTTTGTGCGTCTTGTTGTATAGTGGTACGGCCTTGGCACAGCCACAGTTGTTCGTGGACAAGAAAGTGTATGAGTTCGGATCCGTGAAGTGGCGAGAGCCTGTATCCGGCTCTTTCACGCTTACCAACAAGGGTGACAAGCCGCTGGTCATCAGTCATGTGTCTACTTCTTGCGGTTGTACGGTGGCGGCTTGGACGAAAGAGCCGATTCTGCCGGGAAAGGCTGGCACGGTGACGGCCACTTTCGATGCGGCGTTGTTGGGGCATTTCGACAAGCGGGTGGGGGTGTACTGCAATGCCTCCGATGTGCCGGTGTACCTGCGTATACGGGGAGACGTGGTGTCTGAGATAAAGGACTATTCCGACACCTATCCTGTGACTGTGGGCGCATTGCATTTGGATAGGGACTCCTTGGTGTTCCCTGGTGTGCGTCCCGGAGACCGTTCGGTGGCGGAGCTGCGTATCGTCAATTCTGCCAAGAGCCGCTACACGCCCGTGGTGATGCAGCTGCCTTCATTCATGAGGATGGAGTCCCGCCCGATAACCGGTGGACGGAAGGGGACGCTGCGTTTCATCGTGGACGGAGATAAATTGCCCCAGTTGGGTGTGACAGAGACGACAGTGTACATTTCTCGTTTCCTGGGAGACAAAGTGGGAGAGGAGAACGCCATTCACGTGCGTGCCCTGCTGTTGCCCGCTCCAGCCACGGGAGAGGAACTGCCTCGTGTGGAGGTATCTGACACACTGATAAGTCTTGGACGGGTGAAGAAGTCGAAGACACAGTACAAGGTGAGCCTTCGGAACACGGGACGAGGTGTGCTGCACATTCAGAAAATCCAGCTCTTCTCGCCGGCATTGACGGTGAACTTGGAGGAAAAAAATATCCAACCAGGCAAGGAGTCTGTGCTGAAGCTGACGGTACTCCGTGAGTTCCTGAAAAAAAAGAACCGTCTGGAGGTGCTGCTCCTGACGGATGACCCCGAAAAGCCCGTGGTGAGCCTACGGATAGAGGTGAGAAAGTAGGAGGGGGTAGAGACGCGATTAATCGCATCTCTACTCTCTGCGGATTTTCTCCACTTCGTCCAAGGAAAGTCCTGTGGCTTTTGCCACATCTTGGCTCGATAATCCCATTTTGAGCATATTACAAGCCACTTTCATCACACCTTCTTTCATACCTTTCTCCCTTCCCTCTCTCCATCCTTTTCTCATCCCTTCTTCCATCCCAGTTTCCACCGCATAGTCATACGTGGCTCGGTTGTCGCGGTAGATTTTCAGGCTCTCCTCGTACTGGTCACGCTCCTGTTCGTCCATGAGACCAGCCTCGGCCCTGTGAGCCAATTTTTTGAAGATTTCCTTTTGTGCCGTGAAGGGCAGTTTGCTCAGTGCTTCCATGTGTTTCAGTATAAAAATCCAACGTTCAAAATCATTCTCACATTCGTTCTCAGACTTCTTGAATCTCGGAAGTTCGAGAAAAATCATCCTCATTCGGTCGCAGAAGACCTCGTGCGTCTTCATGTCCGTCAACGCCACGTCCGTGCGGAACCTCCCCGGACTGTCCGACATGAGGAAGTTGAGGAAGAACACGCCGTACACGGCTTTCACCGAGTAGTCCCACTCGTCTCCCTTGCGTCCCTGGCTCACTATTGACTTGGACAAGTAGAACAAGGCCCGCTCCTTGAAGTGCTTCTGGCTGCGGTTCTGCATCTCGACGATGATATGCTCACCTGTGGAGGTTCGGCAATAGATGTCGTAGATGATGCCCCGCTGTTTTTGGAACTCCGGTGACTGTTCCTTGTCTAAAAACTCCAAATCGACAATCTCGCGCTCACCGGTAAGGAGGCAGTTCAGGAAATCAATCAGCAGCTCTTTGGACGGATCCTGTCCAAAGAGGTACTTGAATCCCCAGTCGGTGAAAGGGTTGATGTAGCGTCCCATGACTTTTTATATATGAGGACGGACTTCTTGCGGTATCCGTCCATGTTTACTCGTCAAAGATACCTCTTTATTTTCACATGAACAAGAATTTGTCAATTAATTTCCGGTTTACACGGTAAAGACGCGATTAATCGCGTCTCCACTGATTGATGGGCATTTAGGACGTGTCTTGTCATACGGTGAGTAGTGACTCCTTGCTCACCGTGTTTGACTCTATGTAATGAAGAGGTTAGACTGGAGAGTATAAGATTGTCTCAACGCAACGCACCCTTATTCTGTCTTATAAATGGAAATTACCATACA
>CAVDHB010000054.1:0-19536 GCA_963608705.1 Prevotella sp. P5-108
TTTCTGCGGTGAGTTACAAGAGCTTATGCACCGTGCGGGAGATATGCTAAAAGAATACAATGATTATCCGCAATCGTACCACTAATCAACATTGTGTAGGTAGAGACGCGATTCATCGCGTCTCTACTAGTTCCGTCGTTGTATCGCAACGTGCAAAACAGGAGAATGGTATGTTTGCGGATAATCATTAATGGGATTTGGAAAGTTTCGGGTTGTTCTTTGAAGATATGGCTGTCCGTGATTTGAAAATATATACTGGAACGCTTGGAGGGGAAGTGTTGCATTCAGGGATAACGCAGGATTGGAATGTGATGCCATTATCCATTTTTCTGTGGTGGGATGCTAAATGTGCATGAATACGGACAGCAGGTAAGTGCGGGGGCGAAGGACATACACTTTGTTGTAATTGGTAAGTCCGTCATAGAGCGAATACCCATAAGTGCGTTGGTTGAGCAGATTCTGTACAGAGAAACTGAATTCCATACCGTTTTTCAAGGCATAGAAAACAGAGGAGTCCATGAGGAATAGTTTCTTGTACAGCCCAGAGGACAGTTGATTACGGTAATGCTCCCCAGAGAAAGAGAGGTAAATACTTTTCGTGAAGTAGAGATAGCCGGTGATTTGCTGCGAGAATGAACTGGTGCGGGAATGCGTGGACGCTTTATCGAGCTGTAGTTTCTCCTGGTTGTAAATCAAGTTGTAGTCGAGACTGAGCCAAGACCAAGGACGTATACTTAAGTTGTAGCGTATTTTCCATGTATCCATCCGATAGGCGGAGGGAGTGTTGTTCTGCACCATGGAACCTTTAAAATAGCTGTAGCGGGCAGTGAGAGAGGTCACTCCTTTCAGTCCTCTTATTCCTTTGCTGATTTTACCTTCCGCCATCCAGTCCTGTTCCCGGCTGCTGTAAGGCAGGAAGGAGTTCAATATGTAGTCGCCTTGAAAAGTCCTCAAGGAGGTGCGGCTGTTTTCCGTCCAGTCTCTCATTACGTAGGCATGGAAGAACAGAGCCTGAAGCGGAATCTTGTAGGATAAATCCAGAAAGAGCGATTTCGTGGAGCCAGTGGTATAGTCCGTTAATCCTGTGGAGAGATTTCGGTAGTCACTCATTATCCATCCTCTGTAGAAATCTTGTTCTGATACATCTTCGGGAGAGATGTTTCCCGACAGTCCGATTTCAAATTGAGGGGTGGGTTTATAGTCTATGGTCAGGAGTGGTGAGATACGTACTTCATAATGCTGTTGGGTTTGGGTGTCTCCTTTTTCCTTGTAATAATAAGGTGCGAAGCTGACAGGAGCCGATAGCTGGACATGCCAGTCTCCTTGATTCAACTCTATTTCCGGCTGTCCGTATGCTTTTACATACGTCATGTGCAGTTGGTTTACAGGTACGCCCAAACTGTCGGGTATTCCTGTAAGGTCACTGTGCATGCTGCGAGCCATCACTTTCAATCCCGCTTTTAGAGAGAGGGTGAAAGGACGCAGGTAGAAGCCGAGCCAGGTGTGGGTATGGCTGTAAAAAGCGGAGGTGGTCAGTTGTTGGAACTGTCGGTTGTCTGTCCTGTACACTTGCAGGCTCTGGGGATCAGTTTGGTAAGAGTTATAAGAATTGACGGAGAAAGTACGAACGCCTTTCCGTTTGAGCAGTTCGAAAAGATCGGAAACAAGAAAACGGGGTAGTTTCGCTTGTTGACGGTTCGGATAAGTGCCGTTTGTATTTATTTGTACATTGTCCCACTGCAAGTCGGTTGAAAGTTTATTACGCATATAGGCAGTCGGACCGTTTTTCGAATACACGATGTCTGACGTGAGTCTGTGCGTATGGGTTTTCGCTTGCTCGTCCGCAGTGTTCAGAATGGTGGAATCGTTCAGGAAGTAAGCGGTAGATGTGAAAGAGGCTGAAGTCTGCCGATTATAAGAATAAGTCAGCTGTGCGGACAGGTCCGCGTCTTTTCCTAATGCCCACAAATTATTGGTCGTGGCGGAGAAAGTGCGGTTGAAACGCACTCTCTCGTCTCTTATGTCCGTAATGTTGTCTGGGGAGAGTCGGATATAATCTTGCAAGTGGTAGGTACTAGAGGAAAGTTTGTTGTCCGTTCCCAACGGTAGCCACTCGTTTTCTTTGGTCATGTCAGAACCCACGTTGTTGGTCTTGAATGTGCTGAGCGTTTGCAGCTTCTTTGTAAAGCGCATTAGCGTGGTTTCCCCATTCCATACGGTGGGGCTTATACCAGCTCCCGCTTTCAGCGTGCCAGAAATGTGTTCTTTGGCAGACGCTTTCAAGCGGATGTTGATAGCCGGGTCCTGTGAGAACGAGATTTTTTCCAAGGCCCGTATCGGCTGGTGGTTCTCCATCACCTCCACCGTGCTTACATCTTTTTGCTGGATGTTATTGGTGGCGATGCCGTACCGTCCTCCTAACATATCGTGTCCTTCGATATAGAAACGATTGATGTTTTTCCCGTTAAAGCGTATCTGCCCTTTCGATGACACTTCGATGCCTGGCATCTTTTTTAAGACATCCGCCAATGACTTGTCATGTATGTCGGCGAAGCTGGATACATTGTATTTTATGGTGTCACCTTGCTGACGGATGTCGGGAGCTTTGATAAGTACTTCTCGCAGCACGGTGGCTTTCTCCGTCATGGTGATATGACGGGTATCCGCCGTCTTGTTCAGCGGAAGGGTGACGGTAGAGTAATTCATGAGAGAGAAACGCAGTATTCCTTGGGTGGGTCTCTTTTTCAGTGTCAGCGTGTACTTCCCCTCTTGGGTGGTGTGGGTAAATTGGATGATTTTACCGTTATCTGTCAAGGAGACCAGTGCGCCCGCTATCGGCGTGCCTTTTATCTTGTCTGTGACAGTGCCACTCAAGGTGTCTGTCACTTCCTGCGCTTGAAGCGGGAAGTGACAGAAAGTGCCGGATACGAATAAGCCCATCAAAAGAAATTTTCCCCTCATGTTATTTTTTTGTTTTTAAAAAAAACATCTTGGAACTTACTCGTGTATAAAGTCCTTCGGGCAAAGTGTTGTTTCCCATGTCTCCTTGTAATATAAAGGAGAAAGGTGTTTGGTAGATGAAACGGATTTTTCTGCCATCTGTGGTTTTCCACACCAGCTTGTCCTTGCCTTTTATACGGGCAGCTTGAGTTTTTTCCAATTTTTGTTGGTGGATGATTATCACACTCGCCTCGTCTCCTTCTGGACTGATAAAGAAGCCGTTCTCGAAATGAGTGCTTCCTTTCGGCGCATAGAGTCCTCGGAATATATCAGTGGCACCGTTGGGGGTGATACGGATGGTGTCAGGAAGTCCCTTGCTCACGTCAATGATATGGGGCTGAATATCACCGTATCCTAAAAACTGGATTGTTTGGATAGATTTGTAATTGCGAAATGTGATAGCGCCTGTTGAATCGGTAATAAAGAATCCTCTTCTGAGTACGGATTTATTAATGTTCTGGTTCGCTTTGTTCTTGCAAGCTATCATATCTCCGTAAGGCTCGCCTCGTAGCGTTTCCATGAACTGTACTCTTTTGGCTTCTTGTGCGTATAAAGGGTGGAGGCATACTTCCAGTAGACACACCACTAAACTTAGTGTTATCCTGTTCATTTTGTGATTCATTTTTCTATTTCTATATTTTTCGGATGGTGGGGATAGTTGCCTTTTCCTGTGGACATCATCATCCCGGCGTTCTCCATTTCTGCATTGGAGATAGCTTCTTCGTTCTGCTTACCTTTTTTGAAGGTGCGGATATTTATTTTTTTCGTTTTTCGGTATTGATAGAAATAAAGGGGAGACAGGTCGTGGGTCTTTATCCCTTTGGCCGTAAAACGGTAAAATTGTTTGCTGTCGTACACGTCAAGAATAAGTCCGGGAAGTCCGTTGAATTTCCAAGGACCCTCGCTGATAGGTATCTCCTGTGTGAACCAGGCGACGTAATGTCTTCCCGCAAAGTCGCATTCTGCCTGTTGGCAATGGTAGCCCAGAATGGTTCTTGTGGAATCTTTCAATTGCCAGTTTTGCGGTTTATACGTATCTTCATAGCGGTAATAGGTCATGCCGATATTGTCTGTAATCGTGATTTTCCCCGCAGGATAATTTTTGTAAAAGTATTGAGAGAATGAGGTACGAGGCAGTGGCATGGAGTTATACTGTCTGCTTCGGATAGCCTGCACCATCATTCTTCCCCATTCGTTTTGTCCGTTGGGCGTGCATTGCAGGGAATCTCTGAACAAGCCCTTCCAGTTCAGAAACTCGCTGTGCTTTTTCCCAATGCGTAATAATCCGGGATCTTCTCTCCATTGGTTACGGCTCAGCGTGTCCCATTGTTCTTTGATTGCGTATTGACATTCCAGTTGGGCTGGCTCCAGCAACAGATGTCGCTGTGCGTGGAGTGCAAAGGGAGTCAAGCAAAACAGCATTAAGATGATTTTGTGCATGGTTGTTTGTCTTAAAAGGTTATACCAGTTGGCTGGCATAACCTCTTTGTTTGATTTGATAGTGAAACTAGTTATATGAGATAATGTAAATCATTAAGATTGTATATGTCTGGCAGGAGATGAAAATTTAGAAAAACAAGAGGTGTCTTGTCTATGTGAAGTCGTTTTCATATTCTTTAGCAAACTCCTGTTTTGAGTAGTAAACCATCTCTTCAAAAGAGAATAAAATCTGGTTACCTATCTCTTGTGACATGAACTCTCTTTGTATTTCTTTCATCTATACTTGTTTTATTTCGTTGCAAAAGTAGCATGACTATATGAAATAAGCAAGATTTAATGGTTAAATTGGATAAAATAGTAAGATGACGATGAGACTGGTATATTTCATGGATGTGTGAAAATAATATTTTTGATGTAGTAAACGTCTAAATTTGAAGAGGCTTTTCTTTTATGGAGATAGGGACATTGATAAAACTGCATTTTACTGTAGATAATCATAGAGGGAAAAGTTGTATTAACTTCAACAAAGACCGTCGCTTACGCGGACTGAAAAATAGTTCCTTGTCAATCTTTATGCCTATGACAAGTCGTTGAGGATAATATCAGGGCTTGTTTTTTCAACGTGTATTAGTAAGTTTTTACTCTAATGCTCCACTTGCGTGGGTTTGCAAGTGGAGCATTAGAATGAAATATCAGTCACGCAATGTGTGCAGAATGTCCGCCGTGATTTGCGCTTCCGTCAAGTGGTTCTCTTCTAAGAAAGTCGTTGGGTCAAAGCGGTCGGCAAACTGTTTCTTGCCTCCGAAGTTGAGTACTTTCATGGAGGTGGAGCCGTAGAAACGGGAGACTTTCTCTCCGAATCCGCCTTCGATACATCCGTCTTCCAAAGTGGCCACTATCGTGTGTTCAGCACGAAGTGTCTCCAACATGGGTATATCCAATTCGGAATAGCAGCGGGGATTGATGAGAGTGGCATCCACTCCGTTTTCTTTTAGCAACACTGCCACCTTTTGCGCTTTGGCGTAGAATGTGCCTAAACCGAGTAAGGCCACTTCTTTCCCTTGACGAGTCACTTTGTAATGTGGCTTGCTATAGTCTTCAGACGGTTTGAAAGAGGCATCGTGTACGGGAGTCAACGGTACTCGGATGACTACGTGATGGTCATTTTGCCGCATGGCCCAGGCGAGCATATCGAAATATTCCTCCGTGGAGGTCGGTGCCAGACAAAGAAGGTTGGGGATGTTCGAGAGCAAGGGGATGTCGAACCAGCACAGGTGGGTCACATCGTTCATCACGGTCAGTCCAGCCCAGTGTACCAAGATGACGGCTGGATTGTGGGTGTTGATGCACAAATCTTGGGAGAGTTGGTCGTATGCCCTTTGGATGAAGGTGCTGACGAAGTTCAGCACTGGACGTGCGCCAGCCTTGGCCATACCGCTGCCCATAGCCACAGCTTGTTCTTCGGCTATACCTACGTCTACATATTGTGAACCAGCCTGTTTGCGTCGATCAGGTGTGAAACCGAAGATGGACGGCGTGGCGGCGTTGATGACACAGACGGTCGGGTCTTCCTTCATGCGTTGCAGCAAGTATCTGGCCGTGAGGTCTCCCATGCTGTCTCCTTCCATGGGATGTAGCAGCTCTCCTGTTTCCGTGTTGAACGGTTGTCTGTAATGGTATGTTTCCTTATCCGCTTCAGCCGGGGCATAGCCTTTTCCTTTCACGGTGTTTATGTGCACCACTACGGGATGGTCGATGTCTTTCACCTCCTTGAATGTGTCAATAAGAGAGGCGATGTCATTTCCGTCCGCCACATAGCGGTAGTCGAAGCCCATGGCCTTGAAGAGATTGCATGCTGCTTTCCCCTCGGTTTCTCTCAACGTTTGCAGGTTGGCGTAGATGCCACCGTGGTTCTCGGCGATGGACATTTGGTTATCGTTTACCACGATAATGAAGTTGGAGTGCAATGTGGCGGCGAAGTCGAAACCCTCAAACGCTTCTCCTCCGCTCAGCGATCCGTCTCCGATAATGGCGATGATATTTTCTTTTTCTCCTTTCAGGTCGCGGGATTTGGCCAGTCCGCTGGCCAGACTGACAGAGGTCGATGTGTGGCCGATGATGAAGTGGTCGTGCGGGCTTTCGGACGGTTCGGAATAGCCGGATACCTCGTCATATTCTTGCGGAAATAGGAAGGCGTTCTTTCGTCCAGTCAGCATCTTGTGGGGATAAGTCTGGTGTGAGACATCGAACACAAACTTGTCTTTGGGGGAGTTGAAGACATAGTGCAGGGCGATGGTAGCTTCCACCATACCGAAATTGGGGCCGAAGTGTCCACCGTGTGCGCTGATTTTGGAGAGTAACGCTGTGCGTATCTCCGTGGCTAATGTCTGAAGTTGAGGCAGGGAAAGGCGTTTCACGTCTTCCGGACCTTGGATGTTTTCTATGTACATACGATGTTCTTTTTTCTTGTCTGTGTGCAAAGGTACGGTTTTTCTGTCATTGTGGCTTATACGGATTACGGTAAGTCAAACCATTTTTACTGGGACGGAGATACGAAAAAGGGACTTCATGGTGTCGCACCGTGGAGTCCCTTTTTCTCTCACGCCATAGGCATGAGGTCTTTTATTGATAGCTACTAAATTTTCTTCATGTTGAACACTGAGATGTGCATATCCGATGTCACGGAACCTGTAACCTGGTAGGTGGACACCTGCTGTGAGCCGTCCTCAGACGGAGAGATGACATCGAAGGTGAACGTGGTCTTGTATCCGAAAGCTCCGTCGCCCTGGTTTACTTTCACTACATTGAAGTCATTATTCACGGCTACTTGTGCGTTGCCGCCCGTTTGTTCGTAGACTGCGTTCATTGCACGCACCACCTCACTCTTGCTCACTTGCGGACGGTTGAGGAACATTGTCATGACGGGTGTCACTGCCATGGTGACTCCTGTCGTGTTGTTGCTGTAGAAAGCGGTGATGAAGTCCCGGAACACGCCGGCTACATTCTGCTCGTCGTCTGGCGTGACCTTCATGTTTTGCAGGTTGGTCAGCTGTTGTTGTGCCTCGTCCCGGTGAATACCGTTGGGTACATTGTCCAAATAAGCCTGGAAGGCCGCAGGTGTCTTGGCTACCAAAGCCTGCGCCCATGACAGGGAGTCGTACTTCTCCTTGGCCAGGTTTGCGAAAGGACTTTGTGGATATTTCGTGAAGAAATCCTTGAAATCCGCCGGAGAGGAGGAAAGCTGGAGGTTGTTCCAGTCTTGCAGTTCACCTTTCACCATGTCATAGCGTTGCTTGACATCCAGGTAATGCTCGCTGTCCGGATACCTTCTCATAAAGTCTCCTAATACCGCGGTGTCGGTGCTATTCTGGCATTGCTCCCATGCCGTCTCCTCTGCGCTTTTCTGTGCGGTGCTTTGCCAGAAGAAGTAACCTGCGGCGGCGATAACTACCACCGCCAGAATGATTATCCATATAGTGATGGTCTTCCGCTTGTCTTCCGGGCTCGGAACAAACGCCGAGGCCGGACGAGGTGCGCCACATTGTGGGCAGTTAGTGTGTTCCGCTGTATATACATTCCCGCACTCTGGGCAGGTCACTAAGTTTCCCGCAATTTTGCAACCGCAATGCGGACACATTGGCGCTTCGTCGGAAACGTCCTTTCCGCAGGACGGACATTTTATTATTGCCATAACATCTTGCTTTAAATTAGTTCGTTTATAATAAGTGATGCAAAGGTACAATAAAAAACAACGCCTGTGTTTGCCGTTGTATTAAATTATTGTAACTTCGCAGGTGAATTACAAAGACTACTAAAGATATAAGACTATATAATGTTGCTGAATAGAAAATCCTCCGTTCTTTTGATATATACGGGGGGAACCATAGGTATGGTAAAAAACCGGCAGACGGGTGCGCTGGCGCCTTTCAACTTCAATCAGCTGTTGGAACAGGTGCCAGAGTTGTCCGGCTTCAACTTCTCTATCGCCACGTATGAGTTCAATCCCCCTATGGACTCATCGGACATCGAGCCAAAGAACTGGGCGAAATTGGCGGGAATCATCCAGTATAACTATGACTCCTATGATGGCTTCGTGGTGTTGCATGGCACGGACACGATGGCTTATACAGCTTCAGCCTTGAGTTTCATGCTGGAAAACCTGGCCAAGCCAGTAGTGCTGACGGGAAGCCAGCTGCCTATCGGGGAGTTGCGCACGGATGGCAAGGAGAATCTCATAACCTCGCTGGAGATTGCGGCGGAAAAGGATGAGGAAGGAAGACCCTTGGTGCCGGAAGTGTGCATCTATTTTGACAATCATCTGTACAGGGGAAACCGTACCACGAAACTCAGTGCGGAGCATTTTAACGCATTTTGTTCTTACAATTATCCAGAGTTGGCCGTGGCGGGAATCCGGCTGGATTTCCACAAGCAGTTTATACGCAAGGTGGACTTTGACATGCCGCTTGCGGTGCATACGAACATGGAGACGGACATCCTTGTGTTCACGATTTTCCCCGGTATCCGTCAGGAGACGGTGGAGAAAATATTGCACAGCACAACGGCCAAAGGCATTGTCATGCGCTCTTTCGGTTCGGGAAACGCACCTCGGAAGAAGTGGCTGTTGGATGAGTTGAGAAGGGCGGTGGACAATGGCAAGACTATCATGAATGTAAGCCAGTGTCCGATTGGCATTGTGCAGATGAGCCAGTACGAGACAGGCATTCATCTGCTGGAATGTGGCGTGTTGAGTGGCTATGACGCCACGCTGGAGACTGCCATTGTGAAGATGATGTATCTCCTCGGAAGAGGGTATTCCCAGCATGAGATAAGAGTGAAGCTGAATACTTCGCTCAGAGGAGAGATTACAGTGTGAGTTCTTTGGCCGCTTTCTCGTGGTTGAAGGTGTAGGTCAGTACGAGGCCGGGCAGGAAACGGTAGTTTACGAAATAAAAGATGGAAGGTCGTCCCTTGGTTTCAGCCATGAGGACACCTTCTTTTTTTAGGATGGCAGGTGTCTCCAGAGTGATGGACGCACGGAAGTCCACTAATCGCTGTCCGGCCATTTTGAACAGCGATTCCTTTGCGCTCCAGGCCAGGCAGTAGAAGTAAGGCCGGAAGTTGAGGGCTGTCAAAGTCTCCACTCCTTGTGTCTCCTGTTCGTTCAGAAAACGGCTCGCCAAAGTCTGCGGACGGGTGGTCAGTGTCTCTATGTCGATGCCGGCGGGGGCTATGGCGTGGAGTATGACGGCCGCATAGCCGTGGGTGTGAGAGATGCTGAGGTAGAAAGGATGGCGGCGTATGTAAGGCGCGCCTTCCTTGGTATAGAGTATGGGGAGGTATTGGCCGGTGAGTTCATGCAGCAGGGCACGGACTGCGCAGCGTTCTGTTTTCCGCTTGTCAGAGGTGATGCTTTCGGTGGCATCCTCCCATTCTTGTTCTGTCAGAAGCTGACGGAAAGTGTTCAGGTCTTCTTCTATTTTCCACACGCCGAGGCGAATGCCCGGGTGGGGAGTTTCATTCAGGTAGATAGCCATGAGGGGGTGTTAATCGTTTGTGCCTTTGTCGGCGGTATGCAGTATGGTGACTTTTATTTTACGGATACGACGCTGGTCCATTTCAAGTATCTCGAACAGGAGATGGTCGTATTTGAGCTTTTCGTGGAGTGTGGGGAATTCGCCTTTCAGTTCAAGGATGAGACCTGCGAGGGTGTCGGCGTCTCCTGCAACTTTGTCGAACACTTCTTCGTCTAAGTCAAGTAGCTTGTAGAAGTCGGTGAGCAGTGTCTTTCCTTCGAAGATGTAGGCGTTGGCCGCCACCTTCACGTAGTTTTTCTCGTCTTCGTCGTACTCGTCGTTAATCTCTCCCACGATTTCCTCGATGATGTCCTCCATCGTGACGATGCCGGAGGTGCCTCCAAATTCATCCACCACCATGGCTATATGCACCTTGTTGGTCTGGAACTCCCGTAAAAGGTCGTCAATCTTTTTCGTTTCCGGGGTGAAGTAGGGAGGTCTCACAAGCGACTGCCAGCGGAAGTTGTAGGGCTTTCCGAGGTGGGGCAGCAGGTCTTTGATGTATAGCACGCCTTTGATGGTGTCGATGTTCCCGTCGCTGACAGGGATGCGCGAGTAGACGTTCTCTGTGATGCAGCGCAGCACTTCCTCGTAGGAGGAGTGGATGTCCAAGTCCACGATGTCAGAACGGGGAGTCATGATTTCCTTGGCGGTCTCTCCTCCGAACCGTATAATGCCTTCCAACATGTTTTTCTCCTCCGAAATCTCGTTCTTGTCGGTCATCTCCAACGCCTGCTCCAGTTCCTCCACAGAGAGGTTTAAGGCTGGCTGGCTGTTCTTGCGCTTGGCGAAAGAGATGGCGGCGGTCAGCTGACAGGCTATGGGGGTCCACAGCTTTTCCATGAAAGCCATGAAAGGGGCTGAACGCATGGTCAAGGTGCGTATGTGATGGGAGGCGTAGTATTTGGGGATGATTTCTCCTCCAACCAGCACCAACAGAAACCAGCCTGCGATCATGCCGATGAAGACCCACACATTGGCCATGGTGCTGCCGAACCAGGCCACGCACAACCAGTAGCCGGCCATGAGGATAAGTACATTGATAAAGGTGTCTGCCGCCTCGATGGTGGCTGTCAGACGGTCGGGGTCTTTGCGCAGCTCAATGATTTTCCGGCGCAAGGGAGTGCCGCTCATGTGGTCGTCGCTGAGGTCTCCCGGTGTAAGCGAGAAGAAAGCCACTTCGATGGCTGACAGGTAGCCTGACAACAGCATCAGTGCCACGATGACGGCCACCGTTATCAGCTCTATGGTCAGTGTACTGCCAGCGGCTATTTGATTGAACAAGCGGGCGTAGTAGTCGCCCGTGAATAATAAATCCATCTGTTATTGTGAATGTCTTTTAGAATGGTGCCTTTGTCTTCGGGTCGGAACCGCCGATAGGGGGAAGTTTGGCTCCTGTCAACGGGTCGGCCATGGTGGAAGGCTGTGGTTGGGCGGTTTGTGTGGGAGGATACGCTGGTGCGCCTTGTGCGGTTCGGGGAGTGAGCAGCTCTATGTTGTCGGCATAGATTTCGTAGGCGTAGCGTAAGGCTCCGCTCTTGTCGTTGTAGGTGCGGCTTCTGATTTTCCCCTCGATGCAGAGCTTGTCGCCCTTGTGCACATAGCGTTCGGTGAGAGTGGCCAGGCCGTGCCAGAGAATGACCGTGTGCCATTCCGTGCGTGGAGGCACTTCCGTGCCGTTGGGCAGTTTGTAGCCTCTTTCGGTGGTGGCCAGGCTGAGACGTGCTACTGGCACATTCTCGGCCACGTATTTCACTTCGGGGTCTTTGCCCACATTCCCGATGAGTATGACTTTGTTCATGGTAAACTTGCGTTTTATGACTGCTGGAACAACGTTTTACGTAAGAAGAACTTACGTTTTGTCCACGACAAAGTTAAGTATTTATTTTGACTCTTCCAAACTTTCCGCTTTTTCTATCATGAGGGATACTAATCTCGGCAGGGGGTAAGGAGCTATTCCGTCTCTTTCCACGGTGATGCACTGGCGGCTTTCCACCCATTTGCGAAAATCTTCTTCGTTCTGGAAGGCGTTGTCTTGAAATTGCAATGAGTAGCAGTCCGCATAGATGACCCTGTGGGAGAGGACGTGCTTCACCTGTTCAGCTACCACTCGGACTGTGCAGTCGGCAGGGCTGGAGGTCATCCATTGTGCGCATATCTCGGAGGATAGGAACGCTTTCTGAGCCTTGGCTGAGTCGGAAATGACCAATGGAAGTTCGTACATGTTTCTCCAAATTCCCCTTCCGGCTCTCTGATGCAGAACGGTGAATTGTTTATACCTTATATATAGATACGTGAAGAAACAGTCTTTGACAATCGTCTTCCGGCTTTTTACGGGTAATTGCAGGGGCTTTCCCGAGTGGTACGCCGCACAGGAATCTTGTAGGGGACAGTACATACAGTCTGGTTTCTGGGGTGTGCATTGCAAAGCGCCGAAGTCCATGATGGCCTGGTTGTACAATTCGGGATTCGCTGTGTCGAGCATGGACTGTGCGAGTGAGGTGAACTCTTTCTTTCCCAGTCCTGTGTCAATGGGGGTGTCCACGCCGAAATACCTGGACAGCACACGGTACACATTCCCGTCCAATACGGCTTGAGGCAGCCCGAATGCGAAGGAGCAGATGGCGGCCGCGGTATAGTCTCCGATGCCTTTCAAGGCTCGTACTTGCTCGTAGGTACGGGGGAATGCACCTCCGTTTTCCATTACTTGCCTTGCGGCTGTGTGGAGGTTTCTTGCCCTGGAGTAATAGCCCAGTCCTTGCCAGTATTTCAGCACTTCCTGCTCTTCGGCTTCCGCAAGGGCTTCCACCGTGGGGAAACGTTGGATGAAACGCAGGTAGTACTCATATCCCTGGACTACCCTTGTCTGTTGCAGGATGATTTCCGAGACCCATATTTTATAAGGGTCTTTGATGCCTCTCCATGGTAAATTCCTTTTGTGCGTGCCGTACCATGTCTCAATTGTTTCGGTGAATGTTTCCACGTGATAAGTGTGTTTGGTCGTTTGTCTGGGTTGCAAAAGTAGCGTAAAAAGGTGAGATAGAGGTTTTTTTTAGGAAAATATTTTCCCAAGTGGCTGAAAAGCTATATATTTGCAAACCAAATTTCAATAAGGGATAATTAGTATTCAAGAAATAAATAAAATAAGAAGAAATGACTAAGGCTGATATTGTTAGAGAAATTGCCGAAAAGACAGGTGTGGACAAGGCAACTGTGCTGCACGTGGTGGAAGCATTCATGGAGAGCGTGAAAGATTCACTGTCTCATAAGGAGAACGTGTATCTGCGCGGATTCGGAAGCTTTATATTGAAAAAACGTGCGGAGAAAACTGCCCGCAACATCTCTAAGAACACCACATTGATCATTCCTGCTCATGATATCCCTGCTTTCAAACCGGCGAAGACGTTCAATCTTTCCGTGAAAGAGAGCGTAGAGAAATAAGGAAATGCGGATATTGTCGGAGTGAGACATATTACAAACAAAAACAATAAATAAAAATTACAGCTATGCCAAGCGGAAAAAAACACAAGAGACATAAGATGTCTACTCACAAAAGAAAGAAAATGCTGAGAAAGAACAGACATAAGAAATAAGTCTGGAGCTTTTCCTTGCAAAATTTGTGAGATTAAAAGAATGGAGGACAAACTTGTGAGGCGAATCTCGATTTGCCATGCGGGTTTGTTCTTTTTTATGTAGAACCAGTAAGTAAGAAATGACAAGCGAAGTAGTTATCAACGCGCAACCCAAGGAGATTTCCATCGCCTTGCTTGAGGACAAAAGGCTGGTGGAGTTCCAGAAAGAGGAGCAAAACGCGTCGTTCAACGTCAGCAACATGTTTGTGGCCAAGGTGAAGAAAGTCATGCCGGGGCTCAACGCATGTTTCGTGAGTGTGGGCTACGAACGTGACGCATTCCTTCATTACCTGGACTTAGGACCCCAATACGCCTCTTTCTCCAAGTATCTCAAACGTGTCATGGAGGCTGGAAACAGCAAGGCCATACCGCAGATTACCAAGAAAGACATTGTGCCGGAGCTTCCCAAGACGGGAAGCATTCAGAACGCCGTGAAAGCGGGTGATGACGTGGTGGTGCAAATCACCAAGGAACCCATTTCCACGAAAGGGCCTCGCCTCAGTTGCGAGCTTTCCTTTGCGGGACGTTATTTAGTGCTGGTGCCTTTCGGAGAGAAGGTGTCTGTATCCTCCAAAATCAAGTCGAACGCGGAAAGAGCGCGTCTCAAACAGCTCATCCAAAGCATCAAACCGCCTTATTTTGGCGTGATTGTGCGGACGGTGGCTGAGGACAAGCGTGTGGCGGATTTGGATGTCGAACTGAAAATATTGTTGAACAGATGGTACACGACCATCCGCAAGGCGGTGGCGGCTAAGAAACGCCCCACTATGGTCTACGAGGAACTGAGCCGGCCGGTGGCCATGCTCCGCGACTTGTTCAACCCTTCTTTCGAGCATATCTATGTGAATACGGAAGCGGTGTACAAGGAGATACACGACTATGTGCACCTCATCGCTCCCGATAAAGTCGACATCGTGAAACTCTACACGGGGAAGCTGCCCATCTTTGACAATTTTGCCGTTACCAAACAAATCAAATCTTCTTTTGGCAAAGCTGTCACCTTTAAACACGGCGCTTACCTCATTATAGAGAAAACCGAGGCCATGAACGTGGTGGACGTGAACAGCGGAAACCGTTCGAAAAATGAGAACGGGCAGGAGCAGACGGCTATAGACGTGAACTTGGCCGCAGCCGATGAATTGGCACGGCAGATGCGTCTGAGGGATATGGGAGGTATCATCATCGTTGATTTCATAGACATGATGTTGGCGGAGAATCGCCAGAAACTGTACGAGAGAATGTGCAAGGACATGCAGAATGACCGGGCGAAACACAACATTCTTCCGTTGAGCAAGTTCGGACTGATGCAAATCACCCGCCACAGGATTCGTCCTGTGATGGAGGTGCAGGTGGATGAGACCTGTCCCACCTGTATGGGTAAAGGCACTATCCGCTCCAGTTTCCTCTTTACCGACCAGTTGGAGAATAAGATTGGGATTCTTGTCCATAAAATGGGAATCAAGCGTTTCAGCCTTCATGTGCATCCCTACGTGGCCGCTTATATTAACCAGGGCTTGATGTCCTTGAAGCGGAAATGGCAGATGAAATACGGTTTCGGCCTGCGGGTGATACCCGACCAGAGCCTCGCCTTTTTGCAATATGAGTTTTTTGACGGAAAAGGGCAGGAACTGAACATGGTGGAAGAAATCGAGACAAAATAACTAATGACCGCCGGAAGGATAAACTTCCGGCGGTTGTTGATTTTTTAGAAGTAGGGTCTTTTTTATATTAATGCTTCGTTTGATTGTGTTGTTGTACGCTTTTCTTTGATTATTCTGCTTTTTCTCTGCGGCAGGGGTAAGTTGTGTGTATGGTAAGATATTTGAAAAAACGAGTGTAATGCTTATTTTTGCATTCTAAAAGAAAAAGGAATATGAAACTTACGATGTATAAAGTGGTTATTGTCGATGACAAGCAGACTGATGCGGATGCGTTGGAAAAAGCGCTCCACACTTATCCGAACATGATTGTCAGCAAGAAAGTGGGTTCGTTGAGAGAAGCGGAGAAGGCTGTACGGAAGGTTCATGCGGATCTGCTTTTTCTTGACGTGGAACTTCCTGACGGCATGGGGTATGAGTGGTTGGAAAAGCTGCTTCCTACGGTGAACTGGCCAATGACTTCCGTGTTCTATACCGCTCATGACAAATACATGATTAACGCGATTCATATTTCCGCTTTTGATTATCTGCTGAAACCCTTCCAGCAGGAAGACCTCGACAAGGTTATCGTCCGTTTTGAACAGAGCCGGAATGAGCCGGATTCTCTTCCCCAGCCTAATGAGGCTGCTCGTTCTTTGCGGAACGAGACATTCTTTACGGTGTATATGCCGAAGAATGATATTCGGTTGTTGCGGTTATCGGAAATAGGGTATTTCAGATTCAACAAAGAGCTGCGTTGTTGGGAGGTGTATCTTGTGTCGGACGAGGTAATAAGACTGCGTACTACTCTGCGTACGGAACAGATTCTTGCCTTCTCTCAAAATTTTGTGCAGACTTATCAGTCGTGTATCGTCAATCTGCTTTATCTTGCGATGGTGGTACATGACAAAGAGTGTAAACTCTATCCTCCATTTGACAAGGTTTCTATCCCCATTTCTCAGAAATACAAGAAAGAGTTATTGAATCGTTTCATGCAACTGTAAGTCTGCTGATTGATTATCTGTCAATCTACATTATCGGGTAGAGACGCGATTCATCGCGTCTCGTCCTTTCTTAGTGCTTTACACATTTTCTCCCATACATGCGATTCATCACAGACAAATGTGGAGACGCGATGAATCGCGTCTCTACTTAAACAATGTTGATTAATGGTACGATTGCGGATAATCATTTCTTACATCTATCATCAGCATAGGTTTACAGTTCGAAATCGAACTGTGACGGGATGAAAATATAAACACAGGTGCCTTTGTTCTCTTTCCCTTGGGAGATGTCAAAGGTGATTTTCTGCTTGTTCTTGGCATTCATCAGCAGTAATGACTGGTAGATGACTTTCATGCCTGTGCCTGTGGAGTCTTGGCTTCGCTGGAGGAAAGGCGAGTAGGGTTGTCCGTTGTTGAAGATGGCGATGTGTATGCCGTTTGTTCGGGACTGTATGTTAATGTCTATGAGTCTTTCCGTTTGTCCGTCCATTTGGGCGAATCCGTGTTTAATGGCATTTTCCACAGGAATCTGTATGATCATGCTGGGTATGTGGAAGTCCGCTTGTGAAATGGACGGGTCTGTCTGTGTGTGCAGAGTGATGTCTTGCCCACACTCGTTCATCAAGTCGATGTAGGTGCGCACAAAGTCCATCTCCTTGGCCAATGGGATAGAGATGGAAGAGGTGATTTCCAGACTGGCTCGCAGCAGACGGGCCAAGTTCATGAGTCTTGTGTATTTCTCTCCATGCAGCTTGTCGGATTGTATCTCGCTGTTCAGTACGTTGAAGGTGAGATGAGGCGAGATGCAGTTTCGGATGTCCTGCATTTTCAACCGCTGGAGGCTGTTCAAGTACTTCTCGTTTTGCAGTCTGCGTTTGTGGCGGGAGTAACTCACATAGCCCAGCAGGACACCCATGAGCAGAACCCCGACAGAGGCTGCCGTTATGAATTTCCATTGTAGGCTGTGTATTTCCCCTTCTTGCCGGGCGGCGAGAATGCGGTGGTTCAGCAGTGTGGTGTCCGTGCGGTATTTCAGCTCCAGATTAGAGATATCCTCCCTGTTCTTTTCTACCATCACTGTGTCTCTTAGCTTGTAGGTCTGTATAAATTCCTCTAACGCTTTTTTGTAATTCTTCGTCTTCTCAAAGTAGTCGCTCATGTGTGTGTGCCACAAATTCTTATCTTGTGCGCCAAGAGAATTGTTTCCTTGGGGATTGGTTTCTTGCAGCAATCGCAAGGCGAGGGGATAGTGTTTGAGCTGGGTCTCCACATAGGCTTGAATAGTGGTGGCGTACCAATACCATTGCGGATTGGCTTTTCGGAAATAGGCGCGCGATTCTTCCAGGTAGCGTTTTGCCAAAGGACGTAGTGACGGTTCGTCAGACGCACTGAATGCATAGTTCATCATGGTGCTGTACAAGACCATGGAATCGGTTGGCTCATTATTGTCCTGATATACTTCAACGCATCGTTTGGCGTAATCAAGGCTGCGTTTTCGGTCTCCTGTGTTGTCGTAATAGATGGAATACCTGTCCATGAGATTCGCTTTCATCTGCTTGGGCATATAGCGGAAAAAGGGAGCGGCTTTGTCGAGGTATTTCTTGCAATTGACGAAATCTTCCGCTTGTACGTAAGCATCGCTTAAATCCATATAGGAATGGAACTGGTATCGTGGGGATAGGTGCAGGGAGTCGGCGATAAGCAAGGCTCGCTGTACGTAGCCGATACCTTTGGCGAGCGTCGGGGGATTATCGGATATGATGTACTGATTACCCGCATTGGCGCAGACTGCCGCTTGACAAAGGGAAGGTGTACCGGCGGTGTAGGACAGGGCTTGATTTAACAAAGAGTCCTTAGTGGCACTGTCGGTGGCGAGAATGCCTTGGTCAAGCAAGGTGTTGGCCAACAGGATATGGTTTCGAGGAGAAGAAGGCTGGGATTTGGCGAATTGGTACACTTGATTTAGCAATCGTTGTGCAGCGTCAGTTTTCTCTTTCTTTATGAAATCTTCTGCCTTTGCCGTGAGTTTCCAGTAGAAACTCACGCTGTCGTCAGCGAATGTGCGGGCAGTTTTCAACAGACTGTCGCGTAAGGAGGGGGAGTAGTTGGCCATATACATGGCTTTCGATTCTAACTCTTCCGCTTTCTGTGTGCGGTTGTTTTCTTTTTGGCATGAAAACAGGCATAGGATAAAGAGGAAAAGTACGGGGGGTATGAATGTATTGCGCATAATCATCATCGTATATGTGTTATTCCGCAAAGTTAGTGAAAAGAGTTTGCATGAAGAAATGTTTTTTTAAGCTCTTCACTGGCGTTTGAGAAATTTTGTATATGATGAGCGTAATTTGGGAGATGATATGTAAACGAAAATGGACTTTGAGCGAAATGTGAAGATAATGGGCTTTTTGCAGTATATTTTTTAGCTGTAATTTTGCAACGGTATTAGAATAGAATGTTTGTCTGTTATAAAGACAAGTTCCCACATTCTTAAACGGTAAAAAATCATATTTGACGTAGGGAATAGTCGAATATTAAAAATTAAAGTTGTATGAAAAAACTCTTTTTGATGAGTGCTTTAGTGGCAGGAACATTAACTTTTTCAAGCTGTGGTGTTAGTAACAATCTTACGGATAACCGTAACTTAAATGAGACAAGTGTAGTGTTGTCCCAGAATAATTATAAAATTGTGGGCCAAACTACAGGAGAAGTGACGGGACGTTATATCATTGGAATTGGAAACTTCAGTAAAAAGGCTCTTCGCAACAATGCCATTGATCAGATGATGAAAAATGCAAATTTGCATGGTTCACAAGCTTTGACTAATGTCACGGTAAGAAGTTCAAGAAGGATAATTACCCCTCTTTATGTAGAAGTGACAATGACTGCTACGGCTAATATTGTAGAATTTACGAAGTAACTAACTTCTTATCAAACTATTATATTAAAATCCCGTGTGGCTTTTCTGCCACACGGGATTTGTTTTGTTATTTGAGGGCGGACTGTACGTCTTCGGGAGTAAGGCCTGTAGCTTGTATTATCTGTTCTGAAGAGAACCCCATCTTCCATAATTGACGTGCCAACATCATTCTTTCCTCTTTACGTCCTTCTTCACGCCCCTTTTCAAGTCCTTCTTTACGTCCTTTTTCGAGTCCTTCGGCAAGTCCCTCCGCACGCCCTTTGGCTCGACCGGACTTCTGTCCTTTCAGCCATTGAGTCTCCATGGTGCTGAACCAGTCGCGGTAGGCTTTCA
>CAVDHB010000055.1:0-32718 GCA_963608705.1 Prevotella sp. P5-108
CAATCGTACCACTAATCAACATTGTTTAGGTAGAGACGCGATTTATCGCGTCTCCGCTTTTCATAGTGTTTTAATATCTTACCAATCACAGATACAATTTGTGGAGACGCGATGAATCGCGTCTCTACTCGTTCAGTCGTTATATTGCAACTGCAAGATAGGAGAGTGGTATGTTTGCGGATAATCATAATTACTTATCCCGAAATGAGATATAATTTGGCAGTTCAGATTATTCGAAGTATCTTTGCCCCTATAAACCTATTATCAGACATCACCATGAGAACAACATTCCTGACTCCTTTATTTTTCGCTTTTACCTTGGGAACTCCCGCACTTGCCACACCTCCCCTTGAGATGAATATGGCAGAAAGCCAAACAGGGAACTACTGGGAAAAAGACTTCCAAACCAAGTTGAAAGCTTTTCCGAGAGGAGACTTCTTCAAAATATTCCAAACGAAGATGACCACCGAAGAAAAGGATGCCATGCAATTCTTATATGCGTATATGAGTTCAGGAGATTTGACGGATTATCCCGGCGATTTCTACCTGCGCAATGTGCGTTCCTCTCTTCAGACTCGCAAGGAAGCGACATGGGGCAACAAAATCTCCGACCAACTCTTCCGACATTTCGTGCTACCACTGCGTATAAACAACGAGAACTTAGATGATGCCCGCACAGTGTTCCACAAGGAATTATGGCCAAGGGTGAAAGGATTATCCATGTACGACGCTATTTTGGAAGTGAACCACTGGTGTCATGAGAAAGTGGTGTACACACCTTCAGATGCCCGTACCAGTGCGCCAATGGCCACTGTGAAGACAGCCTACGGACGCTGTGGAGAGGAATCCACCTTCTTGGTAGCGGCTCTCCGTTCAGTGGGTATTCCTGCCAGACAAGTCTATACACCCCGTTGGGCACATACAGACGACAATCATGCGTGGGTAGAAGCCTGGGCTGACGGGAAATGGTATTTCTTAGGAGCTTGCGAGCCTGAACCAGTGTTGAACTTAGGATGGTTTAACGCACCAGCCAGCAGGGGAATGCTGATGCACACGAAAGTATTCGGACATTATACTGGGCCGGAAGAGGTGATGCGCCGCACCCGTAATTACACGGAAATCAATGTCATCGGCAATTACGCAGCCCATGCCAAAGCCACCGTGAAGATAGTGGACGCACAAGGAAAACCACTGAGTGGGGTCAATGTTGAGTTCAAGATATACAACTATGCGGAATATTACACGGTTTCACGCCAAAAGACAGGTGCGGACGGTACGGTAAGTCTTTCCGCCGGATTAGGAGACATGGTAGTGTTTGCCTCCCATGAAGGGAAGTTTATACTCTCTAAAGTCTCTTTCGGCAAAGACAAGCTGCTGGTACTCACTCTTGACAGACCAATAGGGAAAAACTGCGCCGGAGATTTGACCATCGTACCACCTGTGGGAAAGCCGAACATTCCGAAAGTAACCCCGGAACAACGAGCGAAGAACACGCTGCGCATGGACAAAGAAGACAACATCCGCCATGCGTATGTGAACACCTTCCCCACAGAAGAATGGGCAGCGCATTTCGCACTTAGCCAACAACTGGACGAGAAGAAAACTGCCTCGTTCATCGTAAAGTCCAGAGGAAACTACCAGGAGATAATACGTTTCTTACAACAGGCGGTCTCTCATAAGAAAGGAGAAAGAGCGTTGCAACTGCTTGGCACTCTTTCCGACAAAGACCTGCGGGACACTCCTTGCGCTGTGTTGGAAGACCATCTCTATCATACCTCAGCGGAAGCTGACGTGAAAGAAGTGCTGGCTCCCAGAGTGGCAGGAGAGATGCTGACACCCTATCGTGCCTATTTTCAGCAAACGGTATCTGCCTCGCAAGCCTCTTTATTCAAGGAGAATCCACAACGATTGGTGGACTGGTGCAAGAATCAACTGAAAGTAGAGGACGACTGGAACACAGTGAACACCATTGAATCTCCTGAAGGCGTGTGGAAAAGCCGAGTGACAGACAAACAATCTCGCAATGTCTTCTTTGTCGCCCTGTGCCGCAGCCTTGGCATACGGTCGTGGATAGATGAAGTGACGGGCAATCTGTATTACCGAACGAAAGGCGGAGAGGCTGTGCGAGTGAAATTTGAGACAGAGAAACCAGTGAAAGTGGAAAAGGGACTGCTGAAAGCCACTTATACGCCCATCGCCCGGCTGGACAACCCGAAATATTACACTCATTTCACCCTGTCGAAATATGTGGACGGAACTTTCCAACTGCTGAACTATCCAGAGGACGCTACTTGGAAATCGCTGTTAGAAAACGGCACATCCTTGGAAGCGGGCTATTACTTGCTGACCACCGGTAGCCGTATGGCGGATGGCAGCGTGTTAAGCCACAACTCCTTCTTCGAGGTGACTCCAAACAAAGAGACCACCGTGGAACTGAAGATGTTAGACAATACGGAAGGCATCCGTGTCATTGGCAATTTCAACTCCGAGTCCACCTATCAAGACCCACAGAATAAAGAAGAGAAATCTGTACTGTCCACCACTGGAAGAGGCTATTTCGTAATCGGAGTGTTAGGCTACGGACAAGAACCCACGAACCATGCCTTAAAAGACATCGAATTGAAGAAGAAAGAGTTCGAACAATGGGGCAGACCGCTGCTGTTACTCTTCACCAACGAGGCTTCCTACAAGAAGTTCAATCCCAAACACTTCCCGAAACTTCCCTCAACGGTCACCTATGGCATAGACAAAGACGGAAAAATACAACAACAAATAGCCGAAGCCATGAAATTAGCGGACGGTGGCCGTCTTCCCGTCTTCATCATCGGCGACACGTTCAACCGTGTAGTATTCAATTCCGAAGGATATACCATCGGTCTGGGCGACCAGTTGCTGAAAGTGATTCACGGATTAGAATAATAAACGATTCATCTAACATTTGATCAAAAATAGAATCTCTACCTTTATGCGGATAAAGGCAAGAAATTGCCAGGAAAAAAGATAGAGTTATAAAAACAAGAAAATCCCTTTCTCCAGTGATTAGGAAAAAGGGATTTTCATTTATTCAAACACCTTAAACGCATACCCCTGTACCATCTGCTCCTTCTACCAGTATTTAGTAGTCAAAGAATACTTACCCCAGAATTCCACATCGACACGACAGAGATATACACCCATGTCAGCAGCCAAACGCTACAGCAAGAGATATTGAAGCATCATCCAAGGAATATGAAATATCAAATGAAGAAGCTCCCTTCCATCATCCACAGAATAAATGGAAGGCTTTCTACTATTTGGATATCTTAGTGTTATCGCACACAAGGTTAATATTCTAAAAGAGCCTTTCTTTTATAATAAGATGATCCTATAATTATTTCAAAACGATTATATTTGCGATATAGCTCTTTAATTCTCTAAATATGGAATGCTTATAATGTGAATCCACTCAAAGGAGGAGAAAGCATAGAGTTTTTACAAAGAGTGATTACAAATGCCGGAACGGAAAGACGAATATGGGAATAATAACTCAAAGAAAATGAAGACACTATTGATTTTATGTTGCGTATGGATTGGAAGTTTCTCTGCATACGCCCAGTCTGTGATTAATGGCAAGACACTGGTGAAAGACTTGACACGGGAACAATTGTGGCAAGCATTGAAGAACTGCCCCAAGAATGACAGGTTTTATGTGGCGAACGATCCTTTCTCTCATGTAGCTAAGAGCCCACAAGAATTGCTGGACTCTTTGTTCTGCGCCGATCCTTTTCGTAAAGATTACGAGCGTTTTGCCACAGTGATGTTTAAACGCTATCCAATGCAGGTGATGTACTCAATGGGGAACGCTATACGAATGTACGTGGCAATGGACTCATTGAGAAAAACATCCCCTCACATGACCCCACAGGACTATTGGAATTATTTCTATACCCGGAAAGATATTATAAACAGAACATTATTGAGCAGTTTAGTTGTTCTATACCAAAGAATGGAGGAAGATTGGTGGGGACCTATCAATGTAGAATCAATCAGATATAAAAGATGGCGCTATATTGCCAATTGTCCTATCGAATGTAGTCCGCGCCCCTTTGAAGAACCTGAGAGAGGATACTTAAAAGACTTAGGATTCAATGTGGATACATTAAAGTTCATACCTAAGTCTGTCAAGAACGGCAAATTCGCAGGATATGGTATTATTGGCGAATAAACAAAAAATCCCTTTCTCCAGTTATCTGGGAAAAGGGATTCTCTTTTATTCAAACACCTTAAATTCATAACCTTGCGCCAACAGCCATTCAATAGACTGTGGCAAGGCTGTTTTCAGTTTGTCTATGCTCTTCAGCGAATCGTGGAACGTGATGATAGAGCCGTTGCGGGCGTAGCGT
This sequence comes from Prevotella sp. P5-108, assembly GCA_963608705.1. Taxonomy (GTDB): domain Bacteria; phylum Bacteroidota; class Bacteroidia; order Bacteroidales; family Bacteroidaceae; genus CAVDHB01. The sequence continues at coordinate 4,383 of CAVDHB010000055.1, forward strand.
TTCACATTGTTCAACACGCCCTCGGCCGTCATCCACTTGCTGTAATCCCGTGTCACCAAGTCCCACATGATAATGTGAAAGTGGCGAGCAAGAACCCGGTACTGCATGGGACGCATCCATCCGTGTGGTGGACGGAAGAGGTCGGAGTGAATCAACTTGTCCGCCTTGCTGGTATTGGACAAGTACTGCGGACTGTCCCACTTGAAACCGCCCACATGATTGAAGGTATGGTTTCCCAAACGGTGTCCGTTCTCCACTACTAAGCGGAACATATCAGGATGTTTCCGAACGTTGTCACCCACCATGAAGAACGTGGCCTTGATGCCATACCGCTTCAATGTCTCTATGATGAAAGGCGTGGACTCTGGTATGGGACCATCGTCAAAGGTGAGATAGACCGCCCTTTCGTGGCGGTCCATCCTCCAAGTAGCCTTAGGATAGAGCCATCTCAGCCAAAAGGCCGGTTGCTCTATAATCATTGTGCCACTCCGCCACCAGCTTCTTGATGCTGCAACATGGCCGCACCACCCTTCATCATGAACAGCTTATAGTACTGGTCTGCCAGTTTGTTATACATTCCGGACAACGGAGAACGGAATTTCTTCAAGTCTTCCGTCACGGCGTTCAAAACATACAACTGATAGTAGCAGTCCTGCACATTGAAGCGAGACTGGCTAAAGCCCGTGTACCAACGGCAGTAATCCACCGCCTTGTCGGCCACCTGCTTGTAGATAGCCTCTGCTTTCGCACGTTGTCCCAGTGCCATATACGCCTCGGCCAAATCAAGAGAGCCACAGGCGTAATCATGCGGCACCGTAGTGGCCGGAATCATCTTCTCGCAATAAGCCAACGCTTTGGCGGCCTTGTCGTTCTTCTTTTCCAGAATCAACTGCCGTATCATTTCAGCAAACGCCCTACGATGCGTATAGCACATACGCAGGATATTCTCGTCAAGATACACATGCGGGTCATTGATGTTTCCGAATTTGAACTTCGTCATCAAGTTGGTGTACATCTTATCTGCATCCACCTTGGTGGTATCCTTCGTATAGAAAGGTACGATACGGTTAGCAAGACCTTCTTTCATGAAAAAGTCTCCAAGAGAGAAGTAGCTGTCCTGGCTCACAGTAGTGGCAACGTATAACGGACGTGTCCAGTTGGCATTAGCCAGTGAGACGAGCAACATCAAGTCTGCCTTATACAAGGCGGATTTCCCCCTGAGGGAGATACTCATGTGGTCAGGTATATTGCCCAATACCTTCATGCCGGAACGTTGTACGGCCTGCTTGTCTATCGGTATCACCACACTGTCGGTCGGAATAAAGTGGAGATTCGGGTCTTTGTTGAGTACCCAATGCTTCAAGATATTCTTCAACTCGTATGGATTCTCACCAAATTGCTTCTTGGCCTCCGCCGGATTCTGCTTGTAGTACTGCAACACTGTGGCCATAGCCTCTGGCTGGATTGTGATATAATCATTCGTACCCGTCACAAAATCCAGACGCTTCCAGTCGATAGGCATAGCCGGAGAGTCGTATGCTTTCCGCTTCATCTGGTCAATGTACCAGTCAGTATTCAGATAGCTGAGGTTGCAGACACGGGCATCAGTTCGCACACCTTCCACTTCCTGGTTGTACCAAAGTGGGAAAGTGTCGTTGTCTCCGTTAGTGAAGATAATCGGGAAGCCCTTCGACTGTAGACTGTTCAAATAGTTCTGTCCGAAATCACGACAAGCGTAGCGGTTGGAGCGGTCATGATCGTCCCAAGTCTGCGAAGCCATCTGTATCGGCACACAGATTCCCGCCACCGTAGCGATGACAGCCGCCACTTTCTCGTTCAGTTTCTTCTTCAGAAGATGAATCAGTCCAGCCACTCCCAATCCAATCCAGATCGCAAACGCATAGAAAGAACCGGCATAAGCGTAGTCACGCTCACGAGGCTGCTGCGGAGTCTGGTTCAAATACAACACAATGGCGATACCCGTCATGAAGAACAGGAAGAAGACCACCCAGAACTGCTGAATGCCTTCCTTACGCTTGCGTCCTGCCTGCCAGAAAAGTCCAATCAGTCCCAGTGCCAACGGCAAACAATAGAATACATTGTATCCCTTGTTCTGCAAGAGTTCCTTCGGCATCTGGCTTAGGTCGTTGCCCAGCAAAAGTTGGTCTATGAACGGGAATCCAGTCACCCAGTTTCCGTGTTCAGCCTCTCCGTTACCCTGAATGTCGTTCTGCCGTCCAGCGAAGTTCCACATGAAATAACGCCAGTACATAAAGTTCAACTGATAGGAGAAGAAGAAACGGATGTTGTCCCACTGCGTAGGCATTTTGACCATCACGGTCTCTCCCGCACGGTCGTAAGGCACTTGCGTACCCGTCACACCTCCCAGCCAGTCTTCGTATGCCTGGGCATGAGCCTGGTCATAGATACGGGGGAAAAGCATCTTCTGATTGGAAGGATAGGCATAGTCGGTCTTGTGATTGGCTATGTAGTAGCTATCCGGCTCATTGGGATTCGCTTTTTCCTTACGTTCGTAGATAGGTGCGCCTTGAATTGTCTTGGCGGTGTACATCTGCCCGTCTGCCGTAGGCTGCATCTCCACTTGGGAAGAATAAGCAGGACCGTAAAGAAGCGGATGGTCACCATACTGCTCACGGCTAAGGTAAGAACCGAGGGTGAAGATGTCCTCCGGAGAGTTCTGGTCCATCGGCGGATTCGCCGTGGAACGGATAACTATCAACGCATAGGAAGAATAGCCGATAATCATCACCAACATACAAAGCAAGGAAGTATTCAACACACGGGCACTGACAAACTGACGTTTGTTGTAAAGCACCCATGCCAACGCTCCCAATACCACCAGTCCGATGAGGACACTGCTTACACCATATCCATAGAAAGGAATACCCAACATGGCTACGGAGAGCAGGAAAGAGATATTTCGGCGGCTGAGATTTTTATTGACAAAGCTCTCATAGACAGCCCATATCACACTGCCCAAAAGCAGGAAGATGTAGACAATCGTACCACTGTTGAACGGACAATGGAGGGTGTTCACGAAGAACAACTCAAACCATCCCCCCACTTTCACGATGCCCGGCACAATACCGTAGAGAATGGCCACTATCAGCACCACGGATACCAGCAACGCAAGGAGTGAGCCTTTCAGATTGGCATCGGGATGTTTCTTGTAGTAGAACACCAACACGATGGCGGGAATACACAAGAGGTTCAACAAGTGCACACCGATGGACAATCCCATCAAATAGGCAATGAGCACCAGCCAACGGTCGCTGTGCGGTTCATCGGCATGGTCTTCCCATTTGAGAATCAACCAGAACACCAAGGCGGTGAACATGGAAGAATAGGCATACACCTCTCCTTCCACCGCACTGAACCAGAAGGTGTCGCTGAAGGTATAGGCCAACGCTCCTACCAGTCCGGAAGCCATGATGGTCAGCAGTTTCCAAGTGTTCATCTGCTCCATCTGCGGACAGACGAGTTTACGTGTAAGATGAGTGATTGTCCAGAAAAGGAACAAGATACAAGCCGCACTGAGCAAGGCACTCATCGTGTTCACACACTTGGCCACCATAGCCGGGTCATTTGTGAATTGGGTGAAAAGATTGCCTGTGAGCATAAAGAACGGTGCGCCAGGCGGGTGTCCCACCTCCAGCTTGTAAGCTGTGGAGATAAATTCAGGACAGTCCCAGAAACTTGCCGTCGGCTCTATCGTGCTGCAATAGACGAAAGCCGCGATGGCAAAAGTAATCCAACCAAGAAGGTTGTTTACAAGTTTGTACTGCTTCATTGTTAATTTATAAATGTATTGATTTTCCTATGTGTTTAGCGACTACACGCTTTGAGAAGCAAAGTTACGCATTTCTATGTGTTTCCGCTTCTTATTATCAAACTTTAATATGTCAAGCCCTCTCTTGCAACCACTTCAGCGCATCCACTCCTGAAGGACAGACTTCCAGTTTATGTGAGACGAAAAGAACTCGCTGGGCGTTCTGCACCACCTCGTTCAAATTGTGATTAACTAAGAAGATGGAACTCCGCAGGCTTAATTCCTCCAGCAACTCATAGATACGATATTCAAACTTACGATCTACGTAGGTATTGGGTTCATCTAAAATAAGCAAGTCGGGATTGGAGATGACCGCTCTGGCAAAGAAAGCACGTTGTTGCTGGCCTCCGCTCAACATTCCGACAGGATGATTCCGCAGATTCGTCAGCCCTGTTTTCTCCAAAAGCCTGTCTACTCTCTCGTGTTGAGCCACCGTGAAACGCTGCCACAGTTTCTTCTCTCCTTCCAAGCCGGAAAGCACTACTTCCCGGACTGAGATGGGAAACTGTGCGTCAATCTTGTTTCGTTGAGGCAGGTAGCCAATCTTGATTCTCGGCACTTCGTTTCCGTCTTTGAAGAACCGAATGGTTCCTTTACGCAGCTTCTCCAAACCTAAGATAGCCTTCACCAAGGTAGACTTACCACCCCCGTTAGGCCCCGTGACTCCCAAGAACTCCCGTTCATGTATTGTCAGACTAATATCATGGAATACAGGACGAAGAGGGTCGTATGCAATGGTCGCATGACTGATTTCCACTAATGGATTCTGTGTCATATCTTTTCTTGTCTTAATGCGTGAAAGACTGAACTACAGCCCGCAAGGTTTCTTCCCATTGATAGGACAAAGGGTCGAACACCACGGTGCGCACTTTCAACTGCGCCGCTATAAGCTGTGTGTTCTTTGTATCGAACTGCTGTTGAAGAAGGATAAGACGCACGTTCTTTCGCCGGCATTCCTCTATGGTGGCACGGACGGAAGAAGGTGTGGGTTCTTTATCTTCCTTCTCTATGGCGATTTGCTCCAAGCCGTAATCTTTGGCGAAATACGTCAACGTAGGATGGTATATCAAAAAAGAACGGTTAGAAAGGTTTTTCAACCGCTTGCGGAAATCCTTGTCCAACGCATCCAGCCGTTGCAACAATTTCAAGGTACGTTCCTTATAATAGGTCTCATTTTGCGGGTCTTCTTTGCACAGGACATCCGACACCGTTTTCGCCATCTTCCGCATATTCACCACTGAAGTCCAAATATGCGGGTCTTCATATTGTCCTTTTGTATGAGAAAGAATCCCTTCCGACAAGTCATAAATCTTCAAATGGGGTGCATTCTGCCGGATACGCCCCATCCACAATTGCTCAAAGCCAATGTTCCCGATACGGAAATACAGCTCACCCTTACCCAATTCCACCATTTGCCGAGGTGTGGGTTCGTAAATCTCAGGATTACTGCCTACCGGCACCAAGGTATTCACCTTATACTTGTCGCCCGCAATGGCTTCCACCAAATAACGTTCCGGTTCGATAGTCACATTAATGACACGTTCTTGCGATGTGGATGCTTTGCGGCAAGACCAACAAAGCAACCCTATGCATAATAAAAGGGCTATCTTCTGGCACATATCAGTGGAAATATTGGAAAATGAGTTCAAAAATGCCATTGTAAATGAGAAGCATCCCTATGTAGCGCACAAGCTTTCCGAGAAAAGTGGAGAATGCAGTGATATACACATTGGACTTCAAAATGCCCAACGCTACCGCAATGGCACTTCCCACCAGTGGCAACACACAGAAGAACCCCATCCAGGCACCTCGTCCACGTACTATCCACTGGGCCTGTATCATCCTGCGATGCGATATATGACAGACACGCTCTATCCACGGTACACTGCAACGTGTGCCAAGCCAATAGTTGAACATACTGCCCAGGGTGTTTCCCACCGTTCCCCAAATGACAATCTCCACCTGGTTCAATCCAAGCGAGATAAGTCCTAACATCACAGGTTCAGACGCAAAGGGGAAGAAACTGCCCGCAATAAAGGCGGCTATGAACATCCCAATATATCCATAGCTCAGAAGGAACTCAATGAAGGTATCCATAAATTATAAATTGTCAACATAAACAAGGACACGCAACAAAGTATAAATACAATGTTCGTGATACGGGTATGTGTCAGCGCAAAGAAATGGGCGATAAGCGGACTGCTGTTCATCAGAAGGAAGAAGATGAGCGTGTTGAAATACTGCGGAAAGACAGCAAGCATCGCCACGTACACAAACTCCATCATGATGAAAAAGTAGAACACCATACGTACCCGGATTTTATCTTGGAAGTTGTTTCGCCAATAATGAACGACACCAATCATTCCCCAGACTAACACAAAGAAGAAAGACGCAATCTGATGCTCATTCAACACAGAATAATCCGGCAAACTGACACTGATGAGATAAGTGTAGATATGCTGGAAAACTTCCAGCTCTCCTTGATAATACGCCCAGGCGAACAAGCCCCAGAAAGGAAGCAACAAACCCAAAAGCCCCGCAAACAGGGAACGGAATGTGAGGGAACGGAAGAAAAGTCCCATGCCTAAATAATAGAACGGGACAAGGTAAAGTATCTGACTAAAGAAGATACTCGCCGTACCCAGGAAGATAAACGAGAAGAAGATGAACCCCTCAGGGCGTATCCGCTGGTAAGACCACAACAAGATATGATAACTGCACAAAAGGCAAATGATGATGAACTGTCCTCGCTGAAAAGGATGCAAGAACGTCATGGCACTTAGGAACAGTATATAAAAGGTAGTGGTCAATCGGGTACGGACGCGTATCAACGCATTGGCGTTGTTCAACTCCACCAACAAATATCCTGCGATGAAACTGCATACCAAACCAAGTAAAGAATCCGTAAGATATCCACTGACAGACTCATGCAACTGAGTCCAGTAGGGATTCTCCTCCACTTGAAACGAATAGGCGACACCGCCAGCCAGCCAAATTAACACCATGAGCAAAGCGGCTATGGGCAGCGTGAAGCTGCTCATGGCCACTTTGTACTGGAATCTCTTTTCTCGATACATTCCGTGTTTTCCTCCTTATATTATAAGTCGGCACCGATGTCGGAGCGGCAGTATTTCTTTTCAAATTGAATTTTGCCTGCCTCCCTGAAGGAACGAGCCAATGCCTCGTCTTTATCCTTTCCGTAGGAACTGACAGAGATGACACGTCCACCATCTGTCACAATCTGACCATCCTTCAATTTTGTGCCGGAATGGAACACGATGCTTTCTTTGTCCACCTCATCAATGCCTGTGATTGGGAAGCCTTTCTCATATTTCTGCGGGTATCCCCCAGACACCAACATTACATTCACAGCCGAACGAGGGTCAAACTCTATGGCACGTTTGTCCAAGTCATGCTGTGCCACGCCTTCCAACAAGTCCACCAAGTCACTCTTGATACGAAGCATGACGGACTCTGTCTCTGGATCCCCCATACGGCAGTTGTACTCAATGACTTTCGGTTCACCGTCCACATTTATCAGTCCGAAGAAGATAAAGCCCTTATAGTCCAGCCCCTCTTCTTTCAGCCCTTCCACCGTGGGATGGATGATGCGGTCTTCCACCTTTTTCATCCACTCTTTCGTAGCGAAAGGCACAGGAGACACACTACCCATACCACCCGTATTCAAGCCCGTATCATGTTCGCCGATACGTTTATAGTCCTTCGCTTCGGGCAGAATCTTATAATGGTCGCCGTCTGTCAGCACAAACACCGAGCATTCAATACCTTTCATGAATTCCTCAATCACCACTTTAGCAGAGGCGTTGCCAAACATACCGCCCAGCATATCCCTTAATTCCTTCTCCGCTTCTTCCAGTGTAGGCACAATCAGCACACCTTTTCCCGCACACAGTCCGTCCGCTTTCAGCACAAAGGGAGGTTGCAGCGTCTTCAAGAAAGTGATTCCTTCTTCAAGTGATGTGCCGTCAAATGTTTTGTAAGCGGCGGTAGGAATATGATGCCGTTGCATGAAAGCCTTGGCAAAATCTTTACTGCCTTCCAGCTCTGCTCCCGCCTTGGACGGGCCAATCACCGGGACAGAAGCCAGTTTCGTGTCAGCCTTGAAATAATCATAGATACCTTCCACCAAAGGAACCTCGGGGCCTACCACCACCATGTCCACCTTGTGGTCAAGCACAAACTGTCTGATTTTCTCGAAGTCGCTCACTCCGATATTCACATTCTCGCCCACATTCAGTGTGCCGGCATTACCCGGTGCGATATACAGTTTCTCTATTTTAGGGCTTTGGGCGATTTTCCACGCCAAAGCGTGTTCACGTCCGCCATTTCCAATTAATAACAGTTTCATATTATATTCTTTTTATTTTATTCTGATATTGAAGGCAACCACGCTTCGTTGAACCATTGGCGTTGAGTCGTCCATTGTTTAGCCGCCGACATGGCATGCCTTTTGAATTCTTCCATATTCACATCCACATGAAATATACGTCCTTCAGTTTTCTCCTCTGTAAACACATACATTCCATGCCACCCGTTGACAGGATGCTCCTTACTACCTCCGTTCACCATACTGATAAACTTTGGAAGCTTAAGAAAATCACCATCTAGTACTACCGCCACACTCCAAAAGAAAGACTGCATGGCATGAAGAGAGGGTTCTCTGTCTCGTGTCACCCTGTCCCGAATACTTGTTTTGCATTGAATACAGCCAAAGCAGTATGTCTTCTCCTTCACACAGACTGTAGCGTATAAATCGAAGACATCTCCTTTAATCTGTTCTTTCAACCAGCTTATATCCCGTGGCTCATTCGCAATCTCACCTGCTTTTATCATCGTATTCAAATCTCTTTGCAGCAAAATCCGAATCTGAGTATCATTCAAAGCCTCATTTGCAAGCATCTTCACCATCTCTTCGAAAGCGTGCCCACTTGATTTCTTCCAGCTTTGATCTGCACTGATGACATTTCTTATGATTTGAGCATCATCTATACCACTCTTTCTATGCACATGAATCTCATAAATTGTCTTCCAAATCTCAGCCGCATCAATGGAAGGGTAATTCTTCAATCCCTGCACGATGGAACACTTGATTGCTTCCTTTTGAGCCAATCGCTCCCTTTCCTCCTCTTTACAAGCTTTAGAGGAAGCAGACACCTTTTCCATCATATCGAAAAAAGTCCGATTATAGATTTCCTTGCAGAATATCTTCAATTCTTTCATCGTTCATTCCTTTCTAATATGTGAATAATTTCCCTCCCCCACGCATACGCTAAAAGAGGTGGTACAGCATCCCCTATTTGTTCATATTTATCTTGCACCGTCCGATCTATATGAGGTACGATATAAGGACCTCCCACAAAATTGTATGAATCAGGAAAAGATTGCAGTCTGGCGCATTCACGCACCGTAAGCGCTCGGTCGTAATAAGGATGCACAAACTCATCCAAACAATGACTGGTCACAGTAGGAGATGCCTCGTCTGGCACAAGCCGGTAATTTCGCTTGATAAACATCTTCTTAGGAAGAACTCTTTCTTGCTGTAACCGTACCCTGTCTGCACCTTGATAACGGTCAAAAAGCGTTTTCAAGCTTTCCCCCTGTTTCAAAAGCCCGAAGCGTTTCAAGGTACAAGCCCTATGCTTCATGGGCATCTGATTCGTGAGTACCTGATTTATACCTTTTCCCCCTCTCCTCCAAAATGCGTCATCTCTCATGAGACGTTCATATTCCGAACTCTCTTCAGTATAAGCCGTAGCCTCCACTCCGCTATTCGCTTCCACATCCGGCAATCCAGCCAAGGCATCAGATACAGTCGTTATACGTTGACAAGAAGGAGAAGGTGTAGAAAGCCACCAATCATCATGACGTGCAGCCAGAATAAAGAATCGCTTCCTTTTCTGCGGCACACCAAACTTGTCCGCTTCCAAGATTACTTGCACGTAATTACCATAGCCAGCCTCTTTCAATTCCTTCTTTAGCATCGAAATGACTAACGTGGAAGAATCTTTATGAATCTTCTTACTGGTAATTGCGGGTACATTCTCAAAAAGAAGCAACTTTGCTTTGCTGATTTTCGCAATACGAATCCCCTCACGATACAACACCTGTCTTTCATCATAGAAAGAACGTGAAGAATTCCCCGCCGTAGAGAATGTCTCACACGGCATACCCGAAGTCACAATGTCCACTCCATCCTCTGGTATATACGGCAAGATTTGTGCTGCTTCCACCTTCCTTATATCCGAGTTTATCACATGGACTTCAGGATGGTTCGCAGAATATGTATCACAACAGCTTTTAATGTATTCTATTGCGACAAGAGTATCTATGCCACTGGCATGAAGCCCTGTACATATTCCGCCTGGACCAGCGAAACAATCTATATGCGTATATCTTCTCTGAGTGTTCATCTATGGTCATTCCTTATTTTAAGAAATCCTCGAAGTATTGGGTTATCTTCTGATGCAAATGAATCTGGTCTCGGCCAAACATGTTATGTTCGTCACCAGGATAAGTGAAGAGATCGGGCTGTGTACCAGCGTTTATGCAGGCACGAATGAACGACAAAGAGTGCTGCGGTACACAAGTCTTGTCATTGCCCCCATATATAATAAGGAGTCGTCCTTTCAAGTTCCCGGCTTTCAAATTCAGATTGCTGCCTTTGTATCCCTCCGGGTTCGTCTGCGGCGTGTCCATATAACGCTCACCATACATCACCTCGTAATACTTCCAGTCAATCACCGGACCTCCAGCTACCGCAGCCTTGAATGTACCTGGATAGGTAAGCATCAAATTGGTGGTCATAAAGCCACCGAAACTCCATCCATGTACCCCCATACGGTTTGCATCCACATAAGGAAGGGATTTCAAGTACTCCACTCCCTTCATCTGGTCTTTCATCTCCTCCACACCAAGATGACGGAAAGTGGCGTTCTCAAAGTCCAAGCCACGGTTCTCACTTCCTCTGTTGTCAAGCGAGAACATGATATATCCCTTGGATGCCATCAACACATCCCATGAACGAGCCATATAGTGCCAACGTGCGTCCACATTGTGCGCATGAGGACCGCCATATACATATACGATGGTCGGATATTTCTTATTCGCGTCAAAATGAGGCGGCAACGTCAGACGGTAATACAAGTCCGTCTTTCCGTCAGCGGCCTTCAGTGTTCCTGTTTTGAAAGTCGGCACATTATAATCTGCCCAGGTATCTTTCGCCGTCAGCAGATTCAAAGGTTTTCCGCTGTTGTTCCGAAGAATGTTCACACTGCGGGGTACATCTGGGGCAGCATACCAATCAGCAGTATAAATACCCCGGTCTTGCGACACAATTACGCTATGCACACCCTTTGCGGAACCTAACAGCGTCCTTTTTCCCGTCTCTGTATTCACAGCGAACACATTGGACTGCAAGGGACTTTTCTCTGTGCTGCGTATAATGACAGATTTTGTAGCCTTGTCAAATCCAGCTACTTCCTGCACCTCCCAGTTTCCGCTGGTAAGTTGTTTACACGGTATATAAGCCTTGTAGGTAGATTCACCCACTGTTTCTTCCTCTCCACCACGAAGTTGTTTCTTCACATTGAACAAATAAAGATGGTTGTAACCGTCTCGCCGTGTCTGGTAAATGGCCACGGACGGATTCCACGGCAGGAACATCAACGGATGCATGGGTTCCACATATTTAGGATGACTCTCCTCGTAGAGCAACGCCTCCTTGGCACCTGTCTCCGCATTATACGCCACCAACTGAGCATGGTTCTGATCCCGGTTCAGTTCTATCACATAGACGGTTTTCTCATCTGGCGACCAGCTGATATTGGTAAAATAACGGTCTGTCGGGTCACCCATCTGCAAGTAAACAGTTTTGTCTGTCTTGGGATTGAAGATACCCACAGTCACCTTATGACTGGTCTCGCCTGCCATTGGATATTTATCTGGCACATACGTAGCTATACGAGTTGAGATGTCTACCTGAGGATAGTCTGCCACCATGGACTGATCCATGCGGTAAAAAGCCAGTTTGCTTCCTTTCGGACTCCAGAATGTACCTTTCATGATACCAAACTCATTCCGATGCACGCTTTGTCCGTAGACTAATTCCCGTGAACCGTCCTTGGAAACTTGATGCGTCTTTCCGTCCGCAGTGGTCACATACAGATTATCATTCTGCACGAAAGCCAGACTGCGGGAATCCTTTTGGAAGTCATCCGCAGAAGAACCCTTCTGACGAGCAATCTTCCACTCCACATGTTGTTTCTTCCAGTCAGTCAACACATAATATTCCGGCGTGACCGCCAAAACCCATGTCTTACCCGCATAAGGGAACTGTAACGAAGCCGCACTTTTCACGCTCCCTGCATTGGCCGCTTCGAGCGCTTTATTCAACGCATCAGTGGAAAAGAGCAACGTCTTATGTCCGTTCTGTGGATTCACAACGGAAAGATTCTTTCCGTCTATCTCCACAGGCTGGTCTCCCCACCATGTCATTTTCATGTTCTCAGGTTGCAGGTTCTTGTAGTTCGTTCCCGCATAGAAGAGGTCTTCAAACGTAAAGTCCTTTTTTTGTGCCATTGCGTCCATAAAGCAAAGCGACAAAACGAATCCCAGTATAAATAGTTTCTTCATTCTTTATTCTCCCTTGGCTTTCTGTCTTTCGACCATTTTCTATCTCCACGGAAAGAAGGCTTACGTCCGTCTCGGTGGAAATCTCTGTGTCCACCGTCATGACCTTCATGGCGACTGAACTTTCTCTCTCCATATTTACGTTCTCTTCTTCCACCCTTCTCCTCATCGTCAAAATGCGGATGACGGCGGATTTTCTTTCGTTGTTCGTCTTCAAACATTCGATGTGCCTGGTTCAAAGAGTGGTAACGTTGTTTGAAGTCGCTGTCCACATCCTCCATACCATCGAAAACATCATCTTGTACCTCATCTCCCGGACGTTTGTTAAAGTCACGGTTGGCGCGCACTTTCTTTTCCACATTAAAACGTCGGTCACTGTCCGTCTTGATGTCATTACCTTCTTTTCTGAAATCCTTCAGTTCTCCAGAGAACATCTGGTACTTGCGAAGGTCGCAATCCAACTCTCCATTATACAACGGAATACGCACAGAAGGTCTCAAGCCGATTTTATCAAAACAATCCCGACTAGAGCTGATAATCCAAGCCTCATTTCCTTTGAACTGTCGTTTCAACACAGAACCCATCATGTCATATAAGGCATACAGGTCATCCATCTTAAGTCTTTCCCCATAAGGAGGATTCGTAATAATCACGGCCTTCTCCTCCGGCTGTGTGAACTCAGCGAAGTCTTTCAATGCCACCGTAATATCCTTGCTCATTCCGGCGGATTTCACATTTGCCTTGGCGACACCCACGATTTTCCCGTCTATGTCATATCCGTAGATATGATGTTCAAACGGACGTTCTTTGGAGTCGTCATCGTAAATCTCACTCAAAAGATCCGCATCGAAATCCTTCCATTTCTCAAATCCATAATGCTGGCGATACACACCTGGCGCAATATTGCGGGCGATAAGTGCCGCCTCAATAAGGAATGTACCAGAGCCACACATGGGGTCAATCAAGTCACACTCCCCTTTCCAGCCTGTCAGCAGAATGATTCCCGCAGCCAGCACCTCGCTAATAGGTGCTTCACCAGTATCCACACGATAGCCACGCTTATGAAGCGACTCACCAGAGCTATCCAAAGAGATGGTGCAATCAGTACCAGAAATATGTATATTCAAGCGGAAGTCCGGATTAGAGATACTCACATTCGGACGTTTGCCATATTTCTCACGGAAATAATCCGCAATGGCATCCTTCACACGATACGCCACGAACTTTGAGTGGGTGAATTCTTCAGAATACACCACGGCATCCACCGCAAAGCTGTTCGTCACATCCATATAATCCTCCCAAGCGACCGTCTTGATCTGCTCGTACACTTCATCAGGATTCACCGCCTGAAATTGTTTTACAGGCTTCAACACACGTATCGCCGTGCGCAAAAAGAAATTGGCACGATACATCATCTCCTTGTCCCCCGTAAAGGCAACCATGCGTTTGCCTTTGGTGACATTCTCCGCCCCTAATTCAGTCAATTCTTCCGCCAATACGCTTTCCAAGCCTTCATAAGTCTTGGCGATAAGCGTATCGGGAGTTATCACTATCGGATTCTCAATAGGTTGTTGTACGTTAGATTCTTCCATTATAATTCTGTTTACGTTGTACTAATTTAGTTCCGGGCAACACATCTTCCGTAACCCAGATATTTCCACCAATCACTGCGTCATGCCCAATGCGGACTCTTCCCAGAATAGTCGCATTGGAATACACAATCACATTGTCATCCAAGATGGGATGACGAGGGATTCCCTTAATCGGATTTCCCTCTTCGTCGAGCGGAAAACTCTTGGCGCCAAGTGTGACACCCTGATAAAGTTTTACATGATTCCCTATGATACTCGTGGCACCGATTACGACCCCGGTACCGTGGTCTATGGTAAAATGATGACCTATCTGCGCCCCTGGATGTATGTCCATTCCCGTCTCGCTGTGAGCGATTTCCGTCAATATACGCGGAATAAGCGGCACATCCATCTTGTACAATTCATGCGCAATGCGATAATTGCTCAAAGCCTTGATAACAGGATAGCAACTGATAACCTCGCTGAAGCTCTGTGCGGCTGGGTCTCCATTATAGGCAGCCTCCACATCCGTGGCCAGTAAAGTCCGTATCTCCGGCAGCTTGCTGATAAGTTTTTCTGTTATTTTCACCGCCTGCTCTCCCATCAAGTTCCAGTCCTCCATGTCATAATTGTCGCTGAAACAAAGCGCGGCCTGAATTTCCTGAGTCAGCAACGTAAAGATATTAGAAAGAGCTGAGCGAATCTGAAATTTCAGCATCTGCTCATTGAGGGTAGAAACGCCGTAGAAACCTGGGAACAACACCGAGCGGAAGATATTCATGACTCGTTGGATGGCTTCTCCCGAGGGAACAGGATAGCCCGTCTGGTATTCATGGTACAGATTCTTGCACGAATTCACAGACGATAGTTTCTCTACCGCCGTATCCAGTATCTCGGAAAAACTCGTTGTGTTCATGAGGTATGTCAATTATGTCCCTGCAAAATTACATATAAATCATGAAACTTCTACACAAACAGCCTAAAAAAGTGCAGGACTGTCACTAAATTCATTCTACCAACCTTGTTCCCAGAATGAGAAAAATCCTTTTCCCCTTGCATCAATCAATTATTTTCAGTACGTTTGCTCTCACTAAAGACACTATTTATGAAACATTGGAAAACCCTACTCATAGGAGGTCTGTGCGGAATGGCCAGCCTCTCCACGCAAGCGCAACAAGTGCAAGGATTCGTTCATTCACAATCCCAAGCCACTGACTATGTGTGGCCTGAGGACTCACAAATAAGAGCAAAACTCGACAAATGGCAAGACCAGAAATTCGGCGTGTTGTTCCATTGGGGGCTGTACTCCGTGCCGGGTATTGTGGAATCATGGTCTATCTGTTCGGAAGATGTGGACTGGATACGAAGAGACACCACGAAGACTTACGCCCAATATAAAGACTGGTACTGGGGATTGAAAGACAAATTCAACCCCGTACACTTCAATCCATCGCAATGGGCGGACGTGATGCAAGACGCAGGGATGCGCTACATGATATTCACCACCAAACACCATGACGGCTTTTGTATGTACGACAGC
Source organism: Prevotella sp. P5-108 (assembly GCA_963608705.1). Lineage (GTDB taxonomy): Bacteria > Bacteroidota > Bacteroidia > Bacteroidales > Bacteroidaceae > CAVDHB01. The sequence goes on from CAVDHB010000055.1 coordinate 19,993, forward strand.
AAGTACACAGACTTTTCCATTGCCCATGGAGCCTTTCGGAACAATCCGCAAAAAGATGTGGCACGCCATGTGTTCGACACTTTCCGAAAGAGGAATTTCATGATTGGCTGCTACTTCTCCAAACCCGACTGGCACTGCCCCTGGTTTTGGAATCCTCACTTCGCTACCCCCAACCGCCGCATCAACTACAAGAAGGAACGTCATCCCGACTGGTGGAAGAAGTACCAACAGTTCACCGCCAACCAACTGACGGAACTCACCCAAAACTATGGCACTTTTGATATTCTGTGGTTAGACGGTGGATGGATTACGGGAGAAGAAGTACACTTGGACAGTGTGTTAACGGAAGCGAGAAAAAAGAATCCCGGACTTATCTGCGTAGACCGCACCATCCGGGGAAAGAACGAAAACTACCAGACTCCCGAACGTTCCATCCCTGACACCCAACTGAACTATCCGTGGGAAAGCTGTATCACGCTGAGCAACGACTGGGGGTGGACACCTGACGCTCCGTATAAATCTCCGTGGAAAGTCATCTCCCTTCTCTCTGAAATCACCGCCAAAGGGGGATGTATGCTGCTGGGAGTCGGCCCCACGCCAGAAGGAATCATCGAAAAACCTGCCGCAGAACGGCTGCACAAAGTAGGCGAATGGCTGCGCAAAAATGGAGAAGCCATCTACAATACCCGTAACGCCACGCATTATCATGAAGGAAAACTATGGTTCACCGCTCACAAAAACCACAAAACGCTCTATGCCATTTACACACTGGAAGAAGGAGAGAAGCTGCCACAGACTATCTCCTGGACACAGAACTTGCCGAAAGGGAAAATCACCCTGCTCCAAAATGGCAAAAGCGTGAAATACATCCGAAAAGACGGGAAAGTAACCCTTACAATCCCCCAAGGAGTCAAAACTGAACCATTAGCTTTTCGATTTACTATCCAATAAGTTACAGTCTTATGAGATTTACATTACTCCTATTGTGTTTTCTGATGGCCGCTCTTAAAGGGATGGCCCAGTCTTCTATTTCTCCACAGGCGTTCTCACAATGGCAAGCCGACAAATACTCCATGTTCATCCATTTCGGACTCTATTCCAAGTTAGGTGGCGTGTGGGAAGGCAAGCCTGTCACCCGAGGATACAGCGAGCAAATCCAATCGTTCGCAGGCATCTTCAGCGACTGGTATGGAGAGACGGCAGACTCTTTCAATCCTGTCAAATTCAACGCTGACTCCCTCGTGGCATTAGCACAAGCAGCGGGAATGCGTTCCATCGTCATCACCACCAAACATCATGACGGCTTCTGTATGTGGCACACCCGGACTACCGACTATAACGCATACGACCGGATGCCATGCCACCGGGATTTCATCAAAGAACTCGCCGATGCCTGCCACCGGAAAGGTATGAAACTGGGATTGTACTTCTCCGTGATAGACTGGCACTATCCTTACGCCTACCCTATTTCCAGCCATAACTGCGATTTCGTCACCCCTCAGCACCATGCCTACTCTAAACAGCAGGTAACCGAACTGCTTACACAATACGGTCCTATCTCCGAGCTATGGTTCGACATGGGAAGCAACACCCCCGCACAAAGCAAGGAACTCTATGCGCTTGTACACTCCCTACAACCCGACTGCATGGTCAGCGGACGGTTGGGTAATGACCAATATGACTTCTCCGTCATGGCAGACAACGCCTATCCCGAAAGAGCCTTGCAATGTCCGTGGCAAACAGCCGCCTCCATGTTCAACGAGACATGGAGTTTCCGCTCTTGGCAGAAAAGAGGAGACTATCACAAGAAAGCCGCCGAAAAGCTGCGACAGCTCCTTGAGGTAGTCAGCCACGGAGGTAAATTCCTGCTAAACATAGGTCCAGACAGCGTAGGAGCCGTCGTACCTTTCGAGAAAGAAGTGTTGAAAACTATCGGAAATTGGTTGAAAACGAAAGGACAGGCCGTCTATGGCACGGAAGCCTCTCCCTATCGCCAATCCTTCGCTTGGGGGAATATCACCCGAAACGGACACACCCTCTACCTTCTCCTGTCAGGAACCTATCCCAAAGACGGACAAATTCAACTGACCAGTTCATTTGGAAAGTTGGAGAAAGCGGAATACCTACAGCGTTCTTCTCCAGTACGGTTCTCTATGCAGAAAGAACACCTTACCCTTTCTGTTACCCCTGCCGATTTCCAGCAGAACGACATTCAAGTTATCGCACTTCATTTCGCTCAACCTGTGCGGCCACTTCCAGCGAAAGAACTCACCTCTTCCCTCCTTACCTCTCAAAACGCCACACCCGACTACAGCTATTCCTGCTGGGATTATTACAGCAACTACCGCAGTACCGTCAGCTATACCTGGCATACTCGCCCTATGCCTTTGAAAAAGCTCACGTGTTACTTCACCGAGCAAGAGAAAGACGAAACGCTTCTGCTGACGCTTGACGGGAAGAAACATGAGATTCCCTTAAAAGGGGAAAGAGCATCCTTATCCCTTGGTAAAAATCTGCGTTGGGGAAAACAGTATCTCTGCGGACCAGGCAGCGGAGTGTTCGACAGTCCTTCCGTATTGCACACAGATTTACAGCATCCGCCTGTCAGAAAGGGAAATTGGACAGAGATCTCCCATGAGGAAGACTCCATCCCTGTGCATATTCTGGAAACGTACTTCCTCCTGCAAGAGGTGTACTCTCCTAAGAAACAATATGTACTAATGGATATCGGTGCGGGAAACGGAGTAGAAGTCTATGCGAACGGACAGTCCGTGATGAAACACTTGAATCCCTACCGCTGCCACTACAGAGAGGAAAAAGTGCTTGTCCCCTTGAAAAAGGGAAACAACCAACTGGTAGTCCGCCTGTACAACCGTTTCGAGAACCAGTTGCACTATTTAATACGTCCTTCTCGAAAACAGGAAGTCTATGCACAGACAGTCACCCTTCCTTCAGAGAACAGACCGCATATCCTTACCATCCGTCGCAAAGGACTGGCTTCCCCTCATACGGACACAGAACTGCACAATTTGATGATTTTGATGGGGAAATAACCTTTTTATTCTGGACAAGTAATCAGAAAAGATTAAAATTCCGAATCTTCTCAGTACCGCTCTCAGTACTACCTAAGTAGTACTACAGTTTTAGTTAAGATAAACTCCAGTACCACCTAAGAAAAACTCCAGTACCACCTATATGGTACTGGAAACGGTACTGGATGAGTCTTGAAAGACAGAACTTTTTGAAGCTTCAGATGATTTTCTATATAGTTGATACAGAACAGCTGCAACTCATAATACATTCTCCAACACTATAAACACCTCCATCGAATTAAACTTTAATAACGCACAAGGAGACTCATGTCAAAGAATAAATGATTACTTTTGTGTATTCATAATAAATAAGAAACAATCATGACACAAACAAGAGAAATTTACCGTTGTCCTAAATGTGACACTATCGTAGAAGTGCTGAAAGGCGGAGATGCCCCCAAATGCTGTGGCGAGGAAATGCAATTGCTGAAAGAGAACTCCACCGACGCGGCTACTGAGAAGCATGTACCAGTCATCGAGAAAATCGAAGGCGGATACAAAGTGACTGTCGGAAGCGTGGAGCACCCCATGTTGGAAAATCACTACATCCAGTGGATTGAATTGCTGACAGACACAGACGTGTTGCGCCACGAGCTGAAACCGGGAGAGAAACCTGTGGCTATCTTCAAAACGGACGCCACCCATGTAAAAGCAAGAGAATACTGCAACCTGCACGGCCTGTGGGTAGCGGAGAAATAAGAGACCTATTTCTAATTATAAAAAGCCCAGTCGTTTGACCGGGCTTTTTATATGCAGACTTGCGACGGCAAGCAAGGCTTCTTAATTCATCTACATTTTCCTTGCAAAACTACCAATAATATTCAGAACAGGATAATATTTTCAGTGTTTTCTTCTCCAACAGGTCTAGCATTTACAGTTTAATAAAAATCCGTAAAAATGCCCCTCATACATTGAAGCTGTTGAATCTTAATAGTATATTTGCGTCAACCTAAGACACACTCATACATGACAAAATGGTTACTCTTCATCATAGGAATACTATGCCAACATATATGTCTCGCTGACAATTACTTAATCACCACGCCCAGCGAGGAATATAAATTATCGGATAATCTCGTCCATTCTATATACAAAGACTCCGATGGATTCATCTGGTTTGGCACTGGAACGACTATTGAGAGATTTGACGGAATGACGGGAGAGACCTATCTCTTCGAGATGCCAAATAAAGGCTACGCCTCCTTAATCGTGAACGCTATTACAGAACGGACTCGACATGAATACTGGGTGGGAAATCAATTCGGATTATGGAGACTTGACCATCAAACAAAAAGAGCTATACGGATGTTCGCCTCTCAAATCAACACTCCCGTCAATGCCTTGACGAAAGACTCCGCACATAATTTGTATATCGGCACCACTAACGGTCTCTATGTAAACGACAACGGAAGACTCCACAAGATTTCCGCAGAAAATGCGGGTCAGCTTCTGGACATTTCAGGTCTTGCCACTACCCCGCAAAGAGATGTTTGTGTTTTAACCAAAGACGGAGTGTCCATTGTAAAATACCAGTCAAATAAAGTGAAGTACTACCCCAACACACTCATGGGGACAGGTAAACTACAGACCTTCACTTATGCGGACAACCGCCTTTATATCGGAACTGAAACTGGAGAGATTCTCACCTTTGATTTCTCCACCTATAGATTTGAACGATTCTGGAGAGGTGTGAATGCGCCAGTCTCTGCCTTGTCTTACGAACGAGGCACATTAGCCATAGGGACTACTGGCAAAGGCATTGTCTTGTTATCAACGTCCAATAAGCAAATACGATACGCACTCTCCAAAGAAGCTCCATTCGGAGAGGAACTTCTATCCAACTACATCTCCTGCATTTTACTGTCTGATAATAAAGTCTGGTGTGGTATGGACTACTATCTTGGTTTTAATCTGTTACGGAACCTTTCTTATCCCTCCCACTTATACACGAACGGCACATTTACGACAAAAGATATGTCTGTAAGAAGTTGCTTTTACAAGGACAGTTGTATGTATATTGGCACACGGGAAGGACTATATGTATCAGACGAACGCACTCAACAGACGACCCACTACTCACCCTCGAATAACGGAATACGCTCTAACCTTATTTTTGCCATTGATGCCTATAAAAATCTTATTTACATTGGCACGTGCAAGGGGGGATTGTCGATCTATGACCCACACAACAAAACATTCATACACAACGAGCTGACACAAGAATTAGCGAACACGGATATCTTCATGTTTACAGAAGACAAGCAAGGTCGATTATGGATTGCCACCTTAGACGGACTTTTTTCATACGACGGCCATACGATAAGAGGATATAACGTGATTAACAGTGAACTGCCTGGAGACATTGTGTATTCACTCTACATAGACCAATCTGGCCATTTCTGGGTAGGCACAGAAAAGGGAGCTGTACAGTTTAACCCAGACAACGGGAAAAGCAAACCAGCGACCACTATTCCCCACTCACCTATCAACAATACTCCCGTACGGTACATCACGAAAGGACAAGACGGAAAGATGTTCTTTTTCCTTCGGGATAACAACCAGTTACAAGTCTTGGATCTTGCCAAGCAAACAGTACAATCTTATCCAGACTTCCATTGTTTCAACATGATAATAGATTCCATCGGGAATTATTGGTTGGGAAGCGACAATGGACTCATCAAGGGGAACCGACGATTCACACAATTTACAGAATATGGCCTAAGCGAGGTGATCAATGCGGACATGGGATGTTCCCCCGGATCTTTTTTGAAACCGTATCATACAGGGGAATACGCTATCCCTTGCACAAAAGGACTGGTAATATCCAGACTGGAGGAGATGTATCCAATGGCACCTTATCGTATCACGGAGTTGGTTGTAAACGGAAAGCCACGGATGAATTTCTATCAGCTCTTTGGAAACAAGCCTATTTCACTGAAATACGATGAAAACGATATCACATTCCGATTTATGTCACTGAACTATGAGAATCCCGAATTGTCAAACAGTGAATATATGCTGGAAGGAGTGGACAGTACATGGAACTCACTCCAAGGAGAAAATAAAGTGTCCTATTACAATTTACCTGCGGGACATTATACCTTCAAGGTACGCCGTCGTTTGGATGAACATTCCATGTGCCAGATATCTTTCAGCATAGGACATGACTGGTCGTATGCCATCGGAGCTATTGGGGGAGTATTACTGATTTGCATGATATTAGGAGGGTATCTCCGAAGACATGATATCAAACGATTGCTGGAAAAGAGATTCTTGCCTTCCACTACAAGTCAAGCTCTTTCGCCAGACAGGGCAGAGTATGCGAATGTAAAAGAAAACGAATTAAAGTCTCTCGCCGCGGAACTGGATGCCTATATGCAAAAAGAGAAACCCTACTTGAATAAAGAACTCAAACAATCAGATGTCGCCCAAACCCTTAAGTGCAGTACATATACCTTGTCCGCTTTATTCACTGTCTACTTAAAAACCAATTATTACGACTATATCAACCATTTTCGAATAGAAGAATTCAAGGAAGTCATCAAACAGGCAGACTGTCAACGATACACAATTCTGACTCTAGCTGAACGCTGTGGATTCAGTTCCAAGAGTTCTTTCTTCAGAATCTTCAAAAAGCAAACCTCCATGACTCCGAATGAGTACATTCAGCATGAGAAAGACACAAAAGAAGCATAGCATGACGTCTCACTGATTTATGAGACATCATACATATCGCTGATTATCAAATAGTTTTACATTATTTTATCTCTTCCTTTGTATTGAGACCTAATAAGACATACGAGTTATTGGACTTTTGTACATTAACCCGTACATTTGCGGTGTACAAAAGAACACCACTTATAAACTAACAACCTAATTACCACTAATTATGAAACAAAAAGATGTATTTTACCAATCTTACTCTTGTCCCCTTGTTCTATCATCAAGAGGATGAAGTAAACTCAAATTCTTATCAAAGCTCATTATTCCACTTATGATTATCTTAAGTAAAGAACAAGGAGTAAAATAACGACTAACTATAACACAATATGGAAAACCAAACAACTGTATCCATGTCAAGAAAATTATTCTTTTCTATGGCATTAGCTTCCGCATTATGCACAGGATTTCCACTGGAAACGCAAGCCGAAACTACGAACTCACCTATTACTATGCAGCAACAAATAGTAAAAGGTACAGTAGTGGACGGGAAAGGAACTCCTGTCATCGGAGCCAATGTACAAGTCAAAGGAACCAAGAACGGCACTATCACTGACATGGATGGACATTTCTCACTGACAAACGCCCAGGGCACACTGCAAATCTCCTACATCGGCTTTCATCCTACCACTGTAAACATACAGGGAAACGAACAAAACCTGCAAATCGTATTGAAAGAAAACACCGAGCAACTGGATGAAGTGGTGGTTATAGGCTATGGTACTCAAAAAAAGTCAGACTTGACAGGAGCCATTACCTCCATCAAATCGTCAGACTTGGCAGGTTTAAACAACAGCAACGCCGCAGAGGCACTGCAAGGAAAATCCGGTTTGACCGTGACCTCCAACGCCGCTCCCGGATCTTCACCCGTAGTAAAAGTACGTGGTGTTGGCACTAATGGAGACTCCTCCCCTCTTTATGTGGTGGACGGGATGATGGTAAACGATATCCAGTTTCTGAATCCTGATGATATTGTTTCCATGGATGTTTTGAAGGACGCTTCCGCCACCGCCATCTATGGTTCACGAGGTGCCAACGGTGTCATCATGGTCACCACAAGACAGGGAAAAACCGGTAAACCTACTGTCAGCTATAATGGTAGCGAAGGATTCCAATTCATCGTCCACCATCCAGATATAGCCAACGCTACCCAATATGCGGAACTTGTCAATATGGCCAGCCGCAACCAAGGGGAAAAAGAGGTTTACAGCAATCCCGCCCAGTACGGGAAAGGTACCGACTGGCTTAAAGAAGCTACCCGCAACGGTTGGGTGCGTGATCATTCCCTTTCATTAAGTGGTGGATCGGAAAGAGTGAAGTACAACCTAAGTATCGGATACTTCTCTCAAAAAGGTATCTTCAAATACACCGACTACGACCGTCTGACTCTCCGTATAAACAATGAATACACCGTCAACAAGAGAGTGAAAATAGGCCACAACCTTTCTTTCACCTACTCTGACGGAGCGAACGACCAAGGAGAAAGCAGCATCCGTATCAACAAGTCCATCTTGGGAGCCTCTCCTCTTATCTCTCCCAAAACAAAAGACGGCGAATGGAGCCATATGCAGGAAGGTACGACAAATCTTATCAACCCAGTGGCTGACTTAGCGTTGAAGAACTCCGACCTTCACGCACGGAACTATCGCTTTGTAGGCAATGTATGGGGTACGTTAAACATCATGAACGGACTGGATTTCCGAACCAGTTTCGGTATGGATTGGGGTATCAACCGTAACACGAATTTTATCCCCGCCCACAATATCAACGCTTCGCATCAAATGCAAGCCACAAATAAATTCACCGAGTCATACGGAATGGGCAGCACATGGTTATGGGAAAACACACTGACTTATCAACACACTTTCAACGAAATCCACCGTCTGAATGTATTGGCTGGTTTTACCGCCGAACACAGTACGCCAAGTGAGACGATTGGAGTGGAAGGACTTAACTATATCTCTGACAACTTAGACTATGTAAGTGCCACCTCCGCTTATGCGAATGGAGCCTTGACAGCGTCCAAGCCCTCATGGGACACTCCTGTCAGCAGACTATCTTATATGTTCCGCGCCAACTACACCTTAAAAGACCGCTATCTTTTCACGGCTACTATTCGTGCTGATGGTTCCTCTAAATTCGGAAGCAACAATCGCTGGGGATATTTCCCTTCCGCCGCTATAGGTTGGAGAATGTCTGAGGAATCATTCTTGAAAGATATCGCCTGGCTTGACAATTTGAAACTACGCGGTAGCTGGGGACAAACCGGTAACGATAAAATCACAAGTAACGTATCCTATGCGTTAGGTTCACAAAATGCGGAATATCACGCCATTTTCAACGGAAGCAACTATCGTCCAGCCGCAGCCATCTCCACGGCCTATAATCCGAATATTAAATGGGAACGCACGGAACAATTAGATTTCGGTTTTGATCTCGGTGTCTTCCAGCATCTCACCTTGAACTTCGACTGGTATCTACGCAACACGAAGGATCTTCTGATGGTGATTCCTTTCCAAGGAGGTTCCACTGGCTTAAACCCCACCTATTCGAATGTGGGTGCCGTACGCAACCAAGGTGTGGAACTCACGTTGCGTTACCAGAATTATGACCATGAGTTCAAGTATGGTATCTCCGTTAGCGGAAACCATTTCACGAATGAAATCACCGACTGGGGCGGACAAATCACCTATAACATACCTTGGACAAGTTCCTCACAGGTAATCTACAAGGAAGGATTGCCTCTGGGTACATTATGGGGATACGACGTGTCGGGAGTATACCGCACCCAGGCTGACATTGACTATTGGAATAATTATGCCAAGAGCAAGGGACAGACTGTGTATAAAAGTGGGGTACAACCAGGTGACGCCATCTATCGGGATGTGAACGGCGATGGTACGATTACCGATAAGGATATGACAAACCTCGGATGTCCTTTCCCGAAATTCACGGGAAGTGTGATGCTGGACGCATCTTATAAAGGATTTGACCTTGCTTTGAACCTCACGGGAAGTTTCGGACGTAAGATCATGAATGACTCTTACACCACCACTGACGGCCCCGCCAACAACATGCACGTCGACTGGCTTAATTCATGGACACCAGAAAACCCCAATGCCGCACTCCCCGCACTGAACAATACTCGTTACTACATGAACACTTACAACAGCTTGAAAGTGCAGAATGGCGACTATCTGAAGATAAGCAGTGTGGAACTTGGTTACACTCTCCCCTCTTCCATTATGAAGAGAATGAATGTCAGCCGGTTGCGTATATATGTAAATGCCACGAATCCTGTCTACTGGACAAAATACAAAGGTTTCACACCTGAGTTCAACTATTGGACAGGAAGTGATGGGGTGGATATTGCCTCCTATCCTATGTCCGGGTCATTTAAAGTCGGAATCAACCTCACCTTTTAACCATTAAACAGTACAAGCTATAATGAAAACCTTAAAATATATCTGCTTTGCTGGTCTTGGCCTTCTTAGCCTGACCACGGTCTCATGCAGTGACTTCCTTGAAGAGACCCCGAAAGGACAAATCACCCAGTCCAATGTCGACATCGAGAACTTGGTATATAAATGTTACTCTTCGCTGAACTGGCGTTTCTATCGCATCGGACAAATGTGGTTTCCCACGCATGAGATTTGCGGAGACGATTACGAACCTATCAATACCACCCTCAAAGAATTCCAGACATTCTCCTACAATGCGGATAATTCATGGCTGGAACGCTATTGGGACCAGTATTATATGTATCTCAATGACTGTAACCAAGTATTGGCGGCCGCAAAACAGACGGATGAGATTCCTATGGCTGAAGCCCGCTTTTTCCGCGCTTTCTACCATTTCGACTTGATGAATGTATTCGGAGATATTGTAATTCGTGATCATGTACCTACGGACTCCAAAGACATCAACATCCCCAAAAGCTCAGAAGAAGATGTGTACAAGTTTATCATCAAAGACTTGGAGTACTCCATTGAGCATCTGCCCACACTGGAAGAATGGGGCGAAGCGGAAAGAGGACGTGTCACCAAGGGTACCGCACAAGGTTTGTTGGCGAAGGTCTATCTATACAAGGGAGACTATCCGAATGCGTTGAAATACGCCAAGGAGGTAATTCAAGGGGGAGAATACTCCTTAGATCCTAATTACCGTCAGATCTACCGTCCTATCACCGTAAGTTATTCCGTGGAAAACATGATGCCAGGACACTATGTCTATAAGAATATCACCGGACGATTGCGTAATCCGATGGTGGAATGGCAAGGTATACCCATAGAGGGCGGTGGAGACTTTGGATCCGCCATGTTGGTACCCTCCCAGTCTATCGTGGACGCCTATGAAAATGGAGACAGCCGCAAAGAAGCATCCATATTCCAACAGGGAGAAGGTTTAAAAGTGGCCTTAGGAGGTGTGAAAGCGAATGGGTATAAACTTAACTACACGTCACTCACCGGAGAGGCGAAAACCGCTGAATGGAAAATCAAAACCCAGGAAGCAGGAAAAGAACCTGTGCGTTACAAATACGCAAATAAGAAAGTCATTTGGGATTCTCAATGGCCAATGGGAGAAGGTTTCATGAGTCAGGAACTGAATATGCAGTTTATGCGCTACGCCGATATCTTGTTGATTGCCGCTGAAGCCGCTAATGAAACAGGTAATACAAGCGAAGCTCTTGGATACTTAAATCAAGTGAGAAGTCGTGCCAGAAGAAGCGGAAATGGACAAATACCAGAGGATGTCACTTCTGGCAACAAAGAACAACTGCGCCATCTTATCTGGAACGAACGGCGTGTGGAACTGGCTTTCGAAGGACAACGCTGGTTTGATCTGATGCGGTACTATAAACTGGATCCAAGTTATGTGCGAAACGCCTTGAAAAAGGCCAATAATGTGGATTTTACGGATGCTATGTACCGTAAATATCATCATTTCCCGTTACCAGCCAACCGTGTGACGAGTTCCAATGGAGTATTGAAACAGAATAGTGAGTGGTAACTAATTAGTTAATGAAAAGCGAGGTTATGTCCCTGACAAACATGACCTCGCTTTATGCTTTCTCTTTATGACAATCCAATACGGACAATGAAAGAAAGAGAAACGCTGGTTTGCCTAAAACTTGCACGTATAACCACGTTTTGCCACTGAAATGGCAATATTTCTGAAATTATCGTATTTTTGCTGAGTACTTGGTACATATGGAAGATTTTGCTTTTTATTGTCTGTGGTGTGATAAAGATAGTAAAAATCTTCCATTTTAACAAATTCACATAAGTATAGACAGCTTCACTATCGTAGAAGTGCTGAAAGGCGGAGATGCCCCCAAATGCTGTGGCGAGGAAATGCAATTGCTGAAAGAGAACTCCACCGACGCGGCTACTGAGAAGCATGTACCAGTCATCGAGAAAATCGAAGGCGGATACAAAGTGACTGTCGGAAGCGTGGAGCACCCCATGTTGGAAAATCACTACATCCAGTGGATTGAATTGCTGACAGACACAGACGTGTTGCGCCACGAGCTGAAACCGGGAGAGAAACCTGTGGCTATCTTCAAAACGGACGCCACCCATGTAAAAGCAAGAGAATACTGCAACCTGCACGGCCTGTGGGTAGCGGAGAAATAAAGAAAATGATTATCCGCAAACATACCACTCTCCTGGCTTGCACATTGCAATATAACAACTAAACTAGTAGAGACGCGATTCATTGCGTCTCCATTCATCGCATCTCCACATTCATCTGTGATGACTTGTATCTGTGATTACACTATGAAAAGCGGAGACGCGATAAATCGCGTCTCTACCTAAACAATGTTGATTAGTGGTACGATTGCGGATAATCATTGTATTCTTTTAGCATATCTCCCGCACGGTGCATAAGCTCTTGTAACTCACCGCAGAAA
>CAVDHB010000056.1:0-24112 GCA_963608705.1 Prevotella sp. P5-108
CCGTGAGTAGTGACTCCTTATTCACCGTGTTTGACTCTATGTAATGAAGAGGTTGGACTGGAGAGTATAAGGTTGTCTCAATGCAACGCACCTTTTTTCTGTCTTATAAATAGAAATTACTGCACATTGAAAATCTTCTTCTCTGTGTGTACTTTATGAAGGGAAATGGACGAAAAAGTGAAGGACTATGCTACAATGTAGGCCCATCTCCAGTGATTTTATGTCGTTTTATGTAGGTTAAATGTAGTTTTTATGTAGGTAACATCCCTATTTTTACCATATTACAAACTGATAGCCAGTGATTTAAAAATGTTTGATGTAGTTATGTAGGCAAATTCACGAAAAGACGTTTGGCAGGAAGGGGATATTATGTTTAATAAGAAAAATCGTGTGTCTGTATTTTCTAAAATGATTTCCCCCAAACATACCACCGTACTATCTTGGTGATGGTTCCGGGTCTCATGGTCGTTTTTTACGGTGAATAATAAAATTTCTGCGGTGAGTTACGAAATTTCTGCGGTGAGTAATTTATTTTCTACGGTGAGTTACAAGAGCTTATACACCGTGCGGGAGATATGCTAAAAGAATACAATGATTATCCGCTATCATACCACTAATCAACATTGTTTAGGTAGAGACACGATTTATCGCGTCTCCGCTTTTCATAGTGTAATCACAGATACAAGTCATCATAGATGAATGTGGAGACGCGATGAATGGAGACGCGATGAATCGCATCTCTACTAGTTTAGTCGTTATATTGCAATGTGCAAAACAGTGGTATGTTTGCGGATAATCAATTATTTTATATATGCCCAAAAGAATAGCTGAAGTGTTTTAAACTTTTCTACAACCTTATTTGTGAGAGGCTTTATGTGGATAAATGAGGCAAAAATGCAAAAGGCTTCGATGGCCATCGAAGCCTTTTGCGATGGCTAACGAAGAAGGCTTCGATAAGGAATGAAGCCTATTGCATGCACAAGCGAATGTTTTCGGGCGGAGAACTGTTCACGGACTATATGCTAAACGATGGTTTTATTTCTGTGTCTTACTTCTGAAGAAATCTGAAAGGAAGTAAAAGTTTAAACCACTTCGCTTCTCGTGAATTCAACAAGCAAGTGCAATTTGCGAAATATATTTGTGAAAGCACTTCTGCACTTTTGACACACTGATGAATAAAAAACGCAATACTACTTCATCCGCCGTTGAAGTAGTACTGCGTTGCTTGTGGAAGTCATACTTCATCCGCATTGGAAGTATATCACAGCATCTCCAGCTTCTCTTTTATTTTGGAGTAATAGCGGCGTGAGGCGATGATTTCCATCTTGTCGAAAGGGGCGTAGAGTGTGCACCGGAGCGTGGAGTTCTCGATGGAGGAGAGATATTCCACATTGACGATACAACTCATGTTTACCCGCAGGAAGGTGTTTGACAGTTTGAGGATGTCCTTGGCTTTCACGTTCATGCGCATACGGTGGCATTTGCCGGAAGTCAGTGTGACTTCCCAGCATCGGCAATCGTCCTTGTACTGGAAGCAGAGAATCTCCGAGTAGCGCAGGAACAGGAGGTCTGTCATGGTCTGAAGGCAGAACTTTGTGTGCTCGTCCAGCAGACGGCGGAGAGACTGCTCGAAGTGGTTATGTATGTCCGTGAGCTGTTCCTCCCGCACACGTTGGATGATGTGGGCCAACTCTTCTTGCTTGTAGGGCTTCAGCAGGAAATCGAAGGCAGAACTTCTTAGTGCGTCCAGCATGTATTTGTCGAACGCACTGTAAAACACCACGTGCATATCCGAGTGGATATACTCCTTTATTTCTCTCAGCAGCTCGATGCCGCTCATCTGGGGTAGTTCCATGTCGAGAAACAGCAGGTCGGGTTGTTGTTTGATAATGCTTTTCTGCGCCTTTAGCGGAGAGGTCTCGGTTTGTACAATTTCTAAATCCTCGTATGTTTTCAAGTCGTTTTCCAACGTGGTGATGGACATTGGCTCATCATCCACGATGAATACGGTCGTTTTGTGTGGTATGTTCATGTCTGTCACAGTTTATATTCGTAATGGTAAGGGATGAAGACAGAGGTAAGCGTCCCTTTGTCTGTGCTATCCGGATGGGCGAGACTGATATGGAATGTCGCTTTCCGGCTGTTGCTTTTGTTGAGTAGTTCGATAGTGTGGAAGAGTACTTTCAGGCCTGTGCCAGTGCCTCGTTTCTTGTGAGGAAGCGCACCGGGTAAGAAGCCTTTTCCGTTGTCTTTGATACGTATGTCTATTCCCTCGTGTTGGTTAATGATGTCGATAGTGATACGTTTGTCCGTGCCTTTTGTGTCGGTGAAAGCGTGTTTCAGGGCGTTCTCCACGGGAATCTGGATGACCATAGAGGGGATGAGTGTGTCTAACGCCACCTCTGAACCTATGTGCCATTCTATGACAGGGGAGTCTGGGTTGGCTTCCTTGCGAAGTGCCGCGAAATTCTTCACCAGCGTGATTTCCTCTGTCAAGGGGATGGCGATATGGTCGGATATGAGTAGGTTGTCCCGCAGTACATTGATGAAAAGAGACAAGATGCGCTCCAGCGAGGGATATTGCTTGAACAGGGGCATGATGCCGTTCAGCACATTGAACATGTAATGGGGCGATACTCTGTTTCGGATGTTCTCCATACGCAAGGAGTCCACGTTTTTTCGCTGACGGAGAATGCGTTGCTCGTTCTTGTGTTTCCAGAAAATGAACAACAGCAGTGCGAGCAAAAGTCCAGCCACTAACAAGGCGATGGTGTTTCGCTGATAGGCTAATTGTGTGTTCTTGTCTTTTATGGTGAGGTTTCTTCTCAATAGCGTAGTGTCTTGCGTATAGCGGTAGTCCTGTTCCCGGATGTTCGCCGTATTTCGGATGTTCCGCAGTGAGTCGTCGTATAAATCCACGATGTTCCGCAAACGGTAAGCCTCCTTATAGTTGCCCGTCTGTGCGTAGTATTCCATCATGCGGCGGTAATGCAGGAACTTGTTCTGGGGTGCTATCTCTATGGCGTGCTTGTTCCGTTGTAGATAGCGGAAAGCCGTGGCCGGGTCTTTCTCGCACAGGGCCAAGTTCGCGTACAGACTGTTCAGGTAGAAAGTGAGTTGGATGTTTCGACGGGGATGCGTATGGATGAACTTCTTTGTCTTGTCCAGGTAGAACCGGGCGGAATCGTACTGGTGCAGCAGTGTGTAGATTTCTCCGAAGTTCCCCTCCACGATAGTCTGGCTCTCTTCGTCCTTCAGCTTTTTGGCTACGGCATACGCTTTCTGAAAATAGGGAAGAGCCTCCGTATATTTCTCCTCGTGGTAGAAAATGTTTCCTCTGGAGTTGTAGAAATAGAAGGTGGCGTAGTTGTTTGTGGCCGGGATATGTTTTTCCGCTATTCCGAAATAGTAGTTCGCCAGTGGAAAGTTGTGCAGTTCCCCATAGGCCATACCCATGCCGGCATAGATGGAAAAGTCCATGCGGTGGTCTTGCAGCGAGTCGGCGGCCATTTTCGCTTTCCGGTAGTAGTGGGTGGTCATCATAGTGTTTCCCTTCATCCGGTAGTTGTCGGCGATGTAGACCAATACCTCAGGCAGCAAGAAGCGGTGGGTGGTCTGGTACAGGCTGGAGCAAGTGCGGGTGAAAAAGGCGAGGGTGGAGTCTGTGTTGTTCACGTAAGACAGACATCCTTTAGTGTACCAGTATTCCGCTTTCAGTATGTGGTCTGTCCGGGGATGCCGCCGCAAATACGCCTCGCACTGTCGTAATGCTTGTGTAGCCTTTTCCGGATGATTGGTTCTGGCGAGACAGACTCCGATATACAGGTTCAGCCTTTGAACGGACAAGCTGTCCTTCTCTCTCTTTTGCGCTTTACGAAGCCGGGCAAGAGTGTGTGCGGGATTGCTTCTGATTGAATCCAGACTTTGTGCGATGAGGCTGTCCGTGCGTGCATACTCATCGTTTTCCCTTTGTGAGGAGCAAGACACTTGGCACACAGCAAAAGAGACAACAAGTATTATATATGGAATGATCTGTTTAATCATAGTTGTATCATCGCTAAGTCATAGGCAAAGATAAGAACTTTTTTATAAAATGGAAATATGAAAAGTCTTTACCTGATAACATTATGCCTAAGTGGTATGTAATTATGCTTAACTGGTATTTATAGTGGATCCATGTCGTAGTAAAATACCAATGACTTATCGGCTTCTTGCTTTACGGTCTTCAAGTAGTGGCGTACAGTATTGAGCGGTGCCGTGTTTTCAATCTTCAAGATAATAGTGCGTATGAAGAGTGACTGTATGCGAGCTACTACGGGCTTGTCTGGGCCGAGAATCCGAGGACCGAACAGCTGGCGAAGCTTGGCGGCAATGTCTTGCGCCAAGTGGTCGAGCAGTACGGAATCCCTGTGTTTCAAATAGATATAGATGAGGTGGGTATAAGGTGGGTAGTGGAAGAGTTTGCGTTCGGCTAATTGTGACTGGAACATACCTTGATAGTCATTGTGTACAACTTGGTCTATCAATGGCAAGTCAGCGTTCTTTGTTTGTAGCAAGACGCGTCCTCGTTTTCCGGCTCTTCCAGCTCTTCCGGCCACTTGTTCCAGCATTTGGAAAGCTTTCTCATACGCCCGGAAGTCTGGATAGTTCAGCATGGTGTCAGCGTTCAGGATGCCCACCACTCTCACATGGGCGAAGTCCAGTCCTTTAGAGACCATTTGAGTGCCGATGAGAATGTTCGTTTTTCCGGAAGCGAAATTGGCGAAGATGCGTTCATAAGCCGTGCGGGTGCGGGCTGTGTCCAAATCCAGGCGGGCGATGACGGCTTGAGGGAAGAGTTCCTGCACCTTGTCTTCCACTTTCTCCGTGCCAAATCCACGGGTGAAGAAGTTTGTCTCGCCACAGGATGGGCAGCTGGATGGTATCTGGGTAGTATATCCGCAATAATGACAGGTGAGGGCGTGCAGGCGTTTATGGTAGGTCAACGCTACGTCGCAATGTGGGCAGTGAGGTACCCATCCGCAGGTTTTGCACTCGATGACCGGGGCATAGCCTCTTCGGTTTTGGAAGAGGATGACTTGCTCACCGTCCTGCAAGGTCTGTCTGATTTCGTGTATCAACTCGTGTGAGAAATAGCCGTCTGTCTGTTTCTTTCGCTGGGCTTCCTGCATGTCAATGACGCTTATCTCAGGCAATTCGATGTGGCGGAAGCGTTGGGTGAGGCTGACCAAACCGTATTTCCCTTCTTGGGCGTTATGGTAGCTTTCAATGGAAGGGGTGGCCGTGCCGAGCAGCACGTGGGCTTTGCACCATGTGGCCATCATGATAGCCGTGTTGCGGGCGTGATAGCGGGGTGCCGGGTCTTGTTGTTTATAGGTGTTCTCATGCTCCTCATCCACAATGACCAGTCCCAGCCGTTGGAAGGGGAGGAACACGGAGGAACGCACACCTAATAATAAAGGATAAGGCGTGGAGGACAGCTGCTTTTGCCAGATTTCCACTCGTTCCGCATCGGAATATTTGGAGTGGTAGATGCCCAACTGGCTGCCGAAGACTCTCCGCAGACGTTCGGTGATTTGGGTGGTGAGGGCTATTTCTGGAAGAAGGTAGAGTACCTGTTTTCCTTCTTCCAAAACTTTTTTGATAAGATGTATGTAGATTTCGGTCTTTCCGCTGGCGGTCACGCCGTGCAGCAGGCAGACAGTTTTTGATTGGAACGCTTGCGTTATTTGTTGATAAGCGGTGGTTTGCGCTTCGGATAATGGAGGAAGCGTGGAGGCTGCCTCTCCTGTGTTTTCTCCAAGTCGGGTTACGGCTTCCTCACTGATTCGGAAGATGTTTTTTCCAATCATGGTACGGAGAATGCCGTTTGATACATTGGCTTTGGCCAACAGACGGGCTTTGTGGATGCGGCTTGTACCACATTCGTCCGTTAATTCCATGAACACTTGAAAGAGCCGGGATTGTTTTTCCGAACGGGCTAAATGTTCCGTTTGAACTTTGAAAAAAGTAGCCGACTTCTTCATGGGTTCCGTCAGTTCCACCCATTCTTCCGTCTTGGGTTTGTAGGTGTGTTGCAGGCTTTCTTTCATCTCCACCGCTTTCTTTTCCATCAGGGTGTGCAGTACGGAGACGATGTTTGGCTTGGTGTATTTCTTTTCCAACTCCCGGACACGGTATTCTTTACTTTTATAAAGGATGCGCCATAAGGTACGTTCATCTTCCGTGAATTGCTGGAAAGCCTCAAAGGCCGGATTGACACGGACGCAACTCTCGCTTTCCAGCTTCATGCCGGCAGGCAATGCCGCTTTGTACACATCGCCTATGGAACAAAGGTAGTACTGTGATATCCATTTCCATAAACGGAGCTGTTCGGGAAGGACAATGGGGGAGTCATCCATCTGTGCGATGACTTCTTTGATTTCAAAGTCGCCTTGGGGCTTTGTTTGATGTAGACGGACTACCAAGGCGGTATAGATTTTCTTTTGGCCGAATGAGACTACTACCCTGCAACCAGGACGGAGCGACTGCTCCATCCCGGCAGGCAGGCTATAAGTGAAAACTCCCTCTAACGGGAGAGGGAGTATGACATCGGCGTAGTGGGTCATCGGTTAGAATACATAGCCCACATAGACTTGCCATGTGTTGCGTTTGCTCTTGATGTAAGTCCCGTCATCGTCGTAGAATCTTCCTGTTTTATTGAACGTGAAGTTGTAATTCGCTCCTATGTCGAAGTGGCCTCCAAGGCGTGAGCCGAAACCTACGTTGAAGCTCTTTGTCCATGTCTCGGAACGATAACCGCTGTTCGTGTCGAAGTAGTAGTTCTTCTTTCCGATACGCCAGTCGAACTGAGGTCCGGCCTGTAAGTACAGGCTGGCGAGTGAGCTAAGTCCGAAACTGTATTTAAAGTTGATGGGAATGTCAATGTATTGTTCCGTCTTGGAATAACTTTCACCATCCATTTGATAGAGGTTGGTGCGTCGTTGGTCGAAGAGCAATCCGGCGTTTACTCCCAGTCCTACCATTGGAATTTTGAACTCAGCAGTAGGGCCGATGAACCATCCCGTACGGTTGGCAGGATTGGTCAAGGCTCCTCCATCGTATTTCAGTTTGCTGATGTTCATACCGCCTCTCACTCCGAAACGCAGTTGTGCGTGGGCGGGTTGTGCGCAAAGTGCGGCCAATGCCAGCAATGGCAATACAAGTGTCTTTTTCATTGTTGTTTTGTGTGTTATAGGGTTATTAAAACGGTTTTGTCGCTTCTTTCAGCCATTCCAGTTCTTCACCTTTCAAGTGTGGGGAAAGCTTGTCGAAGATAGTCTTATGATAGTCATTCAGCCATTCCACTTCTTCCTCGGTCAGCATCTCTTTGATGATGGGAGTCGTGTCGATAGGACAAAGGGTCAGTGTCTCGAATTGATAGAACGGGCCGAACTCCTCGCTCTCTTTATAAGGTGTTACCAAGAGAATGTTTTCGGTACGGATGCCGTATTTGCCCTCAAAGTAAAGTCCCGGCTCATCGGAGCAGGTGAATCCCGGCTGGAAGAATCCGGGTACAAAATTGGAGCGCACTTGGTAATAGTCGATGCTTTCGTGTACATTCAGGAAAGAACCCACTCCGTGTCCAGTACCGTGTCCGAAGTTCTTGCCTGCTTTCCACATGGCTTGCCGGGCGAGGATGTCGAGCTGTGTGCCCGTGGTTCTTGCCGGGAACTTGGCCAGGTTCAGCTGGATGTTTCCTTTCAAGACCAACGTGTAGTCCTCTTTTTGCTCTTCTGTCAGCGGGCCGAGTGCGATGGTACGGGTAATGTCCGTGGTTCCGTCCTGGTATTGCGCACCAGAGTCAATCAAGATGAAGCCTTCGGGTTTCAGTTCGGCGGCTTCTTCTTTCGTCGGCATATAGTGGTTCATGGCGGCGTTGGCCTGGTAGGCTGAGATAGTGTCAAAGCTGATGTTGCGGTACAACGGTTGTTGGGAACGGAAGCCCGTGAGCTTTTCGGCTACGGTCCATTCGGTCTGTCCACCCTTTTCCACCGCAGGTTTCAGCCAGTGCAGGAATTTTACCAACGCCACTCCGTCACGCTCCATGGCGTTATGGAATCCCTTAATCTCCGCTTCGTTTTTCACGGCTTTCATTTCTTGTGCCGGAGAGCGTCCGTCGATGACTTTGTGCGAACGAGCCACTGCCTTGTAGAGGAAGTCATTTGTATGATGCGGGTCTAAATAGAACACCCTGTCTGTCGGTTCTTGCTCCGCACGCGGGTCGATGGAGGTATAGTCGTCTACGCTGATTCCTTCGTTGGGCAAGTAGGCTTCTTCGATGAACTCGGGTATTTTCATTTCGTTGATGAACAGCCATACCTTTTCCTGGGTAATCATGAGATAGGACACGAACACAGGATTGCAGTGTACATCGGTACCTCGCAAGTTCAAAATCCATGCGATTTCATCCAAGTTGGAGATAATGGTACAGTCTGCCCCTTTCTTTTTCAAGAAAGCCCGGATGTCAGCAATTTTGTTCTTGGCGGCCTTTCCCGCATAGTCAATAGGCTGTACTTCTATTTCGTTGTCTGGAATCAAGGGACGGTCTTCCCATAAAAACTCGAACGGGTCGTAGCGATTGTCCACTTTGACACCCTTTAAAGCTAATGCTTGCGTCAAGGAGGCCACTTCGGCTGCCGGATTTGTCCATCCGTCCACTCCAACGGTGTCTCCGACCTGTAATTCGGCTCCTAACCATTCCGTGATGGAAGGAGTCTCTGGCAAGCGGTCTTTCATCAGTTGGTATTCAGTACCTTCCAATTGTTTGGCGGCTTGGATAAAATAGCGTGAGTCTGTCCACAGTGCGGCTTTGCTCAACGTAATGACTACAGTGCCCGCCGAACCGGTAAATCCTGATATCCATTTTCTTACAGCCCAATGGTCTGGCAGGTATTCGCTGGTGTGCGGGTCGCCGGTAGGGATGATGAAGGCGGAAAGATGCACCTCTTTCATCCAGCTACGTAATTTTTCGATTCTATTTTTTATCAACTCCATATTACAACTGATTGAATGTTTTCTGTTGCAAAGATACAATTTTATTACTTATAAGACTTCTTTCGGTTTTATTATCTCTGAAAAAATTCGTCATCTAAAAGATTTATTCTACTTTTGTCGTGCGAAAAATAACTATATTAATTAAATATTAGATTATGGAATTCTTAACTAATGAGAAACTGGTTATTGTCGGCGCAGCTGGCATGATTGGTTCTAACATGGCTCAAACTGCCGCAATGCTTCACCTTACTCCCAACATCTGCCTGTACGACGTGTACGAGCCGGGTTTGGAAGGTGTGACGGAAGAAATGCGTCACTGTGGTTTTGAAGGTGTGAACTTCACTTTCACTACCGATGTGAAGGAAGCATTGACAGGCGCTAAATATATCATCTCTTCTGGTGGTGCTCCCCGTAAGGCTGGCATGACTCGTGAGGATTTGTTGAAAGGCAACGCTGGCGTGGCTGAACAGCTTGGCAAGGACATCAAGAGCTATTGCCCGGATGTGAAACACGTGGTGATTATCTTCAACCCGGCTGACGTGACTGGTTTGGTTACTTTGATCTGGTCTGGTTTGAAGCCTTCTCAGGTTTCCACTTTGGCTGCGTTGGATTCTATCCGTTTGCAGAGCGAGTTGGCTAAACACTTCGGCATTGCTCAGAGCGAGGTGACTGGTTGCCGTACTTACGGTGGTCACGGCGAGGCTATGGCAGTGTTCGCTTCTACAGCCAAGGTTCAGGGTACTCCGCTGACCGACTTGATCGGCACAGACAAATTGTCTGAAGCTCAGTGGGAAGAAATCAAACAGAAGACTGTGCAGGGTGGTTCCAACATCATCAAATTGCGTGGTCGTTCTTCTTTCCAAAGCCCGGCTTACGTATCAGTGCGCATGATCGAGGCTGCTATGGGTGGTGCTGAGTTCCAGTGGCCTGCAGGTCGTTACGTATCTTTCGCAGGTATCGACCACATCATGATGGCAATGGAAGTGACTATCACAGAGAAGGGGTCCGCTTACGAGGAAGTGGTAGGTACTCCGGCTGAGATGGAAGCTTTGAAGAAGAGCTACGAACACGTGGCCGCTATGCGTGATGAGTGCATCCAGTTGGGTATCATCCCGGCTATCAGCGAATGGGGCAACATCAACCCGAACTTGAAATAATCTCTGTACAGAGACGTTCATTAATAGGCGTGGATTCCAAAAGGAGTCCACGCTTTTTTCGTAAATATGCCTGGATATATGTGATTTTTATGCTATTCCATACGATAATCTATGTGAATGGACATGATTACATTCCGTTTCCCAAGCGAATGGGCTACCTTTGCAACCGTGATTGAACATCATAAGAGTGGTAATATATTAAGTTAGGTAGAAATGAAAAAGAGCAACATGAGGATTAATCTTACGTTGCTCTTTTTTTGATGAAAGAAAGGAACTAAATACAAAAACGTCATGAATAATAAAGTAATCAGAATGTGTCTGGGAGCTTTCTCCTTGTTGGGGTTGGCTTCTGGTGTGTATGCCCAGCCGAAGTACGATTTTTCCCGCTTGCAAAGGGAGAAGTTAGGACGGGGAGTGGTGGCTGTCAGGGAGGATGCCAAACATGTGGCGCTTTCATGGCGGTATCTTTCCTCCGACCCTATGAACGTGTCGTTCAATGTGTATCGGAATGGACAACGGATTGCCAAGGTGAAGGGGGCAAAGGGTACTTTCTTCCGGGATACGTATACGGAAACGGGTAAACCTGCGGAGTACACAGTGGAGGCTGTAGGCGGAAAAGTGGCCAAGGGCAGTTATACGCTTCCGGCGAACGCTCCGTTCGGCTATGTGAATATTCCGTTGGACAGACCGCAGGACGGCGTGACTCCCGCAGGACAGCGTTACACATATTCTCCCAATGACACCTCTGTGGGAGATGTGGACGGAGACGGAAACTATGAGTTGATAATCAAATGGGATCCGTCCAACGCACACGACAACTCACACGATGGTTACACGGGGAATGTCTTGATTGACTGTTACAAGTTGTCGGGAAAGAAGCTGTGGCGTATCGACTTGGGCAAGAACATACGTGCCGGGGCGCATTATACGCAGTTCATGGTCTATGACCTGGACGGAGATGGAAAGGCGGAAGTGGTGATGAAAACGGCTGATGGCACGGTGGACGGCACAGGGACAGTCGTCGGAGACGCGAAGGCTGACTACCGGGGACATGAGGGACGTATGCAAGGGCGTATCTCCACAGGGCCGGAGTATCTGACCATCTTTAACGGAGAGACTGGAAAAGCCATGCAGACGGTGGACTACATACCGCCTCGTGGGAACGTCGGTGACTGGGGAGATACCTACGACAACCGCTGCGACCGCTTCTTGGCTTGTGTGGCCTACCTGGATGGCGTGCATCCGTCCGTGGTGATGTGCCGCGGGTATTACACTCGTTCTGTGCTGGCCGCTTTCGGCTGGGACGGCAAGCAGTTGAAGAACCGTTGGGTCTTCGATTCAAACACGCCGGGCAATGAGCGGTATGCCGGACAAGGGTATCACAGCTTGCGTGTGGGCGATGTGGACGGAGACGGATGCGACGAGATTGTCTACGGATCCATGACGGTGGATAACACTGGTAAAGGGCTTTATTCCACGGGGCTGGGACATGGCGATGCCTTGCATCTTACACAGTTCGACCCGGACAGCCCTGCCTTGCAGCTGTGGGCTTGCCATGAGGACAAGCGTGACGGTTCTACCTTCCGTGACGCAAAGACAGGACGCATCCTTTTCCAGCGAAAAGACCACACAGACGTGGGACGTTGTATGGCGGCGGATATTGACCCTACTAACCGAGGGGTGGAGATGTGGTCGCTGAAGTCGGACGGAATCCGAAATATCAAGGGGGAAGTCGTGGCAGACAAGGTGCCTGGACTGTCTTATAATATGGCTGTCTGGTGGGATGGCGACTTGTCCCGTGAGTTGTTGGACAAGAATAAGGTAAGCAAGTACGACCCGCAGACAAAGAGCTGCAAGGTCATCAAGACGTTCGATGGTGCCTTGTCCAACAATGGCACAAAGTCCGTGCCGTGTATTCAGGGAGACTTGATAGGCGACTGGCGTGAAGAGGTCCTGATGCGTGCCGAGGACAATACGGCGGTGCGTCTGTATGTGACGACGACCCCGACCCAGTACCGTTTTCACACGTTCTTGGAAGACCCGATATACCGTTTAAGTTTGGTGACGCAGAATGTTGGTTACAATCAGCCTACTCAGCCTGGTTTCTATATCGGCACGGACTTGAAGAAAGGCTCTGTGTTCAGAGGATTCAAGATTAAATAATGAGATACATGAAGTGTGCAGGGTATAAGGTCTCTCTCGTAGAGAAATACTCTGCACACTGCTTTTTATATCTGTTTAGAAGGCGTTTTAATGTCTTATCACGTATGATACACGTGTGTGTAACGTTCGATGCACGTGTTCATTACATACGATACACATGCTTATCACGTATGATATAAGATGATTTATGTTGCATTTGACAGGGAATGAAGGGGTATTTCAAGTGTGTGCGGTGTACGGATGCAGGTGTTCTTTTCGTCGTAAATGGCCATCTTCATTTCAAAAACTCTTTCGCTAACGATGGGAAAGACAGAATATTTTACTATCTTTGTCGAAACTGACAATAGACAAAGCTTATGAAGTACCCGATAGGAATACAGACGTTTGAGCAAATAAGAGAAGACGGTTATGTGTATGTGGACAAGACCGACTTGATTTATTCGCTTGCGCATGAAGGCAAAATATATTTTCTGAGTCGTCCGAGGCGGTTCGGTAAGAGCTTACTTATCTCCACGTTGGAGAACTACTTCCTTGGTCGGAAGGAGCTATTCAAGGGATTGAAAATAGAGGCGTTGGAAAAGGAGTGGCTTTCCTATCCCGTGTTCCATGTGGACTTCAACGGAGATGACTATCAGAAACCGGGGATGCTTGAGGAAGCCATCAGCAGTTATCTGGATAAATGGGAGAAGCAGTACGGGATGGAAAAAAGCGGTGAAAGTTTCGGGCGTCGGTTCTCGTATATCTTGTCGGAGGCTCACAGGCAGACGGGACGAAAGGCGGTGGTGCTGATAGACGAGTATGACAAGCCCATATTGGATGTGCTTGACCAGGATTTCTCAATATCTTATGGGGGTAAGAAGATAACGCTTGAAGAGTACAACCGCAACATTCTGAAGGCGTTCTACTCCACGTTCAAGCTGGCCGACCGTGACTTGCAGTTCGTGCTGCTGACAGGCGTGACGAAATTCTCTCAGGTGAGCGTGTTCAGCGGCTTCAACCAGCCGCGTGACATCAGTATGGCTCCGCAGTACGAGACGCTGTGCGGCATCACGCAGTCGGAGCTTGAGGAGTACTTTGCCGATCCGATAAAGCGTATGTCGGAGTGGTACCGCTGTTCGGAGGAGGAGATGAGGGAGATGCTGAAGGCGCAGTATGACGGCTACCATTTCTCCGACAATCTGACAGGCGTGTACAATCCTTTCAGCATTCTCAATGCGATGGCTACCCAGCGTATGCAGGACTACTGGTTCAAAACGGGTACTCCGACTTATCTTGTGCGTCTGATGAGTCACTTTCACGAAGGGCTTGACGAGATGACGGGGAAGTATTACCAGCCGGAGGAGTTTGCGGACTACAAGGCGGACGTGGAGCGTCCTTTGCCGATGATATACCAGAGCGGCTACCTTACAATAAAGGATTTCAAGCTTCGGCGTGGCACCTTTCTGCTCGACTTTCCCAACAACGAGGTGAAGCGCGGCTTCCTCACATTGGTGGCCAACAATTATTTTAAGACACGTGACAGCGTGAACAGCTGGCTTCAGGACGCCACGGATGCCTTGCAGGACGGGAATCTTGAGGATTTCCGCTCTCTTCTCACCTCATTCCTCTCCAGCATCCCTTACTCGATGCGTCGCAAGGAGAACGAGCGTG
The DNA here is from genome assembly GCA_963608705.1 of Prevotella sp. P5-108. Lineage (GTDB taxonomy): Bacteria > Bacteroidota > Bacteroidia > Bacteroidales > Bacteroidaceae > CAVDHB01. Next base: position 14,007 of record CAVDHB010000056.1, read on the forward strand.
AGAAGGAACGTTATTTCCATTATACCTTTTATCTGCTGCTGCGGTTAATCAGCGTCTACACGGTTTATACGGAGAAGCAGCAGAGCCAGGGTCGTGTGGACTGTATCATAGAAACAGACGATTATGTGTATATCTTCGAGTTCAAGCTGGACGGTACGGCGGAAGAGGCGTTGAGCCAGATAGAGGAGAAAGGCTATGCCAAGCCCTACGCCACGGACAAACGTCCCGTTTATAAGATAGGCGTGAGCTTCTCTTCGGAGACAGGGACTGTGGAGGATTGGAAACAGGCATAAACTTTAAAAGTACATAGAATATGAAATACCCGATAGGAATACAGACATTTGAGCAGCTGATAGAGGACGGTTATGTGTATGTGGATAAGACCGACATGATTTATTCGCTTGCGCATGAAGGGAAGATATATTTTCTGAGTCGTCCGAGGCGGTTCGGCAAGAGTCTGCTCATCTCTACCTTGGAGAACTACTTCCTTGGTCGGAAGGAGCTATTCAAGGGATTGAAGATAGAGGTGTTGGAAAAGGAGTGGCTTTCCTATCCCGTGTTCCATGTGGACTTCAACGGGGCGGATTTCACCAGGGCTGAGGCGTTGGAGGCAAGGATTAAATCCTATCTCTCCGATTGGGAAGACCTTTATGAACTTCCTCATTTGGAGGACTTGGACTTGGGCAATCGCTTTCAGAAGATACTGCGGGCCGCACATGAGCGAACGGGAAGAAGATGCGTGGTGCTGATAGACGAGTATGACAAGCCTATCTTGGATGTGCTTGACCAGGATTTCTCAATACTTTATGGGGGTAAGGAGATAACGCTCGAAGAGTACAACCGCAACATTCTGAAAGCGTTCTACTCCACATTCAAGCTGGCCGACCGTGACTTGCAGTTTGTGCTGCTGACAGGCGTGACGAAATTCTCTCAGGTGAGCGTGTTCAGCGGCTTCAACCAGCCGCGTGACATCAGTATGGCTCCGCAGTACGAGACGCTGTGCGGCATCACGCAGTCGGAGCTTGAGGAGTACTTTGCCGATCCGATAAAGCGTATGTCGGAGTGGTACCGCTGTTCGGAGGAGGAGATGAGGGAGATGCTGAAGGCGCAGTATGACGGCTACCATTTCTCCGACAATCTGACAGGCGTGTACAATCCTTTCAGCATTCTCAATGCGATGGCTACCCAGCGTATGCAGGACTACTGGTTCAAAACGGGTACTCCGACGTATCTCATCCGTCTGATGACCCACTTCAACGAGGGGCTTGATGAGCTGACTGGCCGTTATTATTCCCCGGAGGAGTTCGACGACTACAAGGCTGACATGGAGCGTCCCTTGCCGATGATATACCAGAGTGGGTATCTCACCATAAAGGATTATGACCGGGACATGAACTCGTTCCTGCTGGACTTCCCGAACAACGAGGTGAAGCGTGGCTTCGTGACGCTGGTGGCCAACAACTACTTCGGGACGAGGGAAAACACCGACAGCTGGGTGCGTTCGGCGGTCATCGCCCTCCGCAAGGGAGAGCTTGAGGAGTTCCGCTCTCTGCTTACCTCATTCCTTTCCAGCATCCCTTACTCGATGCGCCGTAAGGAGAACGAGCGTGAGAAGGAACGTTATTTCCATTATACCTTTTATCTGCTGCTGCGGTTAATCAGCGTCTACACGGTTTATACGGAGAAGCAGCAGAGCCAGGGTCGTGTGGACTGTATCATAGAAACAGACGATTATGTGTATATCTTCGAGTTCAAGCTGGACGGCACGGCGGAGGAAGCCCTTACACAGATAGAGGAGAAAGGCTATGCCAAGCCCTACGCCACTGACAAGCGTCCCGTTTATAAGATAGGCATGAGCTTCTCCTCGGAGACAGGGACTGTGGAGGATTGGAAATACTCTATGTGTAAGTTGAAATAACCTCTATAAAGAGGGGTGAAAGCATGGATATGCACTGTTTTCCATCTATCTGTACGGATAGATATTCGTTGTACACGCCAAATCAAGTACCTTTGCCGCTATATAATGAATATCGAAATGAACAGAAAAACCTTATTATTCAGCTTTATGCTTGCTTGTGCTTTGTCTACGGGTGTAGCTAACGCACAGCATACGGTTTCTTCCCCGATGAAGGACGTGAACGGAGTAAAAGACTTGACGCTTGACAGCCTGGACAAGGCGAAGACGGCACGTCCTGTGCCGGGATCTTCCCGCAAGGGCAACAACCCGGTATTGTTCTTGGTGGGTAATTCCACTATGCGCAATGGTACGCTTGGAAACGGAAACAACGGTCAATGGGGATGGGGCGCCTTTGAGCATGAGTTCTTTGACGAGAATAAAATCACGGTGGAGAACCAGGCGTTGGGCGGTACCAGCAGCCGTACTTTTTATAACCGCTTGTGGCCGGATGTGCTGAAAGGCGTGCGGAAAGGCGACTGGGTGCTGATTGAGTTGGGACATAACGATAACGGTCCGTATGACAGCGGTCGTGCGAGAGCTTCCATCCCAGGTATCGGAAATGACACGTTGAACGTGACCATCAAAGAGACAGGACGCAAGGAGACAGTGTACACTTATGGAGAGTATATGCGCCGGTTCATCCGCGAGACGAAGGCGAAAGGCGCTTATCCGGTGCTGCTTTCTCTGACCCCGAGAAAGGCATGGGATGACAAGGACAGTACCAAGGTGACCCGTGTGAACAAGACTTTTGGTCTTTGGGCAAAGCAAGTGGCAGCAGCGGAGAACGTGCCGTTCATTGACTTGAACGAGATTTCCGCCCGTAAGTTGGAGAAGTACGGCAAGGACAAGATGCAGGATATGTTCTACATCGACCGTATTCATACCTCTGTGTTCGGAGCGAGAATGAACGCCGCTTCTTGTGCGGAAGGCATCCGCAACACACCGGGACTGGAACTGGCGAAGTACTTGAAACCGTTTGTGCCAGACACTGTACCAGGTTTGAAACGTGTGCCAGGTCGTCCCGTGGTATTTACTATCGGCGACAGTACGGTGAAGAACCACGACAATGATCCGAAAGGTATGTGGGGCTGGGGTGCTGTGTTTCATGAGCAGTTCAACTTGAAGAAAATCACTGTGTGCAACGCGGCCAAGGCTGGACGTAGCGCACGTACTTTTATGGACGAGAACCGTTGGGAGCAGGTGTACAATTCACTGCAACCGGGCGATTACGTCTTGATGCAGTTCGGACATAACGATGGCGGTCCGGTGAACACTCAGAAAGCCCGTGGCGAGCTTCACGGAGCAGGGCCGGAAAGCAAGGTGTTCTTGATGCCGGACAAGCATTACGAAGTGGTGTACACTTACGGATGGTATCTCCGCAAGTTCATTATGGATACCTTGGAGAAGGGCGCCACACCGATTGTGGTGAGTCCGACTGCCCGCAACATCTGGAAGAACGGTAAGATTGACCGTTTCACCAACTCTTATGTGCCTTGGGCGAAAGCCGTGGCAGAGTCCAAAGGCGTGGAGTTCATCGACTTGAACACCATCGCCGCAAACGACTTCGAGAAGAAAGGCCCGGAGAAGACGAAGGCTTACTTCAATAACGACCACACGCACTCTTCTTTAAAAGGTGCCAAGGAGAACGCAAAACGTATCGCCAAGGCATTGAAGAAGATGAAGAGTCCGTTGGCGAAGTTCTTGAAATAACATACTCATATAGGGAAAAGAGAATAATCATGAATAAATTGAAAAGCGTTGTTTTTCTGCTTTTGGCTGTGTTGTCCGTAGGGACAGCGCAGGCCAAGACGGAGAAATGGCCGGACGGAACGCCTGTATCCGAGTGGTTTTCGGATACAAAGATAGCCGCGTTGCCGGATTTGGGAAAGTCCTACCGTATCACTGACTACGGGGTGAAGAATGACAGTAACCTTGTGCAGACCGTCCAGATTCAGGCTGTCATAGACAAGGCGGCCGCCAATGGTGGAGGCGTGGTCTACATTCCGAAAGGTACTTACCTGAGTGGCTCGCTGTTCTTCAAGCCCAAGACTCACCTTTACTTAGAGGAAGGCGCCACGTTGAAGGGCAGTGACGACATCAGCAACTTCAAGCTGACGGACAGCCGCATGGAAGGACAGAACTTGAAGTACTTCTCTGCATTGGTCAACGCCATAGGCGTGGACGGGTTTACCATCTCTGGCAAAGGCACGTTGAACGGAAACGGTACTCGCTACTGGAAGTCTTTCTGGTTGCGTAGGGCGTACAACCCTAAATGTACGAACCTGGAGGAGATGCGTCCCCGGTTGGTGTATATTCAGGATGCGAAGAATGTCACGTTGTCTGGGGTACGGTTGGAGAACTCTCCTTTTTGGACGACTCACTTGTACTGTTGCGAGAACGTGAAGATTCTGAACCTTGACATCTTTGCGCCACACAAGCCGGTGAAAGCGCCCAGCTCGGATGCGGTGGACATGGATGTGTGCAAGAATGTGCTGATAAAAGGGTGTAAGGTGTCTGTGAATGATGATGCCTTGGTGTTCAAAGGCGGCAAAGGGCCGCAAGCGGACAAAGACCCGAACAATGGCATGAACGAGTTTATCCTCATTGAGGATTGCCAGTTCGGTTTCTGTCACAGTGCCATGACGGTAGGAAGTGAGTCTGTGCACACGAAGAACGTCATCTTCCGTCGCTCGTCTGTGAGCAACGCACAACGTCTGCTGTGGCTGAAGATGCGTCCCGACACACCGCAGAACTACGAGTATATCCGGGTGGAGGACATCACGGGCAATGCCGGTGCCTTCCTTTACATCAAGCCCTGGACTCAGTTTTTCGACCTGAAAGGCGGAAAGAGTTATTTGATGTCCTATGGCAGTCAGGTGACGATGAGGAACATCACGTTCAAGTGTCGCACTGCTTTTGACATCCAGAAGGAGGACAAGCAATACAAACTCTCGAACTTCACCTTTGAGAACCTGAATCTCACGGCGGAGAAAACAGGAGACCCCAAGGGGAACATCCAAGGGTGCGATATCAAGAAGGTCAAGATTAACGGAAAGGTATTTTAAGGTAGAACTAACAGAATGATGCGGGCCGTCTCTTCGGAGGCGGCTCGCATTGTTTGGTTAGGGATGTTGCCATGTTTTGCTTTCGGGGTTGGGTGATTCCGTCTCTCGAAACATTTATTTAATAGGGATGAAACATCCTTGTCATATCGCTCCCTTACCTTTGCCGCAGAATCAAACAAAGGTAATTATTAAGGATGAAAAATCTTGATTTGAAGACGGTGGCTTTGTGTGCCGTGTCTCTTTTCTGCTGTCATGCAGGTTTGCAAGCCGCAGAGGAAAATGAAGAGAATGAAGCGACTTCCGCAGTGGCCCGCAGGGTCTTGGTAGTTGGAATGGATGACAATGTACGATCTAATTATTATGACTTGGTTACATTGTCGGAAGACTCTAAAATGAACCAAGATAGTATCAGCGCAATTTACAACAACGCGATTGAAACCAACATGAGAACCGCCTCTCAAAAAGAGAAGAACGGTTTGACCGTGATTCCGTGTGTCTTGAAAAATGACTGGAAAACACTTTTGCGGCAAGTGACAATCAAAGGAGAGGATGAAAAAGCAGTGTCTGATTGGAGTAATGTGAAAGACGAAAGTCTGAAAAGTCTCATGGCTCAAGCGAATGCTGGTTATCTGCTTGTATTGGACACTCATTATCTTAAATACCAGGAGAAGCCTTTCCGCACATTGTTCCATTTTGTGAACTACTCCTTATATAATAGTGACAAAACCAAATTGACACAAGGCTCATACTATTTCACTTCTTTCAACCCTCAAAACGAGAAAGACCTGATAAAATCCAGCCGTAAAAGCTCTCAAAAAATATTGTCTGACATAGCGAAATTTATAGAGAAATGATGTTTGAACGGATTGCATTCTGTGCTATTCTCGCTGCGACCAGCAGCGTGTGTGCTGTGGCGCAGAACACTCGTGCCACTGTGTCGGGTAAAGTGACAGACGGAAAGGGACAGCCTGTGATGGGTGCCTATGTTACAGTGAAAAACGAATCTACAGGATTTTCCATCACGGCTCCCACAGGAGCGGATGGCTTCTATAATGTCCGGGAAGTGCCATTGGGTTCTCCTTATACTATCACGGCCAAATACGTGGGGATGGGCGACCAGATAAAGAAAGGCTATTCCCTGAACCAAGGCGATGCGCTGCGTGTGGACTTCGTGATGCAGGAGAACTCCACGGAGCTGCATACACTGGAAGTGGTGGCGAACTCCTTGAAGAAAGGAGTGGAAAACGAAGGTGCCGCTACCACTGTGTCCGCACAAGACATTCAGAAGTTGCCTGTGAATGGACGTAACTTCGCTTCGTTGATAGATCTTTCGCCTTTGAGCAACGGCACCAACATCAGTGGGCAGCTGGCTTCTTCCACCGGGTTCAATATTGACGGAATGTCTTCCAAGAATCCTATTTCCGGAGGTGCCGCCAATACACGCAAGGGAAGCCCTTACGCATTGACTATGGAGGCTATCCGTGAGTTCAAGGTGGTGACAAACGCTTATGACGTGACTTATGGCCGTGCCGGGGGAGGACTTATCAATGCGGTTACGAAATCAGGTACGAACACTCTTCATGGTTCCGCTTTCGTATTTGGACGTACAGATTGGTTGTCCAGTCCTTACGATATGTCGGGTACCAAGCGTAATTCAGACTTCTCCACCTATCAATATGGATTCTCTCTCGGTGGGCCGATTATCAAAGACCGCCTGCATTTCTTCGTGGCATGGGATCATCAGCGAGATGCGCAACCGTTGCGCATAGCCGATATTCGTGGAGCACAAGATGAGTTGAAATACAACTTGACACAAAGCACGTTGGATAAGTACGTATCTATCGCCAAAGACAAATATGGGTTGCCTTTGAATGAATACGGCTCTTTTGACCAGGTGTCCAACACGGATGCGGTATTCGCCCGTTTGGATTGGCAGATTAATCCCACGAACTTGCTTTCTGTAAGGAACAACTTGAATATTAATAAGATGCCTTACAGTCAAGGGGATAACACAGCCATTAATTTACTGGAATCTTATTCAGACTGTAATACGAGGGACAACAGTTTCATGATGTCTTTGCGTTCGGTGTTAGGGCCGAATATCACAAACGAGGCCAAGTTCCAATGGATGCGTTCCATGGAGGAGACTGTTCCTAACAGTTTGCTTCCTTCGGCAAGCATACCACGTGCGATTGTCGACCAGATTCCGTCACAGGTGAACGGAAAAGATGTGACTACTTCTATCCAAATCGGTGGACAACGGTTCACGCCGGAGAATTTCCATGACAATGTATATCAGTTTGTGGATAACTTACTGATGACCACGGGAAAATTGAACTGGACATTTGGAGTGGATTTGATGTACTCGCATCTTCGTTCACGGTACGGAAGCGAGACGAACGGACGTTTCTATTTCCACGGGTTGGACAATTTTGAGAGTCTTACTCCTTATCGTTATGCACGGGACATCTATATGGAGAGTGATCCGGAGAAGCAGAAAGTGCTGGAGCATATTTTGAATATAGGGGCATACGCCCAAGTACAGACACGTTTGTTCACAGGTTTTGATGTGACGGCAGGCTTGCGTCTGGACAACTCTTCTTATTTAGACCACGGAAATTACAATGCGGTGGCAGATAAGACCTTGGGGGTACGTACCGACAAGGGTATCGGACTGCTGTTGTTGCAACCTCGTCTGCAATTCACATGGGATGTGAACGACAAACATACGGATATCATTAAATTGGGAGGTGGTATCTTTGCCTCGGACATCAACAACTACGCGACCATTAACAACTTGGTGTTTGATGGTACACGGGTCGTGACAGTGGACACACAGGACCCTCGCTACATTCCCACTCCGAATTTCCCAGGCTATCGGAAAGACCCGTCCACAGCTCCTGGCAAGGAATTATTTGACAAGGGAGCGGAGAAGTCTATCACCATCAACGCCAATAATAAGGACGCAAAGGTGCCGACTATCTACAAGGCGAACCTTTCTTATACACACTACTTCAGCGACCGCTTTAAATTAGGGGTGTCTGGTTATATGACGTTGGCTCGTCATAACTACCTGTACATAGACAAGAACATGGTGGACGACCCTTATTTCCGCATTGCGGCAGAAGGGAACCGTGGGGTGTATGTACCGGCCAATACCATCAGTGCGAAAGGAGATGCCAACTGGATGAACGGACGAAAGACTACGGAACTTGGACGTGTGTTGGAATTGAATACGATTGGAAAGGTAAACCAGTTCGCCTTCGTAATCGACGGGTCTTGGAGATACTATAAAGACGGCTTCCTTTCTTTCAGTTATACGTGGAACAGTGTGAAGGACAACAACTCTTATAATGGTGATGTGGCCAATACTTCCACGTTGAGAAAGATGGTGGTGGACGACCCGCGTGACATGAGTGTCATGAACTACTCCAACAACCAGTTCCGTCATAAAGTGGTATTCTACGCTACGGCACCTACCTTCTGGGGTGTGACGGTCGGATTGCGTTTTTCTGGTATCGGCGGCACACGCTATTCCATGATTGTAAACGGTAATGTGAACGGAGACTTTGTAGCTTCCAATGACTTGGCGTATGTGTATGACCCGAATGACGCAAAGACACCGCAGTATCTGAAAGAGGGTATCCAGAGCATATTGAACAACCCCAAAGTGCCAGGTAGCGTGAAAGACTATATGCGACGCAGCTTTGGAAAGGTTGCCGAGCGCAATGGAGGTGTGAACGGATTCTATGGCACGTTTGACCTTCATTTGGAGAAAAGTTTTAAGCTTTATCGTACACACAGTTTGGACTTGTCTGTGGACCTCTTCAATGTGGCCAATCTGCTGAATAAAGACTGGGGCGTTGGCAAACAGTTGAGTAATGTCTCTATTTATTCCATCAAAGGCTTTGACCAGACGAAGAAAGAGTACGTCTACCAAGTGAATCCGAACCCGGGTGTTTCTGTGTACAATGGTACGCCTTACCAGTTCCAGATAGGACTCCGTTATAAATTCTAAAATTAAAAAACAATCAAAGATGAATAAGTTACGTATCGTACTAATGAGTATGATGTTACTTGTGTGTGGCATCATTTACGCACAACCGCAAATTATCGCACATCGTGGGTATTGGAATACGTTCGGTTCCGCACAAAATTCCATCGCTGCTTTGAAAGATGCGGCAAAGTTGGGCATCTATGGCTCCGAGTTTGATGTGCATATCACGAAAGACAACGTAGTGGTAGTGAACCACGACGATGATATTCACGGTGTATTCATAGAAGACGCCAGCTATGCGCAAATCAAGCACATGAAACTGGCCAATGGAGAGACGCTGCCCACCTTGAAACAGTATTTACTGGCTGGCAAGCAGTTGAAAGGCATTCAGCTCATTCTTGAAATAAAGGCGCACAACACGCCAGAGAAAGAAGACCGTTGCGTGGCGCAGAGCTTGAAGGAAGTGAAGGAAACCGGGATGGAAAGTCGGGTGGAATACATCTCGTTCAGTATGCACGCTTGTGAGCAAATCGTGAAACTGAATCCCAAGGCCAAGGTGTATTACTTAGGAGGCGAAGTAGCTCCGCAGGAAATCAAGGCGAAAGGTTTCGCTGGCATCGATTATTATGGCGGCACGATTAAGAAGAATCCCACATGGGTGGAAGAATCCCACAAATTGGGCATGAAAGTCAATGTGTGGACAATTGACGACTTGAATCAACTGCGGGAATGCGTGAAGGCCGGAGTGGATTTCATCACAACGAATAAACCAGTGGAGGCTGCTAAGATAGCGCAAGGAAAACTTTAATCATGATTATCCGCAAACATACCACTCTCCTGGCTTGCAAGTTGCAACAAGTAGAGACGCGATTCATCGCGTCTCCATTCATCGCGTCTCCACATTCATCTGTGATGACTTGTATCTGTGATTACACTATGAAAAGCGGAGACGCGATAAATCGCGTCTCTACCTAAACAATGTTGATTAGTGGTACGATTGCGGATAATCATTGTATTCTTTTAGCATATCTCCCGCACGGTGCATAAGCTCTTGTAACTCACCGCAGAAAATAAATTACTCACCGTA
>CAVDHB010000057.1:0-20145 GCA_963608705.1 Prevotella sp. P5-108
CTCAAATGCATAGCTCGTAAATTTATATTTGACGATGCAAAATTAAGTCTTTTTTTGTCAAGTCGTTACATTTATTTTCTTCCGACCGCCCATGGATTTATATCCGAAACAGTATAGAGTATAACTGTGGACACAACGAATATGTGATTATAAAGGGTGTGACGGACAAGAACGCCCCTGTCGTAAAAGATGGAAATCCCGTCAAAGAATATGCTATACCACTTTACCGGTCGCTTAATCCTGCACATGACTTAAAAGCGTTATGGATGACTGTAAAAATTGTCAGGCATGAGAAGCCGGACATTATTCACTGTCATAGTGCAAAGGCAGGCATTATTGGACGGACCGCTGGATGGATTACAGGAGTGAGGACTTGTTATACCCCTCATGCCTTTTCCTATCTTTGTACCCCATCACCGTTGAAGCGGAAAATATTCATGTGCATAGAGAAAATAAGCCGATTGGGTTGCTACGTGGTGGCTTGTTCCAAATCGGAGCAACGTATGGCTGTAGAAGATGTGGGATATCCAGAAGGACATGCTTTGCTTTGGCATAATTCAGTGCCAGACGTTTCTATTGAAAAAGGCAAGCCTGTGGATGTTTCTACACCTTATATATGTTATATAGGTCGTCCCTCATATCAGAAAAATCCACTGTTTCTGTTGGACGTGATAAAACGTGTGAAAGAACAAGGATACAACTTGAAGTTTATATTGTTAGGTGTTGGTTTCTATTCTCCTGAATTGCAGCGTATGAAAGAGAAAATAGTTGAACAGGGATTGAAGGAAAACATTGTTTTGCTACCTTGGATTAACCATAAAGACTGTCAAGAATATGTGCGTAAATCCTTGTTCTATTTGACTACCTCCCTTTACGAGGGTTTGCCGTTGGCGGTTATAGAGGCTATGGCAAATAGTAAAGCAATAGTGGCCAGCGATGTGATAGGCAACAATGATTGTGTGGAAGACGGAGAAAACGGATTCTTGTTGCTTTTAGATGTGAATAGGTTTGCATGTAAACTTATTCGTTTGTACGATAATGAATCTTTACGGAAGAAAATGGAGAACGCTTCAAGGAAGTTGTTCTTGGATCGGTTCTTTATAGACAGGCAGATAGATAAGTTGCAGTCCATCTATGAGAGCCTATTATGAGAAGAATGTAGGCAGGTTCAAATTAGATGTGACATAACGCCTGCCCGTACAGTCACAAGGCCCGTCCATATTATTGTCAATTGAAATGTGTATATTGAAACGTGTGTTTTGACGGCGGGTAGTGTTCCCATACCAATCAATGCCAAACAAATAACTAATCTTGGATTCGGTGCTTTTGAAATACAAGGATTGGAAACAGAGGAGTTAACTTTTTGAGTACGTCTTCCCCTTGTATGGTACACAGACAGGCGGACTTTCCAAAATGGAAGGTCCGCCTGTCTGCATATATCGCCTACATTGTCTCGGTATTGTATTCTACTGTGTTGGCTTATTCCATCACGCACGTCTTTGGGGAAAGCTGTATTTCCACGTCTCCGAAATTCAGCATGGCGTTGAACAGGCGTATTTTCTGATAACGGAAAATGTCTCCGACGGGAATGTCTCTCTCCTTTATTTTCCCTTTCTGGAGAAGACGGTAGCGGGAAGTGCCGTAGAGCAGGGGATGGGCGGGTGTGAACCATTGCGTGCCGTCAAAGAGGGCGATGTTGGCGATGGTGGTGTCTGTCAGCAGTCCGTGACGGACTATCAGAGCCTCATCCGTCTCTCCTCTCTGTGAATAGATGAAGTTTAGTAAACGCCTGTCGGCGTATTTATATCCGTAATCGATGTTTCGGCAACGTACAAGACGGAGAGCCCGCACCTTTCGGGGATGATACGGTTTGCAGGATACTTCGAAGATTTCCCCTTGTATCAGCCCTCCGTATTCAATATGGCACATAGTCCTTTCCTTGTATTGCGAGCAGTGGGTGAGTTCCTGCAAGGACAGTCCTTTGATGGGAAGCATTCCATGCGCTTTTAATGTCTCGTTGATGCGCAGGGTGTGTACCTCGGGATACGGTATCTGTCCGTCTTCCACCCTCAGCGTCTCGATGAAACGACTCGCCTTGCTTTGTATTTCTTTTCCTGTGATGATATCTTGCATTTGCTCTGTGGTATGTTTGCTTTGACAAAGATACGGATAAAAACAGACAAGTTGAAATACGGGAGTTGGGAAAAAGTGTAAAAAATGATTATCCGCAAACATACCACCGTCCTATCTTGTACAATACCGAACGACTGTATAGACTCATAATTGGTAGTGGCAGACCACCGTGTCTGCCAGTGCCCGAAAGGGCTATGTCTTTTTTGACATTGTGATGTCCTGTGGCTGGATAGGAACGCACTGGCGTGCGTGCTGGCAGACACAGTGGTCTGCCACTACTTTTGCTACAAAACTCACCACATGACGAGACACTTCATACTGATTCGTGGTACAATTGCGGAGAAACATAAAAAAGACTATTCCCAAACTCACGTTTAGGAATAGTTACAACACAAACACAAAATAAAACACGACAAAACTACTATGAAAAAAGTCTGTTTTCTATGTACTCTAACAAGTTAACCTGTCGTTCCATATTCACATACTAAGAAGACAGTAACCAGACCAACTAATAGTTTTTTTATTTAGTCTTTTTATTGTTTCACTGAATGTGTTCGGCGCAGAGTTTCTGCTGCCATTTCCATGCGGAGCGCAAGGTATCCTCCAGTGTTTCCTTGGCTTGCCAGCCTAACACTTTGTTGGCCTTGTCCACGTTACCCCACACTTTCTCGATGTCGCCCGCACGACGGGGAGCAATCTCGTAATTCAATTTTACGCCGGTCGCTTTCTCGAATGAGTGGATAAGTTCTAATACGGAGACACCGTGTCCTGTGCCGACATTGAAGACTTCCACCGGCGTGTCCTGCTTGTTTTCCAGAATTCGAGCCATGGCGCATACGTGCGCTTTTGCCAAGTCCACCACATTGATGTAGTCGCGGATGCAAGAGCCGTCAGGCGTGTTATAGTCGTCTCCGAACACTTTCAATTGCGGACGGATGCCGGCGGCCACTTGTGTCAAATAAGGTATCAAGTTCTGCGGTACGCCGTTAGGAAGCTCTCCGATTAACGCTGTCGGGTGTGCTCCGATGGGGTTGAAGTAGCGCAGGATGATGGATTTGATGTTCGCTCCGGAAGCGACCGTATCCTGAATGATTTCCTCATTGATTTGTTTCGTGTTACCGTAGGGCGACAATGCTTTTTGGATGGGCGCTTTTTCCGTCACAGGGAGGTTCTCTTTCGAGGGCTGTCCGTAGACGGTGCAAGAAGAGGAGAAGATAAGTCCTTCCACTTTGTAGCGTTTCATCAATTTCAAGAGATTGATGAGAGAGCCGATATTATTCTCATAATATTTCAAGGGCTTCTCCACGCTTTCGCCTACGGCCTTGCTGGCTGCGAAATGGATAACTCCTTTAATGGAGGGATATTTCTCGAACACACCTTCCATCTTCTCATAGTCCAGGCAGTCTACGACTTCCAACGCAGGACGTGTGCCCGTAATCTGGGCGATTTGGTCTACCACGCCTTCACGTGAGTTACTGAGGTTGTCAACAATGACCACGTCATAACCTGCCTGTTGCAGTTCTACAGTCGTATGGGAGCCGATGAACCCCGTTCCGCCTGTTACCAAAATAGCATCTTTCATTGTTTTCTTACTGTATACTTTATTTTATGGTTTTAATTTGTGACAAAAATAGTAAGAAAAAAAAGAGTGACCAATTTTAAGGTGTTAAGATAAAATAAAAGGAATGTTTCTATGGTGTGTTATCGTACACATCTGTAACTATTTATGGTTTGCTTAGTTCTGACGTGGCAGACGGAACAGGACAGAGACTATGAATTCTCCTTTCACAGGCTTCCCGTCATTCGTCGCGGGTTTCCATCCCTTCGTCTCTTTGCATACCCTTAAAGCCTCGTTGTTCAAGAGATAGTCCGCCGATTCCAACACTTTTGCGTCATAGACCGTTCCGTTTTCATTTATGTATACTCTCACCGCTACTTTCCCGCTGACACCTTTCATTCGTGCGTCGTATGGATAATTCAGACGGCTTTGTATGAACTCTTGTAAAGTTGTCATGCCGCCAGGATAAGAGGGGGATGAATTCGACAGGGTATTAGCTTTACGGGTGAACTCGTCTTGTTGAGGACGGGAAAGCATACGTGTCGGTTGGTCTGAGACCGTGGCGGCGGTCAGACTGTCCGGGCGGTGTTGTTCCCATTTCTCCCAGTAACGGTTCTCGGCGTTTTTGGCTCTGAGGCGGGCGTTCTTGGAGAAAGCCATGGACAATGCGTGGTTGAAGTCCAAGTTTCCCACACCGATTCCCGCACCTCTTCCGTCAGTATAACTTCCGGGGTTCACAGGACGAGTCCTTGCATCGCCGTCTAATGCGTCTTTCCCTTTCACCGTGTTCAGATCAAATTGGATATGGCGGGTAGAAGAGGCGGTGTTTCCTTTTAAATACTGGTCTCTCTCCCTTGCGATGAACGCAGGTTCAGTGGTATTATAAGTGGTGGACAGGGTGGATGTGGCCTTTTCAGGCTGTTGGGCTTCCGTTTCTTTCTTTAGTCGTTGTGCCACTGTGTCCACGGGTTGATCTGTCTTTCTTTTCTCTTTCTTCTTGACGGTGCGCGGCTTTTTCCGGGAGGGGTGAAAAGGCAAGATGCGGACATTCTTCTCGCTTTGTGCTTGAAGGGGCTGCGAGGGCATTCCCGTCAGTAAAATTACCAATCCCGATATGAGTCCGATTCCTTTCCCGTCTATCATTGTGTTCTGTCGTTTTCTTTGGAGACGCAAAATTACATAAAAGATGGCGCAGGTTCGTTTAAATTTAGCAATCTTTCATATCAGTGTTTCTTTTTATTTTGTCTTTTTCTTGATTTGCCTTAACTTTGCAGAAAGAAACAAATAAGAAAATGGAAAGAAATATTCGTAAGAAAACGCTGATAGAAGGAGGGGTGATTGCCGCCATCATTCTGTTGGTGGTGGGCTATCTGTTTTTGGGGCCGGGTTATGGAGTGAGCAAGACTACCTATATCTATATCGACAAGGATGACAATATAGATTCGGTGTATGCGAAAATCGAGCATAAGGCCAAACCGCATTTCATGCCATTGTTCAAGTTCATGGCCAAGTCGCTGAATTATCCTGACCATATCCGCACAGGACGGTATGCCATCCGTCCCATGAGTGGTACGTTGAGCGTTTTCCGCAGTATGCGAAACGGGACGCAAGCTCCAGTGGAACTGACCATCCCGTCCGTAAGGACATTGGACAAGTTGGCGGGTGCGTTGTCTCAAAAGCTGATGCTCGACTCTGCGGATGTGTTAGATGCGTTGGAAGACGAGGACGTATGTCGGAAATACGGTTATGACACGCTCACCATCGGGTGCATGTTCATACCCAATACGTATGAGGTGTACTGGGACATCTCATTGAACAAGCTGTTGGATAAGATGGATAAAGAGAGCAAGGCTTTCTGGACGCCGGAGCGTCAGGCCAAGGCGAAGAAAGCCGGACTGACTGAAGAGCAAGTAATCACTATCGCTTCCATCGTGGACGAAGAGTCCGCTTACGGTCCAGAGAAGCCGAAGATTGCCGGAATGTACATCAATCGTTACCGTGCGGGGATGCCTTTGCAGGCTGATCCTACTATCAAATACGCATGGAAGCGTTTCGACTTAAAGCGGATTTATCATAATCTTCTGTTTATCAATTCTCCGTTTAACACCTATAAGAATATCGGATTGCCCCCGGGTCCTATCCGTATTCCGAGTGTGGAGGGGATAGACGCTGTGTTGAACTATGCGCACCATAATTACATGTATATGTGTGCGAAAGAGGATTTGAGCGGGTCTCACAACTTTGCGACGACCTATGCCGAGCATATGCGCAATGCGAAACGTTATGCCGAGGCATTGGACAAGCGGGGTATAAAATAAAAAAGATGTTATGAAGAGGAGGATTAGACTGATTTGGATGTGGCTGGCCGCAGTGCTGCTTTTGTCCGCCTGTGGAAAGGAAGAGAAAACCTCGGAGCAGATTTTCAAAGAATGTGCGCCGGGGGTGGTGATGGTGGCTACGCAGTATTACTTCTCGGCTACAGTGCCGGGGGATAATGAGCCTATCTATTTTACTGGAGGAGATGAGGATGCGTTGGCTTCGAGTATGACTGACAACAAAAGCGAAATAGAGAAAAAGCAGGCTGTGATGTTTGGCACAGGGTTCTATGTGTCCAAGACGGGAGACATTATCACCAACCGGCATGTCGTGCAGCCTTCTGTGCCGAAGGATGAGTTCCAGAACTTGATAAACTCAATAGTGCGGATGTATGCGGGGGTAGTGGACGCACATATCAGCGATTTGGAGTCGCAGATAAGTGCCCTTCAGTACAGACTTTCTAACGCTTCGTATCCACAATATGACTATTACGGGAATTACATGGGTGACACTTATACCGAGGATGTGAATGCGTTGCAGACGCAACTCAACAAACTCCAGTCGGAATTGAGCTCAGCGCAAACGGAACGGTTAGAGATTGAACAGGCTAACGTGAACAATGTCAAAATACAATGCCACGCCACGGTGGGTATTTGTAAGAACGGCGCTTATGTGGGTTCTCTGAAGGACTTCACAAAGAGTGACATCGTAAAGGTTTCCGACATGGAGAACGTGGATTTGGCTTTGATAAAGAGGTGGGACAAGACCACTCCGGCGGATGCCTATGTGTTCCGTTTCGCTGGTCAGCAGGAACCGTTCGCAGACGCTTCCTTCTGGGAGAAATGCGGTATGGTGATGGATAATATCTTCTCGAAGAAAGAAGAACCCACATTGAACATACAGGATCAGGTGTACATGATTGGATTCAATCAGGGACCAGAACTGGCCAGGACAAGCAACGGACTTCAAGCCCAGATTACCAGCGGCACTATCAGTCAGATGCCGGATGAGAACAGGGTGATGTACACCATTCCGTCCCTTCCCGGCAGCAGCGGAAGTCCTGTGCTGAACAAGTATGGAGAAGTCGTGGCGGTGAATTTCGCCGGAATGTTAGACACTCAGAGCTTTAACTTCGGCATCCCTTATAAGAAGGTGAAAGCGTTCGCTCAGTAAATCTTATATCAGACAGAAATACACCTGCATTCAGGTAATAAGCTCTTCTTCCGTGCGGTTTATTCGTGACGGAGAAGAGCTTTTTCTTTCCATAATCATGAACTCTCGTATATTTTATATATCTTTGCACACATGAAAAAGAAGATTGTACGTATTCTGTGGACTTGTTTAGGCTGTTTCGTGCTGCTTTGTATAGTGGCCTTTACGGCTATCGCGCAAGGATGGATTGGGTATATGCCGCCAGTGGATGAGTTGGAAAACCCCGTGAGCAAATACGCCTCGCAGGTGTTGAGCAGTGACGGACAATTGCTCGGCACGTATTCTTATAAGGACAACCGTATCTTCACCGCATACAATCAGCTGTCTCCCGCGCTTGTGCAAGCGTTGGTGGCCACGGAGGATGTGCGTTTCTTCGACCACAGCGGCATCGACATCCGTTCGTTAGGCCGTGCGGTTTTGAAGAGAGGGCTTTTGGGTGAAAGCAATGCCGGTGGAGGTTCCACGATTACGCAGCAATTAGCCAAGCAGCTTTACTCCGAACAGGCTGACAACACCACTCAGCGTCTTTTCCAAAAGCCGATAGAGTGGGTCATCGCTGTCAAGCTGGAACGTGGATATACCAAAGAGGAGATTCTCACGATGTATCTCAATTACTTTGACTTCCTCAACGGGGCGGTGGGCATCAAGACAGCCAGCCGTACCTATTTCGGGAAAGAGCCCAAGCAATTGACTGTTCCCGAGGCGGCCATGTTGATTGGCATGTGCAAGAACCCGTCCTATTTTAATCCTGTGCATCATGAGGAACGTTGTATCGGAAGGCGCAACGTGGTGTTGGACCAGATGCGCAAGGCGGGGTATCTGACCGACGAGGAATGTGCGGAATACCAGGCGCAGCCTTTGAAGTTGAATTTCCACCGTACAGACCATAAAGACGGCATCGCCACTTATTTCAGAGAGTACTTGCGCAAAATCATGATGGCGAAACGCCCAGTGAAGAGCGATTATGCTTCTTGGCAGGAACAGCAGTACTATGCCGACAGTCTGGCTTGGGCGCAAGACCCCTTGTATGGCTGGTGTAACAAGAATTACAAGAAAGACGGTTCTTCCTACAACATCTACAACGACGGATTGAAAATCTATACCACGATAGACAGCCGGATGCAGCGTTATGCCGAAGAGGCGGTTTACAAACACGTGGCGGGTTTCCTCCAGCCGCATTTCTATGCGGAGAAGAAGAACAAGCCGACAGCTCCTTTCTCCTCTCAATTGACCACGGCACAGACAAAGGCCATACTGGACAAGTCCATGCGTCTTTCCGAACGCTATCGTGTGATGAAAGCGGCGGGCGCTTCGGAAGAGGAAATCCGCAAGGCTTTCCACACACCGCAGCCGATGACCGTGTTCACATATCACGGCATGAAGGATACGGAGATGACCCCGATGGATTCCATCATTTATTACAAGTATTTCTTGCGGGCCGGCTTCATGTCCATGGACCCGCAGACGGGTTTCGTGAAAGCGTATGTGGGAGGAATGGACTATACCTATTTCCAATATGACATGGTGTCGTTGGGGCGTAGGCAGGTCGGCTCCACCATCAAGCCTTTCCTGTATGCGTTGGCGATGGAGAACGGATTCTCCCCTTGCGATGTGGCGCCCAATGTCCAGCGTACATACCGGGTGGCCGGACAACCGTGGACACCACGCAACGCCAATCATTCCCGCTATGGGGCGATGGTCACGCTTAAATGGGGCTTGTCGCAGTCGAACAACTGGATTTCGGCATGGTTGATGAGCCAGCTTTCCCCGGAAGCCTTGAAGAAGTTGATTCTGGAATTCGGTATCCGCAACAACAAGATAGTTCCTTCGATGGCGTTATGTCTGGGACCTTGCGATTTGACGGTCTCCGAGCTTGTCAGTGCCTACACGGCTTTTGCCAACCATGGCATTCGCATGGCTCCCATTTTCGTGACCAAGATAGTGGACAATGAGGGAAACGTGGTGGCGAACTTCCAGCCTCAGATGAACGAGGTTATCAGCGAGGAAAGCGCCTTGAAGATGCTGGATATGCTGAAAGGAGTGGTGGATGGCGGAACCGCGGCCAGACTTCGTTATATGTACAAGTTCACAGGTGAGCTGGCGGCCAAGACTGGTACGACGAACAACAACTCGGACGGTTGGTTTATCGGAATCTCTCCGTCGTTGGTGAGCGGATGCTGGGTGGGCGGTGAAGACCGGGACATCCATTTCGATAACATGACCTACGGTCAGGGTGCCGCTATGGCGTTGCCAGTCTGGGCTTTATACATGAAGAAAGTCTATGCGGACAAGCGGCTTGGATACTCCCAAAATGAGAAGTTCGAGTTCCCGAAAGACTATGACCCGTGTAACAGTGGAAAGAAACACACCCCTAAACCCGTGAAAAAGGAAGGGACGAAAGAAGAGGAAAGTGGCATTGACGCATTGATACAATGAGAGATGCCGTCTGCGGGCTTGTGCTTTTCGCACAGAAAATGCAGAAAAAAGTCTGCGAATATTTGGAGAATACAAACATATTTCATACATTTGCAATATCAAACAAGGTGGAAGGGTTCACCGAAAGAAAAGAAGAAAAGAGCCGTGCCGGTAGGACTGGGAAACTCATCAATTGATACTGAAATACCGAGTACGTATCTCGCTCCAATGGCGTGCCGCCCCTCGCGAGAGGTAAACTATGTCAGCGGATTACAAAGGACGGGAACCCTCAAATCATATATTCTCGGAGTTTCATCGCACTACTCCGGCACGGCTTTCCCATACAGACAGGCGTTCATACACAGAACGCCTGTGTTTTTATGTTTCCTCAGGGTTCACACCTCCGTCAGTAGAGACGCGATTCATCGCGTCT
Source organism: Prevotella sp. P5-108 (assembly GCA_963608705.1). Taxonomy (GTDB): domain Bacteria; phylum Bacteroidota; class Bacteroidia; order Bacteroidales; family Bacteroidaceae; genus CAVDHB01. Next base: position 10,068 of record CAVDHB010000057.1, read on the forward strand.
CAATCAGATTTTCATCGCGTCTCCATCAGCGATTCTCTGTATCTCGATTTGCGATTCTCCGCGTCTCCATTTTCCACTTCTATAAAAGTTATTTCTCACTTGTATAGAAATGACGGCTCACTTGTACCGTAATAAACGCCCATTACGGTAGAAGTGAGCGGCCATTACGGTACAAGTTGCAACTTACTGATTATGAAGTAGTTACAAAGGCTTATGAAAGTCGCTTTGAGCCTTGTTATAAATGGCTGATTTACAGCGTATTAATTAAAATCCTCTTGTTGGTTGGGAGACGCGATGAATTGCGTCTCTACGTTTTACGGAGGGAGGGTGGTTCAATAAAGATTGTATCCTTTTGATTTGAAATGGCGGATGAACCTTTTTTATGCTTCTTTGTGTCTCTACTTTTCCAAAGATTTCGTAAATTTGCAGCCAATTAGACTGAGAATAACGAAAAGAAAATAGAAAAGCGAGAAAATGGCAAAGAAATTCATTGAACGCAAGGGATTGGATCTTCCCAAAGTGACCGAAGAAGTCCTGAAAGAATGGGACGAGAATGATATTTTCCATAAAAGTATCACTGAACGTGAGGGCTGTCCGTCCTTTATTTTCTTTGAGGGACCACCGTCAGCTAACGGACATCCCGGCATCCATCACGTGTTGGCCCGGAGCATAAAAGACCTCTTTTGCCGCTACCGTACCATGAAGGGATACCAGGTGAAGCGCAAGGCTGGATGGGACACCCACGGCCTGCCGGTGGAACTCGGTGTGGAGAAATTGCTCGGCATCACGAAAGAGGATATCGGCAAGACCATTTCCGTGGAGAAATACAACGAGACGTGCCGCAAGGATGTGATGAAATTCACCGCCGAATGGACGGAACTGTCTCGCAAGATGGGATACTGGGTGGACTTGGAACATCCGTACATTACCTATGAGAACAGTTATATCGAGACGCTTTGGTGGCTCTTGAAACAACTGTACGACAAGCATCTATTATATAAAGGATATACAATTCAGCCGTATTCTCCCGCTGCGGGAACGGGCTTGAGCTCCCATGAGCTGAATCAGCCGGGCTGTTATCGCGACGTGAAAGACACCACGCTCACGGCACAGTTCAAGATGAAGAAACCCAAACCGGAGATGACGGAATGGGGTACACCGTATTTCGTGGCTTGGACCACAACTCCTTGGACTCTTCCTTCCAACACGGCGCTCTGTGTGGGGCCGAAGATTGACTACGTGCTTGTACAGACTTACAATATGTACACCGGCGAAAAGGTGTCAGTCGTGATGGCCAAGGATTTGGTCTCTTCCTATCTTAATCCCAAAGGGGCGGAACTCCCGATGGAAGACTATAAGAAGGGGGACAAGGTGATACCTTACCGCATCGTGGCTTCTTACAAGGGAAGCGACCTCGTGGGAATGGAATATGAGCAGCTCATGCCTTACGTGAATCCAGGTGAGGGAGCGTTCCGTGTCATCGCTGGTGACTATGTGTCTACTGAAGACGGTACGGGCATTGTGCATATTGCGCCTACATTCGGTGCGGATGACGCCCGTGTGGCCAAGGCGGCTGGCATTCCTCCCTTGCAGCTCATCGACAAGAAAGGCGAACACAGACCGATGGTAGACTTGCAAGGTAAGTTCTACTTGCTGGACGAGCTGGATGCCGACTTCGTGAAGAACTACGTCAATGTGCCAGAATACAAGAAATACGAGGGACGTTTTGTGAAGAACGCTTATGACCCCAATTTGACGGACAAGGACGAGACGCTTGACATCTCCATTGCCATGGAGCTGAAAGCTACGAATCGTGCCTTCAAGATTGAGAAGAAAGTGCACAACTACCCCCATTGCTGGCGTACTGACAAACCGATTCTCTATTATCCGTTGGACAGCTGGTTTATCAAAGACACCGCTTGCAAGGAACGCATGGTGGAGTTGAACAAGACGATAAACTGGAAACCTGCTTCCACGGGTACAGGCCGTTTCGGAAAATGGTTGGAGAACTTGAACGACTGGAATTTGAGCCGTAGCCGTTTCTGGGGAACACCGCTGCCTATCTGGCGCTCAGAGGACAGAGAGGAAATCTGCATCGGAAGCATCGAGGAACTCTACAACGAGATAGAGAAATCCGTGAAGGCCGGATTCATGAAATCGAATCCGCTGAAAGACAAAGGCTTTGTGCCGGGTGATTACTCTAAGGAAAACTATCACAAGATAGACCTCCACCGTCCGTATATTGATTACATCGTGTTGGTTTCTCCCACGAGTAAACCCATGAAACGAGAGTCCGACTTGATTGATGTGTGGTTTGACAGTGGCTCCATGCCTTATGCCCAGCTGCACTATCCGTTTGAGAATAAAGAGCTGATTGACAATCAGCAGAACTTCCCCGCTAATTTTATCGCTGAGGGAGTGGATCAGACACGTGGCTGGTTCTTCACCTTGCATGCCATCGCCACGATGGTGTTCGACAGTGTGGCTTATAAGGCGGTGGTGAGCAACGGACTGGTCTTGGATGCGAAAGGAAACAAGATGTCCAAACGCCTGGGCAATGCGGTGAATCCGTTCACCGAGTTGGATAAGTTCGGTTCCGACGCAGTGCGTTGGTACATGATTACCAATTCCTCGCCTTGGGACAACTTGAAGTTCGACGAGACTGGAGTGGGGGACGTGAGCCGTAAACTCTTCGGCACACTCTCCAATACATACTCATTCTTCACGATGTACGCCAATGTGGACGGCTTTGACTATTCACAGCCTGATGTGCCGGTGGAGAAACGCCCGGAAATTGACCGTTGGATTCTTTCCGAGCTGAATACATTGATAAAGAATGTGGATGCGGATTACAACGACTATGAACCCACTCGGGCCGGTCGTCGTATCCAGACGTTTGTGAACGACAACCTTTCCAACTGGTATGTGCGTTTGAACCGTAAGCGTTTCTGGGGCAATGCCATGAGCGAGGATAAGCTTAGTGCTTATCAGACCTTGTATGTATGCTTGGAGACGGTGGCCAAGTTGATGGCGCCTATCGCTCCGTTCTATGCCGACAGGCTCTTCCTTGACTTGATGGCCGTTACAGAACGTGAGAAGGTGGACAGCGTACACTTGTCCAAGTTCCCGGTATGTGATGAAAAGCTGATTGACAAGGAACTCGAGGCACGTATGGAGATAGCGCAACAAATCACTTCCATGGTCTTGGCGCTGCGTCGCAAAGTGAACATCAAGGTACGTCAGCCGCTACAGTGCATCATGATTCCTGTGACCGACGCTTCCCTGAAAGCCAGAATCGAAGAAGTAGCCGGACTTATCCGCAATGAGGTGAATGTGAAAGAGTTGAAGTTCGTGGGTGAGGAGAACGGCGTACTGGAGAAGAAGGTGAAGTGTAATTTCCGTGTGATGGGCAAGAAGTTTGGCAAGTTGATGAAAGCCATTGCGGCGGCTGTGTCGAAACTCTCCCAGTCAGAAATCATCGCCTTGGAGAAAGACGGAAAACTGCCTTTGTCCGTAGAAGGACAGTCCGTGGAAATAGAAAGTGCGGATGTGGACATCTACAGCGAGGATATTCCGGGATGGCTCGTCTCCAACGAAGGCACGCTTACCATCGCCTTGGAGGTGCAGCTCACGGACGATTTGAAGAAAGAAGGGTTGGCCAGGGAATTGGTCAACCGTTTGCAGAACCTGCGCAAGGACACGGGACTGGAAATCACCGACCGTATCATCGTCACGTTGCAGAAGGACGAACGGCTCATGGCGGCGGTGGAAGCCCACAAGGACTATGTTTGTGGACAGGTGCTTGCCAATGACATCCGCTTTACTGACAACATAGAAGATGGAGTGGAAATCGACTTGGACGAGTTCAAGGTGAAAGGACTCATCCAGAAAGCATGATATGAAGGAAAGGGGAAGGCGTGAGTCTTCCCTTTCAAACATACAACAACACAAAACAGAAAGAATATGGCAGAGAAAACACGTTACACAGATGAGGAGCTTGCAGAGTTCAAGCAACTGATTATGGACAAGTTGACCTTGGCTAAAAGAGACTATAACGAGATGGTGAAAACCATGATGAACGCCAACGGGAACGATGTCTCTGATACGTCACCCACTTATAAATCCCTCGAGGATGGCTGTGCGGGACAGACAAAGGAGGAGCTGTCTGAATTGTGCGCCCGTCAAGAGAAGTTTATCCGCGGGTTGGAAGCTGCCTTGGTGCGCATCCATAACAAGACCTACGGTGTGTGCCGGGTGACAGGAAAACTGATACCCAAAGAACGTTTACGGGCAGTGCCTCATGCCACTTTGAGTATAGAGGCGAAGGAAGCTCGTCCTAAAACACCCCGGAGGGGAAGATGACCTATGGATGAAGTAAAGAAAAGAAAGCTGCACATAGGGCTGACGGTGGGTATCGTCTTGATGGTATTGGTCATTGACCAGCTTATCAAGTATTATGTGAAAACCCACTTCATGCTGCACGAGGCGGTGAAGGTTACAGACTGGTTTTATCTGTTGTTTACTGAAAACGACGGTATGGCGTTTGGCTGGGAATTGTTCAACAAGCTGTTCCTCACCTCTTTCCGTATCATCGCCGTGGGATTCATCGTGTATTATTTCGTGAAGCTGCTCTGTCGTAAGGTGCAGGTCAAGACGGGCTACATAGTGTGTCTTTCTTTGATACTGGCCGGTGCGGCGGGTAATATCTTCGACTGTGTGTTCTATGGAATGGTCTTTTCCGAGAGCCTCCCTTGGCAAGTGGCTACCACAGTGCCTTTTGGAGAAGGCTATTCTGGCTTTTTCACGGGCAAGGTCGTAGATATGTTCTACTTCCCGCTGGTGTCGTGGGATTGGCCGCAATGGATGCCTTTGGTAGGCGGAGGACATTTCGTGTTCTTCAGTCCTATTTTCAATTTTGCCGATGCCTCTATCAGTTGCGGCATTATCGCCATCCTCCTTTTCTATCGTAAATACTTGTCTTCCAGTCATCATGAATAAGCCTTTCTGGTCAATGGTCGCTTTGGGCGGATGGCTCTTTATGGGAGTCGCCTGTTCCTCTACCCCTGACGGAGTGTATTCCGAAGGAGAGATGGAGGACATCCTTTATGACTATTACAAGGCGAAAGCGATGGGGGAGAACCTCTCGCCAGAGGAACAGTACAAGGCGAATCTTTACATTCAGTCTGTCTACAAGAAATACGGTACGACCGAGGCGGAGTTTGACAGCTCGCTGGTATGGTACACTACCAACCCGGATGTGTTTGCGAAGGTCTACAAGAAACTGCAAACACGCTTCGACGACGACTTGAAAGCGTTGGGTTCCGCTGGTGCGGGAAATGCGTTGGCGGGTAATTCTGCGGCCTTGTCGGGAGACACTACGGAGTTGTGGCAGGGAGAGAAGTTCGCATTACTTTCCAATACACTTTTCTCCCGTCGGTTGAATTTCTCCTTAAAGGCGGATTCTTCTTATCATGAGGAAGACCGTTTTGCATGGACATTCACGGTACATTTGCCGGGAAGTGGTGCCGGAGGGGGTAACATGAGTGCCGCACTCTGCATTCGCTATGACAACGACAGCGTGGCCGGGACTACACAGACGGTTTATTCCAGCGGCCCTGTCACCTTGATGTTAGACGCCATACCCGCCAGAAAGATTAAGTCCGTCTTCGGCTTTGTCTATAAAGGTGGCGGAGAGTTGGGCGATACATCTACCCCATATTCCGTGGCGTTGTTAGATCGTTTTTCCTTATTGCGGCAGCACAAACAGCTTCCGAAGATAGACGATAAATCTTCACACAAAGCGGACTCGGCCAAGAAAGATTCATCAGCAGGACTCGCTCCCTTGCTTCGGTTGAAACAACGACAGAACAAATAGATGAGACGAGTGGCGGCACACCGGTTGCATTATCCCGGCCATGGAGAGATGAAAATGACCGTGGTGGAGATAGAGGATGATTATGTCGTGAATTATTATCCCATCGGAGAAGAACTGCCCATGACCGAGTGGCTGGGTGGAGATTTGTTTCTTTCCCCCGAGGAGGTGGACACAAGTTCCGTGTCATGGGACAATCTCTGTGAGACACTCCGATTGGATGCGCCGATGAGCTACCCTCTTTATTGTTATTACTGGGACAGAGGGAAGTTAATCAAACTTGTAGACGAGGAAGAGTGATGATGGCCTCCGACGATGGGGACAACGTCAATGCCTCGCTTTCACCCCTTCAATGTCAAATTTTAAGAAAGCTACGGTATAGTCATCAATCCCCAATACCCCTCGTTTATACAACCCTTGGACGAAATCACTGAAGGTCTTTTGGTCGACAGTCGCACGCTGTAACGGCATCAACACGTCCTCGCAAAAATTGAAACGCATTGTCTCGGCCGTCTTCAACAGTTGGGAATCTTCTGTGCCTGCATTTCTTGCCACACTCAGCTCCTCCAGAAATTCTTCGCTTTTTGAAAGCTCGTACATCATCAGCACATAGTGCGACAGTGCGTCACTCGCCACAAATACCACCGAGCTGTTGTCCAATTCAAACTCACCGCTGCGAAATCCTGCTTCTTCCAGTGGATCTTTACAACTTATCAGTCGGGGAGGATTGCTGAAATCCGCCAACTGGGTGAAGCTGTGTATCAATTTTCCTGTCTTTCGGTTGTAATGAAACACCACACTGTCCCCGTAGGTCATCCATTTACATATCGAAGCCGATGTGTTCCATAAAGCAATTCAAAATGGAGTTGTGATTATACTACTTACCACCAAATCGTTTGGTTAATTTGTCTTTTGTTGCTTGGGATAAATTGCACCCACAGAAAGCAAAATCTCCGATAGTTGTGACGCTTTGCGGGATTTGTATCTCAGTCAGGCTGGAGCAGCCATCGAAAGCATAATCTCCGATAGTCGTGACACTTTGTGGGATTTGTATCTCGGTCAGGTCGGAGCAGTCTTTGAAAGTAGAATCTCCGATAGTCGTGACGCTTTGTGGAATTTGTATCTCAGTCAGTCTGGAGCAGTAAGAGAAAGCAGAATCTCCGATGGTCGTGACGCTTTGCGGGATTTGTATCTTGGTCAGTCTGGGGCAGTAAGAGAAAGCAGAAACCCCGATGGTCATGACGCTTTGTGGAATTAGTATCTCAGTCAGTCTGGAGCAGCTAGAGAAAGCGTGATCCCCGATGGTCGTGACGCTTTGTGGAATTTGTATCTTAGTCAGTCTGGAGCAGTAAGAGAAAGCATAATCCCCGATATTGATGACGCTTTTCGGGATTAGTATCTCAGTCAGGCTGGAGCAGGCAAAGAAAGCAGAATCCCCGATGGTCGTGACGCTTTGTGGAATTTGTATCTTAGTCAGATTGTAGCAGCCATAGAAAGCATAATCCCCGATATTGGTGACGCTTTTCGGGATTAGCATCTCAGTCAGGCTGGAGCAGTCATAGAAAGCATAATCCCCGATATTAGTGACGCTTTTCGGGATTAGTATCTCAGTCAGGCTGGAGCAGTAAGAGAAAGCATAATCCCCGATGGTCGTGACGCTTTTCGGAATTAGTATCTCAGTCAGGCTGGAGCAGCTAGAGAAAGCGTGATTCCCGATGGTCGTGACGCTTTTCGGGATTTGTATCTTAGTCAGTCTGGAGCAGTCAGAGAAAGCAGAATCTCCGATAGTCGTGACTCCCAAAGGAATGACAAGATATTTTCTCCCGTAGTTGAGGTTGGCAATCAGTTTCGTTCTTTGTTTATCATATAATATACCATCTTCTAACAGGAAAACTTCTGATTGATTCTCTATGACACATTGCAGACCGATAAAAGGATTTCCCTTTATTTCACGTACGGATGAAGGTATTATTAATGATTTTAGTCTGGAGCAGTAAAAGAAAGCAGAATCCCCGATAGTCGTGACGCTTTGTGGGATTTGTATCTCAGTCAGGCTAGAGCCATAGAAAGCGGAGAAAGCGGAATTCCCGATAGTCGTGACTCCCAAAGGAATGACAATACGTTCTCTTTTGTGGTTGAGGTTGGCAATCAGTTTTGTTCTTTGTCTATCATACAATATACCATCTTCTAACAGGAAAACTTCTGATTGGTTCTCTATGACACATTGCAGGCCGATAAAAGGATTTCCCTTTATTTCACGTACGGATGAAGGTATTATTAATGATTTTAGACCGAAGCAGTTCTCAAAAGCAGAATCCCCAATAGTCGTGACGCTTTTCGGGATTTGTATCTCAGTCAGGCTGTCGCAGTCAGAGAAAGCAAAATCACACACCACCTTAGTTCCCTTTCTTATCTCATATTTTCCTATAAGATCACACGACGTATCAAGCAATCTTTTCCCATCTCGACTGTACTTCACCCCGAATTCATCCTCTATCGCATTTTTCAAATCCTCATCAGTAACTTCCGTGGAAAGTTCCTCAACAATAGGTTGGCTTACATGAGACGGCTTGTTCATCTCAGGCTTCCTCACACTAAACAATCGAAAGGACACCATCGCCAAGTTCTTCTTTGCATACGCTAAGAGGAATAAGGAGTAAAACGTGTTAAACTCGGCATCCGTCATTAGTTTCTGCAAGGCGGGAAGGACTTTGCAGGAACTGAGGTTCAGGTAGTCAGCGGCGGAGAAGAGCAGGCGATCAGAAGCCCCGTACTCGTCCAGTAAGGACGGACGCAGGGTGATCGCTTTCAGCGAAAGGGCGATGACGGACAGGGCGAAGTCATCTATGGTCTCGTCAAAATCATCCACGGTGCGCAGCGGATGGGAGAAGTCCTTGGTACCCATGGTGGGAGACTTTTGTCCTTTCATAGCAGGGACAAACATACCGTCATAGTCTACCAGGGTAAGAGTGCCGTCCTCCCGCACGATGATATTGTCCGGCTTGAGATCGCCGTGGGCGAACGGTTGGCTGCGTAGCCAGACTGCGAGTTTGCAGAAGCGATAGCAGAGCATGGACATGGACTCGCTGTCCCGGTAATGGTCGGCGATGTACTGCTCCATGGTCACACCTTCCACCCAGTCCATCTTCAATACCGGAAACTCGTCCTGTTCACAGTCCGAGTCCACAAACAGCTCCTTGTCCAAATACTCCACGGAGGTCAGATAAGTGGAGTCCATATTTTCCAACTCATCCGCTATCATGCGATAAGCTTCCTCCCGTCCGTCCTGTTCCTCGGTGAAACACTTCAACGCATAGCATTTCCCCGTCTGCTCGTCCTTCATCTTGAAGACCACCGCGAACGCCCCGCTGCTGCGGCGGGGTTCACCGTAGCTGTCAAGCACGGGTTTCAGGTCTCGGAGTTTGTCAAGGTTATCCTCCGAATTCTGAATGGCACGGACGTATTCTGATAGTATCGGGTATTGCATAAGCTGTCTATTTAGATTGTCTGCAAAGATATGGATTTATACTTATATGAACGAATACAAAATAAGAAAGTTGTATGGGGTTCCACTTTCATATCCCATTTAATGATTTTCCGCAAACATACCACTCTCCTGGCTTGCACATTGCAATATTGAACTAGTAGAGACGCGATTCATCGCGTCTCCACATTTATCTGTGATGACTTATATCTGTGATTACACTATGAAAAGCGGAGACGCGATAAATCGCGTCTCTACCTAAACAATGTTGATTAGTGGTACGATTGCGGATAATCATTGTATTCTTTTAGCATATCTCCCGCACGGTGCATAAGCTCTTGTAACTCACCGTAGAAAATAAATTACTCACCGCAGAAATTTCGTAACTCACCGCAGAAATTTTATTATTCACCGTAAAAAACAACTATGAGACTCAGAGCCATTACTAAGATAGAACAGTGGTATGTTTTGGATAATCATTTTAGAAAATACAGACATACGACTTTTCTTATTAAACATAATATCCCCTTCCAGCCAAACGTTTTTTCGTGAATTTGCCTACACGCCTACACTGAATGTTTTTAAGTCATTGGCTATCAGTTTCTAATATGATAAAAAACAGGAATATTGCCTACACTAAGCCTACACTAGCCTACACAAAACAACCTAAAATCGCTGGAAATGGGCCTACATTGTACCATAGTCCTTCACTTTTTCGTCCA
>CAVDHB010000058.1:0-50969 GCA_963608705.1 Prevotella sp. P5-108
GACAGAATAAGGGTGCGTTGCGTTGAGACAACCTTATACTCTCCAGTCTAACCTCTTCATTATATAGAGTCAAACACGGTGAATAAGGAGTCACTACTCACGGCATGACAAGACACGTCCTAAATGCCCATCTCAATCAGTAGAGACGCGATTCATCGCGTCTTTACCTACACAATGTTTATTGGTGGTATGTTTGCGGATAATCATTGTATATTATTTAATCGTTGTACTTTTGCATAAAGTTTCAACATCAGAGTGTGGAATAAGGCCGAATAATCATATATACTTTAAACGCTGAAGGAGTTGGCATCGATGGCAAACGAAGTAATTATTGCGTTTTTACGGAGCTTGTATGATTGGTTCCATAGTGCAGAAGATAGTCAAAAATAATTCAAAAGTGGAATGAAATAGTATTTCCCCGCTCTTCGGAAGAAAAGCGGGGAAATTACACTTGTGAGTTAGTGCTATTTATTTGGTTGCGTCGCAGAACTGGAAAGCATAGAATCCAATGTTGTCCGAATCATAGTTGCATTCCGCATTGTTCGGCTTTTCCAGCACTTGCAAAGTATAAGGCATGGAACCTCCTTTGCGGGTTACGTAATGGTTGTAACCTAAGCTATAAATGGAGCGGAATTTGCCCCTTGTGCTTGCACCGTCTGACTCAGGTTTTTTCCATCCACTGTATTTGCCTGTCACATCCTGCCATTGTTTGTAAGGCATGTCATTACCCAGATTGTATCCGGCAATATATTCAAAACCCTTTTCTACCGCAGAGCCATTAAAGGAATACAAGTCTATACCTTGTTGGTAAGCTACTTCGCAGATGCTTCCTATCATGCCCACACCCAATTGAGCGTGTCCCATATCACGTCCCTGCTCTTGGCACTGTCCTGTCTCCTTGTCGATGTAATACAAGGTACCATTATCATTGGCGAAAAGCAGGAAGTTCATGGCTTTCTTGTACATGTCTGTGTCGTTGAACAAGATGGCCATAGCCATGTAAGCCTTTGACACGATTAATCCCCAGTTTCCATTGGTGTATGCCGGTGTATTATAGAAATTGTCTATGACAGGTACAAAATAGTCTTTCAGCATCTTTGTCACCTTTTGCAGGTCATCACCCGTCAGCATGGGATTATTTCCGTAAGTAGAGAGCAATTCAGCTGCGTAGGCGATTTCGAATCCTTGTAATCCGGCCAACAGGGGAGTGTCGTTGTTCACAGTCAGTCCAGCCACTGTGTTGGCGTATTTCAGTAAGATTTCTTTCGCTTTGTTCCCATTGTCCATGTTACCTGTCAAAGCCCATTCCAGTGCGTTCATGTAAGCGGCGGAAAAGTCGTCTTGGAACATTCCGGTGTTTCCCCCATTTCCACGCGCCAACATCAAGTTCTTTTCAGTGGCGGCGTTACGAATCCCATAGTTGGCTTTCGCTCTTTTGTCTGCTGTGAGGTTTGTCCATGCTTTGTAAGCCAGTTTCACTTGCTCGTTGGAAGAGTTCGCACCGTCTTTGATGATGGCTTTCATCTGATCCAAGCGGGCGGTGGTGTGCAAAATACCGGGATGAGTGAATTGTTTAGGTACGTAGTCGTCCACATTCACCTTTGTCTGCGGTAATTTGTCGAAGTCGTTCTTGTTTCCTTCTGGAATCTCGCTCATGCAACTCATGAATAAGGTAACAGCCATGGCTGCCACGCAAGGTACGAGTTTATGTAGAATATTCATTTTCATTTCTATTAAGTAAGGTGGAAACGCTATATTGAGCGTTTCCACGGTTGATACTAATTACTTCTTATAATATTTCTGGACGTAAGCATTTAATTCATCCATTGATTTGAAGGTACGAATCCAATAGATGGTGTAATCATGAGGTTCCACCTTGATATCTGCCATCTTCAAACCAAAGACTTCCAACTTGCCAGATGGATTCTTACCCTTGGACAGCAAATCCCAGCAGGCGACTTGTGACTTGCCTTCCACCCATGAGGTCGGTTCTGCTCCATAGTCTCCAGAACTGTTGGGACCTTTGTGATCCAGTTTGATGCTTCGTTTCCCTTTCACACCCGGTGCCTGCATGGCGATAGCCAGGTAACGGTATGTCTGCGGATCGAGTGTTAACGGATGCTTTGCATTGATGAAATACACATCGTTTCTCCATTTTCCACCACTTTCCACAGTGTTTACATGTAATCCTCCATTTCTGATTTCTGCTTTTCCACTGGTGCGGAGACTCCAGCCCATTGATTCCAATTCATTCCATGAGGAATAATTGGCGATAGTCCACGAGGCTACGGGGGCTACTGTCACTTGCACTTTCGCACTCTTTTGTCCCGTGATTTTGTCTGTGGCGGTAATCGTGGCGGTACCGTTTGCTATGGCTGTCACTTTACCGTTGACATCAACTTTTGCGATTTTGTCATCAGAACTTGTCCAGTTCAGTAATTGTACGTTGGCTTCGTTGGGTTCCAGTTTACATTCAATCTGTGCCATGTCACCTGGACGCAATGCGTAGCCCGGCTCCGTGAGTTGTACGTTTTCAATGGCCACTGCATGTTTGACTGTGAGTTGAGCGGAAGCTGTTTTGTTAGTGCCATCTGTGCTTTTAGCTGTAATGGTAACTGTACCGGGTTGCAACCCTTTCACCGTACCTTTCGCATCTACAGTGGCGATGGTGTTGTCGGAGGAAGACCATTCCATGACATTGTATGCGTCTGCGGGCGTAAGCACTGGTATCAGCTGTTCGGAGGTGCCTTCCCAGATTTCCTTGTTTTCTAAGGTGATATTGTCAACCTTGTTCTGCACTGTCACAGTCACGGTGGCTAATGCGCCCATACTTCCGTCCTGTGTGTAGCTTATTTTAGCTGTCCCTGTTTTCAAAGCCTTGATATTTCCTTCTTGATCTACAGAAGCGACATCGGGTGTCTCGGAACTCCATGTGCAGGTTTTTATCAGCACCTCGTCCATATTCGGCACGGTGGCTACGACTTTCTTTGTCATGCCAACCGCTAAAGGAAGTGAGGACGGCACGTTCAGTGTCACGTCTTTCATTAATTTAGCCTCTGTCACATGCGATGTTAAATCCGGGTCATTACTGCATGCGGAAAAGCTTCCTCCCGACAGCACAATGCCCAACAAGGCTGTGTAGAATAATTTATGTGGTCTCATTCTTATTGTGTCTTTAGAAATTAATTACTTTCCCCAACCTGGATTCTGTCCGATATTAGGGTTCAATTGCATTTGGTCGTCTGGTAAGGGGAAGAGATAGTTCTTCTCAGACCATTTACGCTCGTTGTCTAAGATGGGATATCCTTGAGCGTCACGCTGGAAGTTTCCGGCTTTCAAGGCTTTTGCTCCCAATAATGGCTTGTCCAATACCTCGACTGCCGTGTTCCAACGTTTCAAATCATCCGCGCGGAAGTTCTCATCATAGAATTCCACGGTGCGTTCACGGCGTATTTCCTCACGCATATTCAATCCGTGGGCTGCCACGAAGCTGTTGGAAAGCTTGGGCATAGTAGGATTAATACGCAAGCGTACTAAGTTGAGCGATATGTCAAGGTCATTGTCCGTGATGGCACCGTCTCGCTCATATACAGCTTCCGCATAGTTCATCAGCACTTCCGCATAACGAATAATAGGGAAGTCGTAACTTTCCAGACCGTCTTTTTCCAGTTTACGTTCGGTTCCCCATTTCTGGTTGGCGTATCCTGATCCTTTATTAGGGTCGTACACAAGTTTGGCATCTGCGTTTTCATCCCAACTGGTGCGGGGACTCTGGTTTGTCCAGTATTTTTGTCCAGGCACAAGCAAGGTGTTGCTCATACGGTTATCCCTGTTCTTGAATTCGTCAGCGAAGTTGTTGTCTCCTTTGTAAAGTGGGGACTTGTCTATCGGCAGTCCATCCTGACACAAATACAGTTGAGCGAAATTATGGGTCACCAGTTCCACATTATTCACTTTTTCTGTGGTGATGTTCTTGCCAATGGTTGCCAAGGAAGCGTCATGATGGCGTACAAAGATATATTCTTTATTATCGCTCTTTTTCACAAACGCTGGGTTGGATTGCACATCTTCCAATATGAACATGTAACGGTATGCCTGCGTTCCCAGGGCTTTGCTGGCTCCAGAGGTACCGAACAGTTCGTATTTTTTTGTGTTCATTACAGCCTTTGCCGCTTCTGCCGCCGTGTTTAATAAGGTCTTGGCGCGTTCATTGTTGTTACTATGAAATTTCTCCCATGTTCCCTCGTACAAGGCAACTCTTGACAAAAATGCGTTAGCCGTGGCTTTGCTGAGTCTTCCCTGTGGGTCTGAGGCTTGATCCGGCAGGTTTTCCACAGCTTTTTTCAAGTCTTCGATAATGAAATCCGCCACTTCGGTTCGGTCATTTCGAGAAGCGTTCATCTTCGGATCATTCACATCAATCGGTTCTGTCAGGATGATGGCGTTCCCGAAGCAACGCAACAGATTGAAGTAAGACCATGCCCGGAAGAAATAGGCTTCTCCCACGTTAGTCTTAATGCCTGCCTGGTCTTTGTACTTCGCCGCATTTTGGAGTAACAGATTGGTACGGCGGATATTGTTGTAATTGCCGGTGTAATTGCCATCCCCTGTGGGTACGGTATTGGTACCTCTGCTCATCACATTGGCACCTGATTGATGCATCCAGAGGTCTGCGTAAGTTTCGGAACTGATACTTCCTCCGTTATACAAGGAGGGAAAATCGGGTGTCCATCCGTAAAAATTATTGGCGAAGTTCTTGAAATCGTTGTTTGATTGCCACATCTTTCCGCCACCAATTTGGTCTTGCGGATCCAAGTCTAAGCAAGAATGCAGGGACAAAGCGGCTACAAACAAGAACGCATATTTTAATTTATTCAGTTTCATATTTATATTCAGTTAGAAGGTTAAGTTGACACCAGCTGTATAGGTACGGTTGAAAGGATAACGGCTCAACCCTGTCACCATACCTGTGGCTTGTTCGGGGTCGTATCCGTCACGTATCTTGCTGTGTTCCCAGACGTCTGTACCCGTGAAGTATATTCTCAACTTCGTGATGAACCCTGTCTTCTTTATCCATTTCTGCGGGAAAGTATATCCCACGGTGATGTTCTTCAGTCGGATATAGGCTCCGTTTTCTACTGACCAGGAAGACAACTGATAGTTGTAGTTGTTGATATCCGTTTGAGTGGTATATGCGGGGTAATAAGCGTCGGGTGTTTCCGGACTCCACGTCTTTCCGATGGTGTAAGCGTATTGGTTCAGATACAAAGACCGGAAGGGGATGCGCTCACCGTTGGTACGGAATATGGTTCTGTCTGCGGCTCCTTGGAAAATGGCGGATACGTCAAATCCATTCCATTCAAGTCCCGCATTGAATGAGTAAGATACTTTCGGATCGTTGGAACCCAAGTACACCACGTCTTTCTGATCCAGCACACCATCCTTATTCACATCCGCAAACATATTGTCACCTAACCGTAAGTCGTGTGTCCATCCAATACCGTTGTTGGGTTTGTAATGGTTTGTGTATTTCTCCAACTCTTCTTGTGACTGTATTTTCCCGATATACAGCAAACCGAAATAAGAGTTGAGGGGATATCCTTGCATGGTCTTAGGTCCTCCTGCGGAGATGACACTCGTTGAACCGATGTCAGTCACTTCGTTGGTGGCATACGTAAATGTACCGCCTACGTGATAGCTGACAGTTCCGATTTTATCTGACCAGTTCAATTCGCCTTCCCATCCATTAGCTTTAAACTTTCCGAGATTGGCAGAAGGCGCGGCGTCACCAAGAATGCCTGGATATTGTGCGGCAATCAACATATTGTTGTTCTTCTTCCAGAAAATATCCACACTACCCGTCAGTTTGTTCTCGAAGAAACCAAAGTCAAGTCCTATGTTGTAATTGTGAATGCGTTCCCATGTACGGTCGGTGGAGGCAATCTTTCCATTGGTGTTGATATAGGAAACCTTGGCACCGTCCAAGAAGACACCACCTCCAGTGACGAAATTATACAACTGCTGTCCGTCATAGCGGTCTACACCACTTTGATTACCCACTACACCATAGGAAGCACGCAATTTCAAGTTGCTAATCACATTTTTCAGGGATTTCATGAACGCTTCTTCACTGATACGCCATCCGAGGGTGGCACCCCAGAAGAACTGCCAACGGTTCTCTGGCTGGAATTTGGAAGAACCATCGTAACGTGCCAGACCTTCCACTAAGTATTTACCTTGGTAGTCGTAGTTCACACGGCCGAAATAAGACATCATGGCCTCATGCCATTTAGAACCGCCTACATTCTTCTCTCCAGCTCCGTTTGGCACTTCCAATTTGTCGTTAATATCCTTTATGGAGGCGTTGGAGTTTTTGTATTGTGTGTAGTTGTATTGCGCACCCGCCATCACGCTCAAATTGTGTGAGCTTGCGAAGGTTTGGTGATAGTTCAAATAACCTGATGCCAAATAGTAGTCGGTACGACTGAAGGAGGTGGAATACTGGCTATTGGTTTGGTTCGGATCAGAATTAACCAGCTTGGTTCCTGCATAATTGTACCAGTCAATGGCTTTTGTCATTACGTCACGATTGGCGGTAGAGGTGTTGTACCCTAAATTCACTGTAGCGGATAACCATTTGGTAATGTCATAATTTAAGGTCTCACTGATATTGATGGCGGATACTTTCAGGTTGTCATCACCTCCTGCTTCCGCATACCAGTTAGGTGCATGCTGTCCTCCCCATGCGTAGGGCTTTCCATCAATGGTGGCAGCGGGGAAACCGGGTTGAGCCAAATTACCATCGCTTAACGCTTTCCCTAATTGGGCGGGGCGTACCTGGTCTTGGCGGTTATAAGCGATGTCTGTGGTCAGTTTCATGCCCGGCATAATTTCGAACACGTCATTGACACGTAGATTGTAACGTTGGTTGTTGTTATTTCCCCATCGTAAAGTGGAGTTGTCTTTCATGTATCCCAATGAGATACGGAAAATATTCTTTTCTGAACCGCCGGAGATGCTCAGCTCATGTTGGGTAGACCATGAGTTCCCCCACAGAATCTTTTGCCAGTCATTGTCCATGAACACAAAGTCATCCACATCTTTGAAGTATTTGTAGTCAAAAGGATGTGACGCACCATTGCTCATGTCTATATAATGATTTTTGTAGGCACGCATTAAATTAATGTAGCCCATCCACTGCTCATTATAGGCTCCCCCTTCCGGGTTATTTTGCATGGCGGTTGTATATGTGTCTGCCCATTGATCCATAGTCATCAACTTGGGTTGAAGTCCTATTACTTTTCCAGTGAATGAACCGTTGTAACTTACGGTTGTACGTCCCGCTTTTCCTTTTTTAGTGGTCACCAAAACTACACCGCCGGCGGCTTTCGAACCATAGATGGCAGCGGAGGCATCCTTTAAGAAATTGATACTTTGAATATCATCAGAGTTTAACAGACGAAGGCCGTTTACACCGTCAGAGTATTCTACTCCATCCACTATCACCAGCGGGTCTGCGTTATTGGTAGAAACCGCTCCACGTAGTTTCATGCTCCAGCTTTCATCGCCTGGCGCACCAGAACCACGGGTGATAATCACACCGGGTACCGTACCTTGCAAGGCTTGTACCGGACTGGTCATAGTTCCCTTGTTCTCTAATTGCTTGGCATCGATTGAAGCTACGGCACCTGTCAAAGAAGCTTTCTTCTGCACGCCGTAACCTACGACCACCACGTCTTGCAACGTCTGTGTGTCTTCCTTCAGTTGCACGTTCAATTCTGGCTGTCCTCCGGGATTAACCGTCAGCGCATTGTAGCCTACATAGGAAAATATGAGTTGCTTCCCTGCGGGGACTTTGATGGTGTAATTTCCGTCAATGTCCGTGATAACACCACTGGCTTGGCCTGCGACACGGACGGATACTCCAATCAGCGCTTCTCCCTTTTCATCAGTTACTTTACCTTTGACAATAGACGCATTTGTCTGTTGTTGTTCCATGTTTGTTTTTCCTGAATTATTGGCCAAGGCTGAGCCGGAAGGGAAGTTCGCAGCCGCCAAAATTAGTGCGGTAGAGAGATACATACCCCTTGAGGAAAAATAGGTTTTAAAGTCTTTTCTCATATATTGGTATTGATTCTTTTTTATATGAAATACGAAGTAGTCACTGAGACTACGTGGAAAAATTGTGTCTTTTTACAGGAAATGTTTTGAAATCTTAGATTTGTTTGTAGGAATTTAGAGTGTCGATAAAAGAAGAGGGGGAGTCTCGTGGAGTAGTAGCAGACCACTGTGTCTGCCAGTACGCACGTCAGTGCGTGCATATATACGATGCAACAAAAAGATTTCGATTTGAAAATCCCGTTTATTGAGTAGAGACGCGATTAATCGCGTCTCTACAAACCAGGATAACATAGCTGAATGCCCTATAGCTCATGAATGATACTCTGTGAACTATTGACGGATGAAATGGAGTGCCGCTCCTCCACTGGAGGGAAGTGTAAGAGTGATGCGTTCTCCTTTCTTTACTTTGCGTACCTGTGTCTTTACGTTGGTACGGGTTTGTAGTGAAGCGTCATCCGTGTAAATTTCCACAGTGTAATTACCTTTCTTATCAAGGACTTGGCGGGTGTCTAATGTGATGGTACGTGCTTTTTTCCCGTTGAGAATGCCCACGAACCAGTCTTGTTTGCTTCTGCGAGCTTGTACGATGAATTGTCCAGGTTCTCCGTCCAGCGCTTTGCTCTCGTCCCAAACCGAAGGTGCGTCGTCCCAGAATTTCAGTTCTTTTTCTTCTTTCCGGGTATTGTAGGCATCGTACCAGTAGAGGAACTGTAGCGGACTATAATATACCACGGCCATGGCCAGTTGGTGAGCATGGGTGTTTTTTACTCTTGGATTGAAATAGCAGAGCGTGTAATCCGCAGGGCCGCACAGGTAGCGAGTGAATGGCAGAATGGTGTTGTGGGTGGCGTCTGGCATCTCTTCGTTTCCACGGATTCCCTCTTGGGTCAGCAGATTGGGTAGAGTGCGGCTCACTCCTGTAGGACGGTATTCATCATGAATGTCTACCATCAGTCCGAAGTCAGCGCAACGCTGGACGGCTTTGTGAAGCCAGGTAGTCCATTGCTGGTTTCCTACTTGTACAAAACCGAATTTGATTCCTTTGATGCCCCATTTCTGATAGAGGGGAAGAATGGTTTCCAGCTGATGGTAGAGTGCCCGTTGGTTGACGTATATCCATACGCCCACCCCTTTGCTTTTAGCATAGGAGCAGATGTCTGCCATTTGGAAGTTCCGCTGTGCGGAGACCTTGGAGGCGTCACTGCTCACTTTCATTTCCGGGCCGTACCATCCTGCGTCGAGTTCTACGTATTCAATGCCGTGTTTGGCGCAGAAGTCTATGCTTTTCTCAATGGCTTCTTTCTCTAATTTCCCACAGCGGAAAGCTCTTCCCGGACGGATGAACGAAGTGTCTTTGAGACAACATGGCTCATTCAAGTTCAGTATCAAGTCCTTGTGGTTAATCAAGTCAGTGGCTTTCTGTCCAGCCATGACGACTCTCCACGGAGTGTTATAAGGAGAAATGACTTCCGCTCCGTCGTACATGGATAGTTTCAGGGTATGATTTCCCGCATAGGCGAACTTGCCACGGGCGTAGTCTGTCAGTCCGGCTTCCAGCAATGCTACATAAGTACCGTCAGAGAGTTTCATGAGCAAGGGGCGTTCGCTTTCCTCCTTACATTCCGCTAAAGATTGGTAGTGGTAAGGGCCTTGTGCCCATTCCTCCCACCAGGCCATTGTGCCGGAAGGAAGAGAAAAGGTTGTTTGTTCACCCCGTATATTCAGAAACAGCCCGTTACTGGTTTCCGGAAAGTGGTAACGGAAGGCGACTCCCTCATTGTAAGCCCGCACTTCAATGTCCATGGCATAGTAACGGCGTTTGTCATAACCATCCCCTGTATGCCCTTCGGTGGCTCCTCCTTTTTCCAAATGGAGGATGAGGCTGTTGTATTGTTCCTTTATCAGCTGGTTTTCTCCGTAAAGAGGAGTCCATACACTGTCCTTGGAAAGTCTGTCAGCCTGTTTCAATGTCAGGTTTTCACACCAGTTCCGGCAGGTGTCTCTGTGGATACCTAAGGCTGATTCAAAGAGTCGGTTGTCAATGTCCACACCGAGATTGCTCTCGTTCAATACGGGTTTTCCATTAAAAGTGAGGGTATAGGTCATTTTCCCCGGTGTTTTACGGAAGGTGAACTGGTATTTCCCGTCAGGGGAAGCTACCGTTTCCGTCTGCTGTGCGAAAACGCTGGAACCTGCCAAGAGTGCCAGAGCCAGTAAGCTGATAGTCCGTTTCATTTGTTTATCAAGGTTTTTCCGTTACGTATGACTGCATAAAGACCTTTTACCGTCATACTTTTATAAGCCATGTCGGTGGGTTTTGCAGCGGAGAAGATATAATCCGTCTGTCCGTTCGTCAGTTCGACTTTGATGCCTACCGCCGTCTTCTCCGTACTTCGCGGGGTAAAATAGCTTACGTTCTTTATCTGGGAAGGCTCGTCTTTGCTGCTTGGCTCGTAGATGGCCACAAAAGGATGGAACCATGCTTCCCCCTCTTGACGGGCTACGAAGGTGAGTACTGGTTGTTTGTCCACATCGTAAGGCATTCCTTTGATGCGCTCATATTCCAAATTGACGGGGGAGAGGGCTTTGAATACCGTCCGTGCGGTATCTCCTTTCATCCACATGGTCATGGTCACAGGATTTTGTCCTTTGATCGTATAGGTGGCTTTGACATCAGCTGTGGTTTTAGCCGCCTCCTTATTATATATGTAGGAATAAGCGTACAGGTGTCCGCCAGCGAAAGCCAGTTCCTGAGTGGATTGCAGGTTCAAACTGCTGCCATCTGCCTTGGTCAGAGTCATTTCCTGTCCGAGGTTGTGGTAGAAATAGTCGTGTGTCTTGTCTTTACCGTTTTGTCTGCGGCTGCGGAAGATGTCCACATAATATCCTGCTATGCTGTCTACTTTCACGATGCCGTTGGTACGGAGCTGGTCTGCATTGGTTTCCGGCTCACGGAAATAGATTTGCGAGAATGTGCAAGGCTTGAATGTCATGGAGTCGTTTGACTCTGGGTAGCGGGATTGCACCTCAAAAGCGTGTTGCGACATCATGACCGGATAGCTGGACACTCCATCTACGCACACAGTGTTGTGTGCAGGGAACTGGGAATAATACTCGCTATAGTCCAGTCCGCTGTAAAGCCAGCGTCCTATTCCGGCGTCAGGCCCCAAGACATATCCTTTGCCGTAAAGCTCCATGGAGATACCGTTGGCGTGCTGATGGTTGCCCAAACTTCCGTTAAGAGAAATGGCGAAGTCATGGTTTTTGTTCATCCCTGTGCGCTGTATGAGCCAAGATACATTAGGGGCATAGAAATTGGGAGATACATACGGGGTTATCAGCTTTTCTGGTGCTTCAGGCTGGATGGCCTTGCGTAATTGCGCACATTGTGTGAGTAAAGCTTTGTCTTTATGTCGTCGGGCGTATTCTTCTACTTTGTCAATAGTGCCTGTATTCAGATAGCCGGGGTGGGTATCTCCGAATCCGCATATCATGCGGTTGGGGAAGAGGTATTGAGGAGTGGTTTTCACCGCTCTCAGAAGTACGGGTATTTGTTTGAACAAGTCTATTCCCGTCTCTTTGTCCAGCATGCAGGCAAAGGACACGAAGGTGTTGATGACTGTGGTACTGTAACCAGGGCTTTCATACCAGATGTTGGTTTGCGGGTCGAAGCATTCAGCGGCCAACTTTTTCATGCTCCACTGGCGGATGCTGGATTCGTTGACAATATAATTCAGGTAATATTCTTTTCCCTTTTTATCGGAATAAGCTTTGTCGTCTTGCAACGCCAAGGCTATTTTCACGATGAAGTCTGCCTGAAACAAGTTCCAGTTGTTATGAGGCACTCCATTGTCAATGATGTTTTCCGCCCATTTCTTGAAGGCGTTGTCATAGATGTCCAGGGGCATCTTTGTTTTTTTCAAATAAGGACGTAGCAGACGGTATGTTTCTGTCAGTTCGGTGATGGCATCTTCATGTATCACCTCGAAGGTGGTCATGCCTACGAGGGTCTGCTGATGGCCGTGGTTCAAATCGATGGGGACGTTACGGTAGTACACGCCTTTCATGAAGGTGTCAAACACACCTGCGGCGGTTTTTGCATAGCGTTCTTCTCCTGTGGCCGCATAGACTTTGGCCGCATCCCGTGCGATAGCGATAATGCGTCGGTTGAGCGAGGCTGTAATTACACCAGTTTTTGACGGATGTACTTTTTCCCTTTTCTTTGTAGCCCTGTTGAAATAGGAAAGATTGCTTTCTTCATCGTCATCGTATGGAATCACGTCTTCCAGCGAGGGAGCGTAGTAGTTTGTCTCCATTCCACGTGTACCGTTCAGGCGTATAGTCGGCACAGGAGCTTTCCCGGATACATGGTCAAATTTCTCTCCGTTGATATATATGTCCGTGGCATGACTCTTCCAAAACATTTGCAGCCGGGATAATAACCAATCAGGTTGTTGTTGCACTTTGGCTACGTAGGTCTCAATTTTTTTCCTTGTCTTCTCCAGTTCAGCGTTCTTCCCTTTCGCTTCCATCTGGGAGGGAAGCAAGACGAGAAGTGAAACCGCTACAGCTTTTAATAAGTCCTTCATGTTGTCATTATTTTGCTATTAGTACGAATGAGAGGGAAAATATACTTGTTAGGAGGGTGTGTTTATTCCCTTTTGGATTGTTCGGAAGAATCTTGGGCCGTTCGTAAATAGATTTCACAGTGGATATGTAGTTCGTCTAATTTAGATAGTCTCTTTATAGTTGGTATTTATCTTACTGTATATGAGCTTGTTGAACTGTATATGGTCGTTTCTAATTTCACCGTACAAATGAATGGACTTTTGAGAGCTTCTGTGAATGAATTTCATCTATCTTTGCAACCGTGTTACAACTCCAATGACTTATAAATAACAGTCATCAAGGGATTGGTACTCATAAAAACTTACATAAAAAACCTATTAAACTACCTAAAGATGATGAACAATATTTGTACGCAGACAAAATTGATTTCCTCCTTGTATAAAGAAAATATCGAGGCGTTAAGACTGTATCTTATGCATTATACGGCTGACCGTATGAAAGCGGAAGACATGGCACAGGATGTGTTCATAAAACTGATGAACATGGGCGATATGCTTTCCGAAGAACGTGCGAAAGGATTATTGTTTTCCGTGGCGAAAAACATGATTATTGATGATGCCCGTCATGAGTCCTTCGTGCGTAAAGCGACAGACCAGTATGCGCAGACCGCTTCACAATTCTATCAGGACAGCGATCCTTTGGAGTGCCGTGAGATTGCGGAAGCGGAGAGTTCCAAACTCCGTGCGTTGCCTCGCCAGATGGCAGAGGTGTATCGCTTGACACGTTTCGAGGGAAAGACTTCTGCCGAGTTGGCAGAACAGATGCACTTGAGCAAGCGTACTGTGGAATATCATCTTTTCATGGCGAGAAAGGAGATTCGTTCAGCGGTGAAACAAGCTATCGGTTTTTAATGTGAATGAGAAAAAGAGATTTTTTACATGGCTGGAAGTCCATGTTGCTTCTAATGATGGCGGTGATTCTCGGGGTGGGGACTGCTCAGGCACAGACTTATCAATGGTGTGTGACTACTTCTGCGGCGCCATCTCCTGAGACTGGCACCCGTCCAGAGGCGTTCTTGTGGATTCCTGATACCTGTACAAGGGTGAAGGCTGTGGTCTTCAGTCAGCAGAACATGACAGAGGAACCTGTATTCAATAGTCCTGACTTTCGCAAGACATGCGCTAAATTAGGATTCGCCATCGTATGGGTGGCTCCCTATTTCGAACAGAAATGGGATGGTACGGATGGCTGTCAGGAAGTCTTCTCACGAATGATGGATTCATTGGCTGTGCGAAGCGGGTATAGCGAATTGTCCACTGTCCCAATAGTGCCTTTCGGACATTCCGCCATGGCTACGATGCCTTGGAATTTTGCGGCTTTTAATCCCGACAGGACATTGGCCGTCATCTCTTATCACGGGGATGCTCCCCGTACTAATCTCTGTGGATATGGCCGTGAGAATGTGGAGTGGGGACGTACACGGAATATTGACGGTATTCCCGGCCTGATGATAGAAGGCGAATGGGAATGGTGGGAAGCTCGGGTGAATCCGGCCTTGTCATTCCGTATGAAATATCCGGGAAGTTGCATTTCTTTCCTCTGTGATGCCGGACACGGGCATTTTGATGCCACTCCTCAGTCTATAGACTATATGTGTACTTTCTTGGAAAAGGTGGCAAAAGCTCGTCTGACAGATAAGGGGATGCGAAAGTTGAACCCGAACGACGGTTATTTCCTGTATCGTTGGGACAAGGATGCCCCGCTTTCGGCTTATATTCCTTTGAAAGGTGTAGGGAGCGGTGCTTCTGAACGTGCGATATTCGATTTTCAGCGTAAGACCAGAGACTGCTTTTGGTATATAGACAGGGAGATGGCGGAAATGACCAAAGCTATCTATGCCACTTCGCTTGGTAAGAAAACACAATACATAGCGTATACCAAAGGTGGAAAACTGTTGAATTATGATTCCCGGCTTCATGCGGGTACCATTATTCAACCTGAGTTCGGGAAGGACGGACTGACTTTTCATATTGGGGCGGCTTTCACGGACGCTTCCCGTAAACGTCTTTCGGAGGAACATTCCACGAATCCCATACAGATACGGGTGATAAACGGCCCTTGTGTGCAGGTGAATGACACGACCTTCCGTTTCTCACCTTTCCGTATAGGAATGGATAATAAACGGCGCAGCACGGATATATGGTTGCAGGCGGTCAGTGAAGCGGACAATGTATATAAGGGAGCTGCCCAGCAGTTGGACATTCAAGCTCCGTTCCGCATAAAAGGTGGAAAATCACAGGTGATTGCGTTTAAACCGCTTGCTGACATATCACATAAGACCAAAAGTGTGAAACTGAAAGCGTCTGCAAATAGTGGTCTTCCCGTAGGTTTCTACGTGAAATACGGCCCGGCACATGTCGAGGGGAATCGGTTGGTTTTAGAAAAGATACCACCTCGTGCGAAACGTCCGGTAGCTGTCAGCGTGGTGGCTTGGCAATACGGTGTTCAAGGACAGTGGAACACGGCGAAAGAAGTGGAGCAGGTGTTCATGATTAAGTGAGTAGGTTAATTGGTTTTTTGTATAGGTTGGTTGCAACGCACTTTGTGTATGAAGCTCTTCTGAGTGACATCGCAAGGTGTGTTTTTTTGTTATGATTATCTGCTATCATATCAAACGCTGATGGAATGGGGAAGTACAACTGGGCGAGTTCTTTTTGGGTGATGGTGCTGGGTCTCATGGTCGTTTTTTTTACGGTGAATAATGAAATTTCTGCGGTGAGTTACGAAATTTCTACGGTGAGTAATATTTTTTCTACGGTGAGTTACGAGTGCTTGTGCGGTGAGTTGCAAGAGCTTATGAACCGTGCGGTGAACGTGCTTGTTCAGGTGAATTTGCAATTTGCCTGCATTTAAATCCGATTCAACGAAACGCAGGTATATACGTTTTTCATGTAAGCATGTAAGCAACGTAAGCAGGTTTCGCAACTTTATAGGATGTATTTATTGAAAACAAGGGTGATTTTCTTTCTCACGCGCCCGCGCGTGAGAGTGTAAAATCTGCTTACATTGCTTACATGCTTACATGGATTCCGTTGGTAGTGCCATGGTTTTCTGAAGTCCTCATTTAAGATAAAAGTATAAAGTATGTATATAATTCCCATTATTCTGCATAATTTTAGGGGTGTATTTGCATATTTCATCATTCATGCGTAACTTTGCACCTATCATAGAATAAATATACAAATGTCGAAAAAGAAAGATTTCCGTTTGGACGCTATCAGGAAGATACTTTCCGTACAAGAGGTGGGAAGTCAGGACGCACTCCTTTCCGAGTTGAGCAAGGAGGGATATGAGGTGACACAGGCCACCTTGTCCCGCGACTTGAAACAGCTCAAGGTGGTGAAGGCTTCTAATATGAAAGGGCGTTATTTCTACGCTCTTCCTTCGAACCATCTCTATCGGAGGGTGAACGAGGCGTTCCCGCAGGAGAACTTGCGGAAGTTTTCAGGCTTCAAGTCTATCCGCTTTTCTGGAAACCTGGCGGTGATTCATACGTTTCCGGGTTATGCGGGTGGTTTGGCTTATGACATAGATAGCCATTCGTTGCCGGAGATTATCGGTACGGTGGCAGGGGATGACACCATCTTGCTGGTGAAAGGCGAGGGTGTGACGGATGTGCAGCTGATGCGGGCATTGGAACCGCTTATCCCTAATCTTGGCTGATTACATTAGTGTTTAATGTGTAGTGTTTAATGTTTAATTGGCAAACTAAACACTACACATTAATAACTAAACACTACTATTAATAGAATATACGATACAAAGAAAATGGATATTATTAAATCAACGGAACCCGATGACGGGATTAAAGTGGTAGTCTGCGATGCTTCCCATGAGAAGTATGTGGACTTGATTCTGAAAACAATTACTGATGCGGCTAAGGTGCGTGGATCTGGTATCGCGAGCCGTACCCATGAATATGTGGCTACGAAGATGAAAGAGCGCAAGGCGATTATCGCATTGGCTGGTCCAGAGGAGGAGTTCGCCGGATTCTGCTACATCGAGAGCTGGGGTAACAAGACGTATGTGGCCAATTCAGGATTGATTGTGGTGGAGAAGTTCAGAGGACATCACCTGGCCACGAGAATCAAGAAGACCGCCTTCACGTTGAGCCGTTTGCGCTGGCCACACGCCAAGATATTCGGACTGACGAGCAGTGGAGCTGTGATGCGTATCAATACGGAACTGGGTTATGTGCCTGTTCCCTTTGCGGAACTGACACAGGACGATGCGTATTGGAAGGGATGCGGTACGCCGGAACATCCTTGCTGCATCAACTTCGACGTGCTGACCAGAACGCATAGAAAGTATTGCGTGTGTACAGGTATGCTGTATGATCCGGCCAGACATCCTGACGAGAAACTGCCGATGGAACTGCCGCCTGACGTGGTGAAGATGGCCAAAGAGGCAGCCGAGAAAAATCTGAGATAAACAACTAAATATACAACGACTATGGCAAAGAAAGTAGTGGTGGCATTCAGCGGAGGACTTGACACGTCTTATACGGTGATGTACCTTGCGAAAGAAAAAGGATATGAAGTGTATGCGGCTTGTGCCAATACAGGCGGATTCAGTCCTGAGCAATTAAAGAAAAACGAAGAGAACGCCTATAAATTGGGTGCAAAGACATATGTGACCCTCGACGTGACGAAGGAATATTATGAGAAGAGCTTGAAGTTCATGATATTCGGAAATGTGTTGCGTAACAACGTATATCCTATTTCCGTTTCTTCCGAGCGTATCTTCCAGGGAATGGCTATTGCCCGCTACGCCAAGGAAATCGGTGCGGATGCTATAGCTCATGGCTCTACGGGAGCGGGTAATGACCAAGTGCGTTTTGACATGACATTCATGGTCATGGCTCCGGGTGTGGAGATTATTACGCTGACTCGTGACGCTAACTTGAGCCGTCAATACGAGATTGATTATTTGAACAATCATGGTTTCTCCGCTGATTTTACAAAGCTCAAATACTCTTATAATGTGGGTATCTGGGGTACTTCCATTTGCGGTGGAGAGATTCTTGACTCCACGCAGGGACTTCCTGAGACTGCTTATTTGAAGCAAGTAGAGAAATCAGGTACGGAGAAGCTGGAACTGACTTTCACCAAGGGTGAGTTGACAGCTGTGAACGGAGAGAAGTTTGACGACCGTATCAAGGCCATTCAGAAAGTGGAGGAAATCGGTGCGGCTTATGGCATCGGAAGAGATATGCACGTGGGAGACACCATCATCGGTATCAAAGGACGTGTAGGCTTTGAAGCTGCGGCTCCGGCATTGATTATCGGCGCACACCGTTTCTTGGAGAAATACACCTTGTCCAAATGGCAGCAATACTGGAAAGACCAGGTGGCCAACTGGTATGGAATGTTCTTGCACGAGAGCCAGTACCTGGAGCCTGTGATGCGTGACATCGAGGCGATGCTTTCCGAATCACAGCGTAATGTGAACGGTACGGCCATCCTTGAGTTGCGTCCGTTGGGCTTCTCTACAGTAGGTGTGGACAGTCAGGACGACCTTGTGAAGTCTCCATTCGGTGAATACGGCGAGGAACAGAAGGGATGGACAGCCGATGATGCGAAAGGATTCATCAAGGTGCTTTCCACTCCGTTGAGAGTATATTACAACAAACACCGTGCGGAAGGCGACGCACTCGAAAAATAACGGGTATGATTAATGTAGGTATCATAGGCGGTGCGGGATACACGGCTGGAGAACTGATTCGTATTCTGCTGAACCACCCGGAGGTAGAGATTGCCTTTGTGCATAGTTCCAGTAATGCGGGAAACAGTCTGAGTGACGTGCATGAGGGAATCTATGGCGAGACCGATTTGAAGTTTACCGACCAGCTGCCTCTTGACTCGGTGGATGTGCTTTTCTTCTGCATGGGGCATGGCAAGAGCGAAGAGTTCTTGCAGCAGCATGAAGTGCCGGCCAAGGTGAAAATTGTAGACCTTGCGCAGGATTTCCGTTTGGAAGCACCCGACAATGACTATGTGTATGGTTTGCCGGAATTGAACAGGGACAAGGTGAAGTGCGCACAGCACGTGGCTAATCCCGGTTGTTTCGCCACCTGCATACAGCTGGGACTGCTGCCCTTGGCTTATAACGGATTGCTGAAAGGAGACATTCCGGTAAACGCCATCACAGGTAGCACGGGCGCTGGGGTGAAACCGGGTGCCACTACGCATTTCAGTTGGCGTAACAACAACATGAGCGTTTACAAGGTCTTCAAGCACCAGCATTTGGCGGAGATTATGCAGAGCCTGCACCAGTTGCAGCCTTCGTTTGAGAATGAACTCGATTTCATCCCTTACCGTGGCGACTTCCCAAGAGGTATTTTTGCCACTTCTGTCTTGAAGACGGAAAGAGATGTGGAGGACATTTACGAGATGTACGATGACTTCTATGAGGATGCGCCTTTTACGTTTGTGTCCAGAAAGAACATCGACTTGAAACAAGTGGTGAATACCAACAAGTGCTTGATTCACTTGGAGAAAGTGGACAACAGGTTGCTGGTAATTTCCTGCATAGACAACCTGCTTAAAGGTGCCAGTGGTCAGGCCGTCCAGAATATGAACCTCATGTTTGGACTGGAGGAAACCACCGGACTGAGGCTGAAACCGTCTGCGTTTTAATGTTTAATTAGTAGTGTTTAATGTTTAGTGTTTAATTCGCAGGACATCGGTAGCGAATAGAACACTAAACAAAAAGCACTGCCAATTAAACATTAAACACTAATAATTAAACACTAAACAAATGGAACTATTCAAAGTTTACCCTTTATTCAATATAAATATTGTAAAAGGAAAGGGGTGTAAGGTCTGGGATGACAAAGGACAGGAGTACCTTGACCTTTACGGAGGTCATGCGGTGATTTCCATCGGCCACTGCCATCCTCACTATGTGGAGATGATGACCAGCCAGTTGAATAATCTCGGTTTTTACTCTAATTCTGTAATCAACAAGATTCAACAGGAGGTGGCACATCGCTTGGGCAAGATTTCCGGTTATGAGGACTACAGTCTATTCCTCATCAATTCCGGAGCGGAGGCTAACGAGAACGCTCTCAAACTCGCTTCTTTCCACAATGGAAGGACAAGGGTACTGGCGCAGGAGAAGTCTTTCCATGGACGTACTTCGTTGGCTGTGGAAGCCACGAACAATCCGAAAATCATCGCTCCGATTAACGCCAACAACCATGTGACCTACCTGCCGATGAACGATTTGGCGGCTTGGGAGCATGAACTGGCCAAGGGGGATGTCTGTGCCGCTATCGTGGAATGTATTCAAGGCGTAGGTGGTGTGCGTATGGTGACTCCTGAGTTCTTTCAGGGCTTGCGGGAGTTATGTACCAAATACGGCACTGTGTTGATAGCCGATGAGATACAGTGCGGGTACGGACGTTCGGGCAAGTTCTTCGCCCATCAGTATCTGGGAGCGAAACCCGACTTGATTACCGTGGCCAAAGGCATCGGCAATGGTTTCCCGATGGCAGGTGTGTTGATTTCACCTGAGTTCAAGGCGGTTTACGGACAGCTTGGCACTACCTTCGGAGGCAATCACTTGGCTTGTACGGCGGCGTTGGCCGTAATGGACGTGATAGAACAGGAACATCTCGTGGAGAATGCGGCCAAGGTGGGAAGTTATCTGCTTCATGAATTGAAGGGATTCTCCAAGATAAAAGACGTGAGAGGCGAGGGATTGATGATTGGATTGGAGTTTGCCCAACCCGTGAAGCCTTTGCGTCAGCGTCTGTTGTACGATTACCACGTCTTTACGGGAGCCAGCGGCACGAATGTGTTCCGTCTGTTGCCTCCGCTTTGCCTTAGCCAGAAAGAGGCGGACGTGTTTTTGGATCGCTTCAAGAGATTATTGGACGAAGCATGAGAATAGCAATAATAGGAGCTGGAAATATGGGAGGAGCTTTGGTGCGTGGTTTGGCACGGGCCGAGGGCTTCTCCCCTGATTGTCTTTATGTGTCGAATCCTTCTTCGGGGAAACTCGATGCGTTGAAGAATGAATATCCTTCCATCCATGTGTCCTCGGATAATAAAGAGGTGGTGAAGAAAGCCGACTGGGTGATACTGGCGGTGAAACCGTGGCTGGTGGAGAAGGTAGTCAAGGAGATTAAACCTGTGCTTGACTATCAGAGACAGGTCGTGCTCTCTGTGGCGGCCAATGTGGATGCGGAACAGCTTTCCGATATGCTTCGTGATGAAAAAACAGGAAAGTCGTTGCCCGTCTTCTATGTGATGCCTAACACGGCGGTGGCAGTGGGAGAGGGCATGATTCTTTTCACTGGAAAAGACTGTTCGGATGTTTTGAAAGCGGAAGCGGAAAGACTGTTCTCCTTGATGGGGCGTAGTCTGTACATGGCGCCGGACAGAATGGAGGCCGGAATGATGTTGTCGGGGTGTGGAATCGCCTACGCTATGCGTTATATCCGTGTGGCACAGGAAGCGGGTGTGGAGATGGGTATCTATCCGAAGGACGCACTTGCCATTGTGTTGCAGACGGTGAAAGGTGCCACGGCCTTGCTTCAAGCCACCGGGAATCATCCCGAGAGCGAGATTGACAAAGTGACTACTCCTGGGGGAGTGACCATCAAAGGATTGAACGAGATGGAACACGCGGGATTCTCTTCAGCCGTGATACGGGGACACAAAGCCGGATTGCGGAAATAATCCTTTCATGCGAAGACTATGAAGAATTACGAAAGAATCACGGTGAAAATCGGCAGTAATGTCCTGACACGTCCTGACGGAACCTTGGATGTGACGAGGATGTCCGCCTTGGCCGACCAGATAGCCTTGCTTCGTAAGCGGGATATAGAGGTGATTTTGGTGTCGTCTGGTGCGGTGGCCAGTGGACGTAGCGAGCTGAAAGTGGGGCGTAAGCTGGGGAAGGTGGAAGAGAGGCAGCTGTATTCCTCCGTAGGACAGGCTAAGCTCATCAACCGTTATTACGAGTTGTTCCGGGATTATGGCATTCCCGTAGGGCAGGTCTTGACTATGAAGGAGAATTTCAGCACTCGTTCCGAATACTTGAACCAGCGGAGCTGCATAGAGGTGATGTTGAGTTGTGGTGTATTGCCCATTGTCAATGAGAATGATACGACCAGTGTCACAGAGCTGATGTTTACCGATAATGACGAGCTTTCCGGACTGGTGGCCACCATGACGGACTCACAGGCATTGTTCATATTGAGCAATGTGGACGGAGTGTTCACAGGTCCTCCCGACGATTCCTCCTCTGAGTTGATTAAAGAGGTGGCTCCGGGACGGGATTTGTCCGAATACATTCAGGCTGGTACTTCCGGATTTGGCCGTGGAGGTATGGGTACGAAGTCGGGCATTGCGCGCAAAGTGGCAGAAGAGGGTGTCGAAGTGGTCATAGCCAACGGAAAGCGTCCAGATGTGTTGTTGCGTTTGTTGGACGATGCCTCTTGTCCTTGTACCCGTTTTCTGCCGTCTACTCAGGCGGTATCCAGTGTGAAAAAGTGGATTGCGCATTCTTGTGGTTTCGCCAAGGGGGAGATTTACCTGAATGCCGAAGCTGTATGCGTCTTGACGGGAGCGAAAGCCAAAAGCTTGTTGCCTGTGGGTGTGACCCGCATAGACGGCGATTTTGAGAAAGACGACATTGTGCGTCTGCTTTCCCCGGAAGGAAAGGAAATCGGTGTAGGGCGGGTTTCCTGTGACAGCGAGACGGCGAGAGCGCAAATTGGACTGCATGAGGCACGTCCGTTGGTGCATTATGATTATCTATTCCTTGAACTATAATACTTCCTATTATGAAACTTGAAGCTGTTTTTCAGCAAGTCGCCGAGGCTTCCCGCCTGTTGAACCTGCTGCCGGATGAGAAAATCAAGACGGTGCTTTATGAGCTGGCGGAAGAGACGGAACAATCCATTCCTTCCTTGTTGGAGGCTAATCGTGCTGATTTGGCTCGCATGGATGCGGAGAATCCCAAATACGACCGTCTGCAATTGACGGAGGCACGTCTGCGGGACATTGCGGATTCCATACGCTATGTGGCGGACTTCTCTTCTCCCGTAGGTCATGTGTTAAGAGAGTATACCTTGGACAATGGGTTGCGTATTCGTAAGGTGACAGTGCCTTTTGGAGTGATAGGGGTGATTTACGAGGCACGGCCCAATGTGAGTTTCGATGTGTTCTCCTTGTGCTTCAAGGCGGGGAGTGCCTGTGTGCTTAAAGGCGGAAAGGATGCGGAAGCGTCCAATTTGGCCATTGCGGAGCTGATTCATCGGGTATTGGAACGAAACGGCTTGAATCCGCATACCGTGGAGTTGCTTCCTGCCACGCATGAAGCGACCTCGGAACTGTTGCACGCCAGGGAGTACGTGGATTTGCTGATTCCCCGTGGAGGAAAAGGACTTATTCAGTTTGTCCGTGACAATGCTTCCGTGCCTGTCATTGAGACGGGAGCAGGTGTGTGTCATGCGTATTTTGACAAGGACGGAGACAGAGAGAAAGGACAGCGCATTGTGGTGAACGCCAAGACACGGCGAGTGAGCGTCTGCAATGCGTTGGACTGTCTGCTGGTTCATAAAGACCGTTTGGCTGACCTTCCTTTCCTGCTTGCGCCAATGGCTGCGAAACGAGTGGTGGTATATGCGGATGCTGCGGCTTTTCAAGCCTTGGAGAAGTATTATCCCCAAGAGCTGTTAGTGAAGGCGGAAGTGAAAGACTACGGCACGGAATTTCAATCCTATGCCATGTCGGTGAAGACTGTGTCTTCGTTGGAGGAGGCGTTGAATCATATCCTTCGTTACGGGAGTCATCACAGCGAAAGTATAATTACGGAAAACAAGGAGACCGGCAAACTGTTTCAGCAAGCGGTGGATGCCGCCTGTGTGTATGTGAACGCCCCCACTTCTTTCACGGACGGAGGTCAGTTCGGGTTGGGTGCGGAAATAGGCATCAGCACGCAGAAACTGCACGCTCGTGGCCCAATGGGACTGGATGCCATCGTCACTTATAAATGGTTTATTGACGGGGACGGACAAACACGTCCCTGAGGATATAATACGATTAATGTAAGAAAAAAATGAAAACATTTCAGCATGTATCTGATTTAGGAGACTTGAAAGCCGCTTTGAAAGAGGCGTTCGAGGTGAAGCGCAACCGTTTCGCCTATCAGTCATTGGGCAAGAACAAGACTTGTCTGCTCATCTTCTTCAACAACAGCCTTCGCACAAGGCTGAGCACACAGAAAGCGGCCATGAACTTGGGAATGAATGTCATTGTGTTGGACGTGAACCAAGGGGCATGGAAGCTGGAGACTGAGCGTGGCGTGATTATGGACGGAGACAAGAGCGAGCATCTGTTGGAGGCGATTCCTGTAATGGGCTGTTATTGCGACTTGATTGGCGTGCGTTCGTTCGCCCAGTTCAAAAACCGGGAGGATGACTACGGTGAGAAAATCTTGAACCAGTTCATCAAGTACTCTGGCCGTCCTGTCTTCGCCATGGAGACTGCCACGGTGCATCCTTTGCAGGCGTTCGCCGACTTGATTACCATCGAGGAGTATAAGAAGAAAGACCGTCCCAAGGTGGTGTTGTCCTGGGCGCCTCATCCCAAGGCTTTGCCGCAGGCTGTCCCTAACTCTTTTGCGGAGTGGATGAACGCTGCGGACGTGGATTTCGTGATTACGCAGCCCGAAGGCTATGAGCTGGATCCGAAATTCGCAGGAAATGCCAAGGTGGAGTATGACCAGATGAAAGCGTTGGAAGGCGCTGACTTTGTGTATGCGAAGAACTGGAGCTGTCCGGGTGTGACCAATCCTGCGGAGTACGGCAAGATACTGAACAAGGACATGGGCTGGACAATAGACAAAAAGCACATGGACGTGACCAACAACGCCTATTTCATGCACTGTCTGCCTGTAAGACGTAACATGATTGTGACGGACGAGGTGATAGAAAGTCCGCAGTCCATCGTGATTCCAGAGGCCGCCAACCGTGAAATCTCCGCCGAGGTAGTCTTGAAGCGGATGTTGGAGAGCTTATAATCATACAGGGGCTTATTCAGACCCATAAGGAGGGACGCATGAGAAGTGCGTCCTTTTTGTTTGAGTACAGAGTGCCCGTTGCCGATGATATACCAAAGTGGTTATCTTACTTCTTTTCTCCCAAGCATTCCCTATTCGATGTGTAGTAAGGAGAATGAGCGTCTACACTGAGAAGCAACAGATACAGGGACGGTAGGGGATTGGAAGCAGGGATAATCAGTATAAAAGATGTCCATCTCAAATCTCGGACAGGATAAAAAAGAGGCTGTGTCGTAAGACGCAGCCTCTCTGTCTATGGTATAAAATAATCAGAATCTTACATCCAGTTTCGCCACTACCGTGCGGGGTGCCTCCAAGCACATCGGACGGTTGCTGTATTCTTTGTTGAATACATTGTTCACTTGGAACTGGAAGGAGACTTCCTTGGTCACTTTTACTCCAGCACGGAGGTCTACGGTGCAGACAGCCGTGTTGTACTTGTGCCAATAAGAGTCGAAGCCGCTGCCAAGCACTACGTTGCGGATGACTTGCATCAGGTTGAAGTTGGCTGGGTTATGCGGACGCTCGTCCTGGAATACATAGTCGATGGCCTCTATCTTGCTGCGCCAGTTCACGTTTCCGCCTAAGGTGATACGCTTCCACTGGAAGTCAAGCACCCCTTTGAATGTATGCTTCGGACGGTACTTCAAGTACTTGGAGTCATTCGACTTAGACTTTATGAACAGCGGGTCTGTTTCTACCGACTCGCGGGCAGCTGTTTCTTTGTAGTTTGCGTCACGAGGTTCGATGTAGGTGTACCCTATGTTGTAGGTCAAGTTCGTGCTACGATTGATGAACCATGTACCGTACGTACTGATTTCCGCACCGTAGATTTGCGCTTTCGCCACATTGGAGAAACGTGCGCCGAGTCCCACATTCCCACTCAGTAAAGGCACGAAGGCTTCAGAGATACCATTTATATAATGGTAGTTGCTCTTGTCGAAGAAGCCGATGTTGAACTCAATCATGTTCTTGTACTCGGTATAGAAAGCTGCCATATCCAAATAGCCTTGGAACGGACCAATCTTGTAGCCTTGCTTATACCCAATCTCCGCATTGTAACCGCTTTCGGCTTTCAGGTTCTGGTTAGGATATACGGCGATACCTCCGATATCCTTCAAAAGGAACTTCTCTGTCAAAGAGGGATAGCGGTAGCCCTGTCCGAAGCTGGCGCGCAGGAAGCTGTATTGTCCTAACTGGTAATTCAATCCAGCACGGAACACGGGACGGAAAGGAATCTTTGCGCCAAAAATCTTGGTCTCCGACTCTTTGTGATGGTCGTCCACACGATAGTATTCCGCACGCACGCCGGCTGAAATACTCAGACGGTCGAAGAAACGCTGGTCATACTGGAAATACAAGGAGGCGTTGTCGCTCTTGTGCAGATACTTGAGGTCTGTACGTCCTTGGTTGTCATGGGCGTATTTCATGGTGCCGGACATGAAACGGATGTGGTTCAAGGTTGCTCCGGCGGTGATGTGCACGCCGTTCTCCCATTGCTTTCCAAACTGGTAGTCCACATAGAAGTTCGTCACCTTGTCCAGTGGGTAGTTTATGGTTTCATCCTTTTGGTCATTGATCGCATTCGAAAGCCAAGGCACGAGGTCGGAAGGAAGCTGTCCTTTCAGCAAAGCTCCCATGTCTTTTGGCAGTCCGTGGCGCATGGTCCAGGCGATAAGGTCATTATAGTCCGCTCCGGTAGCCGTGGGGAATATCTTGTTCAGCACAGACAGTCCACCGTTCACTACGTCGTTCAGGCGAGGATCAGTCAATGTCCAGTTGCCGGTAGTCACCCCTTGGATGAAATCGTTCAATCCGCCTTGCATGATGGGCTGGATGAACGGATTGAGCAGGCTGTAATCTCCGTTCTTGAAGTTGTTCACCATTCCTTGCAGCGTCTTCACGTCTGTTCCCATGTTGCCGAGGATATCGGTGATGCCCGGTGTGGTGGTGGGAGTGAAGATGTCGCTGTTGCCGAAATAGAAGTTACTTCTTACCTTGTGTGTGATGCCTCTCTTGGAATCAGTGTAGTTGAAATAAGGAGACAGGTGTATCTGGTTCTCCTCCCGTGCCATGTTGGTGAAGGGAGACGGACGCAAGGGTTCGTCGGGTGAACGCCAGACGATAAAATCACCGTACTTGTCGCTCATGAAGTTCAATCCTGTACCCACGTTCATGTAGATACCGTCATGCTCTGGCTGGTTGTAGGTGACAGTACCGCCAAAACGGAATCGCTTGTTGAAACCCTGTTCGCGGTAGCCCTCGTCATTGAAGAGATTCAGTCCGCCCATCACGTCGAAATGACCGATACGACGTTCGTGCGAGAAGTCCCATCCCTCGTAGATTGGGTTGCGGATACCGCTGTAAAGGCTGCTTCTCAACAATGGTTGTACAGGATACTTGTCCTGTTGCCAGAAGCGGTTGTCGCTATAGCGGTAGTTGGCGTTGTCGTAATTGTTGTAGATACCTACGTAAGTGCTGATGTGGGTCTGCGGCACCAGTCCCGGACGAGCAGTGCGGACATTCACGATACCGTTTAACGCAGAGGAACCGTAAAGCACGGAAGAAGCCCCTTTGATGACCTCCACTTGTTCCACATTCTCCGTCGGCACGGTGTTCCAGTTTATCTGTCCTGTCTGAGGGTCCAGTGTGGTCAGTCCGTCTACCAGAATCTGGGCGCGTGAACCAACTCCGTAAGTCCATCCACCACCGCCTCGGATGGAGGGTTGTTTGTCTACCACATCCACACCGGGTATGGTCTTCAATGCGGCTGAAAGGTCGGTAGGCGCTTGCTTGGCGATGTCGTCCGTGCGAAGTAAGTCCATGGAGACAGTCACATCGCTCAGCTTCTGCTCGAAACGGCCGGCACTCACCACGACATCCTGTAGAAAGTGGGTCTTCACTTTCATGTAGATGTCTTTATTTACGGTTTCTCTGGCGTTGATGACCACGGGTTCCAATACGTCCTCATAGCCTACATAGCTGAAAACCAAATCTGAACCTCCAGCCGGAAGATTGATGGTATACGCTCCGTTTGCGTCAGAGATGACACCTTGTCCGCCCTTTGACTTATAGGAGATGGAGACACCGGGAAGCGGCTGGTTGGTGGTGGCGTCGTAAATATGTCCTTTCAGTGTTTGTCCTACTGCGGGGATGGACAACACGGACATTGTCACCACAATAGGGAATATCTTTTGTATTTTCATGTTCTTGTGTTGTTATTTGTTGGAGGTAGCTTTGGTCAAGTACAAGGAGAAACGGAAGTCCTCTCCGAATTGTACCATGTCAAGCAATTGTTTGAGCGTCACTCCCGGCAACTTGTCGGGGGCGATTTCTTTGTTGGTAATGTTGTCGGGCAAGTTCTTGATTAAGTTCAGCAAGGGCTTCACTTCTTCCTTGTCCAGCGTAATCATGTAGTCCTTGTCTGTAGCTCCCACTTTGTCAGAAGGGGTGAGGCTCAATTTAACGCCCGTCTTGCTCCAGTTCATCAGCAAGTTATAGACATCCACCACGTCATTCACTCCCAAACTTTTGGATTGTTTGGCTGCGGCAGCCTTGTCTATCTCCATTTGGCGTTGTATCATGTACACATTCGGAGTAAGATACATATCCTGTCCGTTCACATAATAGCTTGCCAAGTTCAGCGGTGAGGTTTTCCATTCTTCGTCTTGACGCTGTATGGGGCCTGTCAGCAAGCCTGTGAATTGGTCTGAAGACGGGATGGAGGCATAGTAAGCCGTAATGTTGCCGTCTTTGTGGAAGGTGACATCTCTCAGCACTGAAGCGATGAAGTTGCCTGCGACAGTTCCTACTAACGGACCGAAGTCTGCGGGTTGTGTGCCTTCCATCACGACCATCAATCCCTGCATATTGGCGCAAGAACCCATAGGGCTTGTGCCTAATACCCACGTTTCCTGTTGGGTAAGTGCGTTGTCGGGAATCTTGATGTCTTTCAGATTCAAGGTCAGTTTACCCTTGGTAATGCTTCCTTCATAGTTGAAGCTTGTCTTGCCTTCGCTGGTGGCGTTCCCCTTAAAGGTGTAACCCCCTTTGCCATCCCCTTGCAAAGCGATACCGGAGATAGTGGATTTCGCCTCGTGAGGCAACACGTTCTCCAGTTGAATCTCCGCCTTTTCAGCGTCCCATGTGATGAACTTCACGTTTTTCCCGATTACCGTGTCTCCGCTGTACGTTAACACCATACTGTCTGCGTTGTTTACAAGGGGGATATTAGAGTAGTTTGCCGTGATTTCCGCTGGTGCGGCTCCTGTATATTCATCATTGTCACAAGCGGCCAACAGGCTTCCGGCCACGCATCCGATGAGCATGGATTTCAATAGTGTACCTTTTCTCATGATAATAGGATTTTATGGGAGTTACTTGTCTTGTGCATTCAAGAAAAGCCCAGCTTCGAATACGGTAGCGTCATTGAGACCTGCCAAAAGATTTGGTAACATCATCTTTATCAATGGAAGCATGGATTGCAATTGGTCGTTCTGTATCTTTCCTAACAAAGCTGCAATTTTATCAGCACCCATTTTGTTTGCAAGTGCGAGAATGTCTTTTAACTGGTCTTTGGAGACGTAAAGAACGTAATCACCGGCGTATGCGTAATAGGCTCCTTCACTGACAAACTTGTAATCCGTGGTATAAGGATTCTTTTTCAACGTCATCTTTATACCCGTAGTACTCCAAGCATTCAGCAGTTTGTATATATTATTGAGGTAGGTAAGCGTCTCTGCGTCCAATGCGCGGGTTTTCTTATCCATGTTCACTTGACGCATAATCATCTCCACATTGGGAGTCACATAGATCGTAGTGTCATCTGTGAAAGCGTAGGTAGCCAAATTGATGGGAGAGGTCTGCCAGTCTGCACCTTTCTTATATTCCGCCACGATGTTTCCGTCTTCACGGAAAGAAATGCTTTGCAAGGCGTTATTCACCTGCTCTCCGGCAAACATACCCACGAGGTTCAGCAGACTGGTACGAGAATCATTGCAATTTAAGTGCAACGGTGTTTCATTGTGATAGAGGGTGATATTCTCTCCTTTATACTCAATCTTTTCTGAAGAAGATGGTTTGTATTGCACTAACGACAGCTTTTTCCCCACCACACTGCGGGCTTGGAGCTTCACGTCGCTTAAATCCAAAGAAAGTTTCTCTTGATTGACAGTGCCTTTATATGTAAAGGTGGTTTTCAAGCCACTGGTGGCATTCCCGCTGAAAGAGTATCCTCCCTTTCCGTCTGGGGTTAACGTCACTTGTACGGGTGTCTCGGCTTCATGTGGCAACACATTCAGCAGCGTCAGCGTACCAGTCTTGGAGTCCTGTGTTTGTAAGGTGACATGTTTTCCGATAAGGGAGTCACCGCTGTAGGTCAAGGCCAAGTTCGCCCGTGTGCCCATCGCCAAGGTATTGGCGTAATCCTTGGTAATGTCGTAAGGAGCCGCTCCCTCATAGTCATCACTACAAGCTGTGAATAAACCGGCAGCCAGAACAGCCGTGCCGAAGAAAAGTTTGCTCAAATAGTTTTGTTTCATTTTCTTATTACCTTAATCGTTATTTTTAGTGTATCTTTCTCTTTGTTTTCAGATGATATTCTCTTTACCTCTTGTTGTCTCTGATATTCTATGATTGGACAGTATGAGAGACGGAGTCGTAAATTCACGCTGCAAAGTTCTGAATTTCATTAGACATGGTAAAATGATTCTTGTTAAAACTGTGTTCTAAAATATACCAATAGTATTCTGAAATATTTTCTATAACAAGGTTTAACAGAACGTCTGGATTTAGATGGTGTGTCGTCTCTTTAGGCTTTAGCGTATGGTAATCCCCTATAACGCAGTAGAGACGCGATTAATCGCGTCTCTACCATTTATCACACATCCCTCTGGTTCAAATACTCAGCAGTCTCTTTCAGTGTTTGGGACACGGCTTGTACCGTGTCGCTTATAGTGCGTTCCGCATTGTCTGGCCACTCTTTGGTGTCCCGTTCCCTTTCCAGCTTCTCTAATAAAGTCGCACTCTCGCTTGCTTTCAGCATACGGAACAGTGGCAGCATCTTATGAGCCGTGGCGGCGGCTTTGGCGATGTCCTTTTCTTTGGAGGCTTCCTCTAAGCGTGCGATGTTTGCGCTCGATTCTTGCAGGAAGGATTCAAGTATCTCTTTGAGTGCGTCTTCGTCGCCTCCGCAGAAGTCCTTGAGAGCGGAGAAGTCAAGCCCTTCCTTTTGAGGGCAGTCGTGTCCACTTTCTTCCGCTGTGTCGGATAGTATAGAAGGGGTGGAGAGCGAGAGTGACTCCAACAGACGGGACACGTCCGTCTTGGAGAAAGGCTTATGCAGGCAACCTGCGAATCCTCTTTCCCGCAGATTCTCCGAGTCTATGTCGTCCCTGGCCGTCAAGGCCACTACGGGAATTCGCCGGGCTTGCTCCACCGAGGAGTTGCGTAGATAGCGTACCAGCTTGAACCCGTCCATGGCGGGCATTTGGATGTCAGTGAAAAGTACGTCGTAAGTGCCGTTGTACAGGAAGTCCAACAAGTCTTCGGGGTATTGGCAGCACACGGCACGGATGCCCATCTGTTCCAGCAAGGCTTTCGTGAGGTCGAGCTGGATCTGGTCGTCGTCTATCATGAGTACATTCAGATGCCGTTCGGGTAGTGTCGGTACTTGGCTTTCCGCTTGCGGGGCATCTTTCGGCGTAGCTTCCTGGACTTCCGTAACAGGCAGCACCACCGTAAAGCAGCTTCC
The DNA here is from genome assembly GCA_963608705.1 of Prevotella sp. P5-108. Taxonomy (GTDB): domain Bacteria; phylum Bacteroidota; class Bacteroidia; order Bacteroidales; family Bacteroidaceae; genus CAVDHB01. The sequence goes on from CAVDHB010000058.1 coordinate 31,577, forward strand.
TTTTCCTTGTTCACTGGTTACGTCTATGTCACCTCCTAACAGTTGGGTCAGCTTCAAGGTGATAGCCAGTCCGAGTCCGAAGCCTTCCTCGCCTTGTGCGTTGCTGAGCCGAGTGAATTCTTGGAAGATTTTTCCCTTGTCTTCCTCGGAGATGCCTTGCCCTGTGTCTGTCACAGAGAAACGAAGATGTCCGTTTCGGTAGTCGCAAAGGAGGCGTACCCCTCCCTCTTGCGTGAATTTCAAGGCGTTCGACAGGAAGTTCTCGGCGATTTGACGGATGCGGAACGGGTCTCCGCTTAGCGTGACGTGAGTAGTGGCTGTGGACTCATACTGGAGTGTGAGTCCTTTTTTCTCGGCTAACGGCAGAAAACTGTGGTATATCTCGTCAAAGAGCTTGGAGGGATTGAACGCAATCTGGTTGATGTCCATCTTGTTCGCCTCCAGCCGATGGTAGTCTAAAAGAGAACCCACGAGGTCGAGCAAGTGCTTGGCGGAGGAACGCAGGTTTTCCACGTACAGTTTCTGTCGTTCGTCTTTCACTAATCGCAGCAGCAAGTCGGAATAACCTAAGACAGACCCGGCGGGGGCTTTGATGTCGTGGGTAATGGTCAGCATGAGGCGTTCTCTTGACCGCATGAGACTGTAGGCTTTCCGGCGGGCTTCCTCTATCTCTTTCCGGTAACGGCTCTCAAGGAAGAGTTCCCTTCCGATGATAAGCATGAACAGAGCGGAAAGACCTACGGCTCCCAATGCGACACGAGACAGGGTGCGGACGGATTTCAGGCGAAGTTCCCTTGCCTGGGCGTTGCGAAAAGCGGCCTGGGCGGTCTCTTCCTGTTCGATGCTCTTGAAAATGGCGGTGAGTTTATGGCTTATTTCCAGTCCGTCTAATTGTAGCTGTCGGCTTTTGTCGGACAGTTCCATGATGTTCTGGGCGTGCGACTGCAATAACTGGTTGCGTACTCCTTTTAATATATGTACCACGGTGTCACCTGCGCTGTAAGGATTTACCACGGTGTCCACTTGTACCTGTGATTGTTCCGTGATGACCTTTGCCGTGTCGGGTTTCGACTTGTGGAACAGACTTCCCAGTTTTTTCCAGAAGCTCTTCTTCACGGTATCCACCCGCTGCGTGATTCTCGTCTGCACCACGACGCTTCGTTTCACGTGCTTTTCCGGCTGTATAGTGTCTTGCTGGTTGATGACTTTCTTCAGCTCTTCAAGGAAGTTCTTGTTATTGTCTTTCTGTTGTTTCGACACCGTGACGATATGCCGCAGCTTATAGTCTTTTTGCGCTACTAATCGTGACAGAGAGTCCAGTCGTTCTTGTTGCGGTTGTGCGTCAAGCAGCGACCGCAACGTCTGTATGTCCCTTTTCACCTTCCTGAGTGCTTCCTTGTAGCGTGGCAGCGACTCCTCGTGTCCTCTCGCCACGGTGCCTCCGACGATTTCCATCTGGTAGAGGTCGCCTGTCAGGTCGTTCATGGCCTGTCGCTTGCGGGCTGTTTCTTCGGAAAGATTATTGGGTGAGGTGAGCCTTTCCGTCACTTGCATGATGAACCACACACCTCCAAGCAAAATGCCGGAGAGGAGTATGTATGCCATGACGATTTTCCATGCGATACGGACTGGTTTGCGGATGTCACTGTCTTCTGGTGTCATGGGGCTATTTTATGTTGTCAGCGGTGAATGATAATGGAAGAAGGTTCTCCACTCCTTCTGTCAGATAGATTCCTTTCGTGCCGTAGAGCAGGATGCGCAAGGGGCTTCCCGCTCTTTTCTCGGTTTCCAGCATGACTTGCCGGCAGGCACCGCAAGGGGGAATGGGCCAGGGGGTGAAAGCGTGCTTGTGGAAGGCCGCCACCGCCAAGGTCTGAACGGGAGAATCCGGGTAATGCGCTCCGGCGTAGAACAGTACGGTGCGTTCCGCACACAGGCCGGAAGGATAGGCTGCGTTCTCTTGGTTGCTGGCCGATAAGAAATGGCCGTCCGCAGTCATGACTGCCGCTCCTACATGGAAACGGGAGTAAGGCACATAGGCGGTTTTCACCGCTTCTTTGGCCATTTCGACCAAACGGCGGTCGTCAGGGCTTAACTCGTCTTCCTCGTATATTTTGAATCGACTGGTGAGACAATATTCTTTCATGTGTAACCTTCTATTTTCGTTAATAATGAACAAAGATAGGTATTCCACTTGATTAAAACGATTTTTTTTAGTTATTTTGCAGTTTGTGGGGATATAGTATTGGGATTGTTGCCGTTTGCAACAAGACTTTTCCCCATTTGTAATCCAAAAGTCAAATGAAAATGATGACATCTATAGGACGTTTTCTGGCTATCGGCGTGTGTGCGTTGGTCATCCCCTCGTGTGGTTCTTCCAAAACTGCGGGACGAGATAATTCGACTAAGCCGTTGAATGGCAATTATTTGAATTATATAAATCGCTATGCGGACTTGGCTGTACGGAATATGCACCAGTATCATATACCGGCCAGCATCACGCTTGCGCAGGGACTTCTCGAATCCAATGCGGGGCAAAGCCCGCTTGCCACAAAGGCTAATAACCATTTCGGCATCAAATGTGGCACTACATGGAGCGGCCCTTCCGTGTCGTATGACGACGACGCACCGGGGGAATGTTTCCGTTCTTATCAGTCGCCGGAGGCTTCATACAGGGACCATTCACTCTTCCTGACCTCCCGGTCTCGTTATTCTTTCCTTTTCGATTATTCGGTAAAGGATTACAAGAAATGGGCGCATGGACTAAAAAAGGCGGGCTATGCCACCAACCCAAAGTATGCGCACAGTCTTATCAAGCTGATTGAGCAATATGATTTGCATCGCTATGACAGTTCGATACCCAAGTATGGAGATTACCGGCTGAAGTACGACCTTTCGCCGGAGGCGCAAATTGTCCAGTCGGTGAATGTACCCACATTCACACACCGTATCTTGATGAATAACGGGTTATATTATGTGGTGGCTCGAAAGGGGGACACTTTTGAGTCGCTGTCGAAGGAGCTGGACATATCCGTGCGAAAGTTGGTAAAATACAATGAGCTTTTCAAGGAATATCAGCTGAAGGAAGGGGATATTCTTTATCTGAGTGAGAAACGGAAAAAGGCGGACAAACGTGTGACGGAACGTTACCATACGATTCTCGCAGGGGAGTCCATCTATACGATAGCTCAGAAATTCGGCGTTCGGATGGAGTCATTATATAAGATGAATAATGCGGATCCGACCTATTATGCGGCAAAACAAGGCGAACGTATACGGATTCGGTAGGTTGAAAAAAGGGGCGAATCTGTCCCGATAGCCGATTTTATTTCGTACATTCGCGGTTGAAATAACAGACAATTTATGAGTTACAACTTATTAAAAGGAAAAAAAGGTATCATCTTTGGTGCCTTGAATGACCGCTCTATCGCCTGGAAAGTGGCGGAGAAAGCGGTAGAAGAAGGTGCTAAAATCACTTTGTCAAATACACCGGTGGCCCTGCGTATGGGACAGTTGGATGAACTGGCCAAGAAGACGGGAAGTGAGATTATCCCGGCTGACGCTACCAGCGTGGAGGATTTGGAGAATGTCTTCAAACGTTCCATGGAGGTGTTAGGTGGCCCGGTGGACTTCGTGTTGCATTCCATCGGTATGTCGCCCAATGTGCGTAAGGGAAGAACCTATGATGACCTTGACTATAAGATGCTGGACAAGACGTTGAACATCTCGGCCATCTCTTTCCATAAGATGTTGCAGTCTGCCAAGAAGTTGGGAGCGATTGCGGATTATGGTTCTGTGGTGGCGTTGAGCTATGTGGCCGCACAGCGTACTTTCTTCGGCTACAACGATATGGCGGATGCCAAGGCTATGTTAGAGTCTATTGCCCGCAGCTTCGGATATATTTACGGACGTGAGCATAACGTGCGTGTGAATACGATTTCACAGTCTCCGACTATGACCACCGCTGGTTCTGGTATCAAGGGAATGGATCGTTTGTATGATTTCGCCAACCGTATGTCTCCGCTGGGCAACGCTTCCGCTGACGAATGTGCGAACTATTGCATCGTCATGTTCTCTGACTTGACACGCAAGGTGACAATGCAGAACCTGTATCACGATGGCGGTTTCTCCAGCATCGGTATGAGTCTGCGTGCCATGGCTACCTATGAGAAAGGTTTGGACGAGTACAAGGATGAAAACGGAAAAATTATCTACGGATAAATTTGTGTGGATTTTTAGATAAGAAAGGACTGGCGGTCGGAAGACTGTCAGTTCTTTTTGGTTCAAGTTTGGTCTCATGCGTGATTATGAGATGAAATATTTGTTGGCTACATTTTTTCTTTGTATCTTCGCAACCAAACTAACGACAGGAAGAAACGAACGATGAATATAGCGATTGTAGGCACGGGATACGTGGGATTGGTTTCTGGCACTTGTTTTGCGGAAATGGGAGTCAATGTCACGTGCGTGGATATCGATAAACAGAAAATAGAAAAACTTACACAAGGACAAATACCTATTTATGAACCAGGACTGGACGAGATGGTGCTGCGTAATGCCAAAGAGGGAAGGCTGCGGTTTACCACGGATTTGACGGAAGTCCTGGACAAAGTGGACATGGTGTTCAGTGCGGTGGGGACTCCTCCCGATGAGGACGGCAGTGCCGACTTGCAATATGTGTTGGCTGTGGCCAGGGAATTCGGGCAGCATATCAACAAATACACTGTGCTGGTCACGAAGTCCACGGTGCCTGTGGGTACGGCGAAGAAAGTGAAGGCTGTCATAAAGGAGGAACTTGCCAAACGAGGTGTGGACATTCCTTTTGACGTGGCCAGCAATCCCGAGTTCCTGAAGGAAGGTGCGGCTATCAAGGATTTCATGAGTCCAGACCGTGTGGTGGTAGGCGTGGAGTCCGAGAGGGCGAAAGAGCTGATGACCATGCTCTACCGTCCTTTCCTGCTGAACAACTTCCGGGTGATATTCACGGATATTCCCTCTGCGGAGATGATAAAGTATGCGGCGAATTCTATGCTAGCTACTCGTATCTCTTTCATGAACGATATTGCGAACCTATGTGAAAGAGTGGGAGCGGACGTGAACATGGTAAGAGCCGGAATTGGTTCCGATTCCCGTATCGGGAAGAAATTCCTCTATCCGGGCTGTGGCTATGGAGGCTCTTGTTTCCCGAAAGACGTGAAGGCGTTGATAAAGACGGCGGAGAAGGAAGGGTACACCATGCACGTGCTGAAAGCCGTGGAAGAAGTGAACGAGGCGCAGAAGTCTGTGCTGTTCGAGAAACTGAGTAAGTACTATAAAGGAGAATTAAAAGGAAAAACGGTGGCTCTGTGGGGGCTGGCTTTTAAACCCGAGACGGATGATATGCGGGAAGCCACGTCTTTAGTGACAATCCAGCATTTGTTGGAGGCGGGCTGCCATGTCCGGGTTTTCGACCCCGTGGCCATGGATGAATGCAGACGCAGGATGGGGGAAAAAGTATATTACGCTTCCGATATGTACGATGCCGTACTGAATGCGGATGCGTTGTTGATGTTGACTGAATGGAAACAATTCCGTCTGCCTTCTTGGGGAGTGGTGTGTAAGAGCATGAAGGAACCCTTGGTAATTGACGGACGAAATATATATGACGCAGAGGAGATGAAGCGGAATGGCTTCTATTATGCTTGTATTGGACGTTAGAATTTGTATATGGAACATTACGATTATTTGATTGTGGGAGCCGGCTTGTTTGGGGCGGTGTTTGCCTATAAGGCGAGACAGGCGGGAAAGAAGTGTCTGGTGATAGACAAGCGTCCGCAGTTGGGAGGCAATCTCTACTGTGAGGATGTGGAAGGTATCCATGTGCATAAATACGGGGCGCACATCTTCCATACTTCTTCTAAGAAAGTGTGGGATTTCGTGAATGCCATAACGCCTTTTAACCGCTACACCAACTCCCCTGTGGCCAATTATAAGGGGCGGTTGTACAACCTGCCTTTCAATATGAACACCTTCTATCAGATGTGGGGGGTGACAACTCCAGCGGAAGCTCAGCGTAAATTGGACGAACAAAGAGCAGAGGCGTTGGAGCAAATGCGTCGGGAAGGGGTGAAGGAACCTCGAAATCTCGAAGAGCAGGCTCTTGCGTTGATAGGAAAAGACATATACAATACCTTGATTAAAGGCTACACCGAAAAGCAATGGGGACGTAAATGTACCGAACTTCCAGCTTTCATTATTCGTCGTCTGCCTGTGCGGATGGTCTTTGATAACAATTATTTCAACGACTCATTCCAGGGCATTCCCATCGGAGGTTACAATAAGCTCATCAATGGATTGTTGGAGGGGATAGATACAAAGGTGAACGTGGATTTCTTCGAGAACCGTTCGCTGTGGGAATCCGTGGCCGACAAGATAGTGTTCACAGGAAAGATAGACGAGTATTTTGACTATCGTTTTGGCAAATTGGAATACCGCACGGTGCGGTTTGAACAAGAAACACTGGATGAGGCGAATTATCAAGGAAATGCGGTGGTGAATTACACGGAAGCGGAAGTGCCTTATACCCGTGTGATAGAGCATAAGCATTTTGAGTCATTTGGAGAGTCTGTTTACAAGAATCCGAAGACTGTAATTTCTAAGGAATATTCTATGGAGTGGAAGGACGGCATGGAGCCATATTATCCGGTGAATGACCACCGTAATGCCGCCTTGTACACTCAGTATAAGGCATTGGCTGATAAGGAAGATAACGTAATCTTCGGAGGTCGGTTGGCGGAGTATAAATATTACGATATGGCTCCTATTGTAGAAAAAGTTTTGTATCTATTTGATAATTAACTAATTATGAATCGGGGGGGGGTAAATAGCCCTTCCTCTACAGTAAACTTAATATTGTATGGGAAAAATTAAGACAGTAGAGTTGGACAACCAGAATAATCAGATACTGAAGTATCTGGTTATTATTGTGGATTTGGTTGTACTAAATCTGTTTGCATGGGTGTACTCCACTTGGAATGGTGGAGATGGGGTATTAAATGCCTACAGTCAGAACTCGGCTTATTGGTTGGCATTGAACTTTGCCTATCTTGTCAGCGTGAGTATATTTCCGCCAGTACTGCAATGGCGTCATGTGACTATGCGCGCCGTTTGTGTGAGGGCATTTAAAACAGTGGTATGTTTAGCTGTGTGTTTGTCAGTTTTTTTGCTACTGTTGAGATCACATGGCTTTATTTATTGGAAAGAAGGTTTACAAGTATTGTTAGGATATTATTTGGTACTGATATTAGAACGTCTGACTGGACGTGGTATTTTGAAGTTCCTTCGTTCAAGACAAAGTAATATCCGTAATGTGGTGTTTGTAGGCGACACCCCTAACCTGGCTGAACTTTATCACATCCTTGAAAACGACCCTTCTTATGGTTATCGTGTCACGGGATATTTTTCAAAGGAAGAGAAAAAAGACATACTCCCCGACTTGGTTTACTTGGGACAGCCTGAACAAACCACCTCTTGGATCGAAGCTAACAAGCAGGAACAGATTTCAGGTATATATTGTAGCTTGACTTCTTCTAATTCAGAGATAATTCGACACATAATTTCGTTTTGCGAGTATCATGTCATTATGTTTTTCAGTGTGCCGAATGTACGTAACTACTTGCAGCGTACCATGAGCCTTGCATTTTACGGGGATGTGCCTGTGCTTTATTTGCGTGAGATGCCGCTGGCTCGTTTGGAGAACAAACTTTTGAAACGAAGCTTTGACGTGTGTGTGTCAGGTGTCTTTTTGCTGTTTTTCTTCCCTTGGATATTTTTGATTGTCGCAATAATCATGAAAATCACCATGCCTGGCCCTATTTTCTTCAAGCAGAAGAGAAGCGGATTGGACGGACGGGACTTCTATTGCTATAAGTTCCGCAGCATGAAAGTGAACAAGGACGCAGATACATTGCAGGCTACTAAGGATGATCCCCGTAAGACAAAGTTTGGCAACCTTATGCGGCATACCAATATAGACGAGTTACCACAGTTCTGGAATGTGTTAATCGGAAATATGTCATTAGTGGGTCCTCGTCCGCACATGTTGAAGCATACGGAGATGTATTCTAAGTTAATAGACAAATACATGGTGCGTCATTTCGCAAAACCTGGTATCACGGGTTGGGCGCAAGTGACAGGATGCAGAGGTGAGACCCATGAACTTTGGCAAATGGAAGAACGTGTGAAAAAAGATATTTGGTATATCGAACATTGGAGCTTCTTACTGGATCTGAAAATCATGTGGCTTACAGTATGGAATGTGATAGCCAACAAGAATGATGAAGCATATTAAACGAAACTTGTAAGTGTAAAAAAGAGGATGCGATGGAAGTCGCATCCTTTTTCTTTTCTTGATATAAGCGATTAGAAAGGTAGGTCGTCTGCGCTGTCTCCTGTATTTGAGGCGGGTTGAGCGGATGCCTGAGAGTCAAAAGTCGGTGTGGCTGGAGCAGCTTGTGCTGTCGGGTTAAAAGGAGCTTCCTGCATTCCTTGCGAGGCTGCGGGAGCGGCTTGGGGAGCTGCGACTTTCCACGCACGGATAGAATTGAACCAACGTCCGTTGTATTCTCTGGCGTCAATGTCGAAGGATACGGTCAGTTCTTGATTCTGCTGGATATTGAATTGTTTGATTTTGTCTTCCCCAAATACGCTGAAGCACATACGGCGGGGATATTGGTCGTGTGTTTCCAAAACGTATTCCTGTACTTTCCAAGGGTTGCCGGTGCTGGCTGAAACGCCGCTTTTCTCTGGGCAAACCACAATAATCTTACCTGTTAATTCCATATTATTCTTTGGTTTTGGCTACGAAAGTACGCTTTTCTTTTTATATACCCTAATTTCTTGAGGTGTTTTTTTGCGTCCTGCTTTTTTTTGCGTACATTTGTCTGCGGATTAACAACGAAAATCAAAAGAAAAAGATATGAAATTTTCAGTCTCCAGTACGGTATTGTACAAACATCTACAGGACATCAGTCGAGTAATCAGTTCCAAACCGGCCATTCCGGCATTGGAGTGTTTCTTGTTTGAAGTGAAAGGTAATCAGTTGACTCTCACCGCTTCTAATACAGACACTACCATGACGACTTCCTTTGAGCTTATTTCTTCCGAGAAGGACGGAATGTTCGCAGTCAATGCGAAGCTCATTCAGGACGCACTTCGTATGCTGCCCGAACAGCCGATGACTTTCAATGTGGATGAGAGTTCCTTTGAAATTACCGCTGTGTATCAGAATGGACATTATACGATGTTGGGGATTTCCGGGGAGGAGTTTCCTCGTCCGAAGTCTATTGACGGCGAAGCTACACAGCTGACCTTGGATGCCAAGTTGATATTCGAGGGACTGAACCGGGCGTTGTTCGCTACGGCCAGTGATGAGTTGCGGCCGGTGATGACGGGTGTGTATTTCGACATTACGGAAGATTCCTTGACATTGGTGTCCTCCGATGGTCATCGTTTGGTACGTGACCGTTTTGAGACGGGAACAACCGTAGAGGCGCAGTCTTTCATCCTTCCGAAAGAACCTGCGGCCGCCCTTCATAATGTGTTGTCCAAGACAGATGGAGATGTGAAAATCACCTTTAACCAGAATAACACTTCTTTCGAGATTGAAGGCTACACGATGATAACCCGTTTGATTGAAGGACGCTATCCGAACTACAACTCAGTGATACCGAAAGACAATCCGAACGAGGTGACCGTAAACCGTCAGGAATTGCTGAATGCGTTGAAACGTATGATGGTGTTCGCTTCTCAAAGTTCTCGTCTTATCAAGATGAGTTTGAATGCGGGTGAAATTACCTTGGTGGCACAGGATGTGGAGTTCAGCACTTCTGCGGAGGAGAAAATGACTTGCATCTATGACGGTGCGCCTTTGAGCATCGGTTTCCAGGGAAATTACCTGATAGATGTGTTGTCTAATCTGCAAGGAGACGAGGTGGATGTCAAGTTGGCTGACCCTTCACGTCCGGGATTGTTCATGCCAACCATACAGCCAGAGAAAGAGAATGTCTTGATGCTGTTGATGCCCATGATGTTGAACGACTGACAATAAAGCGATAGTATGAAGCTGAATTTGACACGCCCCTTGTTTTTCTTTGATTTGGAGACTACGGGGGTGGATGTTTCTAAAGACAAAATAGTAGAGATTAGCTACATAAAAGTGGAGCCGAACGGCAATGAGGAGTCCAAGACTATGCGCATCAACCCTGGATGTCATATCCCGGAAGCCTCTACGGCGGTACATCATATCACGGACGAGGATGTGAAGGATTGTCCTACTTTTAAAGAAGTGGCTAAATCCATTGCGAACGTGTTGGAGGGTTGCGACATTGCGGGCTTTAACTCCAATCATTTCGATGTGCCTATGCTGGCGGAAGAGTTCTTGAGGGTCGGAGTGAATTTCGACTTCTCTCGTCCTCGTTTCATCGATGTGCAGAATATCTATCACAAGTTGGAGAAGCGCACATTGTCCGCCGCTTATCTTTTCTATTGCGGGAAGAATTTGGAGGATGCCCACTCTGCTTTAGGTGATACGAAGGCTACCTACGAAGTACTCAAAGCGCAGCTTGACCATTATCCGAACGACTTGAAGAATGATGTGGCGTTCCTCTCCGATTTCTCTCAGATGAACCGTAACTTCGACTTGGCCGGACGTATGGTGTACAATGACCAGAATGTAGTGGTGTTCAACTTCGGAAAGAACAAGGGAGTACCTGTGGTAGATGTACTTCGCAAACAGCCCGGCTATTTCAGCTGGATGATGCAGGGGGATTTCCCGTTGGAGACAAAGCAGCGTCTGACCCAGATTCGATTGAAAGAACAGTTGAATAAAAAATAATCCTTGCCCGCAAAGGGTAGGGAAAACCTTAAAACCTTTGGAGGATTTTAAATGCTAAAGAACAAACATATCGTATTAGGAGTCACAGGAAGCATCGCGGCATACAAGTCTGCGGTGCTGGCTCGTTTATTGGTGAAAGCCGGTGCGGAGGTGCAGGTAGTGATGACACCTTCCGCAAAGGAGTTTATTACACCCGTCACGATGTCGGCCTTGACAGGAAAACCCGTCATCAGTGAGTTCTTCGGACGGAAGGACGGAACATGGCACAGTCATGTAGATCTTGGCTTGTGGGCGGATGCCTTTGTGGTGGCGCCTGTGACAGCTTCCACTCTGGGAAAGATGGCCAATGGAGTGGCCGACAATATGTTGGTAACGACCTATTTGTCCATGAAAGCTCCTGTCTTTTTAGCGCCGGCGATGGATGTCGATATGTTTGAGCATCCTTCCACGGTGCGGAATCTGTCCTTGCTCCGTTCCTATGGCAATATGGTGATAGAGCCTGAAACGGGTGAACTCGCCAGCCATTTGATAGGAAAAGGACGGATGGCTGAGCCTGCGCATATCGTGAGTGTGTTGGAGGCTTTCTTCCGCACTATGGACAATCGTGGAGCGGAGGAAGAACCCAAACGCCTCGAGGTATTACGAAAGCCCTTGGAGAGGGAGAAGCCCGATGAGTTATTAGAGAAACAACCGGGAAGGATTGCCCACTGGAACACAAAACCTCCCAAGGGAATCAGCAAGTCTTCTTGGTTAGGAGGAAAGAAAATCCTGATTACCGCCGGACCGACTTATGAGAAGATAGACCCTGTGCGTTTTATTGGTAACTATTCCACAGGGAAGATGGGCTTTGCCTTGGCCGAAGAGTGTGCTTCCCGTGGAGCGGAGGTATATCTAATTGCGGGGCCAGTCTCTTTGCAGACGCACAATCCGCTGATACGCCGTTTTGATGTGGAGACTTCCGAGCAGATGAGGGATGCTTCTGTACGCTTCTTCAAGGATATGGACGCAGCCATCCTGTGTGCGGCTGTGGCCGATTTCACGCCGGAGCATGTGGCGGACGAGAAAATCAAACGAGGTGAAGAGGGACTTACGTTGCATCTGACACACACGGCGGACATTGCGGCAGAGCTTGGACAGATGAAACAGCCGGGGCAGAAGATTGTAGGTTTCGCTTTGGAGACCACACACGAGGTGGCGCACGCCAAGGAGAAATTGGAAAAGAAGCATCTTGACCTCATCGTGCTGAATTCATTGCGTGACAAGGAAGCTGGTTTCAAATACGATACTAACAAAGTGACGATTATATCCAAAGACCACCTTACGGAGTATCCGTTGAAACCTAAGACGGAAGTGGCGGCGGACGTAGTGGACGCTTTGTGCAAGATTCTATGATATGCTGAAATCACTGCACATTCAGAATTATGCGTTGATTGAACAGCTCGATATGAGCTTTGAGAGGGGCTTTTCCGTCATTACGGGTGAAACCGGGGCGGGAAAGTCCATCATGTTGGGAGCTATCGGTCTTCTCTTGGGACAGCGGGCTGACCGTTCCGCCATCAAGAGAGGAGCGTTGCATTGTGTGGTAGAGGCACATTTCGATTTGTCCCTTTATCACATGGAAGGCTTTTTCGAGAAACATAATTTGGACTATGACGCAGCGGACTGCATCATCCGCCGGGAAGTGTCGTCCACGGGAAAAAGCCGGGCGTTTATCAATGACACCCCTGTGCCGTTGGCTTATATGAAGGAGTTGGGAGAGATGCTGATAGACATTCACTCCCAGCATCAGAATCTCCTGCTGAATAAAGAGGGTTTCCAGCTGAGCGTATTGGATATCCTGTCGGGAGACAAAAAAGAGAAAGAGGATTATCAAAAGAAATACAAGGCGTACAAAGAAATCGCTAAGCAGTTGGAGGAGGCGAAAGAGGCTTCCCGTAAAGCGAAAGAGGACGAAGACTTCTTGAACTTCCAATGGAGTCAGCTGGATGAAGCGGATTTGAAAGAAGGGGAACAGGAGGAACTGGAACGGGAGTCTGAGACGCTGAATCATGCCGGTGAGATAAAACAGGGGCTTTACAAGGCTGCTAATTTTCTGTATGCCGATGAGGAAGGAGGACTGTGCAAGGTGAAAGAAGCCGAAAGGGCTTTGGATGAATTGGAGTCCTTCTATTCTTGCAAAGATTTGTCTGACAGACTGGAAAGTTGCTACATCGAACTGAAAGACATCGCGGACGAAGTGGAAGCGAAACAGGAGGATGTGGAGTTCAATCCTTCCCGTTTGGAAGAAGTGGAAGACCGCTTGAACACGCTCTATTCCTTGGAACAGAAGCATCATGTGGAGACGGTGGAGGAGCTTGTAAAGCTGAGAGACAGTCTTCGTCGCAAGTTGGACATGATCGCTGGAGGTGGTGAGATGCTGGAAGCCTTGGAAAGACAACGGGCGGAAGCCTTGTCGAAAGTAGAGCAAGCAGCGGCGGCTTTGACGGCTAAACGTCAAGTGGCTGCGAAAAGCACGGAACGCAAAATGTGTGCGTTGTTAATACCGCTGGGTATGCCCAATATCCGTTTCGAGGTGGAGATTACTCCTCGTAAGGAGTTCGACAGCATGGGGGCGGACAATGTGAATTTCCTGTTCAGCGCCAATCGCAACGGAGCGTTGCAGAATGTGGCGCAGGTGGCTTCTGGCGGAGAGATAGCCAGGGTCATGCTTTCATTGAAAGCGTTGATTGCGGATGCGGTGAAATTCCCCACCATTATCTTTGATGAGATTGATACAGGTGTGTCGGGGAATATCGCCGAGAAAATGGCGCACATCATGCGCCGGATGGGACAGGAGGGAAGACAGGTTATCAGTATCACGCATCTGCCTCAAATCGCCGCTTGCGGCAACATACATTATAAGGTATATAAAGAGGATAAGGAAAACGGCACGGTCAGCCATATCATCCGGCTGGATGAGTCGCAGCGGGTGGAGGAAATCGCCCACATGCTGAGTGGTGCTGTGTTGAGCGAGGCGGCAATCAGTAACGCCAAGGAATTATTGAAACAATCAAAAGAAATACAATAAACTATTCATGAAGAAGTTAATAGTGAGTTTGCTGTGTGTATGTTGCTCCCTGGGAGCCTTTGCGCAGAAATGGCTCTCAAAAGCGAGAAAGGCTGTGTGTACAGTCACGGTATATGATAAGGACGGAAAGATGATGAATACGGGAAACTGTTTTTTCATCGACGAGAAAGGGACGGCTTTATCGGATTACGCCCTTTTTAAGGGAGCGTATTCCGCCGATGTGGTGAACGGAAAGGGAGACAAATACAAGGTGGATTTTATTTTAGGTGCCAGCGAACTGTATGATGTCGTGAAATTCCATGTGGCCACGGGCAAGGATAAAATGGAGTTCTTGACACCAGGCACAGCGGTGGTGAACGAGAAAGTGTACCTGATGCCATACGCTACCCAAAATACGAAAACCTGTGCTACGGGTACTGTCAAGGAGGTGAGCAAGGTGGATTCCTTATACCATTATTATACGTTCGCTCTTCCGGCCTCGGCCAAGCAGGTGAGTTGTCCGGTGATGAATGAACAAGGCAATGTGGTGGGACTGATGCAGCGGTTCAAGGATACACCGGCTGATATATGTTACGGACTGGACACACGCTACGAGGCCAAATTGTTGGTGGGGGCGATGTCAGTGAATGATTACAATCTTAACGATATTCATATTCGCAAGGCATTGCCGTCTACACCCACAGAGGCCGAGGTCTTCCTTATGATGAAGCAACCCTCTGTGACTCCGGCGGAATACTTGGAATTGGTGAACCAGTACATCGCTCAGTTCCCGGAGGACATGAACGGTTACTTGCGCCGTGCCACCTATTATATTAACGAGAAGAAATACGCCGAGGCGGAACAGGATATGCAGACGTATGCTGACTTGAATCCCCAGAAGGATGATGCCCATTATAATATAGGTCGTCTGCTTTATAACCTCTGCCTGTATCGTCCAGACGCGAAGTACAAGGACTGGACAATGGACAAGGCGTTGGCGGAAACGAACGAGGCGTATTCGATGAAGACCAATCCCGTGTATCTTTCCCAGAAAGGTGACATCCTCTTTGCGCAGAAGAAATACAAGGAGGCGTATGACTGCTTCATAGGCGTTACCAAGACTCCGTTGCGCAGTGCGGCCTCTTTCTTCTCCGCTTCCCGTTGCTTGCAGATGGCGGGTGATTCCATCAGCCGTATCATGGCCTTACAGGACAGTGCGGTCAATTGTTTCACGAAGCCTTATCCCAACGAGGCGGCTCCTTATATATTGAACCGTGCCTTGATGCGCAGCAGTATCGGGCAGTACCGTCCTGCCGTGGAGGATTTTAATGAGTACGAGCATATCATGGCGGGGAATGTGAATGATGAGTTCTATTACAACCGTTCGGTGGCGGAAATGCAGTGCCGGATGTACCAGCAAGCCATTGATGACATCGTGGAAGCGTTGGAACGAAACAAGAACGTGCTGGCCTACCGTGTGCAGGAGGCTTCCCTCTATGTGCTGGCCAATGAGATAGACAAGGCGTTGGCGGCGGCGAAAGCGGCGGTGGCCTTGGATGCCAAGAGTGCGGACGCTTACCGTTTGCTGGGATATTGTCAGGCAAAGAAGGGGTTGAAGTCCGAAGCGTTGACCAATTTGAACAAGGCGAAGGAGTTAGGCGACACGAACGCCGAAAAGATAATAAAAGAGTATTTGAAATGATGTTTACGCAAACCATAAACGAGCGTTTGGTACAGGAGGCTCGTCAGCTTGTGGACGGAGCGAAGCGGATTGTGCTTTGCGGACACGTGTCTCCAGACGGGGATGCCGTGGGGTCTACCCTGGCTTTTTACGACTATCTCACGTCTGTCGGAAAGGAGGTGACGGTGGCTTATCCGAATCCTTATCCCGATTTTCTGGCTCATCTGCCCAATGCGGACAAGGCTTTCTTCTATGATTCCGACGCAGAGACGGTTGACCGGGCTATTGCCGAGGCTGACTTGATTTGCCTGATGGACTTCAATGCGTTGAAGCGTATTGACGCAATGGGAGAGCGTATAAGGCTGTCCAAGGCGAAACGCTTGATGATAGACCACCATTTGTTTCCCGAAGCGGAATGCGACGTGACGATTTCCTACCCGGAGATGAGTTCCACCTGTGAACTTCTCTTCCATCTGCTGTGGAACTGGGGTGTGTTTGAGCAGGTGAGTTTGGCCTGCGCCACGGACATGTACTGTGGTATCATGACGGATACGGGATGCTTCTCTTACAACAGCAACCGCCCGGAGGTCTTCTACGCCATAGGCCAACTGATAGCCAAAGGAGTAGACCGGGATAAAGTCTATGATGAAGTGTTCCGCAATTACAGCGAGTGGCGTTACCGTCTGTTGGGCTATATCTTGTACAGCAAGATGGAGGTGTTGAAAGACTCCAACGCCGCTTTTTACACGCTGAGCCGTTTTGAACAGAAGAAGTTCCACTTCCTTCGGGGAGACACTGAGGGAATTGTCAATATGCCGTTGTCCATCAAGGGCATCCGTCTGTCGGCTTCTTTCCGTGAGGATACGGAAAAGAATGCCATCCGTGTGTCGTTGCGTTCCACGGGCGATTTCCCTTGCAACAAGATGGCGGAGGAGTTTTTCCATGGCGGAGGACACAAGAACGCTTCCGGCGGAGAGTTGCGTTGCTCGTTAGAAGAGGCGGCCCTCATATTCAAGACGGCGGTGGAGAAATACAAGCCGTTACTGGTGGCAAACGAGAAATAGTTATAATACACTAAATAATGAATAGGGAATCAGAGCTTCCGCTGTGTTTTTCTTATTTTTGTGGCAATGATGAAAAGAGTAGTAAGTTATTTGTGCCTGCTCCTTTGTGTGGGGCTGGCGACAGTTTCGTGTAATGACGACCCGACTTATGGCGAGAAACGAAAGGATGAGAAAAAGACCATCGAGAATTTTATCGCCAAGAACAAGATACAGACCATTACCTTGGAGGAGTTCGAGCGGAACGACTCCACCACGGATGTGTCCAAGAACCAGTATGTCTATGTGAAAGGTTCGGAGGTGTATTTTCAGATTGTGGAGAAGGGTAGTGGTAAGCACGCCAAGCCTATTGCGGATGGGGAGAGTCGTAACTTGATTTGCCGTTTCACGGAACGCAATTTGCAGACAGATACCACACAGCTGACGAATATGTACAGTAGTGGTATTCCCGATGTGATGAGTGTGTCAAACACGAGTGGGGTTTTCTCCGCTTCGTTTGTGGAAGGATTGATGATGCAGGCGTATGGTAGCCAGTCTTCCTCTTCGGGCTATGTGCCGGAAGGATGGATTTCCGTGCTGCCTTATATCAAGATTACACGTCGTTCGGAGACGGACACCCCGGCCAAGGTGAGATTGATTGTGCCTTCCACCAAGGGACAGGCCAACGCCATGAGCCAGGTGTACGCTTGTTGGTATGAGATAACTTTTGAGGGAGACAGGAGGTAAGACTATGACATTGATAAAATCCATATCCGGTATTCGGGGCACTATTGGTGGCCGGCCGGGAGATACGTTGAACCCGTTGGACATCGTGAAGTTCGTGGCGGCTTACGCCACGTTCATCCGTAGTCACGCCCCCAAAGAGGGTTCACGCAAGATAGTAGTAGGACGTGACGCGCGCATTTCCGGCGAGATGGTGCGTCAAGTCGTTTGTGGCACGTTGCTTGGCATGGGCTTTGATGTGACAGACATCGGTTTGGCAACCACACCGACTACAGAGGTGGCGGTAGTCATGGAAAAAGCGGATGGCGGCATCATCTTGACAGCCAGCCACAATCCCCGCCAATGGAACGCCTTGAAACTCTTGAACGCCCAGGGCGAGTTCTTGAACAAGGAAGAAGGAAACGAGGTCTTGAGACTGGCCGAGGCGGAGGACTTCGAGTTTGCCGAGGTGGACAGTCTGGGACATTATCATACGGACGATACCTATAATCAGAAGCATATCCAGAAAGTGCTGGACTTGAAACTGGTCGATGTGGAGGCTATCCGCAAGGCGCATTTCAAGGTGGCCATAGATACTATCAACTCTGTGGGCGGACTGATTCTGCCGGAACTGTTGAGACAACTCGGCGTGGAGACGGTCACGGGCTTGAACACAGAGGCCAATGGTGACTTCCAGCACAATCCGGAACCTTTGGAGAGAAACCTTCATGGTATCATGGACTTGATGGCCAAAGGTGGCCACGACATTGCGTTTGTGGTAGACCCCGATGTGGACCGTCTGGCTTTGATTTGTGAGAATGGCAAGATGTACGGCGAGGAATACACGCTGGTGACAGCCGCCGACTACATCCTTCAGCATACACCGGGTGCGACAGTATCCAACCTCAGTTCCACGCGTGCCTTGCGGGATGTGACCCGTGGTTATGGTCAGCAGTATTATGCGGCGGCAGTTGGAGAGGTGAACGTGGTGGCGAAGATGAAAGACTCACATGCCGTAATAGGCGGTGAAGGCAACGGTGGAGTCATCTACCCTGAATGCCACTACGGACGTGATGCCTTGGTGGGCATAGCCCTTATCTTGACCTACTTGGCTAAGAAGGGATGCAAGGCCAGTGAGTTACGCGCCTCTTATCCTACTTATTTCATGGGCAAGAACCGTATCGACTTGAAGCCGGGTACGGATGTGGACGCTATCCTTGCCAAGGTGAAAGAACTGTATAAGGATGAGGAAATCAACGACATAGACGGGGTGAAGATTGACTTCCCCGACAAGTGGGTACACTTGCGAAAGAGCAACACGGAGCCGATTATCCGTGTGTATTCCGAAGCCAAGACGCAAGCCGAGGCTGATGCGGCGGGAAAAGCCGTGATGGACGAAGTATATAAGATGCTTTAAACTCAACGAATAAAGAACAAGGAACGGTCTGCGAATATTTTCGCAGGCCGTTTTTATGATTATCCGCAATCGTACCACTAATAAACATCGCATCTCTACTGATTGATGGGCATTTAGGACGTGTCTTGTCATGCTGTGAGTAGTGACTCCTTATTCACCGTGTTTGACTCTATGTAATGAAGATGTTAGACTGGAGAGTATAAGGTCGTCTCAACGCAACGCACCCTTATTCTGTCTTATAAATGGAAAATTATCATACATTGAAAATCTTCTTCTCCGTGTGTACTTTATGAAAGGAAATGGACGAAAAAGTGAAGGACTATGGTACAATGTAGGTCCATTTCCAGTGATTTTAGATTGTTTTGTGTAGGCTAGTGTACCTTTAGTGTAGGCTTAGTGTAGGTAATATTCCTATTTTTATCATATTATAAGCTGATAGCCAATGACTTAAAAATATTCAGTGTAGGCGTGTAGGCAAATTCACAAAAAACGTTTGGCAGGAAGGGGATATTATGTTTAATAAGAAAAGTCACGTGTCTGTATTTTCTAAAATGATTACCCAAAACATACCACCGTCCTATCTTGGTAATGGTTCTGAGTCTCATGGTCGTTT
>CAVDHB010000059.1:0-19098 GCA_963608705.1 Prevotella sp. P5-108
TATATATATAATATTATATATATTAGAACTTCTACAAGTTCTCTTCCGATTTTTCACGTCCAGTGAATACCCCTTGTTTCAAAACTGTAATCTGTAACAACTGTAACGAGAGAGTTCCAATTCGTTACAGTTATTACAGATTACAGTTTTATTTTCAACACCTTACCACCTACACAAGTAGAGACGCGATTAATCGCGTCTCTACATTTGCAATTCACAGCCACTTCTTTGAAGGCAAAATTCCTCTTTCCGCACCGGGAAATGGAAGTATGCGGCAAATAGGGCGCACACACGGCCACAGACCTGTAAAAAACGCCGACAGCCGAAATTTTATTAACATAGCTATCAGTCTCCAGCCCAATATTATAAATATATTTTAATACATACCCTATTGTATGTATCAAAATTCCGCCGTACATTCGCGGTCGGACAGAAGAACCCTGCGGCGGTGGCCGTAGACCTGGCAAGAAACAGAATCCCCCTTAAAAACCTGAAAAACTACGAGTAACGTAATTGGAATCTTGAAGTACAAACGCTACGAGGCAAAGCCGCCCGGAGAGCCGAAAGATGCGCCGAAGAAGTGGTACGCCCGGCTGGTGAGCGACATCCTGACCGATATGCTGGACTGCGTGCAAGAGCTGGTGCTGGACGGCAAGAAAGGGTGTCTGGGCAGACACCCGTGAGGAAAGGTTAGCCATAAAAATAAAAACACCTTCCTTGCCATCAAGCAAAGAAGGTGTCAATATGAAAATGCGATTTATGCGGTTAAAACTCCGCGTTCTTCGGTGTACGCGGGAAAGGAATCACATCGCGGATGTTTTGCATGCCGGTCACGAAAAGTATCAGACGCTCGAAACCGAGGCCGAAGCCGGAATGGGGGCAAGTACCGAACTTACGAGTATCCAAGTACCACCACATATCCTTCATCGGGATGTTCAGCTCCTTGATACGATTCATCAACTTGTCGTAATTCTCCTCACGCTCGGAACCGCCGATAATCTCGCCGATTTCAGGGAAGAGGACATCCATGGCGCGCACGGTCTTGTTATCCTCATTCATCTTCATGTAGAACGCCTTGATTTCCTTCGGATAGTTGGTCAGGATGACCGGTTTCTTGAAGTGCTGCTCCACGAGGTAACGCTCATGCTCGGAAGCCAAGTCCACGCCCCAGTAAACCGGGAACTCGAACTTGTGTCCGTTCTTCACGGCCTCTTCCAGAATCTTGATACCCTCGGTGTAGTCCAAACGCACGAACTTGTGCGACACCACGAACTTCAGGCGGTCTATCAATGTGTGGTCGAACATCTTGTTGAGGAACTCCAAGTCGTCCATACATTTATCCAAAGCCCACTGCACGCAGTACTTGATGAAATCCTCAGCCAAGTCCATGTTGTCGTGGATGTCGTTAAAAGCCACCTCTGGCTCAATCATCCAGAACTCCGCCAAATGGCGAGGCGTGTTGGAGTTCTCCGCACGGAATGTCGGGCCGAAAGTGTAGATGGCGCCCAATGCGGTGGCTCCTAATTCCCCCTCCAGCTGGCCAGACACCGTGAGCGAGGTCATCTTGCCGAAGAAATCATTGGAATAGTCAATCTTCCCGTCCTTGCCTTTCTTCAAGTCATACAGGTTCTGCGTGGTAACCTGGAACATCTGTCCGGCGCCCTCGCAGTCGCTTTCCGTAATCAATGGCGTGTTGAAATAATAGAAGCCATGCTCATGGAAATACGTGTGGATGGCCATCGCCATGTTATGACGGATGCGGAACACCGCACCAAACGTGTTGGTGCGCAAACGCAGGTGAGCAATCTCGCGGAGGAACTCCAGCGAGTGTCCTTTCTTCTGCAAGGGATAGTCTGCCCCGCACTCACCGAGAATGGTAATCTCCGGGTCCTGGATTTCCACATTCTGTCCGCTGCCTTGTGACTGTACCAACGTGCCGGTCACGCTCAGACACGCTCCCGTGGTCACTTTCTTCAAGATGTCCTCCTCCACTTTGGCCGTCTCAGCCACAATCTGTATATTCTTGATGGTAGACCCGTCATTCAGCGCGATGAAGTTCACCGACTTTCCGCCACGGCGAGTACGCACCCATCCTTTCACATTGATTTTAGCACCGTAGTCCTCGCGCTTCAACGCGTCCACGATTTTTGTTCTGCGAATATTTTCCATTAAAATTACTTTTATCTTCCTTATATGAATACAACACCCCGGCATTCTTCAATAGCCGAGGTGCATATAAATTCGTTATTGTTCAGGCGAAAGACCCCATGCGGAGCATGTTCACTTCCTCCTGTGTGAGGTATCTCCACTCGCCACGGCGCAATCCCTTTTTCGTCAGTCCGGCGAACATCACACGGTCCAGCTTGGTCACGTGGTAGCCCAGCGACTCAAACATACGGCGCACGATACGGTTCTTGCCGGAATGTATCTCGATGCCCACCTCGTCTTTCGACTGGTCGTTCACGAATTCAGCCGCATCCGCATGGATTTCGCCGTCCTCCAGCGTCAGTCCGTCCACGAGTTGCTGCAAGTCATGCTGCGACACATTCTTGTCCAAGTACACATGGTACACCTTTTTCTTCAAGAACTTCGGGTGCGTCAACTTGGACGCCAACTCACCGTCGTTAGTCAGCAATAACACGCCTGTGGTGTTGCGGTCAAGACGACCCACGGGATAAATACGTTCTTTCCCGGCATCTTTCACCAAGTCCATCACTGTGCGGCGCTGCTGCGGATCATCCGTAGTGGTCACATAGTTCTTGGGCTTGTTCAACAGCACATACACCTTGCGCTCCAAGGAAACACCCTGGTCGTGGAACAGGATGCTGTCCGTGCGTTTCACCTTCGTACCGAGTTCCGTAACCACTTCTCCGTTCACTTTCACCACGCCAGCCTGGATAAACTCGTCAGCCTCGCGACGAGAGCAAACTCCGGCGTTGGCCAAGAATTTGTTCAAACGGATGGGTGCGTCCGGGTCTTCGTTCTCCAACTTATACTCTATCTGCTTCTTAAAGCTGTATTTCGCATTGGGATTGTAATCGCGGGAACGGTTTCCATATCCCCCACGGTTTCCGTAGCCTCCTTGATTGCCGTAGCCTCCGCGATTCTGGCCATAGCCGCCACGATTGTTATAACCGCCGCGATTCTGACCATAACCTCCTTGATTGCCATAGCCGCCACGGTTCTGGCCGTAACCACCGCGGTTGTTGTTATAACCGCCACGATTGTAGCCGCCACGGTTCTGACCATAGCCGCCACGATTGTAGCCATTGTTATAGCCCATGGAAGAGCTGCCGCCAGCTTCTTCTCCAGACACGCCTTCGGTTTCAGGAGCCGTGGTGCTGTAATTGGAATTATAACCGTTATTATAACTACGGTTCTGGCCGTAGCTGCCACGGTTGTTGTTATAACCACCACGGTTGTAGCCGCCGCGGTTGTTGTTATAACCACGGTTCTGGCCATAGCCGCTGCGATTGTTATTATAGCCGCCACGGTTGTAACCTCCGCGGTTCTGGCCATAGCTGCCGCTCTGCGAGCTTTCACCGTCTCCGCTGTTATAGAAGCCTTCCGGGCGGAAAGACTGTCCCCTGTCGTTGCTTCCATAGGCTCTCTCCGCGCCACGGTTGAAGTGCATTCTGGGACGGCGCGGTCTCTCTCCGTAAGAAGTTCTGTTCTCGTAAGTGTTGCCTGCGTGCTGGCCTTCACGGTCAGCCTGAGGCTGATGTCCCGCGTCTGTGGCGGGAGCGGCAGAGTTGCTCTGCACGTTGTCTTCGTTTTCTGGTCTCATAATTCTGAAATTTAGTTGTATTTAATTTATCGCAAACCTCACGGTTTTGCTTATCGTCACCGTCACCTCCCCCTCTCTGTATCCTCTACCTCCTTATTTATCAGTAGTTAGTAATTAGTATTTAGTAACTACTAATTATTAAAGTGACGGTTTGGTGCTTCTTTACTTTTATTCGGGCAATACGCCTGTGTAGTTGTGCGGGGAGATGGCTCTCAGCTCGTCCTTCACACTTTCTTTCACGTCTAATCCGTTGATGAAATCCTCCATCGTCTCCTTTGTCACCTTCTTGTTGGTACGGGTCAGGTTCTTCAACGCCTCGTAAGGATTGGGATAGTGTTCCCGGCGAAGGATGGTCTGGATAGCCTCTGCCACCACCTCCCAGTTGTTCTCCAAGTCATTGTAGATAACCTCCTCGTGCAGGAGCAGTTTATGCAGTCCTTTCAACGTGCTCTGAAGAGCGATGAGCGAATGACCAAGTGGCACACCCACATTGCGGATGACTGTGGAATCGGTCAAGTCGCGTTGCAGACGAGACACGGGCAGTTTCTGGCTCAAGAACGAATAGATGGCGTTGGCGATGCCCAGGTTGCCTTCGGAGTTCTCAAAGTCAATGGGGTTCACTTTGTGCGGCATGGCACTGGAGCCGACCTCGCCTTTTTTGATTTTCTGTTTGAAGTAGCCCATGGAAATATACATCCATATATCCCTGTCAAGGTCAATGAGAATCGTGTTCAGACGCTTCAAGTTATCGAAAAGTGCGCCCAAACTGTCGTAATTCGCTATCTGCGTGGTGTACTGTTCACGCTGCAAGCCCAGTCTTTCCGACACGAAACGGTTGCCCAAAGCCACCCAGTCCAACGTCGGATAAGCCACATGATGCGCGTTGTAATTACCCGTGGCACCACCGAACTTGGCAGTCACAGGCAGGTGTTTCAATTCCTCGAATTGCTGCTGGAGACGGTACACATACACCATGAACTCCTTGCCCAGCCGTGTGGGCGAAGCGGGTTGTCCGTGTGTCTTAGCCAGCATGGGGATGTTCATCCATTCCTCCGCATAGCCCTTGATGACCTCTATCACTTCCTGCAACAGCGGATAGTACACCTTCTCCACCGCATCCTTTATCATCAGCGGAGCCGAAGTGTTGTTGATATCTTGTGAAGTCAGTCCGAAGTGCACGAATTCCTTGTACTCGTCCAGACCGCCAATCTTGTCAAACTGCTCCTTGATGAAGTACTCCACGGCCTTTACGTCGTGGTTGGTTATCTTCTCAATGTCTTTCACCCGTGCGGCATCCTCTTCCGAGAAATGCTCGTAGATGTTGCGCAGTGTTGTGAAGAGAGAATGGTCGAATCCCTCCAACTGGGGCAAGGGGATTTCACAAAGGAAGATGAAATACTCGATTTCCACACGGATTCGATAACGAATCAACGCATATTCGGAGAAATAAGCCGCCAAAGGCTCCGTTTTCGCCCTGTAACGTCCATCAATGGGAGAAACAGCAGTCAGTACATCCAATTTCATAAAACAATCCTGTTTTTAGTTGTTAGTTCTCAAAGTGCAAAAGTAAGAAATAAATCCGAGGTGGTCGCATATTCTTATGCAAAAAATCAAAAACGAATCCACATTATTTAGGTAGAGACGCGATTCATCGCGTCTCAGCTTTTCATAGTGTTTTAATATCTTACCAATCACAGATACAATTCGCTGATGAATGTAGAGACGCGATGAATCGCGTCTCTACTTGTTGCAACTTGCAAGACAGGAGAGTGGTATGTTTGCGGATAATCACAAAAAGCGGACTTCTTTTTGAATTGCGAGTAATTTACAGTATCTTTGCCGCAACGATGCCCGTCGGAAGACGGGTCTACCAAAAGAAGAACAGAAAATGTTTTCAGAACAACCAGTGCATGAAATGTTTAACCGGGGAAGGATAGAGGTGATTTGTGGCTCTATGTTCTCCGGGAAAACCGAGGAATTGATACGCCGTCTGCGCCGTGCGCAATTCGCAAGACAGAAAATAGAAATATACAAACCGGCTGTGGACACCCGTTACTCCAAAGACAAGGTGGTGTCGCACGACAGCCACAAGGTTCCGTCCATTGTGGTGAAAAACGCACAAGAGATTCTCTCCAGTCTTGACAACCCGCAGGTGGTGGGCATAGACGAGGCGCAATTTTTCGACGAGGGTATCGTGGAGGTGTGTACCCAACTGGCGGAAAGAGGCATACGGGTCATCGTGGCCGGACTGGACATGGACTTCGAGGGGAAACCTTTCGGACCGATGCCCGCATTGCTGGCTGTGGCCGAGGAAGTGACCAAGGTTCACGCAGTCTGTGTGAGGTGCGGAGACCTGGCTTATGTCTCGCACCGGACTGTAGGCGACACGCATCAAGTCCTCTTGGGAGAGAAAGGCGAGTATGAACCGCTTTGCAGACATTGTTATCATAAGCTGAAGGCATTGGACCAAGAGGGGAAAACCGACAAAATGAAATAAGCAACACGAAGAACGGTGTGAATTTAACGCAATATACCACAAACATGGTAGGAATTTACCACTAACACGGTATTACGTCCTTCAATGTTTCGCCGTACCTTTGCACTTGAAATCAAAACAAAGTAAAGATGCAACAAGGAGTTCACACATTAGTCCGTTCGTTTCTACGTCCCGCGATATATATGACAAATACCATTACAGAAACAGCCAACGCTACCGCCTCTACCAGCGTCAGAGTGGAAAACCTGAACGTGACGATTGGCGGGAACCATATATTACACGACATCAACCTGACGATTCCCAACAACGAGATTACGTGCATCATCGGACCGTCGGGGTGTGGAAAGTCTACTTTGTTGAAAACCATCAACCGTCTGCTGGACTATACGGAGGATGTGAGGGTGGAAGGTGCCATCTACATTGACGGAGAAAACATTTACGACCGCAATGTGGAGGTGACGCACATACGCAAAAAACTGGGACTGCTGTCCCAGCGTCCCACACCGCTGCCCATGTCCATCTATGACAATGTATCCTACGGATGCCGCATCCATGGAATGTACACTAAAAGAGAGCTGAAAAAGGTGGTGGAAGAGAATCTGAAATTAGCCGGGCTTTGGGAGGAAGTGAAAGACCGGCTGGACGACTCTCCTTCCGTCTTGTCCATCGGGCAGCAGCAGCGGTTGTGCATCGCACGAGGACTGGCGGTACGTCCGCATTTCATATTGGGAGACGAGTCCACCTCCGCACTCGACCCAGTTTCCACCCATCAGATAGAGAAAGTGTTTGTGCAACTGAAAAGCCAGTTCGGACTAATCCTTGTCACCCACACCTTGCCACAGGCCATGCGCATCGCAGACAATGTGGTGTTCCTTTACAACGGACACATCGTAGAGCAAGGCCCGGCCAAAGACATACTCCAGCATCCGAAAGAGGAACTTACGAAACGTTACCTTTCCGGAGCTTTCGACAATTAAGCAAGACAAACACACAAAACTAAGATCAACATGTTCAAGATTCCGGCTACCATCACCCAAGATATTGATAAATTCGAGAAACTGGCCAACGATTACCGTGCCGGCAAAATCAGCGCGACTGAATTCAAGGCGTTCCGTGTCCCCATGGGGGTCTACGAGCAGCGGAAAGACGAGGTGTATATGGCCCGCATCCGTGCCACGGGCGGAATGATCCGCGCCGAACAAGTGTACCGAATTGTCGAACTGGTGGAAAAACACCATTCCGACTGGCTGCATATCACTACCCGGCAGGAAATCCAGATTCAGAACCTGGAATTGAAAGAAGTGAGACCCCTGTTAGACGAATTGTATGCGGCGGACTTGGCCACGAAAGGTGGCGGCGGAAACACTGTCCGCAATATCCTGCTGTCTCCGGGAAGTGGCGTTTCCAAAGACGATGTGTTCGACGCGACCCCTTATGTAGTGGCGTTGACCACCAAAGTGCTGGCTGAGCCGGACTCCTACCGTATGCCCCGTAAAATGAAAATCGCCTTTTCATCCGACGGACGCTTGGACTATGCGGCGATTAACGATGTAGGACTGGTGGCGAAGATAGTGGACGGCAAGAAAGGATTCTTGGTCTACGTAGGTGGAGGCGGAGGTTCCAAGCCCACTGTGGGATGGAAACTCTTCGACTTCATGCCGGCGGAGAACTTATACATATTGATTGAGGGATTGAAGAAGTTCTTCAACGATTACGGCAACAGAAAGAACCGCAGCAGAGCGCGTATCCGTTTTATATTTTACAAGTTAGGTGCGGAGAAAACCCTGTCTTTGATAAAGGAGTATTACGAGAAAGCCAAGGCAGAGCAGCCTTTGTTGCTCGATTTGCCCGTACTGCCCACTCAGCAGATTACGGATTATGTCGCGCCCGAAGGCTTGCGGTATGACCAAGCGGCCTACTCCTTATGGAAGAAAAGATATGTGATTCCACAACGTCAAGAAGGATTCTACATGGTAGAGCTGCCAGTCTTTCTGGGAAACATCCCCTTGACGGACAAACAGAAAGTGGAGGGTTTCAAGAAGCTGCTCCGTTTTGTGGCACGCTTCGGAGAGGACACTCTGCGTTTCACCACACAGCATATCCGTTTGCGGAATATCCCGGAAGCGGCATTGCCGGAACTTTACACCTTGATAGACGCTTATAATGACAATGCTAAACAGCCGGCGTTGGTCAACCACATTGTCTCCTGTACAGGAGCGGACACTTGCCGGTTGGGACTGTGCCTGTCCAAAGGATTGACCCGTGCCATCCGCAAACACTTGCTGGAAAGCGGTATCGATTTAGACCAACTGTCCAAAGTGTCTATCCACGTGTCAGGTTGCCCTAACACCTGCGGCCAGCCTTTGTGGGCAGATTTGGGATTCATTGGCAAGGTGTTGCGCAATGACCATGTGTATCCCGCTTATCAAGTGCTTATCGCCGCAAGTCGTGAGACCGAGCCTTCGTTTGGAGAGCCTATCGGTGTCATCAGCGCAAGGGATGTCCCTGTGTTCGTGGAACGCCTTTTCAAGGCTTACCTGGCTTCTGGCGGAAGAATCTCCTTTGCGGAATACCTCCGTGGGGCAGGTAAAGAGAAAGCCTTGGCGTTGATTGAGAAATACAAACGGATTCCTTCTTTCGAGGATGACAAGAATTATTATTTCGACTGGGGAGCCGACCAGCTTTTCAGCGTGGTAAAGCGTGGACAGGCTGAGTGTGCGGCGGGTGTCTTCGACATGATCAAGGTGGACTTGGACACCATCCAAACCGACCGAAAGAAACTGGAGACGGAAACAGACCCCACAAAGACAAACGTCCTGCTGTATGAGATTGTGTATGCCGCTTCTCGTATGCTGCTGGTGACAAGGGGATTAGACCCTAACACAGCCAAAGAAGTCTACGATATGTTCCTGAAAGATTTCATCGGAGCAAAGCTAGTGCCAGACCAATACACGGACTTGGTAAAGACAGCCCGCGACAACGGAGAGAACTACAACTACTCCTTACGCAAAGCGGAAATTTACGAATTGGCAGAAACCGTCATCAATCTGTATGAACACATGGACGATTCACTGCAATTCAAGAACGTGCCTGCCGCCGCTTCCCAACCGTCCACAGCGCCCGACAATGAGCCAAAAGAGAAAGTCCGTTTCAAAGACCTGCGGGGAGTCACTTGTCCGATGAACTTCGTGAGAGTGAAGCTGGAACTGGCCTCCATGAAGAGCGGAGAATCGTTGGAAATACTTCTGGATAACGGACAACCGATTGAGAATGTACCTCGTTCCGTGGAAGGTGAGGGACATACTGTCACCCTGAAAGAGAAAGAAGGCGACCACTGGAGAGTAGGAATACAGAAAAAATAAGGAGAGAAATGAAAACATGGTTTGGAATTATATGTGTCCTTCTGCTATTGGCGGGATGTAGCGGAGGAAAGAAGCCGACTACGGGGAAGAAAGACTCCTTGTCCGGTTCCATCCAGATATCCGGGGCGTTCGCCCTGTATCCCGTGGTAGTGCGTTGGGCGGAGGAGTTCAAGCAGCAACATCCCAATGTGCAGATAGACATCTCTGGAGGTGGGGCCGGAAAAGGAATTACCGACGTACTGACAGGCATGGTGGATATCGGAATGTCTTCCCGAGACTTGCAGCCAGAAGAATTGCAAAAAGGGGCATTCCCCATGACTGTGTTGAGAGATGCGGTAGTAGCGATTACCAACGCACGGAATCCCGAATTAGCCTTGTTGAAAAAGAAAGGGCTGAAAAGGGAGATGGCTGTGGCCTTATGGACAGACAGAATATCTTCGTGGAAACAAGTGACTGGAGGCGCAAAGGACATTCCCATTCATGTGTACACTCGTTCGGACGCTTGTGGCGCAGCCGAGACTTTTGCCAAATGGATTGGCATGAAACAAGAGGACTTGGGAGGCACCGCCGTCTATGGCGACCCCGGAATCGCGTCAGCCATTCAACGGGACAAGGTGGGTATTGGCTTCAGCAACCTTGGTTATGTCTATGACTTGACCAACAAACAGCCGCAGCCAGACTTGGTGCCGGTGCCGATTGACTTGAACAATGACGGCCGATTGACCCCGGACGAGGATTTCTACAGCACCTTGACAAAATTAGGCGATGCCATCCGGGCGGAGAAATACCCTTCACCTCCGGCCAGGGACCTCTACCTTGTGACCAAGGGGAAGCCTACAAACCCCGTGGTATTGGCTTTTTTGAATTACATCTATGGCAAAGGACAACAGTTGGCCGAGGAGACTGGCTATGTGCCGTTGGCCAAAGACCGTTTGAAAGTCCAGCTGGAAAAGATTAAAAAGTGACATTCTATGAATGATTCAGTAAACACAAAAAATAAATTGGCCTACCGACTGTGGAAGAACGAGCTGTTCCGACGCACGATGCAGGTATTGACCTTGCTGTCGCTGCTGATATTGGTAGGCATGGGTATTGGTCTGGTATATAAAGCACTTCCCATTCTGGAAAAGCATTCAGTCTGGGAGTTGCTGACCAGCTCGGAATGGAAACCCATGAAGCACAGTTACGGAATGCGCTCCTTTATCTTAAGCTCCATCTACGTAACCATCCTTTCCATCGTCATTTCCACGCCCATTTCCCTGTTGACGGCCTTGTTCCTGACGGAGAAAGTCGGCAAAAGAGTGAAAAGGATTATCTTCCCAGTGCTGGATATTCTGGCGGGTATTCCATCCGTGGTGTACGGATTGTGGGGCACACTGATTATTGTACCCTGGATTGCGGATGAGGTAGGACCTCATTTTGTGGAATATACCAGCGGCTACAGTTTGCTGGCCGGCGGTATTGCCCTCTCCGTCATGATACTTCCGCTCCTGACAAGTCTTTTCGTGGAAATTCTTTCGTCCATTCCCAAAGAATACAGAGAAGCGTCCCAGTCTTTGGGAGCCACTCGCTTCCAGACTATCTGGCATGTCATCCTGCGCTTAGCCTTGCCGGGCATTATCGCCTCGGTCGTGTTGGCCGTGTCGAAAGCTTTCGGCGAGACCTTGGCGGTGCTGATGGTTTGCGGAAACACGGTGGGAGTGCCCCACTCTTTGTTTGACAGCGCATATCCACTGCCCGCTTTGCTGGCCAACAACTACGGTGAGATGCTGTCTCTGCCAGAGTACGAGTCGGCCTTGATGTTCGCCGCCTTGGTGATGTTTGTGTTAATCCTGGTGTTTAACTTCCTCTCCCGTATTGTCCTGCGGAATGTGGAAAAGAGATTTAAGTTAGCATGAAATTGAAGTTTGTCATAGACCGTGTGTTTTACATCTTGATGATAGTGTCCGCCTTGTCGGTGTTCGCTTTTTTTGCCAGCATCGTGTGGTCTATCGCCAAGACAGGATTCCCAGCGTTGTCCTGGGACATGATTACAAAGATACCCGGAGGCGGATTCTACTTAGGGAAAGAAGGAGGAATCCTCAACGCGATTGTCGGCTCGCTGATGATTGTGGGCGCGTCTTCCGTCTTGGGACTGATTATAAGCATTCCGATAGTGTTTTATCTGAACGTGTATTTGAAAGCCTCCTCCCGTTTTGCCTCGTTGATACGGCTGACGTATGACGTGCTGTTCGGCATTCCCTCCATTGTGTACGGAGCGTTCGCTTTCACCCTTATGGTGTATTTGGGCTGGAAAACCTCCTTGCTCGGCGGTATCCTGGTAACCACCCTGTTGATTATCCCGATATTTGTACGTTCGATGGATGAAGTGGTCAGAGTGATACCCAAGGAATTCTTGAACGCCACCTATTCATTAGGTGCCACCCGGTGGGAAACCTGCTTAGTAATCATGAGACAGATTGCACCGGGCATCGCCACGGCCACATTGCTTTCCATAGGCAGGGCGATTGGAGACGCGGCAGGCGTGTTGTTCACAGCCGGATTTACGGATAATATTCCGACTAACTTGAACCAGCCGGCGGCCACCTTGCCTTTAGCGGTGTTCTTCCAGTTAAACAGCCCCGTGCCGGAAGTCAGAGAACGGGCGTATGCGTCCGCTCTGTTGCTGACAATTATCGTGTTAATCATAAGCATTGTGGGACGTTTACTCTCCAATGCTTTCTCAAAGAACCGTATAAAATAGGAGGAATCAAGGATGGTAAAAGAGTTGCGTGTGGTGGCTCGGAACAGTCCTCTTTCTCTTTTACAAGTGGAAGAGGCTTTTTCAGTACTCCCTGAAATCAATTACAGGTTAGTCACACTGGACACATTTGGCGACAGACACCGCCAGATATCATTAATGGATAACATTCCCGGCGATTTCTTTACAAGGGAGCTGGATGCGCTATTGAAAGAAGGAAAAGCGGACGTGTCCGTCAATTCCGCCAAGGACCTGCCGTATCCCTTGCCGCCGGAATTGGAGTTGTATGCCCTGTACAAATCAAGGGACAAGTCCGACTCTCTGGTCAGCCGGGACAATCTGACATTATCCCAGCTGCCCGCAGGAGCCAAAGTGGGCACCAGCTCATCGCTCCGAAAAAAGAACTTGCAGGAATTACGCCCTGATTTGGAGGTCGTGCCTATCCGTGGAAACATCGGTGAGCGTGTAGCCTTGGTGGACGAGGGGAAAATTGACGCCTTGATTGTGGCGACTTGCGCCTTGGAGCGATTAGGCATGGAGAACCGTATTGCGGAACGACTGCCTTTTTCCACCCATCCCTTGCAAGGGAACTTGGCCGTCATCGGACCGAAAGGGCATCCTGAACTCAAGAGAATATTCGCCCCGTTTGACATTTCCGCCCGTTTCGGCACAGTTTCGTTAGTGGGCTTCGGGCCGGGTAATCCCGACTTACAAACCATCGCTGGTGAAAAAGCGTTGACGAAAGCCGACGTGATAGTATATGACGCTTTGACATCGCCCGAATATGTGGAGTCTCATTTTCCCAAAGCGGAGAAAATCTACGTGGGAAAAAGAAAAGACAAACACACGTTTGAGCAAGAAGAAATCAACGAACTGCTCTATCGCAAAGCGGTAGAAGGCAAAAACGTGGTTCGTCTGAAGGGAGGAGATCCTATGATATTCGCCCACGGACGGGAAGAAATTGACTATTTGCAAAGCCGTTTTGTAAAGGTGAACGTAGTGCCGGGCATTACTTCCGCCATTGCACTGGCCGCTTACACCCATATTCCGTTGACTCAGCGAGGGATGGCCTCTTCAGTGGCGTTTATCACAGGCCATTCGGTGGAAGCGGAGAAAGTGCCACAGGCCGACACCCTCGTCTATTACATGGGTGGAAGCCAACTGGCGAAAATAGCACGGACTTTGATTGCCACAGGCCGTAAAGCCTCCACACCCGTGGCGTTGGTCTATAATGTGTCGAAACCTGACCAGAAGACCTTCTTCACCACCTTGCACGAACTCCGCTTCTCCACGGTGCAATACCCTACCCCCTTATTGACGGTAATAGGAGATACTGTTTCATTAGAAGCACCTTTCCATCCCGCACCTTCCGTGCTGGTAACAGGCACTTCCGCCAAGGATTACAAAGGCAAAGGAAAGGTGGTTCACACACCGTTAATCGAAATTCGGAAGAATGAGGACATCTCCTCCTTGGTTGCTTTGCTGAAAAGAAAACTTAGTGAGTTTAACTGGATTGTCTTTACCAGCCGCTATGGTGTGCGCTACTTCTTCGAGTTTCTCGACGATGCGGAACTTGACATCCGTGCGTTGCTCCATGTGAAAATCGCTTCCGTGGGGAAGACGACCACACTCGCCTTGAAAGAACACCACTTCTATCCAGATGTGGAATCTTCCACGGAATCGGCAGAAGGACTACTAAACTATTTCCGGCAGCTTCCCGCAGGACAACATTTCCTGCTACCCCGTTCAGACAAGGGACTTCCCCTGCTGTCAAAAGGACTGGTGGCAATGGGACAAGAGGTGGTAGACCTGCCCGTTTACCTGAACCAGCCGAATGAGCAAGCGGAAAAAGTGGACATCCATCAAATAGATAAAATTCTTTTCGGTTCTCCCTCGTGTGTACAGGCTTATAGAAAGCTGTACGGGGCATTGCCCGAAGGCGTGTTATTAGTAGCCAGAGGAAAGACCACCGAAAACGAACTAACGAAAAAAGAAGAATAAGACATCAAACAGCTGGAAGCGCAATACATCATTACGCCAAAGATTTTGTGAGGAACGGATTATGAGTTTACAGACGACAATAGACACATTGAACACTCGCTTCGAGGGAAAAGAACCGCAAGCCTTGCTGAACTATCTCTTCGAGACGTATGGAGACAGAGTGGCACTGGCTTCCAGCTTAGGACTGGAAGACCAGGCACTGACAGACATGTGGGTGAAAGTGGACAAGAAAGCGCGTATCTTCACATTGGATACCGGGCGTTTCTTTCCCGAAACCTACAACCTTATAGACAAGACCAACCTGACTTACGATATAAAGATGGAGGTATTCTTCCCAGAGCGGAAAGGGGTGGAAGAGTATGTCCGGAAAAATGGAATCAACGCCTTCTACGAGAGCATTGAACTACGCCACGCTTGCTGCGCCTGCCGGAAGCTGGAACCCTTGAAACGAGCGTTGTCCACGTTGGATGTGTGGATTTGCGGACTCCGAAAGGGACAGTCTGTGACCCGCAAAGAAGAGCGTTTAGTGGAATGGGACAAAAATAACAACCTTATCAAGGTGAATCCGCTGATTGACTGGACGGAAGAGCAAGTATGGGACTACATTCATCGGCATCATGTACCATACAATCCGCTGCACGACAAAGGATTTCCCTCCATCGGTTGCCAGCCTTGCACCCGTGCGGTGAAGACTGGCGAGGACATCCGCTCGGGCAGATGGTGGTGGGAAGACCCCGACCACCGGGAATGCGGACTGCACCAGCGTTGACAATATCCATACACTAAGATCAAAAGAATGAACAAGCCACATAACTTCTTACCCATCGCCATTGACATTCATGGAAAAAAGATAGTCATGATAGGTGGTGGAAAAGTGGGATTCCACAAGGCTTCCGTGATGCGTCGTTTCACGGACAGTCTTACGGTAATTTCCAAGACCTTTCAAGAAGGCTTTCAGTCCTTGCCTTTCACGCTGGTGGAAAAAGCCTACGCACCGTCCGACTTGGACGGAGCATGGATGGTGTACGCCTGTACGGAGAATCGTGAGCTGAACGCCCGTATCAAAGCGGATGCCGAGCAAAGACATATTCTCTGCTCAGTGTGCGACGACCCGGACTTGTGCGATTTCGTCTCCCCTGCGATTTACAAGGAGGGAGACATAAGCATTGCGGTCACATCGAACGCAAAGGATGTACGCCGCTCTATCCGTATGCGGAACAAGATTGGCGAATGGCTGAAAACGACACATGCTACTAACGAGTAAAAATAATCAAAACAGAATACACAATGAATGAACAGTACAATCTCAACCATTTGAAAGAGTTGGAGGCGGAATCCATCCACATCATCCGTGAGGTGGCTTCCGAGTTCGAAAACCCTGTGATGCTGTACAGCATCGGAAAAGACTCCCAAGTGATGGCGCACTTAGCGGAGAAAGCCTTTTATCCTGGCCGTCCGCCTTTCCCCTTGTTGCACGTGGACACAAAATGGAAATTCCATGAAATGATTGAGTTCCGCGATAACTACGCAAAGACTCATGGATGGAATCTGCTGACTTATAGCAACATGGAAGCATTCAATGCAGGAGTAGGTCCTTTCGCCTCTGGCAGTAAAGTACACACAGACTTGATGAAGACACAGGCTTTGCTGCAAGCGTTGGCCAAGTACAAGTTTGACGCTGCCTTCGGAGGTGCGCGTAGGGATGAGGAGAAATCCCGCGCCAAAGAACGCATCTTCTCTTTCCGCAACAAATTCAACCAATGGGATCCCAAGAACCAGCGTCCGGAATTGTGGGACATCTACAACACAATGGTACACAAGGGAGAGAGCATCCGTGTGTTCCCGCTCAGCAACTGGACGGAACTGGACATCTGGCAGTACATCCGTTTGGAGCATATTCCCGTAGTGTCACTGTATTTCGCCAAGGAGCGACCAGTGGTACGTTATGACAACCAGTGGATTATGCCGGACGACGACCGTCTGCCCGCCGACTTGAAACCCAAAATCGAGAAAAAGACAGTGCGTTTCCGCACATTGGGATGCTGGCCGCTGACAGGTGCCGTGGAAAGCAATGCCGACACCATCGAGAAAATCGTGGAGGAAATGATGACCACCCGCAAGAGTGAGCGTACCACCCGTGTAATCGACTATGACGAGAACTCCAGCATGGAGGAGAAGAAACGGGAAGGTTATTTCTAATCTTTATAAATGACGTATAATATGAGCAACGAAACTAAGAAAAATTTCTCTATAGAAGAATACCTGGACAACGACGAGAAGAAAGACCAGCTCCGTTTCCTGACCGCAGGCTCGGTGGACGACGGTAAATCCACACTGATTGGCCGTCTGCTGTTCGACAGCAAGAAAATCTACGAAGACCAATTGGACGCACTGGAGAGAGACAGCAAGCGGATGGGTAACGCAGGAGAACATATCGACTACGCCTTACTGTTAGACGGACTGAAAGCGGAACGTGAGGAGGGTATCACTATTGACGTGGCGTACCGCTATTTCTCCACGAACAAACGTAAGTTCATCATTGCGGACGCTCCCGGACACGAGCAATACACCCGCAACATGATTACGGGAGGTTCCACGGCCAACTTGGCCATCATTCTGATAGACGCCCGTAACGGTGTGTTGACTCAGACTCGCCGCCATACCTTCCTGGTGTCCTTGTTAGGCATCAAGCATGTGGTACTGGCCGTGAACAAGATGGATTTGGTAGATTTTTCCGAGGACAGATTCAATGAAATCCTGAAAGAGTACATGGAGTTTGTAAAACCGTTAGGCATCGAGGACATCTACCCCATTCCGTTGTCCGCTTTAGACGGAGACAATGTGGTGGAGAAATCCGACCGCACACCGTGGTACAAAGGAAAATCGCTGATTGAGTACTTGGAGACAGTGCCCATCGACACAGACCGTAATTACAAGCATTTCCGTTTCCCTGTGCAATATGTGCTGCGTCCCAACTTGAATTTCCGCGGCTTCAGTGGAAAGGTAGCATCCGGCGTGATTCGTCCGGGTGATGAGGTAATGGCTCTTCCTTCCGGAAAACGTTCCAAGGTAAAACGCATCGTCACGGCAGACGGAGACTTGAAAGAGGCGTTCCCTCCCTTGTCTGTGACCCTCACCTTGGAGGACGAGATAGACGTTTCACGTGGGGAAATGCTGGTACATCCCCTGGATTTGCCGCAGATAGACCGTCATGTGGAAGCCACGCTCGTGTGGATGGACGAGGAACCGATGGACATCCGCAAGAACTTCTACATCAAACAGACCACCAACCTGAGCCGTGTGAACATCAATCACATCAAATACAAGATTGACGTGAACACCATGGAGCATCTCAGCGTGGAAAACGGCAAGCTGAAAGAAAAGGATGTGCCATTGAAGCTGAACCAGATAGCAGACATCACCCTGACTTCTTCCAAGGAGCTGTTCTTCGACCCCTATAAAGAGAACAAAGCGACCGGCGCTTTCATTCTCATCGACCCGATTACCTACAACACCTGTGCCGTGGGTATGATTAAGGGCAAGGCCACTTCGGGAGATGTGGACGAGGTGGATGACACCCCTGTACTGAACTTGAAGAAATTAGGCATTCCCGAAAGCCAGTACGAGGTAGTGGAAAAGGTCGTGAAGGAATTAGGCCGTCAAGGCTTGGGCATCCGTATCGAAAAGTAAGCCGCATGAACCAGCAATATCTATGGGTGGCCGTGAAAGCGGCGGTAGAAGCAGGAAGAAAGATTCTGGACATCTACAATGACCCGAAAGCGGATTTCCACATCGAGAAAAAGGCCGACAACTCGCCTGTCACCATCGCCGACAAAGCGGCGAACGCATTGATTACGGAAAGGTTGGAGGCATCCACCCCCTACCCTATTCTGAGCGAGGAAGGACTGCACGCTCCTTACGACAGCCGCAAAGACTGGCCCTCCATGTGGGTGGTAGACCCCTTGGACGGCACAAAGGAGTTCATCAAACGCAACGGGGAGTTCACCGTGAACATAGCCTGGGTGCAAGGACACAGTGCGGAAGCGGGTGTCATCTACATCCCGGTGCGAAAGGAGTTGTATATCGGGGACACCACAAAAGGAGCTTTCCGGTTGCGGAATGTGGAGACTCTTTCCGAGGAGGATTCGCTGGATAAATTAAGGGAGAAAGCCGAACGGTTGCCCTTGGCGGAGGGACACACAGGCTACATAGTAGTGGCCAGCCGTTCCTTTCTGAACGCCGAGACGGAAGCTTTCATCGACTCCTTGCGTCCTACGCATCCGAACATCCAGACACTTTCCAGAGGAAGTTCCCTGAAGATATGCGCCGTGGCTGAAGGCAGTGCCGACATCTACCCTCGTTTCGCCCCCACCATGGAATGGGACACCGCCGCAGGACACGCCATCGTCAAAGCTGCGGGAGGCGAGATTGTGCAAACTGACGGCCACACGCCACTGCAATACAACAAGGAAGATTTACATAATCCGTACTTCATCGTGAAGCGATAAATTTAATCGGGAAGAAAACTATGATGTTTTCTTCCTGATTATTTTCCTGCCTTTTACTATATAACACTTTTTATCTTGCCTTCTTTTGTCGTTTATATTACCAATTGATATTAATCCATTAAAGAACAATCAGTTATTGGGTTATATAGTATGAACTATAATAAGAAAACTGCATACGGTTAACGATAATTAGCATAATCATG
>CAVDHB010000060.1:0-14606 GCA_963608705.1 Prevotella sp. P5-108
TAGAGTCAAACACGGTGAATAAGGAGTCACTACTCACGGCATGACAAGACACGTCCTAAATGCCCATCAATCAGTGGAGACGCGATGAATCGCGTCTCTACCTACACAATGTTTATTGGTGGTACGATTGCGGATAATCATTCTTTTTTATGCAATAAATTCAACCTCCAATTCTAGAATTACGTAACATTCTGTATCCCTTATATAGAGATTCAGAATGCTGTCTCATATCAGTTCTATTGCGTTTTCACTTGTTTTTCATTTTCAGCTTACAACGACGCTATAATTTCAGCATTCACTTTATCGATTTCTGAGCTTTGGATGGAGCGGAGATATATCTGCGTGGTGACTTCAGAGTCATGTCCCAGAGCTTGACTGATGACGGAAATAGACACATTTCGGTTTCTGGCCGCAGTCGCCCATGAATGACGTGCGACATAGAGTGTCAGCTTACCTTTAACACCTATCTTCGTGCCTATTTTTTTGAGATGATAAGCGATACGTGCCTCTGCATTGTGGTAGAGTTTGGTTTCCTCATGCTTGTCTTTGGCCTCGCTTACAAGATAAGGGAAAAGGTAAGAAGAGGAAGTAGTAAGATGTCGATATTTGTCAGCGAAGTCCTGCATCTCCTTCTCCCATTTCACCAAAAGACGTTGCCCTGTCTTACTTCGGGTATAGTGCAAGTAGCCGTTTTTGAGGTCTGACTTTCGGAGATGTGCCAGGTCGATAAAAGAGATGCCGCGCAGGTAGAAGCACATAAGGAAAGTGTCTCTTGCCATCTCTTGACCGGGTGATAACTGATTGAGATTCTTGATGCTGCTGACGACATCGATT
This sequence comes from Prevotella sp. P5-108, assembly GCA_963608705.1. Classification (GTDB taxonomy): domain Bacteria; phylum Bacteroidota; class Bacteroidia; order Bacteroidales; family Bacteroidaceae; genus CAVDHB01. The sequence goes on from CAVDHB010000060.1 coordinate 835, forward strand.
GGAATGGCGCACTTGTTCGTCCTGTCGATGCCTGTATAAACATTCTTGAAAGGATGTCGCTGTGGGACATATCCTTTTTCCACAGCCTGATTATAGACCGCACGAAATACACGCATATAGAAAGAACTGGTATTACGGCATACCTTCTCCACATTCTTCAGATAAGCTTCGTATGACTGTACCAAGTCTGCATCTATTTGGTTGAGACAGACATCTTGTTTATATCGTTTGACGCTGTGAAGCGTAGACCGATAATGCTGCATAGTACGATACCGCCCATTCACTTTCAGCCGGTCGATAATGCGGTTCATGAACTTCTCCAATGTCTCTGACTGTTTTTTATTGTTTCTTGTCATAATCTTGTGCTTTTACCTTGGTTTATAAATAAAATTCGCTAAATTTGCAGAGACTTACATAAAGACTCTATGCTTGTGACGGATATATTCAAATATATTGTAGAGATATTCTATGTCTACATCATTGTCAGCACTATCGTGGTGGTGTTGCTCGACAATCGAAGTCCCGTGAAAACCATGGCGTGGATTCTCGTGCTAATATTCCTCCCGGTCGTGGGATTCGTGTTCTACTTCTTCTTCGGACAGAACGTGCGACGCAAACGGCTTATCAGCCGACGAATCGCCAACCAGCTCACCCGGGAGTCGCTCGCAAGGCTTATCAAAGCCTGCGCTGTACCTTCTGCCGGTTACCAGACTCTCGTCAAATTCTTCCAAAAAGTGAACCAGTCTCTCCTGCTGCCCGACAACTCTCTGCAAATATTCACCGAAGGAGAGGATATGCTACAATCCCTGTTGCGAGACCTGAGCCAGGCGAAAAAGCACATTCATCTGGAGTTCTATATCTTCGAGGATGACCCGGTGGGAAGAATGGTGAGAGATATTTTGATTGAAAGAGCCAAGGCGGGTGTGAAAGTAAAAGTGCTGTATGACGATGTGGGGTGCTGGAACGTACCTGACCGCTTCTTCAAGGAAATGCAAAAAGAGGGTATTGAGACGTACAGTTTTCTAAAAGTGAGACTACCATTCCTCACTGGCAAAATCAACTTCCGCAACCACCGCAAAATTGTGGTCATTGACGGGAAAGTAGGCTATGTGGGTGGCATGAACCTTGCCCTGCGCTATTTCCGTCCTGGAAAGTTAGGAGTCTGGCGTGACACTCACATACGGGTGGAAGGAAGTGCCGTACACGGCTTGCAACGGGCTTTCCTCATCGACTGGTATTTCATCGACAAGACCTTTCAAGCCACTGAGGACTATTTCCCGCTCCCCTTGAAAACCGGAAACATCCCGATGCAAATCGTCACTTCCGAACCGGTCGGACTGTGGCGGGACATCATGTTCGGACTGACGAAAGTCATTACCGGGGCGAAGAAATACTTCTATGTGCAAACGCCCTACCTCATGCCCACGCCTCCTATCCTGCAAGCCTTGCAGACAGCAGCCCTGGCGGGAGTGGACGTGCGACTGATGATTCCCGAGAAGTCAGACAACCGCATCGTGCAGCTGGCCACCCGTTCCTACCTGGATGACATTCTCCTGGCGGGAGTCAATGTATACGTGTACCGCAAGGGCTTCCTGCACTCCAAACTGATGGTCTGTGACGATGAACTTTGCACCATAGGCTCCACCAACATGGACTTCCGCAGCTTCGAGCATAACTTCGAAATAAACGCCTTTATCTACGACACTCGCACTTCGACGCAAGTTCGGAAAATATTCCTCCAAGACCAGAAGTCCTGCCGTAAGCTGTCACTCCGCCGCTGGCGAAGAAGACCCTGGCGGAAACGGTTGGAGGAATCCATAGTACGACTACTGGCTCCCCTACTCTAATCCCCCTCAAAGACTCTCATTTAGAATCTACAATATTTGCCTGTATGCGAATCTTCGCAAGAGAAGAACTAAACAGATGGTGGAACGTCTGAAAGGAATGAACTAATTCTCATAGTAAATGAAAAAGAGGATGTATCGCTCATTACGACACATCCTCTCTTAGTATATTCAAACTTTATTTTATCCTGCGTAGCTGTGCATTCCGCCCAGATAGTAGTTCACGCCGAAGTAGGTCATTAATACCATAAGAAACGCAAGGGTCACATATATATGATAAGCCAACGGCTTGCGGAAAGCAGGCAGTGAGTGCGTATGCACCACGGCACCATAGAACATGAACGTAATCAACGCCCATACTTCTTTGGGATCCCAACTCCAGTAGCGTCCCCAGGAGACATTCGCCCAGATAGCCCCCACGAAGATGCCCGCTCCTAACAGGGTCAATGCGGGATACAAGAACAGACGGGACACTAAACGAAGGGACTCCAGACGTTCTTTCACCAATTCGTTCCTTCCCCCTTTCATCATCACTAATATCAAGGCAGTCAAACCGCACAGGAACGTGAAGGAAAGCAAGGCGAACGACATCATTATCAATGACACATGCACACTCAACAACGGTGAAAGCAGCACGGGCATCAACGGTGTAATCTGCGGATCCATCTGGCCGATGAAAGAGACGAGCAAGAAGAAGCCGGAAAGCAAGAAACCGAACGACAGCAAGAACGGGAGCTTACGATAGACGAAGAAGGTAATCAACTGCACAAACCACGCCAAAGTCAGCATAGTCTCATACCCGTTGCCCATCGGCACTTTTCCGCTAATCGTCCACCGAAGCCCCAGGCAAAGGGTCAACGTAAGGAAGGACAAGGCCATGATTCCCAAGGCCACTCCTGTCACCCGTTTTTCATGCTTCCCTCCCTGTCCGTTCTGCTGCAGCAACCGCCACACGGCATAGAAGAAAGTGAGAAATCCCACTGCCAGGTTCACGATGAACAATACTTTCGTGTAGGGGAACGCATTGTACATCCGCTCTGCTTTCACGGAAGCGGTGGAAGGCAAAGAGTTGCCCGCATTCTTTTGCTGATAAATGAGCATCTTGCCCGAAATCATGCCAAAATGCCCCCAGTTGCCTGTCATGGCATCCTGCATCAGCAAGTTGAACACCTGCTGGATGAAGATACGGTGAAGTTTCTCCATCCCCTTAGGCAGGTCGGAGGTCGGTGAATACCATGAGGTTCTCTTTCCTTGGGTATAAGGGAAGAGTTGCAACAGGGTGCCACGACGCAAAGACATGACGAGCTGAAGTTTGTCGTCCATTTCCACAGCTGCCTTATGCAAAGCGTCCTGTTTGTTCTCCTGGTAGTACTCTTGAACCAAAGGACCGAGGATATAGCCGCCTTGGAGCTGGTTGAAGAAACTGCTTACGGACGCATATTCAGGCAGATTAAACTCCTTCCGCAACACATCGCTTTTCACCTTCAATACCGGCTCGTTATCCCATTCCTGCCCCCAGAATATCCAGCTCAGCAGCACCTGTTCGGCGGAATAGTCTTTATAAGAAGCCTCTCCATAGAGCTTCTTGGTGAAATCAATGGCCAAGGTCTGCACCGGACACACCCGGTTATTATATAATATAAACAAATGCCCGAACCGCTCCGCAGTAGCCTCAGGCACTACTGTAGCCGCCTTTGCGCCACCTGTCAAGGCGAAGAGCAGCAAAGAAGCAAGTATTCCCTTCTTCCACAACGGATGCTTCAACAACTGACGGTATTGTCCACGAGGGTCGAACAGCATCCATACCAACGAGATGAACAGCAACGCATAGCCCGCATAGGTCACAGGAATGCCCCAAGGGTCGCTGTTCAAGGAGAGAATACTGCCCTTTCCGTCCTCATCATACGAAGATTGATAAAGGCGCACGGATTTATGAGCGAAAATATTGTTCATGGACACGGAGCCTTTGAAAGATTCGTTTCCGTCTTTCACCGTGAAATCCGTAGAATAGTCCATCGCCGCCTCCGTACCATTGTAGTAATGCACCTGGAAACGGTTCAGCACCAAGGTGAAAGGCAAGTTCTTCTTCACCATTCCTTTCGTCTCATCCGGCATCACATAGGTGGAGACTGGCTCTCCCAACCGAAGATGTACCATGCCCTGGTCAGAGAAGAGATGCGTAAGCAAAGCTCCGCAAAGTATCACCACGAAGGAGATGTGAAGCAGCCAGAGCGAAAGACTTTTCAACTTACGGCCTATGAAATAGACCAATCCGGCCACAGACAACACTCCCCACAGCAGGCAGAACCACCACGAGCCGTAAATGACGGAAGAAACATAGTCCGTGCCATTGTATTTCTCCACGATAGTGGCAATAGCCATCGCTACCATCACCACATAAAAGAGGATGAATGAGACCTGTTTCAAACGTTTACTTAAAGCGTTCATACTTATTATCATATTAATTCTGTTGATTATTCTTTTCCAAGAGACTTCCATGTTCCCTCTCTTTTCTCTCCTCGGCAATACGCAACGCACTTCCCGTCAACATACGCTTGCTGTTGCCGTGACGCTGCCAAGCCACATTGTTACATCTCACAATATACTCGGAAGGCTTCACCACAATTTCCAGCACTTGGTTTCCATACGTGAAGTTCGTGGAAATCAACCCGCTGGAAGAGACTCCCAAGTACTGCACAATGTCATTTCGAATCATATTCTGATACTGATCGGGGGTGCAACGCAGCTCCTCCAGGTCGCTTTTCACTCCTGTGATGATACCGTAATCGTTCACCCCCAACAGCAAAGAGCCTCCACGAGCGTTAAGAAAAGCGTCCAGCGACTCCATGATGACCATCTTCTGCCGTTCCAAGTCAGGCTGCATGTGATTTCCCGCAGGGAATACATAGGAAGTCTTGAACTCCAGGACTTCACTCTCCATTCCGAGACTTTCCCCTTCGTCCAGCTCCAATTCCTCGTCCACGCTGACAGACAGACGGGAGGCTATCTCATTCTTCAGCGCATGGATATACGAGTCGGGCATAATACCTTTCAAAAGATTGGCCGACAACACAAGACGGGCAATCTCAGCCTCCTTGCCTTCAGACTGGCTTCTCAACGTCTCCTCAATGTCTTTGTTCTTTGCCTCTTTTCCGAAAGCCATGATAACTCGTTGCACCCGCTGCCTTTCCGCCAGCTCCTTGTTTCCGGCCAAATTCTTCGGAATATCACACACCGTTATCATTCCATACTCGTTTTTCAGGAAATAAATGAGATTCAACAGAAAGCCTGTCCGGGTCTCAATGTAAGATGTAAGTGTCTCATCTCCTGAAAGCTTCGCCACAAGCCGGGCGGAAGCCATCAGCGTATAGCGTGAAATCGCATCCGTCACCTGACGACTATAAGCCATCATACACCGAGCCAGCTCTGTAACGTCCTGTCTTGACAACTCCCTATCCATATTCTCGTCAGGCAACGCACCGTCCTCGTCCTCGATATAATTACCGATAAGACTGCGCATGGCCTCTTCCTTGTTGAAATGCGTGTACACCTTATCTATATATTGCCCGTAAATCAAGTTATTCTGAGAAATATTCGTGACACGCAAACGTACGCAGTCTCCATTATCCAGCTCCACGTCCTCCATCATGTTCGAGGGAAGAAACAGGGAATACCCGTCTTCGGAGATAAAGGTGTAACGCTGGGCGTTGCGCATGATGAACAGCGCATCGGTCTCATCGCCTGGCTTCACCGCCTCGGAAAGGTAGTCGCACAACGGCGGTGTAAGGTTGAAATGGTAAACACCCAAGGTGTCATCGTATCCTTTCAACTCCACCCGGAATACCTGATTCACTGAAAACACACCGTTCCAGTCCCGGATATGGTAAAAATAAATCTCGTCCAGCAATACCCAACCAGTCCGTTTCTCGTAACTGGAGTCTATCGTCTCCACCACCAGGTGAGGACGGTCATCGTCCAGCACCACATTCCGCACACACACGGACATCCACGCACCATCTTCGTACTGACGCAATGTACGCGGCACAATAGACACTGTGGCGCAGGTGCGTTCCACAGAAAGAAGGAAAGACCTCACTCCCTCTATCGTACCTGTTTCCGACTGGGCTATACGCTCATTCCGCTTCACCGAAAAAGAAAACGCCCCCTCCATCATGGGCAGACACGACACATAGTTATAACTGTTTATCTTATACAGCCCCTTGGAGGCGGGAATCAGGCTGTAACTCCCCTTGTCACACTTAAGCGAGCCACGGGCGGTATAGTAAATGGGAGCGTAATTGTCGGGGAACTCCACACGGGTAAACTTCGTGATTTTCGAAGCCAGCATATCCGGCCCGGATTTCTCCATTCCCTTCAAGTCAAGCCAGTGGAAGGCCACACGAGGAAGATGGTCGCTGCCCGAAAGACGGACCGCCGTGCCAAGCAAGTGGACAGCGTAGTAAGGACACAAGTCAGAAAGATAGCGCAGGAACGTCACCATCAGCCCTACCAGTGGGCTGTCGGGATTGGCGGGTACACGGTCGTTGAGAATCCACAAGGCGCCACACACGTAACTGTAAGTACGTTTCTTACGCTCCGACTCTTCTTGCGTCAGCGAGTTCTCCAATGCGTCAATGGCACTCCGCAGCTCCACCGCCTGTTCCTCCAATATTTTCATCAGAGGCTTCACCAAGGACAGATTTTCCTCTTCCTCTGAAAGCGACTCCAGGATACTCACCAAGTCCGTCAGCAAGAGTGAGTCATCCAGCAACTTCGTGTTGAAGGAAAGGATGAAATCGAGCACCTCCATCCTGTTCTTGCAGTCTATCACATACCCCGCCATACGGAACTTCATGAGCAGTTCCTGCACATACTCCCCCACCTTGTTTTTCTCCATGACGGAAACCGCCTCTCTCATATTGTCCAACCGGCTGTATATCTGCTCGAAATGTGTGCGCAGCTGGTTGCGGCGGTTGTCGTCAAAGGCTTTCAGGTAGGAAGACCCTTCCAAGATGTATTTGGTCAGTGACTTGATATATTCTATTAAGGTATTACTCTCCACAGATTTGTCTTGCGAGAGATTGTTCTTCAGCAGACGCAGCAGATAGTCTATATACGAAGGAAGCCAATCTTCCAAAGTCTGTTCTATTTTCGTCAAGACACGTCCCGCATCCTCCCGTTGGCGAAGAGTCTCCAACGAATAACCCTTCGGCGCAGGCACCACCTCGTTTATCTCCTCATATCCGGGAAAGTCCTCTTTTTTCTCTGTTTGCTCCGAGGGCACGTATTCTACAAAGAACTTGTTTTTCTCCTCATCGTAACTAAGCAATCTGAATTTCTGCGTGGTGCCTTCAGGAAGATGTTCCCCATGAAAAGGAAAAGGAATCGTCACCCCTAACTCGCCCGACAACGGATAATACGCCTTTCCAGGGGTAATGCCATCCTTCAAAGCCCCCACCCGGAACTCGTAAATCTCCCCTACTTTATACCGCGCCTTCAGAAAAGGCACCTTGTCCAACACATAATATACACTATCATTACTCGAAGAGACTGGCAAACAGGAGACCTTTCCTCCCACTTTAAAATCATCTTCATTTAATCCGTTGATTATCTTTACTATAAAATTCCGATTCGCCTTGTCATGAACGACAAGCTGTCCTTTGTTGATTTCATCAATCACCAAGGTTACTTTCTTCTTTTTGTACATATCTGTTATATTTTAATAGAATGTACAAAGGTAAGGATTTGGTTTCACAATCTCCCTCTCATCCCTAAATTATAGGTTTCTTTAATTGTTGTATTCTCTCCTTTCACGCCAAGTCCAGTCCGAACTTGTTCTTCAAGGCAATCAGGCACGGATTCTTTTTCCCCATTTCCAGAAACAGCTGCTGCGGTGTCTGCGGGAGTGTCACCTCTTGCTGGTTCACTTCTATGCGCATCTCCACCCCGCTATTGTGAAGCTGCGCTCTCAAAAAGTTCACAATGGCCGGGGCATAGGCGTTAAAAAACTTTTTCACATTCTCATTCTCCACCGTCACCTGAAACACATGCTTGTCCACCAGTGTCGGACGCATTATCTTCATGCGCTCACTGACCGCTCTCTCCGTAACGGGAAGCGTCTGCGCATACTGCAACCACAACATACGCAATTGCTCTTCCGTAAAACTCTTCTGCTCTTCCACCACAGGAGCGGATTTCCCCGCAGACACCACCTGTCGGGGAGCAGCTTCCGATGGAGCGGACGGACGCAAGCGGACGGCTATGCGCACATCTCCTTTCTTGAATACGGGGACTTTCCGGGCTGACTGGGAAGAGTGTCCGGGAACAATGGAAGATACACCTGCCTCGGAAGCAGGTGTCGGATAAGCGGTGCTGGATTCCCGCATTGTGGAAGCGGCTGTCTCCTGTTGAGCGGGGGAAGAAGGCGTGGGCTGAGCCGCAGCCTCCTTTTTAAATATCGGTTTTAAAACATCTTCACGGCCCGAAGGCCGGGAGGAAGGGTCGTCTGGTTCAGCCGCCTGTTCGAGCTGAATCAAGGTCAGTTCCACTAACAGCCGTTTGTTGTTGGAAGCCCGGTAAGCCACGTCGCAGTCATTACACAGTTTCATGGCACGGTACAAATAGTCAGCCCTAAACTGTCTGGCCGCTTCCGCATACCTGTCCCTCACATTCTGCGCCACTTCCAGCAGGGGAAGCGTCTGTGCGTCCTTGCTGACCAAGATATTGCGGAAATGAGAGGCCAATCCCTGAATGAACTGGTTACCCTGAAAGCCTTTGGACAGAATCTCGTTGAACGTAAGCAAAAGTTTCGTCACATCATGCGCCAACACAGCGGAACTGACCATGAAATAATACTCATAGTCAAGCACATTCAAGTCTTTGATGACATCGGCGTAAGTTATCTTCCCACCGCCAAAAGAAGCGGCCTGGTCGAAGATTGACAATGCATCTCTCATTCCTCCGTCGGCTTTCTGCGCAATGACGTGCAACGCCTCTTCCTCACAAGGACTCACACCCTGGTCTGCCGCCACCTTTTGCAAATGACGCACAATGTCAGCCACCTCCATCCGCTTGAAGTCATAAATCTGGCAGCGGGAGAGAATCGTGGGAAGAATCTTGTGTTTCTCCGTAGTGGCGAGGATGAAAATGACATGAGCGGGCGGTTCCTCCAACGTCTTCAAAAAGGCATTGAAAGCCGCCGTGGACAGCATGTGCACCTCGTCGATGATGAACACCTTGTACTTACCCACCTGTGGCGGAATGCGCACCTGCTCTATCAACTGGCGGATTTCCTCCACCGAGTTGTTAGAGGCCGCGTCCAGCTCCTGAATATTGAAAGAGCGACCCTCGTTGAACGCCTTGCAAGACTCGCACTGGTTGCAAGCGTCCCCGTTGGGAAGCGGACTGAGACAGTTGATGGTCTTTGCGAAAATACGGGCGCAAGTGGTCTTCCCCACTCCTCGAGGTCCGCAGAAAAGATAGGCATGCGCCAGCTTTCCTGTCTGGATGGCATTCCGCAGGGTAGTGGTCAAAGACTGCTGTCCGACCACCTCGTCAAAAGTCTGTGGCCTGTATTTACGGGCCGACACAATATACTCTTCAGACATTCAATCAGTGTTTAGTGTGTAGAAACGTAATCAATCGCTAATGCAGAGACGCGATCAATCGCGTCTCTACTTTGTGGACACAAAGGTACTAAAAATAATTCGAAAGAGAAGCGAAACACGGGATTTTTACCTTGACTTCCTTTGCGACATTGCCGCCAATCCGCTATCTTTGCAAGCCAAGATACACAAACAATGGATAAGATACAAGCAGTCTCCCCCGTGAAGGAAATACAACGGATGAGAGACTTATTGAGAATGGAATATGAATACGAGCGGAACGAGTTCACCCAAGAAAGCGTCCGCACGGGGATTCTGAAGAAGGTACGACAGGGACTTTGCTGGAGTCCTGTCCGCATCGGCAGGAGCTATTACAACTCCTTGAATCAGTTCGTGGTGGAGATTTACCGCCCTGCCGACGAGGAAGACATCGAACACCAGTTCGAAGCAGGCACTCCCGTTTGCTTCTTCGCCATGGAGGAATGGGACAAGCCACGGTATTTCCGTTTTTCCGCCACTGTCAGTTATGTGCAGGACGACCTAATGGTGGTACAAGTGCCCGATGCTAATGCCGTCGCCTCGCTCCAGTTAGCGGAAGAAGTGGGCGTACAAATCGCTTTTGACGAGACCTCTTACCAACTCATGTTCGAGGCACTGGGCGATGTGGCCGCAGCAGAAGACAACCGGACAGCTTATCTGCGAGACCTTTTCTATACATCCCGCAAGGCGGAGAAATTCTCCTTCTCCCCTATCCGTTTCCCGTGGCTGAACCCTGCGCAAGAGAAAGCCGTGAACGAGGTGCTGTGTTGCAAAGACGTGGCCATCGTACACGGGCCTCCGGGCACAGGCAAGACCACCACATTAGTGGAAGCCATCTACGAGACACTGCGCAGGGAGAGCCAGGTGCTGGTCTGCGCCCAAAGCAACATGGCCGTAGACTGGATTAGCGAGCAGTTAGTGGACAGAGGCATCCAAGTCATGCGTATTGGGAATCCGGCCCGAGTAAATGACAAGATGTTATCATTCACATACGAACGCCGCTTTGAGAATCACCCCGACTATCCGGCCTTGTGGGGCATCCGGCGCACCATCCGGCAACTCTACAACCAGAAGAAGACGGCCTCGGACAGGGAACGCCTCAGCCGCAAAATCGGAGCGTTGAAAGAAAAAGCGGACGAGTTGGAGTTCCGCATCCGCTACCAGTTGTTCAACGAGACGAGGGTCATCGCCTGCACCTTGACAGGCTCGGCCAACAAAACACTGTCGGGCATGAAGTTCAGCACTCTCTTCATAGACGAGGCGGCACAGGCCATGGAACCCGCCTGTTGGATTGCCATCCGCAAGGCAAGCCGGGTGATTTTCGCTGGAGACCACAAACAGCTTCCTCCCACCATCAAATGCTACGAAGCGGCCAAAAAGGGACTGGCCGACACACTGATGGAGAAAATAGCCTTACGAAAGCCTGAAGTGGTCACGCTGCTGACCACCCAGTACCGCATGAACGAGCGTATCATGCGTTTCTCCAGCGACTGGTTCTATGGCGGCAAAGTGGTGTCCGCCCCGGAAGTAAAATACAGAAGCATACTGGACTATGACACCCCGATGGAATGGATTGACACGGCGGATGCGGTGGAGGAAAGAAAATACACCGGGAAGCTGAACAAGGAAGAGGCCAGACTGACTATCGATAAGCTGAAAGAGTACATCAGCAAGATAGGAAAAGAAAGACTGCTTGACGAACGCATCGACTTTGGCATCATCACGCCTTACCGGGCGCAAGCCACACTGTTGCGACAGCTGCTGAGAAAAGAAAAGACCTTGAAACCCTTCCGAAACGCATTGACCGTAAACACAGTGGACGGCTTCCAAGGACAAGAGCGGGATGTCGTTTTCATCTCCTTAGTCCGTGCGAACGAGAAAGGGGAAATCGGCTTCCTCACGGACTTGCGACGCATGAACGTGGCCATCACACGAGCCAGAATGAAGCTGTTTATTATAGGTAATGCGGAAACGCTTTCCCATCACCCGTTCTACAAGAAACTTTACCACTACATCACGGATTTAGTGTTTAATGAGTAATGTTTAATGGGTAGTGTTTAATGTTTATCCGCATTGTACCACTAATTTAGGTAGAGACGCGATTTATCGCGTCTCCGCTTTTCATAGTGTTTTAATATCTTACCTATCACAGCATCACTGACGAATGTGGAGATGGGATGAATGGAGACGCGATGAATCGCGTCTCTACTAGAATGTTCCATACATATATTTTACACAGTCTTCCTCAATAGAAAACGAAGAGGATGGTGCCGTTCAGCGTCACTACCTTGCTCTTGAAGTTGAAAGTCACGTTGTCAAAGCGTATGCTGACATCCTCCCCAGTGGCTTCCATCACTCTCATCGAACCGCTGCTTATCTCGCTCGTACCTAACAGTCCCAACAACGGGTGAAGATGGGGATGTCCGAGAATCACGGGATAGGTTGTCGGTTCGTCTTTCTCTTCCTCCTCTTCCACCATTTCTCCATGTTTTCTCTTGTAGGCGTCACTCGTAGGGTCGTTCTCGTCGTCCTCTGGGATGGGGTACTTTCCCTCTTCTCCCGGTAAAACTTCATCTATGTCATCACTAAGCCCTATATCACTAGGCTTGAGGTCTCCCAAGTCTCCGTGAGATTTCGCCTGCGGGCTTTCGGAGTTGAGTATGTTATCTATACTTAATTCGCTCCCGGAACCACGGTCGGGCGTGTAAGTAGCATCATTATCAACCTCATCCTCGCAATTGTATGTTCCCTGTGAAGAGCCGTCCTCCTGAAAATAATAGCCGCTTCTGGTATTCCCACTCTGGTTGGTCTGCCTCAGTCTTTCATCAGCGTTATCAGACTCCCCTTCAATGGCATCGGACTTATAGGCAAGTTCCGTCAGCTTCCCCTTCGAAGCGTGCGACCCGCCATTAAGCGCAAGCGTGCGCATACCCTCCGAAGAGCCTTGCACGCTTGAAGTAAGGTTATTGTCCGTCATCTGGCAGACGGAGCTTTTGTCGAACGTCTGTCCCTCCTTGAAAGAGGCCGGGCTGGAAAGCACCGACTTATTCAGAAACAGAGTGAACGGAGACTGGGAGGGAATTTCCTCCTGTAGTTGGATGTCCGCCACAGCCCAGCCATATTCTGTACTGAACGTCATCGAGGCGTTCTCCACGGGGAAAGTATGTCCGTTGATGGTGACTGACGCATCCTGCGTCTGACAGCTTTGGCACAGCAGCAACACTGCGCTGACAATGCCGGTTATTATGGTCTTTTTCATGGCTATAGTATTATTATAAATGAAATCCCCGGCACGGACTCGTTTGGTAGTAGCGAGCACGCACCGGGGATGCATATATCCACACAGCTTAGAACTTATTCGGCTTGTTGATAATCAAATTTAATCGTTCCGTCTATTACATAAGTGCTACCATTAATCGTGAATGTGAGTTTTTCAAACACTACTGTCGTTGATAATATTGTTCCAAAATCCCCCTCGGTCATCTGTGTGTCCACTAGGGTTCCAGCACCACTTGTGATGGTGTTGTCCATACTATTCATGGCTAAACCTACATGCCCTTTTTCTTTATTTATTATATTATCATAGTCAAAGTATACAGTTTCTTTTACCGTAGGATCTTCTTCGCTCACAAACGTTACTTTTTCATCTTCACCACGTAACCGTTCCGCTTTCTCCACTTTGTACTTTTTCCCATCCTTAACAAGTGAGCCTGGATAGTCCTTTCCACCATTGGGGTAATGCCCCACGAACTCGAGAGTTCCGTTTAAACTATAGTTAGCACGCTTACCATCCTCAATTTCATTTGTGAAATGAACATCGTCGAATTTCAAGGTAATACCCTGATCCGTTATTTTAGTGATAGTTATAGTACCAGATGTGATTTCGTCCCCGCCTCCACCGTCACTAGCGAAAGCATGAATATACTTCACTTCGGCACCTTCCCTTACGTCATCCATGCGAAGATATAACTCTACATCCGACAAATGACTATATTGGGAAGAGAATCTAGCATAAAGCCTTTTGGGTTCAGTTTTATTTACTTCTGTAGAATAAAGAGAGTAACTTATTCCATTTCTTTCAATTGAAAGAACTTTTTGCTCTGGAACTACCTCACCATTGCCGTTATTGTTATTGAACTGATTTAAACTTTTGTATACCCTCCAAATAAGAGTGTAAAAGCACAGTGTTTCATAGAAAAATCCTTATATTATGGTGACCAAACTCATAAAAAAGTTTTCTCATGTACACTGTGCTCGACAAAGATACAATAAAATCTGAAATAAT
>CAVDHB010000061.1:0-52474 GCA_963608705.1 Prevotella sp. P5-108
ATCGCGTCTCTACCTAAACAATGTTGATTAGTGGTACGATTGCGGATAATCATTATAAATAATCCCCGTAAGCACGTTACGGGGATCATATTATAATAAGGAAAGAGATTGCTTAATTTTTTCTTATATTTTCCGCCATCTTTATCATATTCTTCAAGGCCGGAATGACTTCTTCCCAACGCCGTGTCTTCAGACCGCAGTCGGGATTAATCCACAACTGACGAACAGGTATCAAGGACATGGCCTTGCGGAAGAGCTTTTCCATTTCCTCTACCGACGGAATACGAGGAGAGTGAATGTCATACACGCCTGGCCCGATGTCGTTAGGATACTTGTAATCGATGAAGGCATCCAGCAATTCCATCTGCGAACGGGATGCTTCTATCGTGATTACGTCCGCATCCAAGGCACCAATCGCCCGAATGATATCGTTGAATTCAGCATAGCACATGTGCGTGTGAATCTGTGTTTCCGGGCGGGCGCAAGCTACGGACAGTTTGAAAGCTTTCACTGCCCAGTCGAGATAGGTATCCCAATCAGCCCGACGTAAGGGAAGTCCTTCACGTAAGGCAGGTTCATCTACCTGAATCACGGAAATTCCCGCTTTTTCCAAGTCATGTACCTCATCTCGGATAGCCAAGGCAATCTGTGCGGCGGTCTCAGACCACGGTTGGTCATTACGCACGAAAGACCATTGCAGAATGGTGTTCGGCCCGGTAAGCATTCCTTTCATCGGTTTCGTTGTCAGCGACTGGGAATACACACTCCAATCTACTGTCATCGGTTTTGGACGAGATACATCTCCGTAAATCACTGGCGGTTTCACACAGCGGGAACCATAACTTTGCACCCATCCAAAAGAGGTGAAAGCAAAGCCTTTCAATTGTTCGCCAAAGTATTCCACCATGTCATTACGTTCGAACTCCCCATGTACCAGCACATCCAGTCTGATTTCCTCTTGGATTTGTACGGCTTCCTTAATGAAAGCTTTCATCTTATCCACATATTGTGCATAAGTGATTTCTCCCTTTTTATATTTTGCACGGGTTTGGCGCACTTCTTTAGTCTGTGGGAAGGAGCCGATGGTTGTGGTGGGTACCAACGGAAGATGCAAATGAGCCTCTTGTAACGTCTTACGTTTCTCGAACGGTTCATCTCTTTCATAATCACTGTCTTTCACGGCGGAAAGACGTATCTGCACCGCCTTGTCATGTACTAATTCAGAAGCTCCTTTTTTCTTTATCACATCCTTGTTCTGGTTCAGTAACATGTTCAGCTCATCGTCTGTCCCGTCACCTTCTGCCAGTTTACGCAAGGTGGCTATTTCTTCGATTTTCTGTGCTGCAAAAGCCATCCATTGTTTCACTTCTGCGGGAAGCGACTGTTCATTGTGTTCCAACGAGAGGTCACAAGGAGAATGAAGCAAAGAGCAGGAAGGAGCTACCCACACTCTGTTTGCTCCCAAAGCCGACACGGCTTTGAGGATAAGAGAAAGCGACTGGTTATAGTCATTCTTCCAGATATTCCGTCCGTCCACGACACCTAACGAGAGTGATTTGGAGGCAGGCAATACAGATAATACTTCGTCTAATTGTTCGGGGCAGCGTACCAAGTCAAGGTGCAAGGTATCCACCGGTAAATTCACTGCCAACGAAAGATTGTCTCCCAACCCACCGAAGTAGGTGGCCAAGAATAATTTGACGGCTGGACATTCCTTCGCCAGATAGTCATAAGCTGTCTGATATGCCTTTCTCGCTTTTTCATCCAAGTCCAGCACCAGGCATGGTTCATCTATTTGTACATACGTGGCACCTTCCGCAACCAGTTTGTTAAGTACCTCTTTATATACAGGCAACAAACGGGGTAACAAGTCCAGACGGTTGAAATCGCTTCCTTTTTCTTTGCCCAGCAAAAGATAAGTGACAGGGCCAATAACCACAGGCTTGGCTTGCACGCCTTCCGCTTTGGCTTCTTTATAGCTGTCTATCACTTGTGTATAATAGAGATGGAACTGCTCATCTTTCGTGAATTCCGGCACGAGATAATGATAATTGGTATCAAACCACTTTGTCATCTCCATTGCCGTCACATCTGTACCTTCTTGCTGGTAGCCACGAGCCATGGCGAAATACAAGGTAGGGAAAGGTGTTTTTTCCTTTTCCGCCAGTGAGCGGAAACGTGTAGGCACGTGTCCCACCATGAGACTCGTGTCAAGCATTTGGTCATAGAAAGAGAAATCATTGGAAGGAATCCAATCAATTCCCTTTTCCTGTTGGAGTTTCCAGTTTTGCGTGCGTATACTCCGAGCTTCCCGCAAGAGTTCGTCCAATTGAATCTTGCCGGCCCAAAAGTTCTCGCACGCCTTTTTCAATTCCCTGTGGGCTCCAATCCGCGGGTAGCCCAAGTTTACTGTCTGCATACGTTTAATTTAAGAATGAATACTGTTGACAACCGGATAAGGCAGGTCTCCTGGCTTGTCTCTCTTGTCCGCCTTCCCAGACTTACGTCCAGTGGCATATAGAACAAGCGTGTAACGAGACTTACAGTTGCGCGTCAGCTCGTGATTTTCACACGATTCCCTTTTCACCTCGTCTGCATAATAGCAGACGAGACACCATTATTCGGAAAGGTCATAAGAACTTTGTGGCTGCAAAGTTACATAGAAATGTTGGTTTATATGATATTTCTATAAAGAAATTCGAGTTATAGCTGTTAAATCATCAAATAGTGGAGACGCAATTCATAGCGTCTTCACATTCATCAGCAATGAATAGTATCTGTACGGGAGAGATTGGCAAGATGTTTAAAACACTAAGAAAAGCAAAGACGCAATAAATCGCGTCTCTACCAGTGTAGACTGGCGGATAATCATAATAAAAAAGAACTCGTTCTTTTTGTACTGCCCTCGATTTGCACTAACTTTGTACCCGAATATGGACGAAAATACAGAGTTTGACATACATGGAGAGGCGGTGTCCTCTACAGAGAAAGAGTTTGAGAACGCCTTGCGTCCGCTGAAGTTTGAGGATTTCAGCGGGCAAAACAAGGTGGTGGATAACTTGCGGGTCTTTGTGCAGGCTGCTAAACTGAGGGGGGAACCGTTAGACCATACCTTGTTGCATGGCCCACCGGGTCTGGGAAAAACTACGCTTTCCAATATCATTGCCAATGAATTGGGCGTGGGGTTTAAGGTTACTTCAGGTCCGGTGTTAGACAAACCAGGTGATTTGGCGGGCATCCTTACATCTTTAGAGCCGAATGACGTGTTATTCATTGACGAGATACACCGTCTTTCACCAGTGGTGGAGGAATATCTGTATTCGGCAATGGAAGACTATCGGATTGACATCATGATAGACAAAGGACCTTCTGCACGTAGTATACAGATAGACTTGAATCCGTTCACCCTTGTGGGAGCCACTACCCGAAGCGGTCTGTTGACGGCTCCTTTGCGGGCGCGTTTTGGTATCAACCTGCATCTGGAATATTATGATGAGGGTATCTTGACCGCTATTATCTGCCGTTCAGCGCATATTCTGAACATCCCTATCGAGACGGAAGCGGCGAAGGAAATCGCTTCCCGTAGCCGTGGCACTCCTCGTATCGCCAATGCCTTGTTGAGACGGGTAAGGGATTTTGCACAGGTGAAGGGAACAGGACGGATTGACACGGAAATAGCTAACTTTTCCCTTGAGGCACTCAATATTGACAAGTACGGACTGGACGAGGTGGACAACAAGATTCTGCTGACTATTATTGACAAGTTCAAGGGAGGTCCGGTGGGTATCACTACTATCGCCACAGCCGTAGGAGAAGATGCGGGTACAGTGGAAGAAGTGTATGAGCCATTCTTGATAAAAGAAGGGTTCATCAAACGCACGCCACGAGGAAGAGAAGTGACGGAACTGGCTTACCGGCATCTTGGCAGGCCGTATGTGTCGCACGAGGCTTCGGCGGGGATTCCGCAAAAGGGGCTGTTTGATTAAACAAGAGAACAATAATTTACAAATACTCAGTGAGAAGATGATTACTTATAATGTAAAAGACGTGCCGATGCCGGCTATCAAGCATCGGGAAACGACCAAGTGGCTGCGTGCTGTGGCTGCGGCGCATGGACGGAAGATTGGCGAAGTGGGTTATGAGTTCTGCAATGACGAGGAGATATTGCGGGTGAATCGTGAATACTTGAACCATGACTTCTATACGGATGTCATTACGTTCGATTATGATGAGGGTGATGTCATCAACGGGGATATTGTCATTAGTCTTGACACCGTGAAATCCAACGCTGAACAATTCGGCACACCTTACGAACAAGAGCTGCACCGTGTCATTGTGCATGGTATCCTGCATCTGTGCGGCATCAACGACAAGGGACCCGGTGAGCGGGAAATCATGGAACAGCACGAGAATGAGGCGTTGGCCTTGCTGAAGCAGATGGAAGAGAACGCCTAAAACGGAAACAGCAAGGGCAGTACCAGTGTCATGACTACTCCAAGGAGTATCTGCAAGGGGACGCCTACTTTTACGTAATCCATGAACGTGTAGTTTCCGGCGGGTTTTACCAAGGCGTTGGGCGGAGTGGAAAACGGAGACGCAAAGCACATACTGGCACCCACTGTGACTGCGAAGAGAAACGGTACGGGATTTACTCCCAACTGCTGCGCACTGTGCAAGGCAATGGGGGCGATTAACACAGCCGTGGCTGTATTGCTGATGAACATGGTAAGCAGGGAGGTGGTAAAATAGATGCCAGCCAACAGTGCCAGAGGACCAAAGGCTCCCACACTATTTGCCAAACCGCTGGAAACCATGTCGGAGACACCTGTCTTTTCCAAGGCCAGCGACATGGGGAGCATGGCACCAATGAGTACCACACTCTCCCAGTTAATCGTTTTATAAGCCGCTTCCACATTGCGGAAGCAGCCAGTCAGCACCATCAGTAAGGCGGCGATAATCACGGCGGTCACAGGTTCCACCGGGATAAAGTCACAGACCATAAACACCACCATCAGCAGCATGATACCTGCCGCCAAGGGAGCTTTGTAATCGAGGGTGACTTTTGCGGCGGCTTCCTGTGGTTGTCCCAGCACAATCCAGTCTGTGTCTTCACGGCTTAACCGGGCGATGTTTTCCCAAGTACCTTGAATCAACAACACGTCACCGCTCTGTATATGCACTTCTCCCAAATCATGCAAGAGGTAATTCTTTCCCCTGCGAATACCTAATACGTTGATGTTGAACTTATCCCGGAAGCCCGCTTCCTTGACGGTTTGATTCACCAGTCGGGAGACAGGCATCAACACCATCTCCGCAATGCCGATGTCATAGAAATGCAAGGTGGCGGAATCGCTTTTCTTTGTTTCCTCCGTGGTGTGCGTGTCCATAAGAAACAGCCCGTACTCCTCGGCTAAGGTCTGGATGTGGTGAATCTCTCCTGTCACATAGAGAATGTCCTCCTTTTCCAAGGACAACGCCGGCGAGGCCAACTGTTGTGTCACCGTTTTCAAAAACCGGTGGGAGGATTCGTTGCGACGTATCTCCAGGATGTTGACATGATATTTACGCCGGATATCCAGTTCCGCTATTCTTTTCCCATTCGCCAGTGAGTGTTCATCCACTTTCAGACGGTATAGATTGGAGGACAAGCTGTATTCCTTCGCTAACTGTTCAAGTGTTTTCAGGTCTTTTCTCCCGCTTCTGTTCCCTTTTTCTGTATGGGAAAGGAACCACTTGCTGAGTGGTATCAACGCCAGTGTTCCCGTGATTACACATACGACACCCACGGGAAGGAAAGAGAAGAAAGAGAGTCCTGGCAGATGTGCGTGGAGCAGGGTGTC
Organism: Prevotella sp. P5-108; assembly: GCA_963608705.1. Lineage (GTDB taxonomy): Bacteria > Bacteroidota > Bacteroidia > Bacteroidales > Bacteroidaceae > CAVDHB01. Next base: position 5,841 of record CAVDHB010000061.1, read on the forward strand.
TTGAATCACAAGGTTGGGTGGGGTACCGATGAGTGTCATCATACCTCCCATGCTGCTGGCAAAAGCTAAAGGCATCAACAGTCGTCCCGGTGTGGTATGAGTGCTGGCAGCCATGCTGACCACGATAGGCAGCATCAAGGCAACTGTGCCTGTATTGCTGATGAAAGCACCTATGACGGAGGTCACTCCCATTACCAATAAGAACAGTTTCAGCTGGCTTTTTCCCGCAAAGTTCAAGAGTCTGGCACCAATCTTTTTTGCCAGACCTGTCTGTACGATGCCTCCTCCCACGACAAATAGTCCAATCATCATGATGACTATTGAGCTGGAGAAGCCCGAAAGTGCTTCTTCAGGTGTGAGAACCTGTCCGACAACCAGTAAGGTCAGGGCGCATAGAGCCACGATGTCAGCTCTGATTTTACCGTTTATAAATCCGACGGTGGCTAATAAGAGGGCGATAAGTGTAATCCACATGTCGTGTAATGTTTTTGTGTATGTGTGTATGAATGTCAGTCTACCTTCTCAGCCAGAATTTACGGGAGCAACACATCAATACGGTGAAAATCTCCAGACGGCCTAAGAACATCAAAGCGGAAATAACCCATTTGCCGCCAGTGGAAAGGAAACTCCACGAGTCCGTGTTGGAGTATGGATGGCCGAAGGCGGCTCCTCCGTTGGAAATAGCCGCCACACTGAGGCTTGCGGAGTTAGACAGTGACAGACCCATTGCTTGCAATAGCACCATGCCGGCGAAGATGACCATTACGTAGACCGACACGAAAGAGAGCAGTTTCATCTTCTCTGTACTGTGAATGATGGTTTTCCCGACTTTGACCGGGAAGATGGCTCTGGGATGGAGACGGTAGTTCAACTCGTTCATCGTTACTTTCCACAGCATCAACAGGCGAATCGTCTTGATGCCTCCTGCCGTAGAGTGGCTGCATCCTCCAATGAACATGACCGTTACCAGAGTCGTATAAGCCAGTGGTGGCCAGTTCAAGGTGCTCGTGTTGGAAATGCCGGAAGTGGTGAGACTGGATATGGTCTGAAAGAACGCCTGTCTGAAAGTGTGTTCTGTATTCCCGTGGGAAGCGTTCCATAAAGTAATGAATACGATTAATGAGCCTGCCACGACAACGCCGACATACCATCTTGTTTCTACATCATGGAGGATGACGCTGAATCTTCGTTTGAAAATCATAAGGTAGAACAGCACGAAATTCATGGAACAAGCTAACATGAAGAAGCAAGCTACATATTCCATCGCCGGGGAATGGAAATAGACCAATCCCGCACTGTGAGGAACCAGACCTCCTGTGGCGCAAATGGAGAATGCGTAACACACTGCGTCAAACAAGTTCATCCCACACAGATAAAGGGAGAGTATGCAGAGGACGTTGAAGCACATATAGACTCCAAGAAGCCAGCCCGCTGTGGTCTTTACCCTTGGATGCACTTTTTCTTGCAAGGGGCCGATTTGTTCCGACTCGCTGAGCATCGTTTCGTTTACGCCCATATTAGGCAATACGGCGATAGTCAGCACAATGATTCCCAAGCCTCCGATGAAGTGGGATATGGAACGCCATAGCAAGACACCGTGTGACAAGGTGTCGATATTGTTCAGTGCGGAACAGCCCGTGGTAGTGAAGCCTGACATCATTTCCATGAAAGCATCGGTGAAATTGTCTGTCACTCCGCTGAGCAGTAAGGGGAGAGTGCCGAAAAGCGTATAAAGAATCCAGATAGAAGTGCCTAACAGCAGTCCGTCCCGATGGGAGAATGCTTGTCCAGATTGCCGTCCGGCACACATCAATCCACCTCCCGTCAAGGCGGTGGCCAAAGAAGACAAGAAGAATGCAGGTACGTCCTTGTCGCCATAGCAGAATGATACGATGGCAGGTATCGTCAGAATAATCGCTTCCAGCAGAAGCAGCATCCCGATGTGTTTGCATAAGACTTTAGGGTGGAACATGGGCTAATAGAAATAGCGTTGAAGTTTTCGCATCTTGTTGCCAGTGCAGAACACCACCACATGGTCTCCAGCCTGTATGCGTGTACCTCCGTTGATAAGCATGCCTTTTCCGTCTCTTACCATTCCGCCAAGGGTGGCGCCATGTGGTAAACCGAGGTCCTTTACGGGAGCTTTGGTTACATCGCTTCCGGCCTGCACAATGAATTCCGCAGCGTCAGCGTCCATCAAAGTAAATGTTTTCATATTGGTTACATCCGCTTTAAGCAGCAGCTCGTATATCCGGCTTGCGGAAATCGTCTGTTTATTAATCACGGTGCCTATGTCCAAGTCTTCCGCCGCTTTGAGATAGTCGTAGTTGTCCACTCTTGCGATGGTCTTCCTCACACCGGCTTTCCTGGCCGCCACACAGGCGATGAGGTTTCGTTCTGAATTTCCTGTCAGTGCGATGAAAATCTGTGTGTTGTCCAGTCCCTCTTCTGAAAGCAGTCCCATGTCTCTTCCGTCTCCGTGGATAAGCATCACATGGCCTTTGGCGATTTCTTGCACCTCGTCGATTCTTTTCTCGTCAATTTCAATGACTTTCAGGTGCAACGACTTGTCCATAGCCTTCACTGTCTCCACGGCCATCTTGCCGGCTCCCATAATCATGATATTCTTGACTTCGGGGTAAGTCTCTTTTCCGCAGAGCTTTCTTAGATAGGGAAGGTGTTCTTTCAAGGTCATGATATACACCATGTCATCCGCCTTTACCATGTCGTTTCCGTTGGGGATGGTCACATGATCTTTCCCTTGGTGTTGTATGGCTACGATGTGGTAAGGTTTTTCTGGCGCACCCAAATCGCACAACCGGGTATTGAGCAGGGGAGAAGCCTCTCTCATCTTCACGCCAATCATGACTAATTTGCCTTCTTGTACTTCGTACCATTGTCGAATCCAGCTGAAATGTCCTGTGCTGGCGATTTCTTTTGCGGCCAACGCTTCAGGATAAATCAGTGTGTTGACCCCCATGGACTGAAATAAAGGCTGGTTGTCGGGAGAAAGGTATTCATTGTTGTTGATTCGAGCCACTGTCTGCTTGCATCCGAACTTGCGGGCAAGCAGGCAACTGGCGATATTTTCACTTTCTTCGGGAGTCACGGCAATGAACAAATCTGCCTCTTTTACTCCTGCCTCCTGTAGTCCGTGAATGGAAGTGGGTGAGTAATTGACCGTCATGAGGTCGAGATTCATGTCCAAAGGGGAAAGCCGTTCCTCCTTTTCATCCATCAGTACGATGTCAAGGTTCTCTCGTGAGAGCAGGGTCGCAAGGTGGGTACCTGTAACTCCTGCTCCGGCGATGATGATTTTCATAGGCTTCTCTTTTTCTTGTACGTTTATTGGGAACTGTCTTATTTTCCCCACTCATTTTGCAAGGTCTGGAAAATGGCTTTCCCGTTGTTCACCCTTTCCTTGTGTGGATACACTTCATAGCAAACCTTTCCGGCTTTCATGTCGTAGGCACTTGCTCCCGTATTGTCCACAAAGCCAAATCCTTGGGAGAAGGTATAGTAGGCGAAAGGATGAGTGTAGGAACTGCTTAATACGTTGCGGCTGTAGGGGAACGCTTTGCTGGACACGCCTAATTGCGCTAAAAGCGTGGAGACTAAGTCCGTCTGGTTCATCATCTTCTTGTATTCAAACGAATATCTCATCGCACCGCCTGTCCAGAGCATAGGGATGCGGAAGAACTTGGGACTGAATGTTTTGTCGTTAGCGGTATAAGCTGTCCCGCAATCAGACAGAAATACAATCAGCGTACTCTTCCATTGCGGAAGTCTGCTAAACGCATTGACAAACTGTCCGATACACTGGTCTGTATAGGCAATCGTATTGCTCTTCTTGTCGCTCAACAAACGGACAGTGGTGAACCAAGGTTTGTCGATGCTTCGTTGTTTGATGTTTTGCAGCAGGTAGTTCAATACATCTCCGTTATTATCCTTACCCGCTTTGGGTGAGAGATTTTCCACCGAGAGTATCTGCTGGAAACCTCCGTCTTGAAGGTAATCGGTCAGAGCTCCAGGGTCGCTTCCCTGTACGAATTGGGTGACATATCCCACAGAAGCCAAGGCTGAGGCGAGGTTAGACTTCTTAGGCATGTCTCCCATGGAAGCAGAAGGGGGTACTGGGTATCCGTTAAGGGTGCTGGCCATGCCGAGGTCTGGACTAAAGCTGCTTGCGAAACAGCGGGAGAAGTACACTCCTTTTTGCGTCAACTTATAAACATTGGGAGCCATGGCTGCTTTGCCCTTTGTCTTCTGAAGATAAGAGGAACTGAATCCGTTCAGCAGCACGACTAATACGTTCGGTTTGTTAGTAGTCAGTACATACTTTGTGTCCGCATTGCTCTTGGGGTATAGCCCTTTCGGGATGTTTGTTTGTGCGGGAACCTCATTGTCAACTGTGCTTTCTTCCGCCGTACTATGCCATTGCAAGGAAGGAAAAACGCTGAAACACGGATTCACCGCAGCCATATTCAGAAAGGAATCTTTGCTGAAAGTGGCATCGCTTGCATGAACAGGCTGTATTCCTCCACGCATACCCACACAGAGTAGACCTCCTAAGGGAATAATCCACAAAGTGTTCAGCAGCTGTTGTCCAATCATGTTTATCTTGGGGAAGTGTCTGGGGGTCAGTCCTCGATAAGCTATGCAGAGAAGAATGGCTATGAGTAGGCTCCATCCTGCTTTCCCCGCCACATAGCCGCCTGACATATTCGCCAAGTTTTGTGGAATGGAAACAGAAGCGTTCCATTTATTTCCTGTAAGAGAGAATACCGAGAGGTCTCCCATGAACATGAATGCCGTTGCTAAGGCGGCGATGATATAGTAAAAGGTCAAAATCTTTCGTGCGGGGAAATGGCGGTACCATATAGAGGCGAATACAAACACCAAGGGAAGTACAGTGAGCCAGGCCGCTACGGTGGCGTCCAGTCTCGCTCCGTGCCACATCACCTGTAAATAGTCTGTGAAAGAGTAGTCTTTTACAGCGTTGCAAAGCATGAACACTGTTTTTTGCAGGAGAAAATACACCCACGTAAGCCCGAAAAAGGAAAGTAAATATGCGAATCTGCGTAGCATGGTCTTCTAATCTTTATTCATCATCGAAGAGGAGGTTTCCTCTCTTTTTCGCGAAGTTAGTGTAATTCAGTCGGGAGACAAAATGAATGTGTCCTTTTTTTCGGCCAAAGGAAAATAAGAAGTCTGTCAGAAGTGAAGTAATTGATGACAACTTGGTAATAAAAAAGATAAGTTTCTTTTGATTTGCGGGCAAATTGCCTTATCTTTGCGCCATAATAGGCCAAAGAGCCTTACCTGACAACCTAAATAATTAGTGGAATATGCGATTAAAAATTTCAGCACCGTCTGATATACACACAAAGATTCAATTACCAGCCTCCAAGAGCCTTTCCAATAGGGTATTGCTTATACAAGCCTTGTCTCAGGTATATATGCCTTTGCACAACCTGTCTGACTGCGATGACACCACTCTTATGCGGAAAGGATTGGTGAGCCATACCGATACCATTGATATTCAAGCGGCAGGAACGGCCATGCGTTTCCTGACGGCGTTTTATGCCATACAGCCTGGGGTGGAGAAGACCTTGACAGGCACGGAACGTATGCTGCATCGTCCGATTCGCATCTTGGTGGATGCGTTGCGGAAATTGGGTGCGGATATCACTTATAAGGGGGAAGAGGGTTATCCTCCCTTGCTTATCAAGGGAAAAGCGTTGGAAGGAGGAGAACTGACGCTTTCCGCAGAGGTCAGCTCGCAGTATATCTCCGCCTTGCTCATGATAGGCTCTCATCTGAAAGGGGGACTTACGTTGCACTTGCAGGGGAAGGTCTTCTCCCGGCCTTATATAGACATGACCATCGGTGTGATGCGTGACTTCGGCGCACAGGCTGAATGGGTGGATGAGCAGACGGTACGGGTGGAAGAGAAAGAATTCCTTGGTACGGAATATACCATAGAGAGCGACTGGAGCGGAGCTTCTTACTGGTATGAAATCGCGGCGTTGGTGCCGGGTTCTACATTGGAGCTTCCGAACCTGTATGCCAAGAGTTTCCAAGGCGACGCTTCCTTAGTGCGGATGTTCAAACCGTTGGGCATCAAGACAAGTTTCACTCGCAAGGGCGCTTACTTGACGCAACGTCCCAAGAAACTGAAGAAACTTACCTATGACTTCTCTGACGAGCCGGATTTGGCGCAGACGCTGGTGGTAAGCTGTTGCCTGTTGGACATTCCTTTCCGTTTCACAGGATTGCAGAGTCTGAAGATAAAGGAGACGGATCGTGTGGCGGCTCTTATCAAGGAGTTGGGCAAGTTGGGTTATCCCGTGGAGGAGGAACAGCCCGGCACGCTGGCTTGGTATGGAAGCAGGCAAAAGGTGGAAGGATGTCCGGCTATTGACACCTATAATGACCATCGCATGGCCATGTCGATGGCACCGGCTTGTATCGTGTCGGGGGACATCATTATCAATGACGCAGAGGTGGTTTCCAAGTCCTATCCTCATTTTTGGGACGACTTAAAGATAGCGGGATTCACTGTGAAAGAATTAACAGATTGACTGTCGTGGAGCTGTTGCAATATACCTTTGTCCAGAATGCGCTGTGGGGCGGTTTGCTGACCAGTGTCCTTTGTGGGATTATAGGCACTTACATCGTGACCCGCCGGTTGGTGTTCATCACGGGAGGCATCACGCACGCTTCTTTCGGGGGCATCGGGCTGGGCGTGTTTGCGGGAGTGTCGCCGATACTCACAGCGGCGGTGTTCGCAGTCTTGTCGGCTTGTGGCATCCAGCGGCTATCCATGTTTCGTACCATAAGAGAGGATTCTGCCATTGCCGTAATCTGGGCGTTGGGTATGTCGTTAGGCGTGTTCTTCTGCTACCTCACGCCGGAGTTTGTGCCGGACTTGTCTTCTTATCTGTTCGGCAACATCTTGGCAGTCACGAGGGAAGACATCCTTTTCCAAGCGGTGTTGGCCGTGGTGGCGGTGGTGTTGTTTGTATGCTTCCTCCGTCCTATCCAATATGTGGCCTTCGACAGGGATTTCGCCCGTTCGCAACATCTGCCTGTAACTGTGATAGAATATGCGTTGATGGCTCTTATAGGGCTGACCATTGTCTCCACGCTTCGTATGGTGGGTATCGTGTTGGCCATTTCCCTGCTTACCGTGCCACAGATGACAGCCAATCTCTTCACCCATGATTTCAAGAAGATGATATGGCTCTCCATCTTAATCGGATACCTCAGTTGTACGGGAGGATTGTACATGGCTTTCTGCTGGAATATACCTTCCGGCGCATCCATTATTTTCCTGTCCATCTGTGTGTATATCCTTTGCAAACTAATTAGTTATTTACAATATCGTATTAAAAGATTTACGCTATATGGAACTGCACATTAATTCAATTGAAGAACTTTCGGCTGTGGCCAAGGAATTTATAGCCAAGATAGGTGAGCATACGGTCTTTGCCTTCTATGGTTCGATGGGTGCCGGTAAGACTACATTCATCAAAGCGGTATGTGAGGCGTTAGGGGTAGACGACGTGGTGAACTCTCCCACGTTCGCCATCGTGAATGAGTATCGTACCCGCACGGCGGAACTTATTTATCACTTTGACTTCTATCGTATAAAGAAGTTGGAGGAAGTGTATGACATGGGTTATGAGGATTATTTCTACAGCGGGGCACTCTGCTTCATAGAATGGCCAGAGCTGATAGAAGAACTTCTTCCCGCAGATGCAGTGAAGGTGTATATCAAAGAGAACGAGGATCATACTCGTACATTGTCTTGCGATTTATAATAATAAAATGAGATTAAAGAGATTACTTTGCACGTTGTCCGTAGCGTTGGGGCTGTTCACGGCAACTCCCGCACAGGCGCAGTTATTCGGAAAAGGCAGTGTGCTGGGAAGTGTGTTAGGTACCGCCATGCAGGCGTTCACGCTGACGAACGCCCAAGTACAGCAAGTGACTCGGCAGTACATTACCCAGTTGGACGCAAAGAGCGTAGTTTGTGGGGAAAGTGACTCTTATACGAAACGTTTGAACCGATTGACGGGAAATTTAAAGGAAGTAAAGGGTACTCCCTTGAATTTCAAGGTATATCGCACGAACGAACTGAATGCTTTCGCTTGTGCGGACGGAAGTGTGCGGGTCTATTCCGGCCTGATGGACATTTTGACGGACGATGAGTTGTTGGGTGTTATCGGACATGAATTGGGACACGTGTACAATGAGGATACCAAAGACCAGTACAAACACGCTATTTTGACTGCGGCGGCTCAACAGGGAATGGCTGCGTCTGGAGGAATACTCGGACAGCTTTCGCAAGGCACGTTGGGAAAGATTGGCGAAGCCTTGTCCAGTGCGTCCTATTCCCGTAAGCAAGAGTCTGCCGCCGATGACTTCGGCTATGATTTCCTGAAGTCTGCCGGACGGAATCCCTGGGCGATGGCTACTTCTTTCATTAAGCTGCAACAAGCAGAGAGTAGTGCGGGTGCCTCCGCCGGAGGATTTATACAGCAGTTTTTCTCCGACCATCCCACGCTTCAGAAACGCATCAAACACATTGAGCAAAGAGCCAAGCGGGATGGCTACAAGAAACCGGCGAATTTGAAGTAAAATATAGCGTGGGGATTAACGATGGCCAACGTTGGACGAGGACTTTCTTGGACTTTATGAATAAAGGGTGTTTAGAATGTTATATTGCAGGGGCTGGCATAAAGCCAGCCCCTGCTGTGTAAGCTAATGCGATTTCCGGTATTTCACGGCGATATAGCCTATGATTGCTGTGATGATAAAAGCGATAAGTCCAGCTATCCACCATCTTGTAAATTCACATCCTATTGCCAATAGATCTGCCATGATGAATATAGATAGGGTGTCACAACTTAAATTTATTTTTTCCAGAAAGGCGTTTACTCTTCGTGAAAACATTAATACGATTTCAATGACGCAGAGTACTGCTAAGAAAACAATTCCTCCAGTACTTAGTCCAAGTGCAAAATAATCTTCCATACGCTGTGTTTTATTGAATTATAGATAAGATTCCTTCACAATTTCCGGCCTTCTCCATAGAGGTTATATCCGAATCTTCATTTGGTATGTCTTCTTGAGCACATGACACTATTGACATACAAACCACGCATAAGGTTAGTGCCAACCCAGATCTTTTCGATGAAATGCTCATAATTGTAAGTTTTATTAGTTTGTTTCGTAATATAGCACTTTTCCTCTAATTGAACAAATAATAGACATGTTTTTTTAGTCTCTTCTCCTTTATAAACAGGCTCTCTTGTCACGAAAATAGAAAAAATCAACCTGTGTGTTTCTGTCTGGTATGCATAAAAGACAGTGCGTTGTCAATTTATGTGTGTGACTCTCTACGAATGCTGGAATATTTTTTCAGTTGGCGATGCGAAAACAGCCGTGTGGGGAGTGGAATGGGGAAGTACAACAGGACGAGTTCTTTCTTGGTGATGCTTCTGGGTCTTATGGCCGTTTTTCTACGGTGAATAATAAAATTTCTACGGTGAGTTACGAAATTTCTGCGGTGAGTAATTTATTTTCTACGGTGAGTTACAGGTGCTTTTACGGTGAGTTGCTATCGCTTATGCACCGTGCGGTAACGTGCTTGGTTCAGGCGAATTTGTAATTCGCCTGCATTGAGCAGAAGAATTTAGAATCCTATGTCTTGTGATTTGCGCAGGCAAGTACTGAACACTGTGGATTCTTTGTAGTCGGATTGAAAATCTTGATAATCAATAGAATAGGATTGTAAATCCGATTTAACGAAACGCAGGTATATACGTTTTTCATGTAAGCATGTAAGCAATGTAAGCAGGTTTCGCAACTTTATAGGATGTATTTATTGAAAACAAGGGTAATTTTCTTTCTCACGCGCTCGCGCGTGAGAGTGTAAAATCTGCTTACATTGCTTACATGCTTACATGGATTCCGACTGTAGTGCCATGGTTTTCTGAAGTTCTCTGATTTCTTCTCCACTTCTACTCGTAAAGAGGTGTTTCCAGGGAGTTTTTAATGATTGCCCACCATTGTCTGATTAATGGTCACGTAGTAAGTCGTTATATTGAGCAATGTACAAGACTGGAGGATGGTATGTTTGCGGATAAACATAAAAGTTTAAACCACTTCGATTATAATTTACCCATATCTTGCATAATATCAGACTATTTTTATATCTTTGCAATCGGATGAGAACAACCTTATCCAAGAAATACGAGATATAAATTATGAACAAGTTATTTATTCCGTTTCTTTTAATCATCGCCTTTCTTGCTACTGTGGGTTGTAGCGAAGATAAGCATGAACCTAAAGACGTAGTTAAGGAAATCAAGATGTACGTTTCTTCTGAGACTGACTCCATGTCTGTTTTTGGCAGCGAACAGCGTATAGAGTGTATGCTTGTGATGTCTGAAGACGATCCGGGAAAATGGAAAACACTTGATTTTAATGCGATTAACGGGTTTACCTACGAAAGAGGACATGAATATTATCTTTCGGTAAAGCGGACGATACTCGCCAATCCACCTATGGATTCTTCCGACCGTACCTATTCGCTTATCCGTATTCTTGAAGACAAACTGGTCAAGGAACCGGAAGTTTCGGTTGACAAAGAGATAAAATCAGAAAAAGATATAGAATACCAAGATTTGTGTCCTTTCGAGAAATACGCTATCACGAAGGAATTTGTCGTCAATGGGGATGGTAAGATATTTTACGGGGATGGTTCGTCATTGCCTTCCTATGAAGCGGCATGTATATGGCTTGAAGATGTCCTTGACAAAGAAGATCCGAATTGGGTGAAATTCGAATCTGTGTCTTACATGGCAATTTATTCGTATGTCTTGTCTCCATTTACCGATGATATTCGTATAGTGCGCAACAAATCACATGGTCCGATGTTCAAGGATGTCGTTCCCGAAGATGAGTTTACACGCATTACCCAATCCATGAAGTCCGGTGAAGAAGTCCGCTATGCTCTTATTCTTGCCAACGTGCATAAGAAAGGGCTTCAAAAGGTGGAATTTATTATAAGGAAACGCTAATACAGAGAACTTGTCAACTTGATTTTATAAAGCAAACGAAGAGAGAAACTGGGTTATTCTTTTTTGTTAGCTTTGTTTTACAGGTTATTCCAAAGATGAGGCTTCTCTTTTTCTAAGACATAAGACCAATCATCTCTCTTCTTCGACAAAATAGAAATGGCTGAGCATTAATTGATTCTCAGTCATTTCTTGTGCTCCGATCTGGTAAAGAGCATAGAAACCACAGAAAACCAATAGAAGTTATCATTCTTAATATCAATTATTTGCATAATGCTCATATTCTTCATTTTTGCCATATCCCCCCTTTTTAGGTTATTCAGTACATTTTGAATTATTATTTTCTGTACCTTTGCAATATGAACTTTGAAGCATTAGTAAAACATATCAGCACAATACAGAACACGTTGCAGGCACAAGCCGCACACGCTGTAAACCTTGCCCTTACCTCCCGTAACTGGCTTATGGGCTGCTATATCGTGGAATTTGAACAAAACGGCGAAGACCGTGCCGCATACGGCGAACAACTGTTGAAGAAGCTGGAACAACGGCTGAAAACAAAAGGTCTGAATGAACGCAGATTCCGTGAATTTAGACGGTTGTATCTTGTTTATCCACAACTGAAAGAGCCTATTACGCAATATATTACATCTCAAATTCAAATTCGGCAGTCGCTGACCGCCGAATCTGCAATGAACATTCGGCGGATGCCGTCCGCCGAATTGGTCAGTACAAAAGAATGGATGATTCCGGCAGATAAACTCTTTTATAAGCTCACATATTCTAATTTAATGCTCATCTCAACTATTGACAATCCCGTTAAAAGAGCTTTTTATGAAATGGAAACCATTCGCGGTTGTTGGTCATATAAAGAATTGGAACGGCAAATAGCATCCTTATATTACGAGCGTAGCGGATTATCCAAGAACAAAGAAGCCCTCTCCGCATTAGTCCAGCAACAAGCGATCCCATTACAGCCCAAAGACGTTATCAATACGCCTGTTACTTTAGAGTTCTTAGGACTAAACGACCGTGCATTAGTGACGGAGGACGATTTGGAGCAATCCATTCTTGATAACCTGCAACGCTTTTTGCTGGAAATGGGACATGGCTTCTGTTTTGAAGCCCGGCAAAAGCGTATTTTGATTGATGAAGATTATTTTTTTGCCGACCTTGTTTTCTATCACCGTATTTTGAAATGTCATGTTATTGTGGAATTGAAGATAGACAAGTTCCGTCATGAATATGCTTCGCAACTGAACATGTATCTGAACTATTTCAAAGCGGAAGTGATGCAACCAGATGATAATCCGCCTATCGGCATTCTGCTTTGCACTGAAAAGGGAGATACATTGGTAAAGTATGCCACTGCCGGATTAGACCCAAATATCTTTGTGCGGAAATACATGATAGAACTTCCGAGTGAGGAAGAAATCAAGCAGTTTATTGCATCCCACAATTATTAGGCAGACCTGCAAATATATTGGGCTGTTATTTATCCAACATACCTCTAATTTGTTTGTCAAAGTCGGAATCTATCTTTTGGGTTTTATTGAATATGTCGTATTCGCTTTCTGCCTTTGCTTTAGCCTGTGAGGCTGAAATACGCCCTTTGTCCGGTAGAATCTGATAGCGACGGAAAGTGAGGAATGCATTGACACTTTCAGAAAACTGAGACATATTGAATGTGTTCTCACGTTCGATTAGGTCTTCAATATAATCAAAGAAGCCAGTTACGGCACGTTCCAACTGACGGATTTCTTTTTCTTGTAAATAATTCTTAGCTATTGATACGTCAGACTTCAATATACGTCCGTCAGGAGCATTCTTCCATGTGGTCAATCCCATGTGTTCTTTGCTATGGTCTGCCTTCGTATAGATAATTTCAGCGGCTGTTTGTCCTGTGATGGCGTAGTGAAAACGATTCTGTATCATAGCATAGAAATCACGTGTCGTAGGTGAGTTCTTGTCATAATCGATACTGCATTCTGCATATATGTCCGTAATTTGTTGCCAAATACGTCGTTCGCTGGCACGGATAGAACGTACTCTTTCGAGCAATTCACGGAAATAGTCATTGCCGAATACAGCTGTACCCTGCTTTAAGCGGTCGTCATCAAGCACGAATCCTTTTTTGATGTATTCATTGAGAATCTTGGTAGCCCATTGACGGAACTTGGTGGCTTTGGGAGAAGAAACACGATAGCCAACTGCGATAATTGCGTCCAGATGATAAAAATCGACCTCATGAGTCTGCAGTTTATTTGCCATTGCACCATGTTGAGTGGTTATTTCCATTTTGGAAACAACCATTTCTTTATTTAATTCTCCTTCTTCGAAGATATTCTTTAGATGCTTGCTGATGGCAGGGATTCCTACACCAAACAGCTGTGCCATAGCCTTTTGGGTACACCAAATGGTTTCGTCTTTGATAACGACTTGCACTTTCCCTTGTTCATCGGGAAGGCTATACAGCAAAAATTGTATTTCGTTACTCATTGTTATTTACATTTGCGTTGCAATGCAAAGCATTCAACTGTCACATAATTCCCACAGTAGAATAGTCGGGAACAATTGGAAATATCCCTGTAAAAAGAAGAAAGCTAAATGATAAAAATAATCATTTAGCTTTTCTTTTCGTACTCAGACCCGGGGTCGAACCGGGATGAGTTGCCTCACTGGTGTTTGAGACCAGCGCGTCTACCGATTCCGCCATCTGAGCTTTTCTCGTTTGCGGTTGCAAAGGTAGGCATTTAATTTATAATGACCAAATATTTTCTTGAAAAAATGGTCTTTTATGCTTTTGAGAGGGCTTTCCATTGGGCGTGTAGGCTATTTTTAGTACCTTTGCTGGGAACAATTACCTATATGACACGTATGAGACATAGACTTACTTTCTTGTTATGGTGCGGCCTTTCCTTGCAGGCGTTTGGCAAAGATGCCGTGGTGTATTCTCCCGACAAACACATTTCTTTGACTTGTCATACGGACAAGGATGGCAAAATATGCTATGCGGTTTATGTGGACAAGCAGCCGTTTATTCTTCCCTCTCGTTTGGGCATTGAGGAGAAACGATTTAATTTGAGTGATGGATTCCGGCAGGAACGGGTCACATATCATTCCGTGAACCAGCAGTGGACGCAGCCTTGGGGAGAGAACAAGCGACTGACAGACAATCACAATGAAATGAGTGTGGCGTTGAGCAATAAGGCGGGAACGCACTTGACTTTGCGTTTCCGGGTGTTTAATGACGGGGTGGGATTCCGTTATGAATATAAAGTGCCGCAAGCGGATAGTTTGTTGGTCATGCAGGAACAGACGGGATTCCGTTTTGCGGACAACGCTCGGTCTTGGTCTATCCCCGCTAATTTCGACACGTATGAGCTGCTTTACCGGGATTTGCCTTTGTCGGAGGTGAAAGACGCCAATACTCCGTTCACATTCAAGACCAAGGGCGGAGTGTATGGCAGCATCCATGAGGCGGCGTTGACAGACTATCCGGAAATGACATTGACCAGACAGGGAAATTATACGTTCACTTCTAATTTGGCTCCTTGGCCAGACGGTGTGAAGGCTCGTTTCAAGGGAAACGCTTTTCAAACGCCTTGGCGGACTATCCAGATTGCCCGGAAAGCAGTGGGGCTTATCAACTCCTCGCTCATTCTGAATCTGAATGAACCTTGCAAACTTCCCGATACGGATTGGGTTAAGCCGATGAAGTATGTGGGCATCTGGTGGGGAATGCACTTGGGCATTGAGACCTGGGCGATGGATGAACGCCACGGGGCGACCACGCGGAACGCCTTGAAGTATATCGACTTTGCCGCCAAGAACAATATACAGGGCGTGGTGTTCGAGGGTTGGAACGATGGCTGGGAAAGCTGGGGAAAAGGACAGGTCTTTGACTATACCAAGCCTTATGCGGACTTTGACATCGATAAAATCGCCCGCTATGCCAAAGAGAAAGGGGTGGAAATCATCGGGCATCATGAGACGGGCGGTAATGTCATCAACTATGAGCGACAGCTTGACGAGGCGTACAGATGGTATGCCGAAAAGGGAATCCATTGTGTGAAGACTGGCTATGCGGGAGGCTATTCCGACAGGCAGTTTCATCATGGGCAGTATGCGGTGCGCCATTACCGCAAGGTGGTGGAAACAGCGGCGAAATACCATACCACGCTGGATGTGCATGAACCAATCAAGGACACGGGCATACGGCGTACCTATCCGAACATGATGACCCGTGAAGGGGGAAGAGGGATGGAATGGAACGCTTGGAGTGAGGGGAATCCTCCCACTCATCAGGTGATGCTGCCGTTCACCCGTTTGTTGGCTGGTCCCATGGATTATACGCCTGGCACATTCGATATTCTCTATGAGAAGACCCGGAATTTGCCGACCCGAAAGAAGTGGAATGACTTGGACAAGGGGAACAGCCGGGTGAACACTACGTTGGCCAAGCAGATAGCTGATTGGGTGATACTGTATTCTCCACTGCAGATGGCTTCCGACTTGATAGAGCACTATGAGGGTCATCCCGCTTTTCAGTTCTTCCGGGATTTTGATGCGGATTGTGACTGGTCGGAAGCGTTGCAAGGGGAACCTGGGGAGTTTATCGCTGTCGTCAGAAGGGCTAAAGACAAGTTCTTCTTAGGTGCCGCGACCAATGAACAGGCGAGAACGTTGAAGATTCCTCTTTCATTCTTGAAGAAAGGGAAAAGGTACAAGGCGACTATTTATGCGGATGCCGCAGACGCAGATTGGAAATCGAATCCAACCGCTTATCAGATAAAGACTCAGACAGTGACTTCAAAAGATGTCTTGCAGGTGAGGATGGCGTGTGGAGGTGGACAAGCTGTCACGTTTATTCCAGTTAATGAGGAGATAGAATAGTCGGATATGTTAGTAATCGTAACAATCATGCTCAGCGGTGTCTTGGCGGGATTTCTGCTCCGTCATAAGTCGCTGGGCTTTATTCAGACTGTCATTACTGTATTAATATGGGTCTTGTTGCTGTTGTTGGGGATTGAAGTGGGGATGAATCCACGGATTATCCGGGGATTTGACACGCTTGGCTTGGAAGCTGTCGCATTGACCATCGGGGGCAGTGCGGGGAGTATCGCACTGGCTTGGTGGTTGTATGGATGGGCGGATAAAAGCCGGAACGTACAAGCCAAGTATATGTCGGATGAACTGGCGGCAGAAGACGGTCAAAAGCACAGTACGTTTCAGCAGTTGAAGGGGAGCTTGATAATTGTAGGCTTTTTTCTCTTGGGTATTGTCATTGGAATCAGTGATATCCTTCCTCATGGACTTGTCAATGAACAATGGAGCTATTTTGCCTTGTGTTTGTTGATGTGTTGTGTGGGAATTACCATCGGAAACGATACGAAAGTGATTTCAAAGTTTCGTCAAATCAGTCCTAAGCTGATGCTGCTGCCATTGATGACCATAGTCGGTACGTTAGCGGGCGTGGCTTTAATGTCGTTATTACTTACGCACCGCAGTTTGACAGATTGTTTGGCGATAGGTTCGGGGTTCGGTTATTATTCGTTATCGAGTATCTTCATTACAGAATATCGTGGGGCAGAGCTTGGTACCATTGCTTTGTTGGCGAATATCTTAAGGGAAATCCTCACGCTGCTTTGCACTCCATTTTTAGTGCGGCGATTCGGCAGGCTCGCTCCCATCAGTGTGGGAGGTGCCACTTCCATGGACACCACGTTGCCGATTATCACCAGGGCGTCGGGAAAAGAGTATGCTATTCTCTCGATATATCATGGGTTCTTGGTGGATTTCAGTGTCCCTTTTCTGGTAACGTTTTTCTGCTCATTATAGAATATGATTATTCGCAATCATATCACCAATAAACATTGTTTAGGTAGAGACGCGATCCAGTCGTTATATTGCAATGTACAAGATAGGACGGTGGTACGGCGGATAATCATTTTCAACAATCTATCAGTAATGCGGTCGGTGTATTTCACCGCATAAAGTCTCTTCCTCCTCTTTATGTATATGATGAAAAGTAAAAAAGGACAGTTTTGCGGTCGCTGTGTGCGTAGACTGATAAATGAATGCGCTCTTTCATCAGATTGAAAATCAAATGATAATATCTAAAAGTGTCTTAAAAGTAGAAATAACGTATATTTGCGTACAAGACGTTACTTCTACACCATTTAAATAATCTTTCACACTCAATTTTGCTTTCAAAATGTTTGCCTAATAGAAAAGGAACATTTATATTTGCACAGTGCAAACGGGATTTTCAGCGGAAAAGTCCGAGTACATACAGGGTGAAACATCCCGATGATGATAGTGTGAAATAAGATTATACAAGTAAAACTTACAATACTAACCTTAACAGAAAATCGACATGATTAAGAGATTTAGAACAGTCGGACTGCTACTCTTTCTCTTGGGAATGGCCAGTGGAACAGCCAATGCATCCCAGCGGAATGAAATGAGGGCGGAGACACTCCAAGATGGTGTCTGCAAAGGTGTCGTGAAAGACGATGCTGGAGAAACGATTATTGGGGCGTCGGTGAAGATTAAAGGTACAAGCACCGGTTCTATCACAGACATGAATGGAGGCTTCAGCCTTCGGAATGTCAAGCCGGGTGCCATACTACAGATTTCATACGTGGGATACCAGGCTCAAGATGTGGTTTGGAATGGACAGGATATCTCAGTTACGTTGAAAAGCCAGTCTAAGAGTTTGGACGAGGTGGTGGTGACCGCACTTGGTATCAAACGTCAGGAACGTTCCTTGGGCTATTCTACCACGATGGTGAAGGGGGAAGAGTTCACCTTGGCTCGTGACCCGAACTTGGGTAACGCTCTTTCTGGTAAGATTGCGGGTGTGAGTGTGTCGGGTAACTCCACGGGTGCGGGTGGATCCAGCCGTGTGGTTATTCGTGGTAATGCGTCTTTGACGGGAAACAATATGCCGTTGTACGTGATTGACGGTGTGCCTTTCGACAACTCTAACCAGGGTAGTGCCGGTACATGGGGCGGAATGGATATGGGTGATGGTTTGTCTGACATCAATCCGGACGACATCGAGAGTATCCAGGTGCTGAAAGGTGCCGCCGCTTCTGCGCTCTACGGTTATCGTGGAGGTAACGGTGCCATCTTGATTACCACAAAGTCGGGAAAGAAAGGAAAACCGGTCAGCATCGATTTCAATAATAACCTGACTTTCAACCTCATCTATGATTATCGTGATTTCCAGAAAGTGTACGGACAGGGTACACAGGGAGTCCGGCCAACGGATGCGCCTACGGCTCGTACTACGGAATTATCAAGCTGGGGAGATAAGATGGGCGGAAAAGCTGTCAATTTCTTGGGTAATGAATATGACTATCAGTATATTGATAACTGGCCCAATTTTTACCGCACAGGTGTTAATAACGCCACTTCTTTATCTTTAAGTGGTGCGGGTGATAAGATTGTGTACCGTTTCGGTGTGTCGAATATGTATGATAAGAGTATTTTGCCCAACTCTAATATCAGTCAGCAGGGTATCAACATGAATACTACTTATGATATCTTCAAGAACTTGCATTTGACGGTGAACGCCAACTATGTGTTCGAGAAGTTCAAAGGACGTTCTAATCTTTCCGATGGAAATGGTAATACGAATGCGGCCTTGTTACATCATGCGAACACCTTTGATATCCGTTGGTTGGAGCGTGGTGCGCCGGGAGCTGATTGGGGAACGACATCAGAAGGAAATGAAATGTTAGGCGGAAACAATGTGTATATGAACAACCCTTATTGGTTGCAGTATCGCAAGACAAATGATACGAACCGTAATCGTCTGACGGGTGCCATGACATTGAAGTGGGATATTACGGACTGGTTGTACATTCAGGGAGCCGTACAGCGGGATGGATATAATCTGGAGTTCAAGCAGGTACAGCCAAGAGGAGCTGCGGCAGATCCTTCAGGATGGTTGACGGAATATACGAAGAGCTATTCAGAGATAAACCTGAATTACTTGTTGGGATTCAACAAGACATTTGGAGATTGGAGTGTGGGTGCTACCTTGGGTGGAAACCGTCAACGTAATATCACAAAACAATATTATGTGGCTGATGGTTCTCGTCCCTTTGTCATAGATGGATTATGGTCTGTGAACAATGTGGGTTCCTATTCTCCTAAAAAAATATATACTGAATATCAAGTTAATTCAGTGTATGCCACGGCGGATTTGGGATGGAAAAACCAGGTGTTCTTGAACTTGACAGGACGTAATGACTGGTTCTCTACGCTGTCTCCTCAGAATAACCACTATTTCTATCCGTCGGCCACGTTGTCTTGGGTGTTTACGGATTCCTTTGAGATGCCCGCATGGTTCACGTTCGGAAAGCTCCGTGCTTCTTATGCGTCGGCTTCTAACGGAACTTCAGCTTATCAGAATCTGCTTGCGTACACGGTTAATAATTATACGATTAATGGCCAGCATACCGCTTATCCCAGCAACCCCACTTATCCTAACCCGGACTTGAAACCGGTGCGTATCACGGAATATGAGGTGGGTTTGAGCCTGGCCTTCTTGAAGAACCGCTTGTCTTTTGACATGGCTTATTACCAGAAACGTACCACGGATGATATTGCGGTGGTTTCTACCAGCTCTGGTTCAGGATTTAAGTCACGCATCATGAATGTGGGTAAGATTAAGAATGACGGCTTCGAGTTCATGGTAAACGCCGTACCGGTACGTACCAAGGATTTCCAGTGGGAATTCACCTATAATATGGCTTACAATAACAGCAAGGTGCAGTATCTTGGTGAGGGTGTGGAGCGTTTACAGATTGACGGTGCTTCTTCTCGTTCGGGAAATGTGACGGTACAGAATATCGTGGGTTCTTCTTACGGTGACTTGGTGGGCTATGCTTACAAACGGGATGAAAAAGGAAACATCGTGTTTAAAAATGGTATAGCGCAACATGCAGACAAAGTGACCACTTTGGGCAACGGTGTGTACAAGCTGACGGGAGGATTCAGCAATACGTTGAAATATAAGGACTTCACACTCTCGTTCTTGCTCGACTTCAAGTGGGGTGCGAAACTCTTCTCTGGCTCAAACTATTCGTTCTACAGCGAAGGACTGCATAAGAAAACGCTTATCGGTCGTGAGAAAGACGGAAAGGGAAGCATTGTCGGTGAAGGTGTGATGCTGGATGAGAAAACAGGCAAATACGTACCGAATACAGTGGCTGTCTCCGCACAGGAATATTGGCGGGGAATTGTCAGCAATAACATTGCGGAGGAATTCATTTACAACGCCAGTTTCTTGAAACTGCGTGAGCTGTCATTGGGCTATACCTTCCCGCAGAGCCTGTTGCAGAAACTGCGCTTCGTGAAAGGACTGAGCGTGTCGTTGGTGGGACGTAACTTGTGGACAATCATCAAGCATACGGACAACATTGACCCAGAGTCCGCTTACAACACCAGCAACGGACAGGGATTGGAGTTGAACGGTTATCCTGCTACCCGCAGCATCGGTTTCAATGTAAACATTAAGTTCTAACTGATTAAACAGCATAAGATCATGAAAAAATATATCATCAAGGCGATGACAGCACTCGCTTTCGCTTCTTTCCTGACAGGATGTAGCGATTTTGGGGATGTCAATATTGATCCGGAACACCCGAACAGTGGTAATATGGATATTGGATTGGAGTTCAGTAATGCCCAACACCAGGCGTTAGGCTCTGACTGGGACGTGTGGCGTACAGGATTGGCTTATACTTCACAGTTCATGCAGCAGTTGTCTGGGTTGACTAACTTTGCGGGGTATGCGTTTTATACTTGGAGTGACAGTTACTCTGCCGCTTATTGGGATGGTGTGACCAATGGTAGCCGGGCGGCGGCTTATCATGTGACAGATGCGTTGCGGAAATGGAAAGATGATCCGGCGCGCACATTGGACTATGCCATAGCGCGAGTGATGCGTGTCTATATCTATCAACGTTTGTCCGACCTCTACGGTGATGTACAGTACACGCAAGGCGGACAGCCCGACTTGTACAGTTATCCGAAGTATGACAAGCAGGAAGATGTGTATAATGACTTCTTGAAAGAATTAGACGAGGCGCAAGCTACCTTGAAAGCTGGTGGAACCGCTTCGCTGGAGAAGCAAGACCTGTATTTCCAAGGCGATGCGAAGAAATGGTATCAGTTTGCCAATTCGCTGATGTTGCGAGTGGCTATGCGTCTTTCCAAGGTTGATGCGGCCAAGGCGCAGGAATATGCGAAGAAAGCGTATGACAACGGTGGCTTGATTACTGACAATGCGGACAATGTGATGCTGCTTCATTCGGATGGAGACCCGAATAATGATTCGGCTGAACCCTATGCAAAGATACTGTGTCACTCTGATCCGGGCGAGTTCTTTATTTGTGACCAGTTCATGAATATGTTGAAAAGGACGAACGACCCGCGTATTCCGATGATTGCCACCGTATGTGCGGAAGATCCTATGTATGGATATACGGATAGTAAATATACGACTGGTAATTCAGACCCAGCTATTCAAAAGGGATTGCCGATGGGATACACCATTACGAAAGATTCAGAATGGGATATTCGAAAAGCACATCCCGAAGTAAGTCTGGATAAGGGTATCAAAGATGGTTCGTATAAGTTTAAGTTGGAGTATTCTACCGTGAACCGCTTGACGTATTCCGATCCCAAGGCACCGACCATGATTGTGACTGCGGGAGAAACCTTGCTGTTGATGGCGGAGGCGGCTCATAGAGGATGGATTCCCGGCAATGCGGCGGACTATTATAACAAGGGAGTACGTGCGGCGATGACGCAGTTCACGGCTTATCCCAATGCGAAAGCCTTGTACCAGGAATATATGACGGATGCGGCCATCAATGCTTATCTGGCGGCTAATCCTTTTGACCCCAGCAAGGCGTTGGAGCAGATTAACACGCAGTATTATATTGCCACTTTCTGTGACGCTTACGAGACGTTCGCCAACTGGCGTCGTTCTGGATATCCGAAACTGAATCCGATTAATCCTGCAAAACCCTATCCTAACAGTGTGACACAGGGTAAGTCCATACCTCGTCGTTTCACTTATCCGATAGATGAGTCCACGGTGAATAAGGCGAATTACGAGGAGGCTGTACAGCGGTTAAGCGACGGCGATACGTTCCTTTCTCGTGTGTGGTGGGATAAAGAATAATCTTCCATATTTACCCTTATAAAAAGAAGGAGGACTGCATTCGTGAGGAATGCAGTCCTTTGTTTTAAATGACAAAGCCAAGGCTGTATGATTCTGTGATTGGTAAGATATTAAAACACAATGGAAAGCGGAGACGCGATTCATCGCGTCTCTACCAAAACAATGTTGATTAGTGGTACGATTAATGAATGAGTTTATACGATAGTTCGATATTGTTTGAGTTCAGCAGTAAGTTCGGCGGCTTTTCCTTCAGTATATGTATCCATCAACGCCCAGAAACGAGGGCCGTGGTTCATTTCTTTCGTATGGCACAGCTCATGGATAAGCACTGCGTCAATCAAACGGGAAGGCAGTGTCATAAGGAAAAAGGAAAGGCTGATGTGCTTTTGGGAAGAACAGCTTCCCCAACGTGTCTTGCTGGCGCGGATGCACACTTTCGTGAACGGAAGTCCGCAGCGGAGAGAAAGAGTGCGCAGTCGGGACGGAAGATAGAGGGAGGCTTGTGCCCGCAATGCCTCACATATTACCTTGTGCAGCCATTCTTGTATGCCTTCTTTCTGAAAGTCTGTGTGTAAGGGACAGTAAATAGTTTCCCTTCCCGGTTCGGAGCGAAGCTGGAAGTGTGCGCTTTCTTGTTCTTCGAACCGAAGTTGAAAGACATCCGTCTCTATTTTAAACGATAAATCGTAGAATGGTCGTGCGGGACATTGTGCCTGTTTCGCTAAAAGCGAGGAAGCGTGAAGATGGACTACCTGCTTTATTCGGGACAGACTTTCCCGAGGGGAGGCGGAAACCAAGATTCCTTCGGTACGTACACGCATGATGATATTCCGCATTCCGGGACGGTAGGTGACACAGACTGTGCCTAATTGTGTGTCTTGATAGGTGTAATCAATTTTCATGGGGTGATGACAGGGGGAGAAAGATGAAGGGGAGGCTTTTGGCTTCCCCTTTCCTTATTAGTATTTTATGAAAAAAATGAGAGAGATGGAACCTCTCGGCCCCGTTACGTTGATAAGCATTTAATTATTTTATGTTGAAAAGCAAATGAATTTTTCTTATTAAGAACGTTTCCCCATCATTCTCGCCAAACTCATTATGGCTTTCTCGTCCATTTGTCCGGTGAAGTTGATTAAGGTGAACGTTTTCTTGTCTAAGGCCAGCATCACAAGTTCGGCGATTTTGTCTCCTTGTTTTCGGATGTGTATTGTCCGCCATACGTTTTTCCCCTTGTAACTACTGTAAGGAACAAACCGGTTTGGATTGTTTTGCAGTAGTGCTTTCGCTTTGTTGTAGTAAAGCGTGCGTCCCGTTTTTGCGGTGACAATCTGCATACTGGTCAGTTGTGTCATGATGTGTCCGATTTCCGCTTGACTTTGTCCTTTTTTCGCCGCCTCTTTCACTGCCGCTTCCATCATTTTCGGACCGACTGTGACGTAACGCAAGGCGGTGGATTGTTTGCATTCCTCGTGGAATTTCGTAGTAAAGTCTTGCGCTTGCAGACCCAGAGCCATCAGGCACATCCAAAGGATACAAACAAATCTCATTGTCTTTCAGTTTTAGGACTGGCCACCGAATCACTATCCGATGCGGGTTCGCCTTCCGCCATTGTCTCCGACACGATTTTCAACGCAGAAGACACATGGTCATAGGCTTGTCGAGGATTGGAATAGGTTTCGTGCAAATTGGCTGGTGCCATCTCCGTATTGTTCTCTTTTGTATAGAACGAGCTTTGGGTAGCTTTACCCAACACAATAATGATTGCGATAGCTGCCGCCGCTTTCCACATGGGCATCATCCTGCGATAAAGAGAGATACGATGCGCTCTCACGGTGGGTTTTTCTATCAGCTGAAGCATCCGTTGGTCGAAATCGCCGCCTAACGCTACTTCCTTTTCTTTATCCTCGAAGCAAAACAGCTCTTTGTAATGAAGCAGATGGGCGGGTACATCCTCCTGCCGGAAGAAAGAACGCAGAATCTGCTCTTCCTCCACGGAAGTTTCGCACTTCCAGTAACGGTCGATGAGTTGTTCAATGTACTTATAGTCCATAATTTTCAATATCGAAATACTGTTTTCTTATTTTTTGTCTTGCTCTGAACAGGGATACTTTCACGTCTTCCTCGCTGATTCCCATTATCTGGGCGATTTCCTTGTAGTTCTTTCCTTCCATGTCCCGCAGTTGCATCACGGTACGCTGCTTTTCGGGAAGCTGGTTGAACAATTTTTGAATCAGACGTAATTTCTCGTTTTGTTCCAAAGACTCGTCGGGAGAAGAGGAACGGACAGGTATGTCTGTCGCTTCGTCCAGCGAGGTGGCTTGTGCTTCTTTCTTCTGGCTGCGGTCTATGGAAAGATTGCGGCAGATGGTCAAGCAATAAGCCTCAATGGAATTGACTTTCTCCAGTTCCTTGCGATTGTTCCATGCTCGAATCATGGTGTCTTGCACAACGTCCTCCGCTTCTCCTGTGTTTTGTGTGATGCGGAGAGACAACCGGTAAAGTTTGTTTTTTAGCGGTAAGATGTCGTTGCGGAAACTGATCTTTTCCATTGCCTTCTATAACAATGACGGACGAATGTCTGAAAAGTTACATTCGTCCGCCCATTTTTTTTAATTTATTTCTCGATAACCGTGCCACTTCCGTCTTTAAAGGTTGAGGCTGAAGTGATTATCACCTTGCTTACGCCTGCATGGATGGCGGAAAAAGAATTTTCCAGTTTAGGAATCATGCCTCCTTGTATGATGCCCTCGTCCACATATCGCTTAAAGGAGGCTTCGTCGATATGGGGAATCACGCTGTCATCGTCTTCCTCGTCTTTCAACACTCCCTTCTTTTCGAAACAGTACATCAACGTCACATTGAAATAAGGAGCCAGTGCCTTGGCCGTCTCTCCGGCAATGGTGTCTGCGTTGGTGTTCAGCATTTGTCCCTTTCCGTCGTGGGTCAGGGGAGCCATTACGGGCACGATGTGTTGTGACAGTAAATGGCTTAAAGTCATACCGTCCACTTGCTTCACATCGCCCACAAAGCCGTAATCCACGTCTTTCACCGGACGCTTGTCACTCAGAATGACGTTCATGTCCGCTCCCGTCAACCCTAAAGCGTTCATACCAGCGGCTTGCAGTTTCGCCACGATGGTTTTGTTCACCAGTCCGCCATAGACCATTGTCACGACTTTCAGCATTTCCTTGTCGGTAATGCGCCGTCCGTTCACCATCTTGCTCTCTATACCCAAAGTGGCTGCCAATTTAGTGGCGGAACGTCCTCCTCCGTGTACCAGTACTTTCTTTCCCGGATACGCTGCGAAGTCGGTTAATAGTTGTGCAAGTTTTTCGGCGTCTTCTACAATCTTGCCGCCTACTTTTATAATTGTCACATTGTCTTTCATGTTGATATGGTGTTAATGTTCCAAATAAGTATATCCGTAAAGTCCTGAGCGATAGTTGCTCAAGAAGTCTTTTCCCTCAGAGGCCGATATTTTCCCCTCTTTCACGGAACGGGACACCCATGTCTCCAGTGTGCGGACCAGCTTCTTGGGGTCGTATTGCACATATTCCAATACCTCGGCCACTGTTTCTCCGTCAATTACCTGGTCTATATGATAGCTGGTGTCATCCACGGATATATGTACGGCGTTTGTGTCGCCGAACAGGTTGTGCATATCGCCTAAAATCTCCTGGTAAGCGCCCACAAGGAACACGCCTAAGTAATAATGCTCCCCTTCTTGTATGCTGTGGATGGGCAGGATGTGCGACACATTCTTGTCTGTGACGAAGTTTGTTATCTTGCCGTCTGAGTCGCAGGTGATGTCCTGTAAGGTGGCGGTACGGGTAGGGCGTTCATCCAAACGTTGGATAGGCATGATGGGGAACAACTGGTCAATGGCCCATGCGTCGGGCAGTGACTGGAAAAGGGAGAAGTTGCAGAAATACTTGTCCGCCAACAGCTTGTCAAGTTCACGTAACTCTTCTGGCATGTGTTTCATCTTGTGTCCCAACGAGTTCACTTCTCTTGCCACAGACCAGTACATCTTCTCGATAGCCGCTCTTGTGCGTAGGTCTACGAGGCCATGACTGAACAAGTCCAAGGCTTCTTCCCGTATTTGTTCCGCGTCGTGCCAGTCCTCCATCAACGAGCGTGGACTCAGTTTGTCCCATATCTCATAGAGGTCTTTCACCAGCTGGTGTGCGTCTTCCGAAGGTTCATATTCATCGTTCATCTCCGGCAGGCTGGCTGTTTCCAGCACATCCATGATGAGCACGGAATGGTGGGCTGACAGAGAGCGGCCGCTTTCCGTAATCAGGTTTGGCTGAGGGATATTGTTCTTGTTGGCTGCGTCCACAAACGTGTACACGCAGTCGTTCACATATTCTTGAATGGAATAGTTCACGCTGCTTTCGCTGTTGGACGAGCGTGTGCCGTCATAGTCCACTCCCAAACCGCCGCCACAGTCCACAAACTGGATGTTATAGCCCATTTGGTGCAGCTGTATATAAAACTGGGACGCTTCACGGAGAGCCGTTTGGATTTTCCGTATCTTGGTGATTTGGCTTCCGATATGGAAGTGAATCAGTTTCAGACAGTCTTGCATCTTCCTTTGGTTCAGGAAGTCAAGGGCTTCCAGCAGTTCGCTGGAGGTCAGTCCGAATTTGCTGGCGTCTCCTCCGCTTTCCTGCCATTTCCCGCTGCCGGAAGAAGCCAGTTTGATACGTATTCCCAAATTGGGACGTACCTTCAGCCGTTCACTGATTTGGGCGATGAGTTTCAGCTCGTTCAGCTTCTCGATGACAAGGAATATGCGTTTCCCCATCTTCTGTGCCAGCAAGGCCAGCTCGATATAGCTCTCATCCTTGTATCCGTTGCAGATAATAGGGGAGTCAGAGTCCGTATTGACCGCAATGACTGCGTGTAGCTCGGGTTTGGAGCCAGCCTCCAGTCCCAAGTTGAACTTCTTCCCGTGGCTGATGATTTCCTCCACCACAGGTCGCATCTGGTTCACTTTGATGGGGTATATGATGAAGTTTTTGGCGGTGTAATTGTATTCTTTGGCCGCTTTCTCGAAGCAGACCGCCGTTTTCTCTATGCGGTTGTCCAGAATGTCGGGGAAACGGAGCAGTACTGGTGCCGTGATATCTCGTATGGCCAGCTCGTCCATCACCTCTTTCAAGTCTACCGCCACATCGTCTTTACGCGGAGTCACCACCACGTGTCCTTTCTCATTGATGCTGAAGTAGGAAACGCCCCATCCTTTGATGTTGTAAAGTTCCTCAGAGTCCTCAATCTTCCATCTTCTCATTTGCCGAGTGAGTTAGTTGTTTTCTTCTTTTATTTGTGAGTTGATATAGGCGTACAATGAATCCACCACATAGTCCACATTCTGCTGTTGCGCCAGCAGGGGGATGTCGCAGGTGTAGTGAGCCTGTGCGTAATACGGCTCACGTTGCGCCAGTGACTCCTTTATATAAGAAAGGAGTTCCTCAGGAGATTTCCCTTTTATCAGCGGACGAGGGTTCTTTGACATGGAAAGATGCTTTGCCAGTACTTCGGGGACGCTTTTCAGGTAGACTGTCAGTCCCTGCCGGTTCATGTATTCCATATTGTCGAAGAAACAAGGGGTTCCTCCTCCGCAGGAAAGCAGCACATTCTCGAACTCGCATACTTCATGCAGCATCCGCTGTTCAAGCTCCCGGAATCCCGCTTCTCCTTTTTGGGCGAATATGTCAGGTATCCTTTGGCGAAAGCGGTTTTCGATATACTGGTCTAAGTCATAAAAGTCCAGTCCCAGTTTCCGGGACAGGACTTTTCCGATAGTGGTTTTGCCCACTCCCATGTATCCGATTAAGATGATACGTCTCATGCTTTCTTCTTTCTGTACGAGCGTCTCCGTGGTGTCGGGTTCTCGTCTTCTTTCTTTATCAGTTCCCTGCATTCCTCCAAGGTCAATGCTTTGGGGTCGGTGCCTTTGGGAATGTGGTAGTTCTTTTTCTTATAGGTGATATAAGGGCCGAAACGACCGTTGAGAATTTCCAGATCTGGCTCTTCCTCGAAACTCTTCAGGTGTTTCTCTTTCTCCGCCTTCCGTTTCGCCTCGATTAATTCGATGGCTTCCGCCAAAGTAAGTTGCATCGGGTCTTTAGTGGAAGGTATAGAGACATATTTCCCGTTATGTTTCACGTAAGGGCCGAAACGTCCTGTGCCTACGGAGACTTCCTTGTCTTCGTATTCCCCCAGTGTGCGGGGCAGACTGAACAAGTCTAACGCCTCTTCCAAAGTGATGGTTTCCAGGCTTTGCCCTTTCTTCATCTGTGCGAACTTCGGCTTGTCCTCGTCTTGGGCGGTACCGATTTGCACTACCGGGCCGAAGCGTCCGATTTTCACGGAGACTTGTTTCCCTGTCTTCGGTTCCTGTCCCAAGATTCTTTCTCCTACTTTATGGTCAGACTTCTGTGCCATAGTGTTTTCCACTGCGGGTTCAAAGTCTTTGTAGAAGTCGCCGATGAGCGTGTTCCATTTCTCTTTTCCTTCGGCCACCTCGTCAAACTGTTTCTCCACGTCTGCCGTGAAGTTGTAGTTCATGATTTCGGGGAATGATTCCGTGAGGAACTTGTTCACTACAATTCCCACGTCCGTGGGGCAGAGTTTGTTCTTCTCGCTGCCAGTGGTCTCTGTATTGACGTGCGAGGTGATGGCATCGTCTTTCAACTCTATATAATCGTAGTTGCGGGGAGTACCTTCCTTGGTGACTTTCTCCACATAGCCTCGTTGTTGGATGGTGGAGATGGTCGGTGCGTAAGTAGAAGGACGTCCTATGCCCAGTTCCTCCAGTTTATGCACAAGGCTTGCTTCTGTGTAGCGTGCCGGATGTTGGGTGAAACGCTGGATAGCGGCAATTTGCTTGTAAGCCAGTTGCTCGCCCTTTTCCATGGCCGGAAGCAGCGTACCTTCTCCTTCTTGTTCCGGTTCGTCGTCGTGTGACTCTTTGTACACACGCAGGAAACCGTCAAACTTCACCACTTCTCCTACAGCGGCGAATTGCGCTGTCTGTCCGCTTGCGTTGATAGTGACCGTAGTCTTCTCTATCTCCGCTTCGGCCATCTGTGAGGCGATGGTGCGTTTCCATATCAGGTTATACAGTCGCTTTTCTTGAGAGTCTCCCTCGATGGCGGTGTCCTCGATGTGGGTAGGACGGATGGCCTCGTGTGCCTCTTGCGCTCCCTTGGTATGAGTCTTGAACTGTCTGTTATGCAAGTATTCCTCTCCCATAGTCCGGGAAATCATGTCGTGGCAGGCGTTGATACACAGTGTGGAAAGGTTCACAGAGTCGGTTCGCATATAGGTGATGCGTCCCGATTCGTAGAGTTGTTGTGCGATTCGCATGGTCTGTCCCACCGTGAAACTCAGTTTCCGTGCCGCTTCCTGTTGCAGTGTGGAAGTGGTGAATGGGGGAGCAGGGTATTTCTTGTTCGGCTTTTTCGTGATGTCTTGAATGGTGAACGTGGCACCCTTGCAGCTTTCCAAAAAGGCTTCCGCTTCTTCTTTGGTCTTGAAGTGTGTGTTCAGGTCGGCCTTCAGTTCTGTTTGTTTGCCTTTCTTGTCGGGTACCAGGAACAAGGCAGTGACTTTATACCAGCTCTCGCTCTTGAACGCCCGTATCTCGTGCTCCCTTTCCACAATCAGACGCACGGCCACACTTTGCACACGGCCGGCAGAAAGAGCGGGTTTCACACGTTTCCATAACACGGGGGAAAGCTTAAAGCCCACGATACGGTCAAGTACCCTTCGTGCCTGTTGTGCGTTCACTAAGTTCTGGTCAATCTCCCTTGGATTCTCAATCGCTTTCAAGATGGCTGGCTTCGTAATCTCGTGGAACACGATACGTTTCGTGTGAGCCGGGTCGAGTCCCAGCACATGAAACAGATGCCAGGAGATAGCTTCTCCCTCCCGGTCTTCATCGGATGCGAGCCAGACGGTTTCCGCCTTCTTCGCCTCCGTTTTCAGTTCGTTTACGACTTTCTTTTTTTCTTCGGGTATTTCGTATTGCGGTTCAAACGTGTGTAAGTCCACGCTCAGTTCTTTCTTCTTCAAGTCGCGGATGTGTCCATAACTGGAAAGCACCTCGAAGTCTTTTCCAAGGAATTTCCCAATTGTTTTGGCTTTTGCCGGAGACTCGACTATAACTAAGTTCTTTGCCATCTAAATCTGCCTTTCGTAAGTAATTGCGCTGCAAAAGTAGGAAAAAAAACAAGAAGGTATCTTATTACCCCCTAAGTTTTCTTCATTTTTAGTCATCTCTTACCGTTACGTTACTTCCTTTTGCCGGAACTTCAATTATTACTACCTCGAACATCCTCCACAGTACCACTCTCCTGTCTTGCACGTTGCAACAAGTAGAGACGCGATTCATCGCGTCTCCATTCATTGCGTCTCCACATTCATCAGCGATGAATTGTATCTGTGATTGGCAAGATAATAAAACACTATGAAAAACGGAGATGCGATAAATCGCGTCTCTACCTAAACAATGTTGATTAGTGGTACAATTTCGGATAATCATAAAACCAGATTATGATGTAAAGAAAAAACAAGAAGAGCAAAGTGTTAATTCAGGGTTAAAACTCAAAGTGTAGTTGGTCAAATACATAGAATACTCTACATTCGCAACCAACTAAAATAACAAACTTATGAAAGAGTTTTTATCCCAATTACCGCCTACAATATAAAACCACAGACTCCAATAGTGGGACTGCCACATGCTATGCCTATATTTAAAAATCCATGAAACCATATCTCTTCATTAGCACATTATTCACCATTCTGTCTTTTGCGAGCTGTACCTCTCAGACGAGGAATATAGAGACAAAAGCTGAAAAAGATACGTTTGTGTATGCCCATACTATACCCGAAAACAAGCGCACTCCCGCACAACAACGTACTGTCAGATTATTGGCACAGACAGTGGCACGCTATGTGGTATCGGAAAATAATCAATTGAGATTCACTCTTTCTAAGGAACAATTTCTAAAATTAGGACTCGATGTGCACTATTACAACCTGTTGTTGCGCAATCTGAAAGAGGTAAATGACTTCGGAAGAAAAAATCATCTGAACTTAGACAGTCTTTGGCAGACAAGTGATTATCAGAAGCTGAAGCGAAATCCTCACCTTTATTGAAACTGAGTTGTAATCATGGGTGGTTATCCACTGGTACAGAGGTGGGTTAAAATCCTCATTATACCCGCAGCAGGAACCTTCAAAAATGAAGCCTATTGCGATGGCCAACGCAAGTACTTTCGATGGCCAACGCAAGTACTTGCGATGGGCAACGAAGCCTATTGCGATTTTATGATGAAAATTACGATGAAAAACTGAACTTCTACCACAACCGGCCATCAAACGCAATGGCCGAATCATTCAACGCCAAAACCAAGCTGCTCAGGGCTAACCTTTGGGGAGTGGTAGATATAGCTATTCGGATAATCATTTTCTTTTTTTTATTACTTGCAATTTGTATGCTTTTTAGCACATAATAAAAACTTAAGTATTAAAAATAACAAACGTTTTCATGTAATTATTGTTAGGCCAAAAAGAAATGGTAAATTTGTATGGCAGTTTAATTAGGGTGTGATTAACGCTTGTCAACTTGATGCAACTAAAACTGTAAGAACTCATTTAAATTAATTGTTGTTCTAATACTTTTAACCTATGGAGGAAAAGGGAGATTTCAATATGAAAATATGTAGACTTCGTAATCAAAAAATGTCATGAGCGGCTTATTACTTTGCGCTTCCTTCTTGTATCCAGCACTTTCTTTCGCACATCCGAGTGCAGGGGAAGTGCTAAAAGGAGATTCCTTGATTGTCACACAGCACGACAAGCTGCCAGAATTCATAGTGGCTCAAAAACGCAAGACATTCAAGGAGACTGGAAGAGGTGTGACCGCCCAAGTGGCGGGAACAGCCTTGGCATTGAAGCATGAGGTAAGGGATGTGCTGTCGCAAATGCCAGGCCTCTTGATGGAGAAGGGGATGATAAAACTCTTGAACGGAGAAACGCCCGTCTATTATATAAATCATAAGAAGGTCAATGACTACAACCAAGTGCAGGCGTTAAATGTGGCGGATATCAAAAGTATTACTGTGCAAACAGTACCTGATATCAAGTACGGAGCGGATGTGCATGCAGTGGTGTTGATAAAGTTGCTGGATAAGGAAACCGGGATGAACGCTTATATGAAAAGCAACTATACCCAGAGTTTCTATGCGTCCCACAGGGAAGAGGCATCCTTTTCTTTTACTCGTAAGCGGTGGGCTGTGCAGGGAATGTACGCTATCGGGCAACACAAACAGATGGCCACACACCACTCTGTCAAAGAGTACACAACCAACCAGTCTTGGCACTATTCGTTACAAGATATACAAAGGACGAAAAGAAAGGAACAACAATTTAACGTGGGCATCGATTGGAATATAACTCGACAATATAGTATAGGACTGTTTGTGGACGGTATGCTGAACGACCAACGCCCGCATACTAACTTGCATACAGTGCTTCAGTCACAAGATGCCACAGTCAGCTCCATACAAGGTAAAACAGACTTGGCTGCAAAGCGGAATAACCGCCAATATATCTATACCCTCTATCAACAATGGCACACAGACAGGGGACTTTCCGTGGATTTTGACTTGCATTTTGTGGATAACCATGAGGAATTACGGCAAAATATCAGGGAGCTGTCAGATGCGACCCTGATTGAAAAGAGCTATGACATGCCCACTCGTACAAAGCTGTGGAATGGAGAATACAGTGTGACTTATCCTTGTAATTCCAAAATGAAGTTTTATGCAGGGGGAGATTTCAGTCATTTCCGCAGCAAAGGGGAATCGGTGGCGCAAGGTGGAGAAACATTAATAGACAACTATCATTATACCGAACGTAAATGGGCTTTTTTCGCAAACTGCACCCTTACTTTCCCACATTGGAGCTTGGAAGCAGGCTTGCGGTACGAAAATTCCCAATTGGGCTGGATAAATCGGCAGGCAGTACGCATAGCAGACAATGACAAGGGATTCTTCCCTCAAATCCGTCTCTCCTATCAACGAGGAGACTTTGCCAGTGATTTCTTTTTACGCAGGCAGATTCAGCGTCCGCCCCTTGCTTATTTGAACGGACAGAAACAATATCTC
Organism: Prevotella sp. P5-108; assembly: GCA_963608705.1. Classification (GTDB taxonomy): domain Bacteria; phylum Bacteroidota; class Bacteroidia; order Bacteroidales; family Bacteroidaceae; genus CAVDHB01. Next base: position 39,323 of record CAVDHB010000061.1, read on the forward strand.
AACCAATACGAGTATCAAATCGGAAATCTGTCATTGCGTCCACAAGACGCATACAGAGCAGAATGGAAAGGAAAGTATAAAAGGTGGTCTTTATCATTGTCCTACAGCTATATACACAGATACATCTCAGGCGTTTTCAAATTTGAGAAGGACAACGCCAACCAACTTTATTACACGTGGGAAAATGTGGGAAACGCACAGCTTGTGGAAGGACGGTTGAGCTATACGTTCGCACTGTTCCCGTGGTGGGAGGTAAACGCCTCAGCTCACTTGCAAAAGCCTTTTCTCACAAGACGTTATGATTCCCGCAAGATAACGTACAACCGTCCTACTGGTTACGTGTCGCTTTATCAACAGTTCCCATTGCGGAAGTGGGGTGTTTTCTCCCTCACCAATCGTCTTCGGACTACAGGAAACCAACGTTTATACCGAATCAGCGGTTATCATTCAATGGATGCTGGATACAGTATCTCTCTGTGGAAGAACAGAATAGGCATTGACATCACGGCCACGGACTTGTTTCATAACTTACGTTACAAGACTTCCTCCATGCAAGACAGACTATCCTATCATTTACAGGAATATTATCATGATTGGAGCTATACGATCAGTGTAGCCTTCCGTTTTCAGAAGAACAAGGTGCGCTTCTATGAAAGAAAACAGACGGAGGATATGCACAGGCTGTATTGAATGATTCAGAATCGGAATCCGATTTTTTAATATGCAGTCATTCTCTACATATTTGCTGCCATAGCGTCTTGTCGCTTATCACGATACGTACAGAGGCTTTTTGATAACGGTGCACTCCTTGTGTACCCTTGATATTTGCGTATGCCTCAAACAGATTTCCGTCCGTGGTATGAAGGATTGCGGGAGAATAGTGTGTAACTGCATAATTGTATTCTTTATCGGGATTTCCCTCATAGGAAACACGGACTTGACGGGGTGTGTTGAACAAATACAGGTAACGATAAGGCACAGTCATCCGTAAAACATCACCTTGCACCACTCCCTGTGCTTCCACCGTAAGGGGATAAGGGATTTTGTAAGCAGCCACGGCCAGGGCAATCAAGACCAAGGTAATCACCACCGTCCCCGTACGCACCAGTCTTGGAGGTACTTTCCCGATAATGTTCCGCACTTTCTCGCTTCTCAATTCGATGTTGTCTTTTTCTTCCATGGTCAATTCCCTAATTCAAGCTGGTTCTTCACTAAATTATAGTAGGCTCCCTTTCGGGCGGTCAGTTCCTCGTGTGTACCTGTTTCAATGACTTTTCCATGGTCTATCACCACAATCTGGTCTGCATTGCGCACGGTGCTGAGACGGTGGGCTACCACTACCACTGTTTTCCCTTGATAAAAACGGTCCAGGTTTTCCACAATCTGTCGTTCGTTGTTGGCGTCGAGTGAGTTGGTGGCTTCATCAAGGAAGATGTAAGAAGGATTCTTATACACCGCTCTGGCGATGAGGATACGTTGTTTCTGTCCTTGGCTCAATCCCACTCCGTCTCTTCCGATTTTAGTGTTGAATTTCAGTGGAAGACTCATCACGTATTCCTTGATACAGGCGATTTCCGCCGCTTTCAGCAAGCGGTCTTTGTCTATCTCCTCATCATCTACCGCAATATTGCGGGCGATGGATTCCGAGAAAATCACACCCTCTTGCATCACCACACCACATTGTCTTCTCCACCATTGCTTCTCCAGCGTGCGGATATCCGTGTCTCCTATGCGGATTTGTCCTGAAGCCACAGGGTAATAACCCAGCATCAGCTTCACCAAGGTAGTCTTTCCGCTTCCAGACGCTCCCACGATGGCCGTCACTTTGCCTTGTGGAATCACAATGTCCACATCTTCCAAGGTCTTGTGAAGCGAATGCGGGTCATATTTGAAGTCAATATGGTCTATCAGAATGCCCTTCTCCCCGTGAACTACGGTACGGTTTGCCGCCTCTTTCCCGTCTTCATCTTTCATGCGGTGTATTTCATTGATACGTTCCAGACTGATTTTCACGTCTTGCAGGGAGTAAAAGAAACTCATCAACTGTTCCACTGGCGCATTCAATTGACCGATGATATATTGCACGGCCAGCATCATACCGAGTGTCATTTGTCCGTGGATGACGGCAGCGGCGGCCATCACCGTAATGACGATATTCTTGAGTTCGTTGATAAAGATGCTTCCCGCCTCCTGTGTCTGCTGGAGCTTCAGGCTCTTCATCTGGACTTTGAACAAGTCGGCCTGTGTGTCTTCCCATTCCCAACGACGACGCTGCTCGCAGTCTTGCAGCTTTATTTCCTGCATGGAAGTGATGAACTCGTAAGTCTTGTTGTTGTTGATGGCCTGTTGCTCGAACAGCTCATAGTCCAGCAGTTTCCGGCGTTTCAAGAACAAAGCCATCCACGCTCCGTAGAGGATACTGCCCAAAAGGAAGACGGAAAAGACGATTTTGTTGTAGAAAAACAACACGATGGTAAAGACCACAAATGTCAGCATGGAGAACATCACGCTCAGCGTCTGTTGGGTGAGGAACGTGTTCACCCGGTTGTGGTCGTTCATGCGTTGCATGAGGTCGCCCATCAGTTTGGTGTCGAAGAACGACATAGGTAGCTTCAGCAGTTTGATGAAGAAGTCAGACACCAGCGAGATGTTCACCCTCATGCTGATGTGCAGCAACAACCAGCGGCGGATGAAGTCGATGCCTGTACGGCTGACGGTGAGTGTGAGCTGCCCCAGTAACACCAGCCATACGAAGCCGATGTCTTGGTTCTTGATACCCACGTCCACGATGGACTGGGTGAGGAAAGGTAGTACTAATTGCAGCAGACTGCCGACCACCAGTCCTAACACCACTTGTCCGAAAAAGCGTTTGTACTTCCGGATGTAGCCGAAGAGGAAGCGGAAGGAGCGTTTCTCCCCTTCTTCCTCCTTTTGTCCCTTGTGTTTAAAGAAATCAGGCGTGGTCTCCATGAAAAGGGCGATACCCTTGTCTTTCCCTTCAGAACGGGTGCTCACCCAGTGGCTCTTGAACTCGTCCAAGTCATAAGTCACCCGTCCTTTCCCAGGGTCTGCCACATAGAACTTCTTTCCTCTTCTTACCTTATATAATACCACGAAGTGGTTTTGGTTCCAATGCAGGATGCAAGGCAGGGGAGCCTTGTCGAACGTCTCGGTAGTGACTCTTCCCGCCACGGTGTGCAGTCCCAGCTTGCCCGCTGTTTCGCTGATACCCAAGAGGGAGACCCCTTCGGTGGTGGCGAAGCATAGTTGCGAGAGTGTCTCCATCGAATAGTCACGCCCGAAGTATTTGCAAATCATTTGCAGACAGGCGATGCCGCACTGCATGGAGTCATGTTGATAGATAATGGGAAATGTGCTCATGGCTTTTTCTTTCTGCGCTGAGGTCATTGGCAGTGTGCACTTACCCCTGCCGCCAATCTCTTCATTTTGTCGTTTTTATTCTTATCCGATAACAAAGATATAAATTATCCTGTTCAAAAACAAATAAAATCAAGCCTTACATCCCAAATCTGTTTACAACCGTCCTTTCTCACTTTCTCCAGCTCCTGTTCCTTTATAACGGTCATTGGCCGTGTTGAAGGTATAGCGAAGGGTCAATACAAATTTCCGGGTGTCCGCATAATTCCATTTATAGATGTTTCGGTTGCCATAGTCCATCCGGTTTGTTCCCCGGTAGGAGGCGAACAAGTCCTGTCCTTGGAGGTTTACGGAAAGTCGTTTATGCCAGAATTCCTTATAAAGACTTACGTTCAGCCCCCATGTCTTCTCCCACCAAATGGAGGTGGAATGTCCCTTGGTGGCATAGTCCATGTCCACATTCAACAGCAGCTCCCACGGCAGACGGAAGGTGTTACGGAAAGTCAAGTAGCATATAGGCTTATTATAGGTCCGGACAAACGCCGTTTCTTTCACCTTAAACCATTGTTTCTTGAGAGCCGCCTCCCACATGGGTTGCCAGAAGCCGATACGGGGAGACAAGGAGAGGCTGGTATAGACAGCCTGGTAATGGGGCATATTGCGGAAAGTGTACACCGTGATGTCGGGGTTCTGTCCGTAAGCCTCCACCATTTGATACGAGGCATCCTTGAAATACCGCCATTCCGTAGCAAGGCGAATCCACTGGTAGGACAGTGTAAGGGCGGTGGTATGTCGGGTGGTAGGACGAAGAAGCGGGTTACCTTCCTGGAAGGTGTAACGGTCGTTGTACTGCACGTTTCCGCTCAGCATGGCGAAAGACGGGCGGCTGCACTTGGCGGTGTAGTTCAATTGCACATTCACTTTCCCTATGAGATAGGCCACGGAGAGGTTGGGGAACAGATTGTCGTACACACGGCTTTCGTCTGCCGAGCGTACTCCGTGGTTATAATAGTCGAACACCACGTGTTCATAACGCACTCCCGCTTCCGCTTGGAAGTTTCCCGCTCCGAATCCATAAGAGACGAATGCGGCGGTGTTCTTCTCTTTACTTTGATTGTCTGTGTCGCCAGGCACATCTCCTTTCCTTTCCTTCACCTGGTAAAGGTTTTTCCGGTCAATGGCCGTGTATTCAGCGCCCAGTTTGAGATTGCCTTTCCACAGGGGAGTGGAGGCGGTGAGTTTAGTGGCGTAAAAATGGCCGTCCGTATTGTAGTCTGTAAGGACTGTGCGAGAATCCACTCCCGTCTCTTCCGAGCGTTGGGTGTTTCCGTCTTTACGCAGATAGATGTTTCCGTTCCAGTCCACGGACACCTTTCCGAAAGTGCCGCTGTAATAAGCGGCAATGTCGTGAGAGGGTTGGTTCTTCCCTCTCAACGTGAAGAGATTGTGAATCTTTTCCGAAGTGTTCCCGTGAGAGGACACGGTCATGTCCGCATTCCATCCGCCTTTGTATTCCGTGGGTTTCACCCCTGTATAGGTGACACCCGCATAATGCTTCCCTTTCCATTCATAATTCATGCCCACCGTACCTTCCAGTTGCTTTACACGGGAGTTTATCAACAGGCTGTTGATAAGTGAGAGTGTCTTTCCACCGTCAATGAGTTGTGACCCCCATTGTTCCTGTCTGTCCGCAAAGTCGCCATAGTACAGCATACCGAAGAGGTCAAATCCGTTTTTCCGGTAATTCCAGTTAAACTCCTCCTGATGTCCTGCCTGGTGTGCCTGCATATACACTTGGCGGTAGTCCAGTCCGAAGCCCTCTCCCGCTTTCCGCACCGTCTTGATTCTCAGCACCGCGTTGGTGCCGGCCTCGTATTCCGCTCCGGGATTGAGCAGTACTTCCACCTGTTTGATGTCTTCCGACTTCAACCGGTCAAGCTCCTCCATGCGTTGCAGCTTTTTTCCGTTGAGATAGATAAGCGGCGTGCCTTTTCCCAACACCTCGTATCCCTCGGAGGTTTTTCTTACTCCAGGCAGTCTTTTCAACACATCTTCCGCCGTGCCGGACTTTGCCAGCAAGGTTCCTTCCACTGTGGTAAGCACTCCCTCCGCCGTATTCCGAAACAAGGGTCGGTTGCCTCTCACCGTCAGACTTCCCAGCGTATGTGCGTCTTCCGTCAGCTGGATAGTGCCGGGAGAGGTGGAGGCTGTCAGGTATTTAGTCTGATACCCGATACAAGACACCTTCAGAAGCCGTTCTTGCGTATCCGCAGGAATAACGAAATGTCCTTCCGTATCGCTTACTGTTCCCTTTACAAAACTGGAGTCCGCCTTGGAAAGCAAGACCACATTGGCATAAGGCACAGCCTTTCCCGCCTTGTCGATTATACGTCCCGTTATTTCCTGCGCCTGTAATCCTGATACAGACAGTACAGAAACTATACTGCTTATAATGAATTTTCTCATGATAAAATATGGTTCTCTATTTACTTCTGATTTGAGATTGTGAACCAAAGCAGTCTCTCAAATATTGTCCATCAGTGATGGATTCAATCTCTTTATCCATAAACTCTTCCATATTGTTTCTATTTCATGGTGCAAAGTTACGTAGAATCTGTAAGACAACCAACTAAATTATGTCATATAAATGTCATTTTTCAAGTGCGTAGTGATGACATTTGCTGTTTACACAATTATCAAATAAACGCACTACATTCTGCTCTGTTGCTCCTCTCCTGCACCGGTTCCCTTGTACTTGCCTTTGGTCGTCCTGAAGTTATACCGAAGCGTAAGGGTGATGTCCCTTGATTGAGTTCTCGCAAGTTGGAAATAAGTCATCCGAGGGGTGTAAAGCGTGCCTCCGTCCCATTGCTGGTGTAACAGGTCGTTGCCCTGCACTTGCACGGTGAGTTTGTCTTTCAGGAACGACTTGACAAGACTCACGTTCACGATGTGGAGGGGCTTTTGCACCCATGCGTTTTGCCAGTTTCCGGTTCCCTGGTACTGATAGTCCACCGAGAGCTGGAGGTTCCAGGGAAGAGTGAAACTGTTACTGAGACTGCCGACAAGTTGAGGCCGGTTGAGTTTTTTCGCCCCTCTTTGAGTGTGCAGCGTGAGCCATTGTGTGTTCACCCCGAAGCTGACCTGCGGAGACCAGATGCCTATGGTCGGGGCGGCGCTCACATAGGCGTTAAGCCCTCTCAGGCGTTTGATATTGTGGTAGTATATGACATTGACGGACGGGTCTTTTTCCAACTGTCTCGACCAATAGATAATGGGGTTCTTCGAAAGGAGGTAATCCACGGAGAACTGGAAGAACTTCCATACACCGGACAACTCCACAGTATGGTTTATCTCGCTGTCAAGCAGTGGATTGCCAGTCTGTAACGAGAAACGGTTCAGGTACTGGACGTTGTTGCTCAGCTGTGAGTACGACGGACGGCGGGTTTTCACCGAGTAGCTTAACTGGAGGTCTACTTTTCCCACCTGTGTCCCGTAGTTCAAACTGGGGAACCAGTTTCGGAACGTCCGGCTTTGCGATGACTGATACATGCCGTTGTCATAGTACTTGAACCGCACGTACTCGAATCTGAGTCCGGCTTGGAACGTCCCGATGGGTGTCTCATGGGAGTACTCTATGAAAGGGCTGGCGGTCTGTTCCGTTAGTTTGCTGTCCGAATTGTCGAGCAGGTCGGTACGGTTCACCTCATACCTGTCCTTGCGATGGATGGACACATATTCCGCCCCCCATCTCATCGTGCCGGAGAACAGCGGGGAGTCCAGAATCAGCTTGGAGGCTATCATGCTGTTCCGTACCTTGTTCTCGGAATCCACCACTCTGGAGTCGTGGTCTTCGCTGTGTTCGGCTGACCGGCTGTAAGCGTGTGTGTGGTTGATTAGAAAATCAGTGTTGAAATCAATGGAGGTTTTTCCCAAGGCTCCGTTGTAGTACACGTTCAGCAGATGGGAGGGCTTGTCCTTGTTTGAAGCCGTTATCAGGGTACCTATCCGGTCATAGGGCTGTCCGTCTGCCGTCACTTTACTTTCATTCGACCCTTCTTCTTTCTGATATGTGGAGATGCCGAGGTCGTATTTCGCCCCGATGGACTGGGTCGGGCTGAAGTCATAGCTGAATCCGCCCGTGATTTTGTGATATTCATTGCGGGTTGTGCCATAATAGACGTTTTGCTGGTTCCACAGGGTGTCCACGTAAGTCCGTTGGTCTACAGAACCGTCCTCGAACTCCTTCCAGTCGGAGAATTTGTACGTCGTGAACAGTGTCAGTCCGTCATGGTGGTAATTCATACGGAGCTGTTGAATCGTGTTGTGGTACTTGTTGTAGTAGTACACAGACCGCAGGTCTCCTCCGAATCCTTCCCCTTTCACTCTTACCGTGCGGATTTTAATCACGGATGCCACGGAGGCATCATAGGCACTGCCAGGATTTCGGATTACCTCCACACTTTTGATATCCTGTGATTTCAGTTCGTCCAGCTCTTCAAGTGTCTGCAATTTCTTTCCGTTGAGATAGATAAGCGGCGTACCCTTTCCGAACACCTCAAAGCCGTCTTTTTTCTTTAACACGCCCGGCACATGGGACAATACATCTTTCGCTGTGCCCATTTTCGCCAGAATAGTTCCCGCTACGTTTGTCCGTAGTCCCTCTGCGGTCTGCTCATAGATCGTGCGGCGTGAGGAGACCGTTATCCCCCGGAGTGATGTGGTGGACTGTTGAAGTGTCAGGCTCAAGTCGTCCAGTCTTGTTCGGATGTACATATCCTTATAGCCCACGCACCTCACTTTTATCACATACTCGTCCTTGCCTGCGGACAACAGGAAATGTCCGTTGTCGTCTGTCACTGTGCCAGTCACATAAGTGGAGTCAGCCGTATCGCACAGCATGACATCGGCATAGGGTATAGCTTTTCCCAGCGAATCCCGGACAGTTCCTTTCACTGTTTTTCCGAAACTTGGACTTGTGAGTAAGGATAAACTGAATGCTACAATTATACTTTTCATTAAGCTTCGCAATAATTTTCAAGGTATTTTACAAGTCCTTCTTGATTAATTTCACATACATTATATGGAATACCTTTCTCCATGAATCCTACACGATACAAATTACATCCTCCATTGCAAATAGGCAGATAACTGCATTTTAGGCATTTAGCGTCTGAGAATTTATCTGTGGCTTCCATGAACTGGGATACAATACTATAATTTTTCACTCCTGATGCCAAAGAGCCTATTGAACGTGACTTTATTCCCACGTCAGCCCAGCATTTATAAATGGAACCATCAGGAGCTACTACAAATGCGTTGTTGTCCATGCATGTACATACTCCCTTATCCAATGTCGGGAAGAGTGATTTTTTATTTATTACGCCCTCTTTTGCCAGAATATCTTTGAAACTATTCTTTTCATCAGTGTTTAACTCTATGGCGCATCTTCTCTCTGCGCAGGTGTTTAACCCATTATCTAGCACAAAGGAGAAATAGACAGAACAATTCTTTCCTTTCCATCTGTTAGAAAGTTCCTTGTAAAGTTCTGCGTATTCGTTTCTGTTTCCTCGTCCGATATTAGTGCGTATTCCGATATGACAATGAGGCATTAGGTCTGTGGCCATATCGATATTGGAGATAATCTTTTCAAAAGAAGAAGCTCCGTTCTTTAAAACCCTTGTTTTATTATGCGTTTCTTTTTTCCCGTCAATCGTAATTTGCAGATAGCTTAAATGCTTTGACTCCAAAAAACGACAGACTTCTTCATTGAGGAGGTAGCCATTTGAGACCATCGTGGAATGCTGTATGGGTAAATTAGACTCACTCTCCAAAAGAGAATATATTTGTTTTATAGTATTAAATGCAAGAAGAGGCTCTCCACCATGCCAATTAAGTGTTAAGTCTTTCATTCGTTCAGTTTGTTTATTGATGAAAGCCACTAATTCATGTTGAGTCTCGTTGCTCATTGTCGTTTGTGGTAGATTATGCTCATAACAGTAGGGACAGGCAAAGTTACAGGATAAAGTAGGACAAATAACCATACTTAGAGTTGTAGAAGTATAAGACTCTATTTGTTTCTTATACTTCAACATACTGAGATAATTATTGTCCTCGTTAGAAGACACTAACACTTTGTTTCTGCAAAGGTTCTCATAGTCACTCTGTTCCAAAAGAGATACAGCGGTCTGAGGATTCTCCTTTACCTTTTGCAAAATATGATAAGTGTTCTCATCCATTTTGGATAAAGAAAGCATTCTCGAATTAAACAGGCAATAGCCTATCTTATTAGAATAAAACAAGGTATTATATTTAGACCATTCCATTATAATCAATTGTTTGAATGACAGGGATATAAGTTATCCCTGTCAAATTATTTCCACTTAATGTTTGGACTTTTATTGAACGTCCGTCTTTGATTTTTGCAGTTCCTTCGCTCCACCACCTCCACTATGGCAACCGCTTAAACATAAGTGAAATTTGCCTCCTTTGATGTCTTCCATCTCTTCTTGAAGTGCGTCATGAGAAGGAACAATTTCTGAAATATTCAGTTTTTCTTTCATGTCTTAAAGTATTTTGTGTGTCCTCTAATGAGTATTCGGACTTATACTCCTTTTTACCTGTATGGTCAGGACTACAATATTGTCGACTTTATTATGTTTGATTTAACTCTTGAAAATCACCTTATGGCTGGTTTTGTTCGAGAAATTGTCGTATCTTTGCTCCTGCTTTTGTTTGTATTTGAGTTCAACTTCCTGTCTTGCCGGACGGTTAAGGATATTCAAGTGCGGACAAAAGCTCTTTTCATGAAATTGCAGGTATCATGAAACGCCCTTTGTTTTTCTTGAAATCTTTTTCAGCTCTCAAAAGGATTATCTGGCTCCTCTGGATCGTCTGAAATCCAGATCCATTTACCTCCTGTATAGATCCATCGTCCTCCTGTGACATTTTCCAGTTCTTTTGTCGTTAATGCTTCCATATTGCTTTTGTTTTATGCTGCAAAGTTACAGAGAGCCTGTAAAACGGCCAAATAATTTATGTCATAAAAATGTCATATTTTAGGTGCATGATTATGACATTTTCTGTGATATTTACCCTTTATTTATTATCTTTGCGGTCAAAACAGGACATATTGATGAAACGATATCTTTATATCACATTGATTGCGTTGATATCCATCGTTTGTTTGCAAGGGGGGTATCTCTTCAATGAATATACACATTATAAAAACGAGCGGGCAACACGGATTCGGGAGATTTTGGATTTCTCGTTTGACGAGGAATTAGCGCTTCGTGGCAAGTCTTTTCCAAAGGGTACAGAACGCAAGGTTACCATACTTCTTATGGACAGGATGACAGAGCGGGAGAAAGACAGTCTGTTGAGACAAAAACCATTGCCTGTGAGACAGCAATCTTTTGATTTGAACAAGGCTCGCAAACTGGGTATAGCGGAAACAGGAGGGAAATTAGTAAGTCAATTTATACAAGACCAAAATCTGGAGGAAGGTCTTGTGTTAAATATGGCTGTTTTCGATTCTATTTTCACCAGCCAGCTGAAGGAGGAGATACCACGTCGGTTCATATTATACACCAAAGGAAAAGGGGAGGAAACAATGGATTTCTTGTCGGGAAACAGACCGGATGTTTCCTGGCAATTTCCCATAGGCACAGAAGGTAAACAGACTCTTTCAGCCGCTTTCCACATTCCCGTGTCAGACTTTTTACGTACTCAATGGTGGAATGTGATACTTTCCGGATTGTGTATGTTGGTTGGAATGGGGGGATTGATATACTTGCAGACTGTCATTCAACGAAGAAACAGGCAATTATGCCAAAAGGAGCAGGGACTTAACGGTACTATCCACGACTTGAAGGCTCCGCTGAACAGCGTGGTGGCGTTGCTTTCTTACTTAAGAAAGCATGAGGGAAACGAAGTGCGGATGAAGTTCATAGAGGAGGGTGAGACAAACATACGCCAACTGGTTACAGTTATTGAGTCATTGCTGATGTGGGGCAGAAAAGACAGGCAGAAGCTTGTCTTTCATAAGCAGCGTGTGGATGTGGACGCTCTGGTGCAACGGGTGGTGTACAATGTGAACATATTATATCAAGAAAAGGCTCATACTATTTCCGTGGAGAATGCGCTTTCAGAGGATGAAGAGGTGTACACAGACCCCATGTATTTAGAGAATATTCTCCGAAATTTAGTGGAGAACGCTGTAAAGTATGCAGACGCTGGAGTGGCTGTTCACATACGTGTGACCTCTGACGACAAACAGCTGCGGATGGAGGTTTCAGACAATGGTTGGGGCATTCCCCGCAGATACCAGAAAAAGTTATTCGTTCCTTTTTATCAAGTTCCATGCGGAATGGAACAAAGCCGAAAAGGATTCGGACTGGGACTGGCGCAAGTGAAATATGTGCTGCATGAATTAGGCGGGAGCGTCAGGCTGGAAAGTGAAGAACACAAAGGAAGTAAATTCACGTGTTTTATACCAATAACCAAAGATTAAATAAATGAAAGAGCAGATACGTGTGTTGATAGTTGACGATGATGTGATGTTGGGTCGCATATTGACTATGGATTTGACAGAGAAAGAGTACAAAGTGGTTTTCAATAATTCGTTGAACGGATTGCAAGCCACGGTGCAAGAGTTTCGTCCCCATATCCTGTTTTTAGACTGGGAGATTGAGGACGGACACAACAGTATGTCTGCGGCCTTGCAGTTGCATGAGCAGTTTCCGAATTTGCCTGTCATCTTTGTTTCCTCCCATGCTGAGGCGGATGTGCAGCGGCAGGCGTTGCTGGAAGCGGGAGGAAAGGCATTTGTAAAGAAGCCTGTCAGTGCGGAAGAATTGGAGGTGTATATCAAGAAGTGGGCGAAAGAGGACAATAAGGATATGGTGTCTATCGGGCAGGTGTGCTATGACGGAAAAAGCAAACGGTTATTGAAAAATAATGTCCCGTTCCATGCGTTGAGTGAGCAGGAGAATGTGCTTGTGAAATGCCTGTTCAATCATGCCGGAATCTTGGTCTCCCGTAAAGACCTCGTGAAAGCTATATGGAATGACTCGGACGAGAATCTACACGGGAGAAGCCTGAACAATCTGATTCTCCGACTGCGCGGATATTTGAATGAAGACACAGGCTTGTATATCAAGACAGTGCATGGCATTGGCTATGTATTAAAATCAGCTCTATGAGTTTGGAAACTGTCTAATGGACAGGGAATTACAATCTTTCTTTCTCCAGCTAACGGTTATAATGATTATCCGCAAACATACCACTCTTCTGTTTTGCACGACAAGTAGAGACGCGATTCATCGCGTCTCCACATTCATTACTGATGAATTGTATCTGTGATTGGTAAGATATTAAAACACTCTGAAAAGCGGAGACGCGATAAATCGCGTCTCTACTGGTTGATGGGCATTTAGGACGTGTCTTGTCATGCCGTGAGTAGTGACTCCTTATTCATCGTGTTTGACTCTATGTAATGAAGAGGTTTGACTGGAGAGTATAAGGTTGTCTCAACGCACCCTTATTCTGTCTTATAAATGGAAAATTACTATACATTGAAAATCTTCTTCTCTGTGTGTACTTTATGAAAGGAAATGGACGAAAAAGTGAAGGACTATGGTACAATGTAGGCCCATTTCCAGCGATTTTATGTAGTTTCATGTAGGTTAAATGTAGTTTTTATGTAGGTAACATTCCTGTTTTTACCATATTATAAACTGATAGCCAATGATTTAAAAATGTTTGATGTAGTTA
>CAVDHB010000062.1:0-75779 GCA_963608705.1 Prevotella sp. P5-108
TGGAGGTTCGGCAATAGATGTCGTAGATGATGCCCCGCTGTTTTTGGAACTCCGGCGACTGTTCCTTGTCTAAAAACTCCAAATCGACAATCTCTCGCTCACCGGTAAGGAGGCAGTTCAGGAAGTCAATCAGCAGCTCTTTGGACGGTTTCTGTCCAAACAGATACTTGAATCCCCAGTCTGTGAAAGGGTTGATGTAGCGTCCCATGACTTTTTATATGTGAGGACGGACTTCTTGCGGCATCCGTCCATGATTACCCGTCAAAGATACCTCTTTATTTTCACATGAACAAACAATTATCATTTAATATGACACTTGAGTTAAATTTTATCAGAGGACAGTATGGGCGTTTGTGCATTCTATTCCCCGTTTATGTAGAGACACGATTAATCGTGTCTCTACTGGTCATCCTTGATTCATAATAAAATTCAGCAGATGTATAATAATAGGAGTGTAAACGCAAGAATGCCGGAAAAACTCTTTTGAGTTTCCGGCATTCTCTATGAAAAGTGTTGAATAGTCTTTACGACAACTTGTGAATAATCAAGCCTGAACGCAGTTTCGGCTCGAACCAAGTGGCTTTAGGCGGCATGATTTTGCCGCTGTCGGCGATGTCCATGATTTGTTTCATGGTGACAGGATAGAGAGCCAACGCCATCTTCATCTCGCCGCTGTCCACCCGACGTTTCAGTTCGCCCAGTCCACGCAAGCCACCTACAAAGTCGATACGCTTGTCGCTGCGGAAATCCGTGATGCCTAACAGTTCGTCAAAGATGAACTTGGAGGATACGGACACGTCCAATACGCCAATCGGGTCGTTGTCGTCGTAGGTCTCGGGATGTGCTTCCAGCTTATACCACTGTCCTTCCAGATAGAGGGAGAACTCATGCAGTTTAGCGGGCTTGTATTCTTTCTCGCCTTCGGGAGTGACGGTGAAATGCTTCTTCAAAGCTTCGAGGAACTCCGCTGGAGTCATGCCGTTCAGGTCTGTTACCACACGGTTGTAGTCCAGCACGGTCAGTTCGCTGGCCGGGAAACATACCGCCATGAAGTAGTTGTACTCCTCCTGGCCTGTATGCTGCGGGTTCTGTTTGGATTTCTCCACGCCAATCAATGCCGCAGCGGCTGAACGGTGGTGTCCGTCGGCGATATAGAGCGCATCCATCTTGCCGAACTCCTTGGTGATGGTGTCCATGTCGTTCTTGTCCGAGATAATCCAGAACTGGTGACGAAAACCGTCAATCGGCGCGATGAAATCGTATTCTGGCTTCATCTGGGCGTATTTGGCGATAAGTTTCTGCAAAGTCGGATCGTCCTTGTAGGCGAAGAATACCGGCTCCATGTTCGCATCGCATACACGCACATGTTTCATGCGGTCTTCCTCTTTGTCCCGACGGGTCAGCTCATGCTTTTTGATGACACCATTCACGTAGTCCCACACGTAGGCGCAGACCACGAGTCCGTACTGTGTCTTTCCGTTCATGGTCTGGGCGTAGAGATAGTAATGCTCGTCTTTGTCTTGCACCAGCCATCCCTTTTCTTGGAACTTCTTGAAATTCTCTGCCGCCTTCTCATACACCCGCGGGTCGTACTCGCTGGTGCCTTCAGGGAAGTCAATCTCCGGTTTGATGATGTGGTAGAGCGATTTCTCGTTGTCCCCAGCCTCTTGGCGTGCTTCTTCTGAGTTCAGCACATCATAAGGTCTTGACTCCACGTCTTCCGCATATTCTTTGGGAGGACGAATGCCTTTGAAAGGTTTAATTGTAGCCATATATTAAGTTTATGAAGTTAGTAGATTGTTATTTGTTCACTTGGAATTTCGTGATTCCCTCTTTCAGGAATCCTGCGATTTGCCTTGCGGCGGCCAGTCCGGCATTCACGTTCGCCTCGGCGGTCTGCGCTCCCATCTTCTTGGGGGTGGAGAAGTAGCGGTCGGGGAAAGCGGAACGGAACTTCACGTCCTCATCCGGCTTGATGTCCGTGATGAAACGCAGGTCTTTGCGTTCTTCCATCACTTTGAGCATACCCTCTTCGTCGATAATCTCCTTGCGGGCTGTGTTCACGATGACAGATCCTTTCTTCGCTTTGCTGACAAGGGTCGCATTGATGCTTTTAATCGTGTCTTTCGTGGCGGGCAAGTGGAGAGAAATGATGTCGCTGGTGGCGAAGAGTTCTTCCAGGCTTTTCACGGGAGTCACTCCAGCCTCTTTGATTTTCTCTTCGGGGGTGAAGATGTCGTATGCCTGTACCTGCATCTCGAATCCACGAGCGATACGGGCCACGTTGCGTCCCACATTGCCGAAGGCCACGATACCGATGGTCTTGCCTTTCAGTTCCGTGCCGGCTTTGCCGTTGAAGAAGTTGCGGACAGTGAACACTAACAGGCCGAACACCAGTTCTGCCACGGCGTTAGCATTCTGTCCCGGTGTGTTCATGACGACCACTCCATGTTTCGTGGCGGCTTCCAGATCCACGTTGTCATAGCCTGCGCCGGCTCTGACGACAATCTTCAGCTGCTTGGCCGCCTCGAAGATTTCCTCGTCAATTTTGTCGCTGCGGATAATCAAGGCGTCTGCGTCTGCCACTTTCGCCTTCAGTTCTTCTTTCCCGTTGTATTTTTCGAGTACTTCCAGCGTATAGCCGTTTTCCTCCGTGATATGCTTGATGCCTTCCACCGCTACGGGTGCGAACGGCTTTTCAGTTGCGATAAGTATCTTCATCTTTTAATGCGCTTTTTCGAACTCTTTCATAGTTTGTACCAATGCTTCCACTCCTTCTTTGGTCATGGCATTGTAGCAGGAAGCGCGGAAACCACCCACGCTACGGTGTCCTTTGATGCCCACCATGCCTTTTGCGGTGGCGAACTCCAGGAACGGTTTTTCCAAATCCTTGTATTCGTCGGCCATGATGAAGCAGATGTTCATCAGTGAGCGGTCTTCCGTCTTCGCTGTGCCTTTGAAGAGTTTGTTACGGTCAATCTCGTCATAAAGAATAGCCGCTTTTTCTTCCGCACGCTTGGCCATCTCTTTTACGCCTCCGTGCGCTTTTATCCACTTCATCGTCTGCAAGGCGGTGTAGATAGGCACGCAAGGTGGTGTGTTGAACATGGAACCCTTGGCTACATGAGTACGGTAGTCGAGCATTGTCGGGATGCTGCGCTCCACTTTTCCCAGTGCGTCTTCTTTCACCAGCACGAAGGTCACGCCAGCGATGGACAGGTTCTTTTGCGCCCCTCCGTAGATGCATTCGTATTTGCTCACGTCTATCGGGCGGGTGAAAATATCGGACGACATATCCGCAATCAGTGGTACATTCACGTCCAGGTCTTTGCGAAGCTCCGTGCCGTAAATGGTGTTGTTGGTGGTGATATGCAGATAATCCGCATCTGCGGGTACGGTAAAGTCTTTGGGAATGAAGGTGTAGTTGCTGTCGGCGGAAGAAGCTACTTCAGTCACTTCTCCGAAGAGTTTGGCCTCTTTCATGGCTTTCTTTGCCCAGGTACCCGTGTTGAGGTAGGCGGCCTTCTTATTCAGGAAATTGTAAGGTACCATGCAGAACTGCATGCTGGCTCCGCCTCCGAGGAAGAGAACACTGTATCCTGCCGGTACGTCCAACAGGTCTTTGAACAGGGCTTGTGCCTCGTCCATCACAGCCTGAAACTCTTTGGAACGGTGGCTGACCTCGCCCACGGACAAGCCCGTGCCGTTGAAGTCAAGTAAAGCTGCAGCTGTTTTCTCGAAAACCTCTCTGGGGAGCATGGATGGTCCCGCACAAAAATTGTATTTCTTCATTTTCCTTTTGGTTTTTGTTAATATTTCGTCTTTGTGGACAGCAAATGTACGTAATTTATTACTCACATCCAACTTTTAGCTACACTTTCTCTTCTTTTGGCACAGAATAACGGATGAGTGTGCAACTTATTTGGCCACTTCCACCAGTGTTTTCTTTCCTTTCAGCTTCTCTTCGGCTGTCCTACGCAGCGCTTCGTCAGCCTTCTCTCTTGCCACTGCGGCGTAAGCGCAGTAGTCCCTTACATCGATGCGTCCCACCTCTTTCATGGTCAAACCTCCCTTTTTGCAGAGGAAGCCGAGAATGTCCCCCTTGCTAACTTTTTCCTTCTTCCCCTTTCCTATGTAAAGCGTCTGCCAACGAGGCTGGGCGGGAGAGGGGAGTGTGTCGGGGAGTGGATAGGCTTGCAAGCCGGTCATATAGTCGGCCAGCTTCTCTTCAGGCCCTTTGAGTATGAAACTCCGCCCGGTGGCATCATAGCGCGCAGTGCGTCCGTTGCGGTGGATGTAGGCGTCTTTGTCAAGCGGAAAGTGGTAATGGATGATGTTGTCCACCAAAGGGAGGTCAAGCCCCCTGGCTGCGAGGTCTGTGGAGACAAGCACGTTGCAGGTGCCGTTGGCGAATTTGTACAAGGCTCTTTCCCGCTCGTCCTGCTCCATCTTCCCATGGAAGGTTTCACAGGCGAAGCCTTTTGCCATGAGGAATCCGGCGGTACGTTCCACGCTTTCTCTGTAATTTAGGAATACGATGCTGCTCTCTGCGCCTCTTGTGCAAAGCAGGGCGTAGAGTGTTTGCAGCTTGTCTTTGTCTGGGCTGTCCACCTCGTAGAAGTCTATGCGGGCTTCCCGTTGCCGTTCTCCTGTCAAATAGTCCAAATAGACGGGCTTTGTCTTCATTCCGACAAAGGCGGGTATGCCGTCAGACCGGGTGGCTGAGATGAGCAGCCGTTTGCGTACTTCGGGCAACTGGCCGATGACTTGTGACATCTCCTCCTTGAAGCCGAGTTCAAGGCATTTGTCAAATTCGTCTAACACCAACAGCCGCACTGTCCCGGCATTGAAATTCCCTTTGGCGAGATGGTCTGCCAATCGTCCCGGTGTGCCCACGATGAGTACCGGACGCAGGCTTTTCATGACCTTGTGCTCGTCTGCGGCGGGTCTTCCTCCGTAGACAGCCAACGCATCGAAGCCTGTCTTCATTTGCTTGAACACTCCGGCTACCTGCATAGCCAGTTCTCTGGAAGGCACAATGACAAGGGCTTGAACCTCGTCTTTCAGGTCTTCTTTCATCAGTTCCACCAACGGCAAAAGGTATGCCAGCGTCTTTCCGCTTCCTGTAGGGGAAAGCAGCACAGCGTTTTCCGCTTGGCGGAACGTCCTCTCCGCTTCCTTCTGCATCAGGTTCAGAGAGGGGATATTTAACTGAAGTAATATGTTGTCGATATTCATAGTGTTTCTTTAATACTCTGCGAAGATACCGCTTTTAGTTTACACTGCCAAAAATAAGGCTTGTTTCTTTCTTCCTTTCCATGGCTAATTATTGCTGTGTACCCAGACGGGGAACATGATTACAGGATTCTTTCACAGTCATTGTAATTAGTTTACACAGTCATTGTAATTGGTTTACACAGTCGTTGTAATCGGTTTACACGAGCGTTGTAATCGGGTTTGTAAGGAGTGGTGGCAGTCGTTAGTCTTTGTGGCTGTCTATCTTTTACTAAGAATGGAATCAGATAAAAGATAGTTGTAATGAGTGTAATTCAAGATTTTTGTGTACCTTTGCGGCTGAATCACTAATTTAAGGTAAAATAATAATGTTACTGAAAGACGATATTTTTTACGTGGGTGTGAGCGACCGCAACAAACACCGCTTCGAGGGACTTTGGCCATTGCCTTACGGCGTGACTTACAACTCTTATTTGGTGGTGGACGACAAGGTGGCGCTTATCGACACGGTGGACATCTGCTATTGCGAGGAATTCTTGGAAAAGATACATGAGGCCATCGGAGACCGCCCCATTGATTATTTGGTTATCAACCACATGGAACCTGACCATTCCGGCTCTATCAGCTTCATACGCCAGCATTATCCAAACATCCGCATCGTGGGTAACGCCAAGACGCTTTCCATGTTGCAGGGGTACTATGAAATCAGCGGCAACGAAGAACAGGTGAAAGACGGTTCCGAGATAGATTTGGGACATCGTAAACTCTCTTTTTATCTTGTGCCGATGGTGCATTGGCCGGAAACAATGGTCACATACGACAGCCTTTCCAAAACGGTGTTCTCAGGAGATGCCTTCGGCTGTTTCGGTGCGTTGAACGGTGGCGTGATGGACACGAAAATCAACACGGACATCTATTGGCGTGAGATGGAACGCTACTATACCAATATTGTGGGCAAGTACGGTGCCATGGTGCAGAACGCTTTCAAAAAACTCGGTAAACTGGACATCCAGATGATTTGCTCCACGCACGGCCCGGTATGGACGGAGCAGATTCCGCAGGTTATCGACACATATCAGCGGCTTAGCAAATACGAGGGACTGGAAGGACTGTCCATTGTCTATGGCACTATGTACGGACACACCGCACGTTTGGCGGAGAAAATAGCTGAGGCTGCCTCTGAGGCTGGTGTGAAGAATATTGTGTTGCACAATCTGACGAAGGACAACGACAGCTATGCCATTGCGGACGCTTTCCGCTACAAAGGCTTGATTATCGGCTCTCCTACCTATAACGGGGAACTCTTTCCTCGTGTGCGTTCTTTTGTGGACGCTATCTCGGAGCGTGGCCTGAAGAACCGTTATCTCGGTTTCTTTGGATGCTTCACGTGGGCCGGAGCGGCTTTGAAACATTTAGCTGCGGCGAACGAGAAACTGAAATACGAGATGGTGGCCGACCCGTTCGAGATGAAACAGGGCATGTACACCACGGTGGAGGATAGCTGCAAGGCTCTTGGCAAAGCGATGGCTGAACGTTTGTTCCAAGACCGCAAATAAGAGACTACCTTTTGTAGCCTATTTGTCATAAACACTTATAAAATACTCGATCTGCTGATTGGCTGAATGCCAGAGCAGGTCGAGCTTTCTTTTGAGAGTGTGTCGTATGTTGTCATGTATTCTTGGCAAATACCTTAAACAAACCGCTATAAAAGATAAATTATATTGCTGAATCGTCAAAAAATTCTTATTTGTTGTCCTTTTTCGTGAGTGTCGTTTTGTCATTCCTTGGTTTTGCCTACCTTTGTAGCTGAAATAAAGCAAACACAAATGACGTTTCTGATAGTTTCCATCGTAATCATCGGCTATTTCTTGATAGCTACGGAGAATGTCACAAGCTTGAACAAGGCTTCCGTGGCCATGCTCCTGGGGGTGACAGGGTGGATTCTGTACATGATTGGGGGTGCGGACTATGTGCGGATGTTCCACGGAGCGGAATACACGCAGTTTTTGGACGGTGCGGCACCCACGCTCTCTTCGTTGAAGACGTTCATCGGCACACACGTGTTCATGAGATACGTGGGAGACGTGTGCCAGGTGTTGCTTTTCATCCTCGCCACGATGTGTATCGTGGAGGTGTTGAATGTGCATGGCGCACTCAGCTTCCTGAAAGAGTGGATGAGAGTGAGAAACGGAAAGAAGCTGCTATGGATGGTGGCGTTGCTCACCTTCCTTATTTCGGCCAATATGGACAATCTGACTACGGCGGTGATGATGATTTCCCTCTTGCGGCAGGTCGTCCCGGTGCGTAGACAGCGTTTCTACTATGCGTGCGTCATCGTGATGGCGGCCAACTGCGGGGGCTGTTTTACGGCCATCGGGGACGTGACCAGTGTGATGCTTTGGATTAAAGGAGTGATTACGCCTACGGCGTTTGCGGCGGGACTGGCTCTTCCAGCTTTGGTCTCGCTGGTGGTCTGCACCAGCTTGGCTTCCCGTTATGTGCCAGACCATGTGGAACTGTCCTCCACCTTGGGTGCGTTCCGGGGAGATGACTTTTTCCTCAGCCGTGCGCAACGGCTCTCTTTGCTGATTCTCGGCTTTGGCGGCCTGTGGGCTATTCCCACCTTTGAGCGAGTGACACTACTGCCTCCCTTTGTCGGGGCTTTATGCGTGTTGTCGCTGCTGTGGGTGCTCACGGAGATATACACTCGTCAGGGGAACGACAATGATGTGATAATCTACCACCGCAGCCCCTTGACCGTGCAATACATGGACATTCAGCTGCTGCTTTTTCTGCTGGGTATCTCGTTGGCGGTAGGAGCCATTCATGAGACGGGCGCTTTACGCTTGTTCGCCCGTTGGTGCGATACGCATGTGCATAACATTTATTTCATGAGCATGGTGTTGGGAGGCATCTCCGCCTTTCTCGACAATATTCCTTTGGTATATACAGGCGTGTCCATGTTCCCGGTGAATGAGTTGCAGGGGGGGGATGGAGCTGGTTATATCCGGGCGTTCACTCAGGACGGAGCCTATTGGCAGGCACTCTCTTATTGCGGTGCGGTGGGCGGTTCGTTGCTCACTATCGGCTCGCAGGCGGGGTTCGCCATGATGCGTATCGAGAAAATGAAGATGTGGCACTACTTCCTCCGCTTCTCATGGATTGTGTTCGTGAGCTGGATGGCGGGACTGTTGGTGTTTTGGCTGACACATCTGTAACAGGGCAAATGGAAATTGGTTTAATATAAATAATATACTTATGTCACAAATTAATGGACACATTTCACAGGTAATCGGGCCGGTGGTCGATGTATTCTTCGACACCAAGGGGCAAGATCCTGAAAAGGTGCTGCCAAAGATTTACGATGCGATGGAGATTACCCGTCCCGACGGCAAGAAATTGATTGTCGAGGTGGAGCAACACATCGGCGAGGATACGGTGCGTGGCGTGGCCACGGACAGTACCGACGGATTGAGTCGTGGATTGGAGGTGCGCCCGTTGGGACATCCTATCACGGTGCCTGTGGGAAGTCAGGTAAAAGGACGTGTGCTGAATGTGACGGGCGACAGCATCGACGGTCTGAAAGAACTCGACCGGGAAGGTGCTTATCCCATCCATCGGGAACCGCCTAAATTCTCCGACTTGTCAACCAAGCGTGAGGTGTTGACGACCGGCATCAAGGTCATTGATCTGCTGGAGCCTTACACCAAGGGTGGTAAGATCGGTCTGTTCGGTGGTGCCGGTGTCGGCAAGACTGTGTTGATTCAGGAATTGATTAACAACATCGCCAAGGGACATTCAGGATTCTCCGTGTTCGCCGGTGTGGGTGAACGTACCCGTGAGGGTAACGACTTGTTGCGCGAGATGTTGGAATCCGGCATCATCCGCTATGGAGACGAGTTCATGAAATCCATGGAGAAAGGCGAATGGGATCTTTCTAAGGTGGACTACAACGAGGTGGAGAAATCGCAGGCCGCTTTCGTTTATGGTCAGATGAATGAGCCGCCTGGAGCACGTTCCAACGTGGCCTTGACAGGACTGACGGTAGCCGAGAGCTTCCGTGACCACGGGGGCGAGAATGGAAAAGCGAGCGATATCCTTTTCTTCATCGACAACATCTTCCGTTTCACGCAGGCCGGCTCTGAGGTTTCCGCCCTTTTGGGACGAATGCCTTCTGCCGTGGGTTATCAGCCTACGTTGGCTTCTGAGATGGGACGGATGCAGGAGCGTATCACTTCCACGAAGTATGGTTCCATCACGTCTGTGCAGGCTGTGTATGTGCCTGCCGATGACTTGACCGACCCGGCGCCTGCCACGACCTTTACCCACTTGGATGCGACCACTGTGTTGAGCCGTAAGATTACGGAGCTGGGTATCTATCCGGCTGTGGATCCTTTGGACTCCACTTCCCGTATCCTCGATCCGCTGATAGTGGGCAAGGCGCACTATGACACGGCGCAACGAGTGAAGCAGATTTTGCAGCGGTACAAGGAATTGCAGGACATCATCGCCATCCTCGGTATGGAGGAGTTGAGCGACGAGGACCGTCAGACTGTGAACCGCGCCCGTCGTGTGCAGCGTTTCTTGTCACAGCCGTTTGCCGTGGCCGAGAAGTTTACCGGTGTGCCGGGTGAGATGGTTTCACTGGAAGACACCATCAAGGGCTTCAACATGATTCTGGATGGCGAGGTGGATGAGTATCCCGAGCAGGCGTTCCTGAACGTGGGTACGATTGACCAGGCCATCGCGAAAGGAAAGAAGTTGTTGGACATTGCCGCCAAGGCGAAAAAATAAAGTGAGTTATGGGACTGAACTTAGTGATTGTCTCTCCTGAGAAACAGTTGTTCGAGGGAGAAGTCAAAGGGGTGATGGTACCCGGCACAAAAGGCCGTTTCGAGGTCTATCCCCATCACGCTCCGATTATTTCCTCGTTGGAGAAAGGCACGGTGGTTTACCGTACAGACAAGGGCGAGGAGAAGCTGGAGATAGCGCGCGGTTTCATAGAAGTAAGTAATAACAAGGTTTCCTTGTGTGTTGAACAGGATAATTAATGTATGGCAGGAATAGATAATCTGAATGGCACCACTCCGAAGGGGGGCTTGAATCTCTCATTTGTGGGAGGTTACTTGGCGACTATCATCGTGTCGCTTTTCGTAGCGTATGCCATCCTCTTTCTGACAGGCCGGCATTTCATCCATCTGATGGACTTCTCTCTCTTGAACGAGATGGGTGGTTTCTTCCTGGGGTATGCCGTGGTCTCGATTCTGCTGTATGACTGGTTGCGCAACCGCACGCCGCAGAGCCGTTGGATAGGTTTGTATATGGGATACAAGATAATCCGTATTGTTGCTTTCCTCGGTTTCCTGTACGCCTACGTGTTCTTGCTCAATCCGCACAATTATCCGTTAGAATTCATCGTAATAGCGTTCTTAGTAGATTTCTTCGCCTACATTATAGGAGACACGATTTACTTTGTACGTCAAAATAAGAAGAAAAGATGAAAACAACGTGGAACAAGTTTCGTCTCCTCTTGTGTCTGTTGCTCTTTATGGTGGGAGCCAGCGCACAAGCCGCCGGCCATTCGTCTGAGAATGGCAAAGTGGACGTGAAGAGTATTCTTTTCGGTCATGTGGGCGACACCTACGACTGGCATATCACGGATATTGCCGGACACAAGATTGTCGTGGATCTTCCGGTGATTCTCCATAGCGACCGGACGGGCTGGCATTGTTTTATGTACAGCCGTTTCGAGGAAGCGGGAGGAAAGCCCGTGGAGGGTTTCACGGTGGCGAAAGGCGGAACTTACGATGGGAAAATCGTGGAGAATGTGGACGGACAACAGGTGCGTCCTTTCGACATGAGCCTGACGAAGGTCACATTGTCCATTCTGATTAACTCGCTCATCACGGTCTTGATAATCTTGGGCTGCGCCAGGTGGTACAAACACCGCAAGGCCGGAGACCCTGCGCCTAAAGGTTTCGTGGGAATGATTGAGATGTTCACCATGTGGATTCATGACGATGTGATTAAAAGCAGTGTGGGGAAAGGGTACGAGAAATACGCCCCTT
The DNA here is from genome assembly GCA_963608705.1 of Prevotella sp. P5-108. GTDB lineage: Bacteria > Bacteroidota > Bacteroidia > Bacteroidales > Bacteroidaceae > CAVDHB01. The sequence goes on from CAVDHB010000062.1 coordinate 11,304, forward strand.
ATCTTCTCACCGTCTTTTACTTCATCCTTGTCAACAATTTCATGGGACTCATTCCTTTCTTCCCAGGAGGTGCCAGTGTGACGGGTAATATCTCTGTCACCCTTGTGCTGGCGTTGCTCACCTTCATCGTGACCAACGTGTCCGGGAGCAGACATTACTGGAAAGACATCTTCTGGCCGGAAGTGCCTACATGGCTGAAATGTCCGGTGCCGATGATGCCGTTGATTGAGTTTTTCGGAATCTTCACCAAGCCGTTTGCCTTGATGGTCCGTCTGTTCGCCAATATGCTGGCCGGACACTCTATCATCATCTCGTTGATATGTATTATCTTCGTGACAGCCAAGATTAGCATGGGTATCTGTGCGGGTCTTTCCGTGGTGAGTATCGGTATGGCGATTTTCATGGACTTCCTTGAAGTGCTGGTGGCCTTCTTGCAAGCCTATGTATTTACAATGTTGAGTGCGGTCTTCATAGGACTGGCTCGGGAAACAGGAAAAGAATAATAAACAATAACACATTAAAAACGTAAGATTATGTTGTCATTAATTTTATTGCAAGCAATTACAGAGGGTGCCGGATTAATAAAGGTTGGTGCCGCTATTGGAGCCGGACTCGCAGCTATCGGCGCAGGTCTCGGAATTGGTAAAATCGGTGGTTCCGCCATGGAGGCTATGGCTCGTCAGCCGGAGTTCATGGGCGACATCCGTAACAACATGATTGTGATTGCCGCCTTGGTCGAGGGTGTGGCTTTGTTCGCCGTGATTGTCTGCGTACTTTGCTTCTTCCTTTAATCAGCCGTCGGACACAAGAAGAATCTTTTAGCAAGTAAAAGCCTATGGCATTATTACTTCCCGAAAGCGGCTTGTTGATCTGGATGCTCCTGGCGTTCCTCGTGGTGGCCGGTGTGCTTATCAAGAAGGGCTTCCCCGTCATTATCAAGATGGTGGGAGACCGTAAGGCGTACATCGACGAATCCTTGAAGAATGCGAAGGAAGCGAACGAGAAACTGGCTAATATCAAGGCTGAGAGTGAGTCCATCCTGAAGGAGGCTCGTGAGCAGCAAGCGCAGATTCTGCGTGAGGCTGCTGCCACAAGAGACTCCATGATTAAGGAGGCGAAGGATCAGGCACAGGCAGAGGGAGCCAAAATGCTCGAAGAGGCCAAGAAGCAAATCGAGCTTGAAAAGCAGAATGCCATTAACGAGATCCGTACCCAGGTGGCTCAGCTCTCTGTAGAGGTAGCTGGAAAAGTAATCCGCAAGGACCTTGACTCCGACGAGAAGCAGATGGAGCTGGTAGACCGTCTGCTGGACGAGTTTTCTGTTTCTAAATCCTAAACATACAGTGTATGGAAATCGGAGTAGTATCTATGCGTTATGCCCGTGCCCTTCTGCTCTACGCCACGGAGAAGAAAACGGAGGACAAGGTGTATAAGGAAATGCAGGTCTTGGCACGTACCTTCACGGAGGTGTCAGACTTGAAGTACGCCTTGGAGAATCCGGTGATTTCCATGGAACGCCGCAAACAGCTCGTCATACTGGCGGCTGGCGGAAAAGTGAGCGAGGAAACGGAGCGGTTCGTGGACATGGTGCTCAGAGAGAACAGGGAGAAATTCCTGCTCTACATGGCCACCTCCTATCTTACACTGTACCGGAAACAGAAGAATATCACCCAGGGAAAGCTCATCACGGCACATCCCGCTTCCACGAAAGTGGTGGAGAAGATGCGCAAGCTGGTAGAGGCTCGTACCCGGGGGACTGTGGACTTCATCACCGTGACAGACCCTGCCATCGAAGGAGGATTCATCCTTTCCTACGACACGTACAGGCTGGACGCCAGTGTGTCTACACAACTGAAGAGTGTGTTGAAGCAGTTCAAGGAACTTAATAGTAAGTTAACAGTTAATTGAAAAGTAAATGTCTGAAACAATAAAACCAAGTGAGGTATCGAAAGTGCTTCTCGAACAGTTGCAGGGCATTCACAACGATCTCCACTTCGATGAGGTGGGAACCGTGTTGGAAATCGGAGATGGCGTGGCTCGTATCTACGGGTTGCGCAACGCCGAGGCCAGTGAACTGCTGGAGTTCGAGAACGGCGAGATTGGTATCGTCATGAACTTGGAAGAGGACAATGTGGGAGCCGTGCTGCTCGGCCCTTCCGAAGGTATCAAGGAAGGACAGACGGTGAAACGTACCGGGCGTATCGCTTCCATCAATGTCAGTGACGGAATGTTGGGGCGCGTCATCGACCCGCTGGGTCGTCCGTTGGACGGCAAAGGTCCCATCTCTGGCGAGACGTGCGAGATGCCGCTGGACCGCAAGGCACCGGGTGTCATCTATCGTCAGCCGGTGAACCAGCCGTTGCAGACGGGTCTGAAGGCCGTTGACTCCATGATTCCTATCGGTCGTGGTCAGCGTGAGCTTATCATCGGCGACCGTCAGACGGGAAAGACGGCTATCGCCATCGACACCATCATCAACCAACGTAAGAATTTCGAGAACGGAGACCCCGTGTATTGTATCTACGTGGCTATCGGGCAGAAGGCTTCCACGGTGGCTGCGTTGGTGCAGACGCTTCAGGAGCATGGAGCTATGGACTATACGGTCATCGTGTCTGCCACGGCGGCTTCTCCCGCAGCATTGCAGTATTTTGCGCCGTTTGCGGGTGCCGCTATCGGTGAGTACTATCGTGACCGTGGTCTGAACGCCTTGGTGGTCTATGACGACTTGTCCAAACAGGCCGTGGCTTATCGTGAGGTGTCTCTGATTCTGCGTCGTCCTTCCGGACGTGAGGCATATCCGGGTGACGTGTTCTACCTGCACTCCCGTTTGTTGGAGCGTGCGGCGAAGATCAACGACCAGCAGGAAGTGGCCGAGAAGATGAACGACCTTCCCGAAAGTCTGAAAGGCAAGGTGAAGGGTGGTGGTACGCTTACCGCACTTCCTATCATCGAGACGCAGGCCGGCGATGTGTCCGCCTATATCCCCACAAACGTGATTTCCATCACGGACGGTCAGATATACCTGGAGACTGACTTGTTCAACGCAGGTGTACGTCCGGCTATCAACGTGGGTATCTCAGTGTCCCGTGTGGGTGGTTCCGCACAGGTGAAGTCCATGAAGAAAGTGGCCGGAACCTTGAAAATCGCCCAGGCGCAGTACCGTGAGTTGGAGGCTTTCTCCAAATTCTCCAGTGACATGGACCCTGTGACTGCCTTGACTATCGACACAGGACGTAAGAACTCCCAGTTGTTGATTCAGCCGCAGTACAGCCCGATGCCCGTGGGTGAGCAGATCGCCATTCTTTATTGTGGCGTGAACGGACTGTTGCATGACGTGCCATTGGACAAAGTGCAGGATTTCCAGGCCACTTATCTGGAGCTTCTCCGCAACCGCCATCAGCAGGATGTGCTGGATGTGCTGGGCAGCGGAAAACTGACAGACGAGATAAAGGACACCTTGACCAAGGTGGCCGCAGACGTGGCGGGACAATATAAAAAATAAGGTATCATGGCATCGCTCAAAGAAATCAAAGGACGAATAAACTCAGTCAAGAATACGGAGAAAATCACTTCTGCCATGAAGATGATTGCTTCCAGCAAGTTGCACAAAGCGCAACTCGCTATCAAGAACATGCTTCCGTATGAAAGGCTGTTGATGCAAATCATGGGGAATTTCCTTTCCGCAGAGGGAAGCGTGAGTTCTCCCTACGTTGAAGAGCGTCCTGTCAAGCGCGTTGCTTTGATTATTTTCGCTTCCAACCAGAGTCTTTGTGGCGGCTTTAACGCTACGGTAATCAAGGAGCTGCAACTTTTCCTGAAGGACTATGCGTCGCTCGGAAAAGAGAACATTGACTTGTATCCCGTAGGCGGAAAGATTGCGAAGGCCGTGGAGAAAGCCGGGTACTCTCCCAAGGGGGATTACTCCAAAATGGCGGAGCATCCGGGCTTCAAGGAGGCTTCCGCATTGGCGGCCACTGTGATGGAGGAATTTACGGCGGGCAAGGTGGACAAGGTGGAGATGATTTATTTCCACTTCAAGAGTACGTCCACTCAGCAGCTCACCCGTAAAGTCTACCTCCCGATACAGTTGGACGAGTTCCGCAAATCTTCCGAGAAGGATGCGAAAGCCACTTCTTTGGATTATATCGTGGAACCGTCCCGTCAGGCGGTCATCACCTCGTTGTTGCCGCAAGCATTGCATCTGGAAGTGTTCACCGCCTTGCTCGACAGCAACGCCAGTGAACACGCTGCGCGTACCATGGCTATGCAGATGGCCACGGACAACGCCGGAGAGTTGTTGCAAGGTTTGACGCTAATGTACAACAAATCCCGTCAGCAGGCTATCACCAACGAACTGCTTGATTTGGTGGCAGGTAGCATGAAGTAAAACAGGACTGTAAGTCAATGATAAATCCGGCTTCTCTTTGCGAGGAGCCGGATTTTTTGTAACTTTACGAGGATGTGCTTAATATTTGTCTCCTCTCACTCCCACATGGACACTGACTGAATTTGATATTTTGTAGTCGAGATTTGCCCCGAAAGTGCTTTGGGTACGCATCAGCGGATACATGGCCCGGAGAGGATAAGGGATTTTAGGGTTTATGAAAGATAGCCGTCCGTAGGCGGAGAGGTTCAGGCGGTCGTTGTATTGATAGTTCACGATGCCTTGCAGACCGAAATCGTTGAAACTGCCGTAACGTCCGAAATTATTCTGGCTTCCGTAGAGACCCACCGCCACGGTGAGTTTCTTGCTTAATGGTGCCACGTAGAGGGCGGACACGTCTGTGGAGAAACCGCTTCCAGGGAAATAGTCGTGGTTGCCGGTTGTGGCAAACGCACTGGCAGAGACATTTACGTTCATGCCTTTGTGCAAGTCCCACTGATAACCGCCCCAGACAGGCATACCCGTGTAATAGGGGACATAGTACATTCTCGGGTCACTGTCCATGTAGGCGGCTGTGCGGGAGACAGCACGAATACCCTGCGCTTCTCTGGCCGAGTCCAGTTGAGCCTGGGTCGGCTCGAAGTTCTCCATGAGGTTCACCTTCTCTCTTTCGGAGAGACGTTTGTGTTCCGTCTGGGCGTGTCCTGTGAAGGATAAGCCTGCGAATATGACCGCAAAAAGAATTGTCTTTCTCATATTATAGTCCCTTTTCTCACAAAAATACGAATTTCTCCCGGATACGGCTTCCAAACGTGGTATATTTAGGAATGTTTTGCTTATATCCTGTTGTCCAGCCATAGATTGATGAGTTGCCGTGCGATGCTTAGGTTACGGGGTATCTCGGGCAGAGTACTCTTGGTGAACCATGATCCGGCGGAGAGCTCCGACTCTTGCAGGTGTATGACACCGCTTTCGTATTCCGCTGTGAAGCCTACCATTAGCCCGCAGGGATAAGGCCACGGCTGGCTGGAGAAATATTTCAGGTTTTTGATGGTCAGTCCAGTCTCTTCCATCACCTCCCGGTGTACGGCCTGTTCCAGGGTTTCCCCCGTCTCCACGAATCCGGCCACGAGACCGTAGAACTTTCCCCTTAGATTATGCGCATGGACGAGAAGTATTTTGTCCTCATGATGTACTAACACAATGATGGCTGTGGAAAGCTGTGGCCATATTTTCATGCCGCAGTGCGTGCATTTCTTGCTGATTTCCGTGTCCATCACCATCTTTCCCCCACATTTTCCGCAGTAGAGGTGTTGTGCGTCCCAGTAGAGAATCTCCCTTGCTTTTCCCGCTTTCAAATAGAGCGGTTCTTTCAGCACGTCCCAGGATGCCCGCAAGTCCCACATCTTGTATTGAGCGTCTTCGGGGTATTCCTCCTGTATGCTGAATGCCTTGCAGGGAATGTCGTTTAAAGGCGTGAGCGTATGCAGATATGCGTCCGTGGTTTTACTGACGGGCGGTTCTATGCCGTAAGGGATTGTGTAGCCGCCTTTTTCGGACTGTTTTTTCAGCAGGAGATGTTCGCCGTGGAATACGAACCAATAGCAATTCTCTTGATTCTTGGCTTCTTTCATAATTGGTCGATGTTTTTGCGTAGGTTTTGTTTGCTTTGTTTGAACTGGGTGGGAGTCATGCCTGTGATGCTTTTGAACTGGGCGCTGAGATGCGCCGTGCTGGAATAGTCCATTCGGTAGGCTATTTCGCTTAGTGTGAGTTCATTGTACATCAGCAACTCTTTCACTTTCTCGATTTTCTGCATCAGAAAATACTTCTCAATCGTGAGACAGTTCACTTCGGAGAAGAGCTTGCTCAGCGTGCTGTAGTCGCTGTGGCAGACTTCGGAGAGATAGGTGGAAAGCTTGAGTTTCCGCTGGGTCAGATCTCCGCTCACCAACTCGATAATCGCGCGTTTGATGTTCTCCACGATGCGTGTGTCGCGGTCGTCTATGATGGTGAAACCGATTTCCTCCAAGTCTTGCCGCAGGGTTTGCATGGCCTCGGGTGAGGGAGTCCCTTCGACTATGGCTTTTCCCAGTTCCACGGAAAGCGGATGCAGTCCAGCCTTTTTCAGCCTTTCTTCCACGGCCATCACACAACGTGGGCAGACCATGTTCTTGATGTATATCTCCGTTTGTTCCATATTGCTTGTCTCTGTTGAGGTTGCGAAAGTACAAAAAACTATGGACTTTGGAAAATGTCAGTCGAAAAGATGCAGACGGAAGCCGATATAATATGTAGCACCTTCCACAGGACCCCATATCATGTTGGAGTCGAAGTTCTGCCCCCAGGGGGCGTTGCCGGCTATGATGGGAGTTCGCTGGCGGAAGTTTGTGATATTTTCTCCGCCAAGGTAGACAGACCAGCGTTTGAAAAAGCGGGTGATCTGCGCGTTCAGCAGATGGTAAGTGCCAAAGCGGGATGCCCATGCCGGGTTTCCTTCACTGGTAGTGTAAGACAGAGGCATCCTTCCTCCTCCGTTAATCTGCCAAGTCAAGTCGAACTGCCATTCTTCAAGGGGCGTTTTATAGGAGGCGGTGATCAGTCCCTTGAACTTGCTGGCCAGAGGACGCTCTTGCAGCTTCCCGTTATAGGTGGATTTCACATCCATCAGACGGTATGCTCCCGTGAGGGTGAATCCTTGGAAGAAGGGGTAAGTGGCGTCCACTTGAAAGGTGTGGGAGTAAGACTTTCCTCTCAGATTCTCGAAATACACGGCGTGTGGGTCTTTGTCGAGATCAGTGACTACTTGATGACGGAAGTCTGTGTAATAGTATTGCGCATTGAGGTTCAGTGTCTTGCCGAAAAGAGGAATGGTGAAGCTGGAGCTGATGCCGTAGTTCCATGCCTCTTCTTGCTTCAGGTTGTCTTCCACATGGAATTTGCGGCTTCCAGCCAGCCAGTAATTCTGCTCGGCGAGGATGTGGGGTGTGCGGTAGCCCTTTCCGGCGGAAAGGCGGAAACTCACGATGTCGTTAGGAGCGAACTTCACGTGCATTCTCGGCGTGAAGAATGTGCCGTAAAGGTCGCTGTGGTCTACTCTCGCTCCTCCCATCAGCACAAGTTTGTCATGCAGGTTGTAGGTGTATTGCACATAGGCTCCTGGTACGGTCTCTTGTTCGTATTTCCGCAGCGGAGTTCCCTGATTTTCCAGTCGGTAGTCTTGCTTGTAGTAGTCATGGTTTAGGCTGATTCCCGTGGAGAGTTTGTGGAAGGGGGTAAACTCCGTCTCGAATATCAGGGAGGCATAACCGTTCTTCTGGTTCACGTGATAATCTTTCAATCCGTAGGCGGCATCCTGCTTCAGCAAAGACCCAGAGAGGATAAGGGCGAGGTTCGTGTTATGCTCGGTGTTGAGCATATACGCCTGTTTCACGAAGGCGGAATAACGGTCGGTGTTGATTCCGATACGGTAGGGGCCGTTGGGAGACTGTTCTATTGAGGAGGGGACATGCTTGCCGTATTGTCCGGCTTGCCTTTTCTCTCCTAAGGCGGATACAACGGCTTGGAGGATATAATGGTTGCCCATCCACATCCAGCGGTTCAGCAGATTATACTGCCTTGTCATAGGCATATCCGTGAATCCGTCTTTGTTCATGTCCTGCGCCTTGGTGGCGTTCTCGTAATGAGCGAGCAGTCCTGTGCTGAGCCGGTTATTGAGATGGACATTGCCGTCAAAGTTGGCTTCGTAGCGTTGCTTGGAGTTGGCGTAGGCGTTGAAGTCCAATCGCTGTGGCAGTTGCGGCTTTTTCAGCTCCACGTCCACTTGGCCGGTGATGCTCTCATAGCCGTTTTTCACGGAAGCCGCCCCTGTGGATACCTGGATGCTTTGCAGCCACGGACCGGGGATGTAGCTTAAGGCGTAAGGAGAGACGGCTCCACGATAATCCGGGATGTTCTCCGTCAGCATCTGTACGTATGTCCCGGCCAGTCCGAGCAGTTTGATTTGTCTGGCTCCGGTGGCCGCGTCGTTGTAGTTCACGTCCATGGAAGGGTTCGTGGTGAAACTCTCGCCTAAGTTGCAGCAAGCCGCTCGGAGCAGTTCCGTTCCTGTCACGATATCCGTGTTCAAGGGGGTGAAGCGGCCTTTTATCACGCCTAACCTGCGTGTGGTGACTTCCACTCCTTTCAGCTGCGAGGTCTCTCCGATGCTGTCTGTGGCCACGGAGTCTGTGTGCAATGAATTGGCGGAGGCAGGCAGTGCCAGTCCGCCCAAGTAGAATGCTAAGCCAATATATTTCATAATGTGTTGTCTTTTGTTTTCTGCCTGCAAAGATACGGTATTGGAGCTTTCTGGATGTTATATATTCATGGATTCTCGTTATATGTTTGCCCATACGGCTCTTCTTACGACAAGTTGTGCATATTTTTCTAATGTTTATTCGCTAATCGTAAGAAAAGTATACGATTGGTTGCGATTTTAAATAATAAGCTGTATATTTGCCTTGAAATAAGAAAGCGACAAGAATAATATAACTCAAAAACAAATTTATATACGTATGGTATTGGATATTGAAATGCTGCGGAACTTCTATGGCGGCTATAACAAAAAGATTAAGGATGTACGTAATGCGTTAGGTCATCCGCTGACTTATGCGGAAAAAGTGCTGTATGCGCATCTCTACAACCCCAGTGAAATCAAGGTTTATAAAAGAGGTGAGGAATACGCAGACTTTCGTCCAGACCGTGTGGCCATGCAGGACGCCACGGCGCAAATGGCTCTCTTGCAGTTCATGAATGCGGGAAAAGCCGAGGCGGCTGTACCTGCTACTGTACATTGCGACCACTTGATTCGTGCGGACTGGGGTAAGGAGAAAGACCTTCCTGCGGCGTTGCAGACAAACAAGGAGGTGTATGACTTTCTGGAGAGTGTGTCGGCTAAATACCATATCGGATTTTGGAAGCCGGGTGCGGGCATCATTCACCAAGTGGTACTGGAAAATTATGCTTTCCCTGGTGGCATGATGGTGGGAACGGATTCCCATACGCCCAATGCCGGCGGTCTTGGAATGGTGGCTGTCGGAGTAGGCGGCGCCGATGCGGTGGATGTACTGACAGGACAGCCATGGGAACTGAAAATGCCGAAACTTATCGGTGTGAAACTGACGGGAGAGCTTTCCGGTTGGTGTTCACCCAAGGATATTATCTTGAAGTTAGCGGGTATTCTGACAGTGAAAGGCGGTACTAACGCTATTATTGAATATTTCGGAGAAGGTGCGGATACGCTGTCTGCCACGGGTAAGGCTACCATTTGTAATATGGGAGCAGAAGTGGGAGCTACTTGCTCTATTTTCCCTGCCAACCAGAAGACCGTTGATTACCTGAACGAGACAGGCAGACAAGAGGTTTCCGAGATGGTGGAGAAATCCATGAGCGAGTTGCGGGCTGATGCGGAAGTGTACGCGACGCCGGAGAACTATTTCGACCGTGTGATTGAGATTAACCTTTCCGAACTTACGCCGTATTTGAACGGACCGTTTACCCCCGATGCGGCGACTCCCGTGAAGGAGATGGGTTCTTATATAAAGGAGCATGACTATCCGCAGACGGTGGAGGTAGGTCTGGTGGGGTCTTGCACGAACTCTTCCTACGAGGATTTGAGCCGTGCGGCTTCCGTGGCTCGTCAGGCGTTGGCGAAAGGACTGGAGGTGAAGGCGCAGTTGATTATCAATCCGGGTTCTGAGCAGATTCGCTACACGGCTGAGCGTGACGGTATTCTGGATGACTTGAAGAAAATCGGTGCGGTGATCATGACGAACGCCTGTGGCCCTTGTATCGGACAATGGCGCAGACATACGGAAGATAATACTCGCAAAAACTCTATTGTGACTTCCTTCAACCGTAACTTTGCCAAACGTGCAGACGGAAACCCTAATACGTGCGCTTTCATTGGTTCGCCGGAGATGGTGGTGGCCTTGGCCATTGCGGGCAAGCTGGATTTCAATCCGATGACTGACTATTTGGAGATGAAAGACGGACAAAAAGTGAAACTGGAAGCTCCGCAAGGAGTGGACTTTCCGCCCAAAGGTTTTGCGGTGGAGGACAAGGGATACATTGCTCCGACTGCTGACAACTCAAATGTCAAAGTGGTTGTTAATCCCGACTCTGAGCGTTTGCAGGTATTGAAGCCTTTCCCCGCATGGGACGGCAAGGATTTCACGAATATGCCGTTGTTGATTAAGACAAAGGGTAAATGTACTACCGACCATATTTCCATGGCAGGGCCGTGGCTTCGTTTCAGAGGGCATTTGGAGAATATCTCCCGCAACTGCCTGATGGGTGCCGTGAACGCTTTCAATGACAAGACGAATTCTGTGTTGGATGTGCTGACAGGAGAATACGGAGAGGTGTCCGCTGTGGCGAAAGACTACAAGGAACACGGCATTTCTTCTATCGTGGTGGCAGAGGAAAACTACGGAGAAGGCTCTTCCCGTGAACACGCCGCCATGGAGCCTCGTTTCTTGAACGTGAAGGTTATCCTGGCCAAGAGCTTTGCGCGTATCCACGAGACGAACTTGAAGAAACAGGGTATGTTGGCTTTGACGTTCGAGCATAAGGAAGATTATGACAAGGTGGGTGAACATGACCGTCTCTCCGTAGTGGGACTGGCTGATTTCAAACCGGGTAAAACGTTGAAGGTGGTGGTAAGTCATCCAGACGGCACCAAAGATGAATTCAACGCACTTCATACCTATAACAAGCAGCAAATCAAATGGTTTAAGGCGGGTAGTGCATTAAATACTTTAAGTAAGAACAAATAAAAGACAGCATAAATGAGTAAAGTAGAAATGACCAAAGAGGGGCTGTATGTCCCGGATTGTGTGACTGTGCCGTTCATTGAGGGTGACGGTGTAGGGGCGGAGATTACGCCTGTATGTCAGAAAGTGGTGGACGCTGCCGTGAAGAAAGCCTACCAGGGCAAACGCTCTTTTGAATGGAAAGAGGTATTGGCCGGAGGAAAGGCGCATGAGAAGACAGGCGAATGGCTTCCTCAGGAAACCTTGGACACTTTCCGTGAGTATCTGATTGGCATCAAAGGCCCGCTGATGACTCCCGTTGGCGGGGGTATCCGCTCCTTGAATGTGGCACTTCGCCAAACCTTGGATCTTTATGTCTGCCAACGCCCAGTGCGTTATTATCAAGGAGTCGAGTCTCCTGTGAAACACCCGGAGAGGGTGGATATGTGTATCTTCCGGGAGAATACAGAGGATATTTATGCCGGCATCGAATGGGAGGCTGGCACGCCGGAGGCGAAAAAGTTCTATGATTTTATCCATCAAGAGATGGGTGTGCAGAAGGTGCGTTTTCCGGAGACTGCCTCTTTTGGTGTGAAACCCGTGTCGAAGGAAGGTTCTGAGCGTCTCGTTCGTTCTGCCATCCAGTATGCTTTGGCGCACAAATGTCCCAGCGTGACATTCGTACACAAAGGGAACATCATGAAGTTCACCGAAGGCGGCTTCAAGAAATGGGGCTATGCTTTGGCTGAACGGGAGTTCGGAGGAAAGATGGTGGACGGCAAGATGGTGATAGACGGAGGTGTGGTGATAAAGGACTGCATCTGCGACGCTTTCTTGCAGAACGCCTTGCTGAAACCGGAGGATTATTCTGTAATCGCCACCATGAACCTGAACGGCGACTATGTGTCCGACCAGTTGGCTGCGCAGGTGGGCGGTATCGGCATTGCGCCCGGTGCGAACATCAACTATAAGACAGGGCATGCCATTTTTGAAGCCACACACGGTACTGCGCCAGATATTGCGGGCAAGAACAAGGTGAATCCTTCTTCCATCATCCTTTCCGCTGTCATGATGCTTCAGTACCTTGGATGGAAAGAGGCTGCAGACTTGATTGAACAGGCGTTGGAGAAGTCGTTCGGTGAGGGATACGCCACGTATGACTTGGCGCGTCTGATGCCGAACGGTAAGGCATTGGGCACGAAAGAGTTTGGAGACAAGTTGGTAGAGTTACTTTAACTTAAATGGTTTAGTTTATGAAAGAAGATTACAAGAAATACCTCGTCTATAAAATATCGGACGAGATAAAGAAGTCTACTCGTATCGCTCCAGAGCTTTTCCCAAAATATGGAGTGAAGCGTGGACTGCGTAACGAGGACGGTACCGGTGTGCTGGTCGGATTGACCAACATTGGTAACGTGGTCGGCTACGAGCGGATGGAAGACGGAAAGGTGAAACCCATTCCCGGAAAGCTGTTCTACCGAGGCTATGAGTTGTCCGACTTGGTGGAGCCGTTGATGAAGGAACACCGTTTCGGTTTCGAGGAAATCGCTTACTTGATTCTCTGCGGTAAATTGCCAGACAAGGAGGAACTGGAAGGTTTCGAGGCGTTGCTGGCTGACAATATGCCATTGGACCACAAGATGACGGTGAACATCGTGGACTTGGAGGGGCAGAATATCATGAATATTCTGGCAAGGACGGTGCTGGAGATGTACACTTTCGACCCTGCGCCTGATGATACCTCTCGTGATAATCTGGTGAGACAGGCCATTAACTTGATAGCCCGTTTCCCGACCATCATCGCTTACGCCTACAACAGTTTCCGCCACAGTCAGCATGGTTTGTCTTTGCATATCCGGCATCCTCATGAGAACTTGAGCTTTGCGGAGAACTTCCTCTTTATGTTAAAGAAGAGCTATACGCCATTGGACGCGCGCACGTTGGACTTGCTGCTGATTCTACAGGCGGAACACGGTGGAGGTAACAACTCTACGTTTACGGTTCGTGTGACCAGTTCCACTTATACAGACACGTACTCGTCTATTGCGGCGGGTATCGGCTCTTTGAAAGGCCCGTTGCATGGAGGTGCGAACATCCGTGTGATTAATATGTTCCACCATCTCCAGCATGCCATCAAAAACTGGGACGATGTGGAAGAGATTGATACCTATCTGATGAAGATGCTTCGCAGGGAGGTGTATGACAAAACGGGACTTATCTATGGTATCGGCCATGCCGTGTACACCATCTCAGACCCTCGTGCCGTACAGTTGAAAAAGATGGCGGCTGAATTAGCGGTGGAGAAACACAGGGAAAGGGAGTTCAATTTCTTGAAATTGCTGGAAGAAAGAGCCATCAAGTGTCTGGGTGAGTACAAGCAACACCGCACGAAGCCCATCTGTTCCAATGTGGACTTCTACTCCGGCTTTGTGTATGAGATGATAGGGCTGCCGCAGGAGATCTTCACGCCAATCTTTGCCATGGCTCGTATCGTGGGATGGATGGCGCACCGTATTGAAGAACTTAACTTCGAGAGCCGCCGTATCATTCGTCCGGCTTACAAGAATGTGTTGGAACCGAAGGTATATCTGCCTTTGGAGAAACGTTAAGAACAAGAAATTATGTGAGTCTCCCTGTGTTTACGGATAATACAGGGAGGCTTTTTCTTTTATCGGGAAGCCGTATTTTCGTCTCTTTCCGTTTATCTAATGACAAGCACAAGTATGGATGAGGAAGAATTGCTGGCAGCGCAGTGCCGAAAAGGTGACAGAGTCGCTTTCAAGACGGTGTACGAGAAGTACGCCCCGGTGTTGATGGCGATATGCTTCCGCTATCTTGGAAACAGGATGGATGCGGAGGATGTGCTGCACAATGTCTTCATCAAAGTCTTCAGCGCTTTTGCTTTTTTCACCTATCAAGGGAAAGGCTCGTTGAAAGCCTGGCTCACGAAGATGGCGGTGAATGAGTCATTGTCTTTTCTAAGGAGTCAGCGAAAAGAGCTGGACAAAACAGTGGATATAGAGGAAATGCGAGGGGATTTGGCGGGTAACGGACAGGATGAGTTAGAGCCGTCTTCTTTGCAGTCCATACCGAAAGAGACTTTGATGTCATTCATTGCCGAACTTCCCCAGGGATACCGTACCGTCTTCAACCTGTATGTGTTTGAGGGGAAGAGCCATCGGGAAATAGGAGAGATGCTGGGGATAGAAGAGCGTACCTCTTCCTCCCAGTTTTCAAGAGCCAGGCGCTTGTTGAGAAAGAGAGTCACGAATTATTTGAACGATAAGGGACAAGAAGAATGAAAGATAAATGGCTGGATGAATTGGGCGAATGCCTGAAGGATTGCAAGATGAATCCTTCGGACAGGCTGTGGAGTGAGCTGGAGAAAGACCTGCCTGCGGTTCGTCCTCGGTGGACTGGGTGGAGAAAAGCCGCTGCCGTGGCTGCGGTGGTGGTAGTGGGTGGCGGAGCGGGGATATATTATCTTCAACGCTCCCAGCCAGTTTCCTCCGTGAGTCCGAAAATAGTGGCCGCTTTTTCTAAAGTAATGGAAGAGGTGAGATCTTCTTCTTTACTCGTTTCTAAACAGTTATCAAACAATACATTCTCTTCCGCCAGTGAGCCGCCTGTCCGGCGGTTGCTTGCAGACCAACCGTCTGCGGCGATACAGGTTGATACCGTCTCTACCTTGCGTGCGGATACGGTAGCCGCAGTGCGGACGATGAGTCTGATGGCCGCTGCGGAGTCCCCTGGGCAAGAGACCACCACATCCTCCGAGACGAAAGAGAAAACGGAAGAGTGGTATGAACGAGTGCCGCATACCCGTAAAATACATGAAGAAGCGGTGAAGACTTCCTCAAACGAAAAATGGTCTTTTGCGTTGGTGGCCACCAACGGACTGCCTTCCATCGGAGGGAGTGTGGGGGGCAATGCGCATGGCGGAGTGTCGAATGTGCGGTATGCCTCAGAAGTGTTGTCTCCATTGGAGGGACAGACGGCTGTTCCGAGTCTGATGGCTGTTTCTTCCGCAAAGTACAGTGAGCGGAAGACTTCCGTGAAACACAAGGTGCCTGTCAGCTATGGACTGATGGTTCGGAAGAGTGTGACCCGTCGTGTCGGGGTGGAGGCTGGTGTCTCCTATACAGTTCTGGGGTCTAATATTACAGAGACATTGGGGTCATCTTCTTTATCCTATAATCAGGATGTCCATTATCTTGACATTCCTGTGCGAGTGAATTGCTCTCTCTACCACAAACGATGGGTTTCCTTCTATGCGACGGCCGGTGGAGTGGTCGGAAAGTGTGTCTATGCCAAGCAGACGGATGCGGAAAATTTATCGACTCCGTTGAATGAGAAACCCTGGCAGTTCTCGTTGACCGCTTCTGCGGGAGCGCAGTTGAACGTGCACGAGCATTTGGGTGTGTATGTGGAGCCAGGAGTGGGTTATTATTTTGACAATCACAGTTCCTTGCGCACGGTATACCAAGACCACCCGTGGGTGTTCAAACTGAATTTCGGCGTGAGGGTGATGTATTGATGTACAACTTCAGATGGTTCTGAATGATTTAACGGATTATTGAGTCTTAACTTGCTTATTTAAAAAGTTCAGAATGACTTCCTAATCGTACCAGTTTTATCACTTTATTCGTCTAGTCAATCCAAATGAGTAAGAAATCATTCTGCACGTGGCATTCCATGCATCCTTTATATTTCCCAATAAGAAAATGTGGCTTGTATTTCATTGGAACGATTCCGCTCATCCGTAGGAGACTGAGAACCGTTTCCAAATCCTTAAGCTTTTCCGAATTATGTTTGTATTTCTTTAAGTCTTTCTTAAATTGACTTGTGAGTTCAAGTTCCATCATAATGAATCAACGTACTGTTTGAAGTTGTTCAAGTCAAGCCTTTCAAGCTTTTTTCCCGATCTCGCTTCTTCTATAGCAGCGATGGTAGTAGCGTTAGGTTCATTGTATATGGCATCAAGCAGGACGCTTTCAACGTAGTTGTTCAAACTACAATTACTTGCCTTTGCTCTTTCCTCGAGTGCGGAAAGCAATTTTGCATTCAACCTAAACGATGCTGGTTGACGTAATACAGATGTATCCATATTGTAGATTTTATTTATAGGCAAATATAATATGAAGTTTTGAATTGACAAAACAATCAAGCCAATATATTGAATTTAAGTTCAAACGAGTCTTCCGTCAATCATCTCTCCTGTCTTGCACGTTGCAACCTAAACAATGTTGATTAGTGGTACAATTACGGCTAATCATTTGACTAATCTCATAAAGAGAACTGTGTATGTTTTCCACATCTTTTTCTACACATTCCACACCTCTTCCACACTTTATATCCGCACCGTGATTTCTCTATCTTCTGTAAATCAATCATATAGAAAATTTTTGTTTTTCTGGCATACGTTTTGCGTGTTATATAGCGTGACGGTAAACGACATAAAGAATGGAAGATGTATGGACAAACCGTTACGTTGAGAAAGCAGACTAAAAGTATTGAAATAAATAGATAGGTTGTATATGCCCTTTTACATGGGGACACGTAAAAATGTATAAGATCAGTTTAATCTTCTCTTTTTCCAAAGCGGGACGTTGTGAAACGTGACCCGCTTTTTTCATTAAACCATGGAATGTTTTGAGTTTTCGATTACACATCGTATCTTCGCGGTATAAAACTCCATGGCGGTTTTCATATAAAGTAAAAAGGAGACGGACTATCATGACATTGACTTCTTCGCAATTGCAACAGATAAAAATGAAGTATGGGGTCATCGGCAACACCGATGGGCTGAACAGGGCGTTGGACATCGCCTTGCAAGTGGCACCGACGGACTTGTCTGTGCTGGTGGTGGGTGAGAGTGGTGTGGGAAAGGAGATTTTCCCCCGCATTATCCACGACAACAGTCTAAGGAAGCATAAGCGGTATTTCGCCGTGAACTGTGGGTCTATTCCGGAGGGTACTATCGACTCTGAGCTGTTCGGACACGAAAAGGGGTCTTTTACGGGGGCGATAGGAGAAAGCGCGGGCTATTTCGGCTCTGCGGACGGAGGCACCTTGTTCTTGGATGAAGTGGGTGAGCTTCCGCTTTCCACACAGGCTCGTCTGTTGCGTGTGCTGGAGACAGGGGAGTATATCCGTGTGGGGTCCAGTCAGGTGAGGAAGACGAACGTGCGTATCGTGGCGGCCACTAACGTGAACATGACAGAGGCCGTGAAGAACGGCAAGTTCAGGGAAGACTTGTATTACAGGCTGAACACTATCCCCATCCATGTCCCTCCGCTGAGGGAGCGTCCGCAGGACATTCCACTCTTGTTCCGGAAATTCGCCAATGAGATTTCCGAGAAATACAACATGCCTCCCGTGAGGCTGGACGAGGACGCCGTGAGTCTGCTGACCAGTTACGCTTGGCCGGGCAACATCCGCCAGTTGAAGAACATCACTGAGCAGATTTCCGTCTTGGAAGAGCAGCGGCATATCACCGGAGATATCATGCGGAAATACGTGCCTTTGCAGGAGGAGAGCACACAGCTCGTCTCTCTCCGTCCCCTTCAAGGCGCAAGGCGTGAAGACACCTCTGGCGGGCATACGGAGAATGAACGGATGCTCTACAAGATTCTCTTTGAGCTTCAGAAGGAGGTGAATGATTTGAAGGCGATCGTGAATGAACGGATGATTGACTCACATTCCGACAGGCAGATGATAGACCACTCACATCCCATGATTATCCCGGCGGATGGCTACAAGACACAGAAACCTCTGTACCCGAACCATATGCAGCCCGGCAGTGTGCCGTATGTAGAACCCAAGGGAACCCGTGACGAATATGTGGAGGAGACGCTTTCTTTGGAAGACATGGAGAAGAGGATGATAGAAAAGGCGTTGGAGAAAAACAACGGGAGACGGAAGGACGCTGCGCTTGACCTGGATATATCGGAACGCACGTTGTATAGAAAAATCAAACAATATGGACTGGAGAACAAGTAATATTCACCGCAGGATGGGTGTGGTGGCATTGATGATAGGGCTGGTGGTTTCCGCTTGCAGCATTTCTTACAAGTTTAACGGAGCCTCCATCGACTATTCGAAGACGAAAACCATCACCATCGAGGATTTTGTGAACCGGGCGACTTACCAGTGGGCGCAGACGGCTCCGATTTTCAACTCGAAGCTGAAAGACATGTACGCTTCCCAGACCCGGCTGAAGCAGGTCAGAAGAAACGGAGACTTGGTGGTCTCTGGAGAGATAACCAGTTTCGACCGGCAGAACAAGGGCATCTCCTCGGACGGACGGTCAAACATGTTGCAGATTCGTATGACGGTGAACGTGCGTTTCACCAATACCACGAACCATACGGAGGATTTCGAGCGTCAATTCTCCGCCACTTACGACATGCCGGCTTCGGCTAATTTTACTTCGGTGCAACAGTCTGCCGTAGAGAACATGAGCAAGCAACTCACGGAGCAGATATTCAATGCCACGGTGGCTAATTGGTGATTACAGAAAGAAAATGGAGCAGTTGACAGCGTGGATAAAGCATCCCGAAACATTGGATGAAAGACAGTGGCAGGAAGCGGAGAACTTAAGGAAACGTTATCCGTATTTCCAGTTGCCACTTATGCTTTCGCTTTATTTTGTCAAGAAAACGAAAGGGGCGGATGCGTATGCCAAGGCACTGTCCGAGGCGGCTGTGTGTATAACGGACCGTAAGCGTCTCCATAACTGGATGGAGGAGGTTTCCAAGACTCCTCCTGTAGACCACGGAGAGGAAAAGGAGGTGGGACAGTCTCCGAAAAGGACACACTCTTTTGAGTTGATTGACCGTTTTCTGGATGAATATCCCGACTTATCATCCGCTCCCTCGAAGGAGGGTGTCTCCGCAGAGAATGTCTCAGTGCAAAAACCGGAAGTGCCGCCTGCTCTCTCGAAAGAGATTACTCCCGCAGAGGAAGCCCCGGTGAGAAAAACAGAGACGGAAGTATCGCCTGCCGAGCCCTCCGACCGTTATTTCACCGAAACCCTTGCGAAGATATATGTTAAACAAGGCAAATATTCAAAGGCGTTGGAGATAATTCGGCGGCTTTATTTGCGTGATTCAGGCAAAAATACTTATTTTGCAGACCAAATACGCTATCTGGAGAAATTGCAGATAAACAGTAGACAACAAAAGAATAAAACTAAATAAGAAGATGATTTATTACGTAATGATTGGATTGATAGTGCTGGCGTCCTTGTTGATGTGCGGCATTGTCTTGATTCAAGAGTCAAAGGGCGGTGGACTGGCTTCCAGTTTCTCTGCGTCCAATTCCATTATGGGTGTCCGCAAGACTACGGACTTCCTTGAGAAAGGTACATGGTTCTTAGCCGCTTTTATGGTGTTGTGCAGCATTGTTTGCGCTTATACCTTGCCGGAGCCCAAAGATGCGGATTCCGCCATACTGAATGAACAGGCCGCGCCTCAGCAAGCTCCTCAGCCCCAGCAAGCCGCTCCTGCGGGATTGCCCGGCGGACAGGCTAATGGTGCCGCTGCCGCCCCCGGACAGGGACAGGCTCCGTTGAAAGCGCCGGCTCAACCTGCCAAATAATCGTTGAAGCAAAAATCTCAGTATAAAAGGAAGCCGTCTTCCCCTTGTGAAAAACAGGAGAAACGGCTTCTTTTGTATACGTGTTCATCCGTTTGAAATGAAGAAAATACTATTTGTCTGTCTCGGGAATATTTGCCGTTCCCCATTGGCCGAAGAGGTCTTCCGAGTCTATGTGGCGAAACAGGGAGGCGAAAAAGACTATTTCATTGACTCCGCCGGACTCATCAGCTACCACGAGGGCGAATTGCCGGACAGGAGGATGAGAGAGCAGGCGTATGCCAGAGGCTATGTCCTGACTCACCGCTCCCGTCCCGTGACACCGGAGGACTTCGAGGAGTTCGACTATGTGGTGGGAATGGATCGGGAGAATGACCGCAAGCTCCACCGTCTGGCTCGCTCAAAGGAGCAGGAGCAAAAGATTCTCCGCATGATAGACTTTTGCGGAGAGACGGAGCTGGACGGTGTCCCCGACCCGTATTATGACGGCCTGGAGGGCTTCAAACGAGTCATTGATATGGTGGAGAAGGCTTGTCCCGCCTTGTTCAGGTATATAATGAGTAGTTTAGATTGATGTTTAATGTGTAGTGTTTAATGTTTAATTGGCAAAAGCACTTCACCAATTAAACACTACACATTAATAATTAAACACTAAGCGAACATTAATCATTATAAAAACAAAACAGATATGGTAAGACACATTGTATTGTTCCGGCTGAAGGAAGACCTTGCGCCGGAGAAAAGGAAAGAGGTCATGGAGACCTTCAAGAAAGACATCGAGGCGTTGCCTGCGGTGATACCTTTCATCCGCTTTGTGGAGGTGGGCTTCAACATAAATCCCGGTGAGCAATGGGATTTGTGCTTGAACAGTGAGTTCGACTCCCTGGAGCAGGTAAAAGAATACGCCACCAATCCTCATCATGTGCGGGTGGCAGGCGCTTTGAAACCTTTTTTGTCGGGGCGCAGCTGCACCGACTATGAATTTTCTTGATTTAAGTCAAGAAAACAAATCAAAACAAAACGAAACGTTGGCTGTTTGAAGAATATTCTGTAAATTTGCTGTGCAACAAACAAAAACACCTCTCTCCAGTGTGGAGAGAGTAAGAAACTAACTATAAATTTAACGAATATGCTACAGGAAAGAGCCGGCGAATACGCTGGAAAGATTTGGAACACCTTAAATGAGAAAGGTGCGTTGTCTGTGAAAGCACTGAAAAAAGCGGCTAAAATCAGATTTGAAAAAGACTTGTATCTGGGTCTGGGATGGCTCCTGCGCGAGGACAAACTGAGCGTGAAGACAGAAAAAGACGAGGATATTATTTCTTTGAAATAAGTCCGTGACGACTTAAGAACAAATGACATGAGTAAGAAGCGGTGTGTCTCTCAGGGAGATACGCCGCTTTTATTGTTGATATGCCCGTCGTGGGTGTTTCAATTGAGGTGTCGGAAATCTTTGTTGTTGGCTCTCTTTCCTCTCAAGCAAAAGTGCAGCCAGTTTTCACCCTTATAGAAGTCATTTCTCACTTCTACCGTAATGAACGCCCATTACGCTACAAGTGAGCGGCCATTTCTATACAAGTTGTAACTTGTTGATTATAAGTCGATTGCGGATGCGTATAAAAGAGACTTTGAACGTCACTACAAGTAATTGATTTACAATGCGTTAATTAAAAATACCCACTTCTCTTCAAAACAATTCCAGTCGTTTCTTTCTCGCCTCTTCCAGTGTGGCCACGGGGGTGTCAGAGCCGTTCTTTTCTTGCAGGTATTTCTCCCTCAAGCGGGCGTACTCTTCTTTCAACTCTCTTTCAAAAGCGGGTCTCAACGCCGGGTTCATCAGCTTGGCGGCGATACCCGTATTGACGGAAGCGTCTTTCACGTAGATGGCGGTGCCGTGGTACTTGGGCGCGATTTTCAGTGCGGTGTGCAGCTTGCTTGTGGTGGCTCCGCCAATCATGACGGGAATGTCGATGCCCGCCTTGTTGAACGCTTCCACGTTGTGGACCATCTCGTCCAGCGAGGGTGTAATCAGGCCGCTCATGCCGATCATGTCGGCATGTTCACGCTTCACTGTCTCGATAATCGTCTCTACGGGCACCATCACGCCGAGGTCTATCACCTCGTAGTTGTTGCACGCCATGACTACCGAGACAATGTTTTTCCCGATGTCGTGTACATCGCCCTTTACGGTAGCCATGACTATTTTGCCGGCCTTGGAAGCCCCTTCTTTTTTCTGTGACTCGATGACTGGTTGCAGGATGGCCACGGCTTTTTTCATGGTGCGGGCGGTTTTGACCACTTGTGGCAGAAACATCTTCCCGGCGCCGAAGAGGTCGCCCACATAGTTCATTCCGGCCATGAGCGGCCCTTCGATGATGCTCAACGCCGTGGGATATTTCTCCAACGCCTCTTTCAGGTCTTCTTCCATGTAGTCGCCGACGCCTTTTGCCAGGGCGTGCTTGAGTCTTTCTTCCAGACTCTCCTTTCGCCATGCGTCCTCATGTACGGCGGTCTGTGGCTTCCCTCCGTTTTTGGCGGCTTCGGCCTCTTCCTTCATCTTGCGGGCCGTCTCTATGAGCACATCGGCGGCATCCTTGGCGCGGTTCAACACCACATCCTCTATCTCTTTCAGAAGGTCTTTGTGGATGTCATCGTATGTTACCTTGGTCGCGGGGTTCACAATGCCCATGTCCATTCCTTTTGCGATGGCGTAGTAGAGGAAGACGGCATGCATGGCTTCCCGGATATAGTTGTTTCCCCGGAAGGAGAAAGACAGGTTGCTGATGCCTCCGCTGATGTGCGCTCCTGGCAGGTTGGCCTTTATCCATTCCACCGTCTTGATGAAGTCCACGGCGTAGTTGTTGTGTTCCTCCATGCCGGTGGCGATGGCCAACACGTTGGGGTCGAAGATGATGTCGAGCGGATTGAAGTGCAATCTGTCCACTAATAGGTGGTAGGCTCTGGAGCAGATTTCTATTCTGCGCTCGAAGGTGTCGGCCTGTCCTTTCTCGTCGAAAGCCATGACGATGGTGGCCGCTCCGTAGCGCATGACATCCTGCGCGTGGCTCAGGAATTTCTCCTCACCCTCTTTCAGGGAGATGGAGTTGACGATGCACTTTCCTTGCAGGCATTTCAGTCCCGCCGTGATAACGTCCCATTTCGAGGAGTCTATCATGACCGGCACTTTGCACACGTCAGGTTCGGTGGCCACAAGATTGAGGAAATGTGTCATTTCCTCCACGCCTTCCAACAGGCCGTCATCCATGTTCACGTCTATCACCAAGGCTCCGTCTTCCACCTGTTTGCGGGCGATGGACAACGCCTCATCGTATTTCTTCTCTTTGATGAGCCGCAGGAACTTGCGGGATCCCGCCACGTTGCACCGTTCTCCGATATTGACGAACCGTTTCTCTGGAGACATCTCTAACATTTCCAATCCGGATAACCGGGTATAGAGCGGTGCGGGTGCGGGTGTGTGGGGTGTCTTGCCTTCCGCTTCCTGGGCGAAACGGGCGATGAACTCGTCTGTGGTGCCGCAACACCCTCCGATGATATTGACGATGCCTTCTTTGATGTATTCCCTGATTTCTTCTCCCATCTGGGAGGGTGTGTCTTCGTATTCACCGAAGGCGTTTGGCAGTCCGGCGTTGGGGTAGACGGAGATATGACAGGGGGCTTCTTGCGCCATGTGGCGTACATACGGCATGAGCGCCAAGGCACCTAATGAGCAGTTCAGTCCCACGGAGAAGGGGCGATAGGGGAGTATGGAGGCGAGGAAAGCGTCCATAGTCTGTCCCGACAATGTGCGTCCTGAGGAGTCTGACACTGTTACGGAAAACATGAGAGGGACTCTTCTTCCGGCTTCCTCCATGGCGTCCATGGCGGCCACAGCGGCCGCTTTGGCGTTCAGCGTGTCGAAAATGGTCTCGATTAAGAAAGCGTCCACGCCTCCTTCCAGCAAGGCCAGCATCTGCTCTTTGTAGGCTGCTGCCAGCTCATCGAAGGTGATGGCCCTGGCCGCCGGGTCGTTTACGTCCGGGCTGATGGAACAAGTCTTGTTGGTGGGGCCGATGGAGCCGGCCACGAAGCGGGGCTTGTCCGGAGTGAGCGCGGTAAACTCGTCCGCTAATTTACGGGCGATGCGCGCGGCGGCCAGGTTCAGCTCTTTTACGGTAGACTCGCAATGGTAGTCCGCCTGAGACACGACTTGTGCGGAGAATGTGTTGGTCTCCACGATGTCTGCCCCGGCTTTGAAATAACGCCGGTGGATGTCCTCCACGATGTCAGGGCGTGTGAGACAGAGGATGTCGTTGTTTCCTTTCATCTGCCCCGGAGTGTCTTGGAAACGAGTCCCTCTGAAGTCCTCCTCCTTTAGATTATAGGACTGTACCATGGTCCCCATGGCGCCGTCCAATATGAGGATGCGCCGACGGGCGGCTTCCTCCATTCGGTTGTCTGTGTATCTTTGACCGTCTTCCATTCCCTGTTTATCAGTATTTCTTAATGACTCGTTCCATTTCCCGTCGGTCGTCTTTCTCCCGGAGTGACTGTCGCTTGTCGTATTCTTTCTTTCCTCTTGCCAGTGCGATGACCAGTTTGGCGTAACCCTTGTCGCTGATGAACAGGCGTACTGGCACGATGGTGTGTCCGGGATTGTCTGCGTCGGCGGAAAGTTTCCGCAACTCTTTCTTTGTGAGCAGTAGCTTGCGCTCCCTTCTGGCGGCATGATTGTTGTAAGTGCCGTAGAAATACTGGGCGATGTGCATGTTTTTCACCCACAGCTCTCCTTTGTCGAAGTAGCAGAACGTGTCCACCAGGCTTGCCTTTCCTTCCCGGATGGATTTTATCTCTGTGCCGGTCAGTGCGATGCCTGCGGTGTAGGTGTCAAGAAAAGCGTAGTCGAAAGACGCTTTCTTGTTCTTGATGTTTATTTCAGATGGTTTCTTTAGCTTCATAATGCAACTGTGTTTGTTTTTCTCTCATTCTTGCAGCAGATTCTCCTCGGACAATTTGCAAATCAAGATGTTATCGTCATTCTCTGCCACGATGTAGCCGTCCAGCCCTTGTATGATGACCTTTTTTTTGCCTACCATGCGCACGATGGTGTTCATGGTGTCGTAAGTTTGGATGTGGCTGCCTAATAATACATTATTATATATGTCTCTGTTCATGGATGATTGCAGCGTGTGCCATGTGCCCGCGTCCTTCCATCCGATGTCGGCGCGCAGGACGAAAAGCCCTTCCGCTTTCTCCATGAGCGCATAGTCCACACTGATGTTCTCCAACTCTGGGTAGCAGTTGTTCAAGGAGGCTGCTTCCTCCTCTGTCCCGAAGGTGGGGGCTATTGTCTCGAAGATGCTGGCGATGGCGGGTTGGTACACCCGGTATGCGTTCACGATGGTGTGTACGCTCCATGCGTAGATGCCTGCGTTCCAAAGGTATTCTTGCGAGAGGTAGGTCTTGGCTGTCTCCACGTCTGGCTTTTCTTTGAACTCGTCCACGGCGAACAACTCTTTGTTACGGGTGGAGGGACAGCTGAAATCTCCCTTGATATAGCCGAATTGGGTCTCCGGGTTCGTGGGGCGGATGCCGATGGTCACGATGGCGTCCGTTTCCGCCGTGAAGTGGAGGGCGTTCATTATGACTTTCCTGAATTCTGTCTCGTCCGTGACCAGGTGGTCGCTGGGAGTGACCAGCACGTTGGCCTGGGGATTCACCGCTTTTATCTTCCATGCGGCATACGCGATGGCGGCTGCGGTGTTTTTGGCCATTGGCTCGGCGAGGATGTGGCTTGGCTGAATCTGAGGCAGCTGTTCTTGTACAAGTCCTGTGTAGTCCCTTAGTGTGACAATCCAAGTGTTTTCTATTGGAATCAGGTCGCGGAAGCGCGCGAAAGTGGATTGCAGCAAGGTCTTTCCGCACCCCCACAGGTCGATAAACTGCTTGGGCTTCTCGTGTGTGCTGAGAGGCCACAGGCGTGTGCCGGAGCCTCCCGCAAGGATGACTAAATGATTATTACTTATATTCATGTTCTCTCGTTCTGTCTTAACAATGGGTAAAAGTACGTTTTTTCTTTGACACTGCCAACGGAGATTAATGTTTTTTTACCCGCAAGCCGTATCATTTACAAAAGTAGTCTTTGCGCATCCCGTATAAATTAGTACTTTTGCACATTGGAAATAAATAAGTAAAACGTTTATGTATAGAACAAACACTTGCGGAGAATTACGTCTGGCCGATGCCGGAAAGGATGTCACCCTTGCCGGATGGGTGCAGCGTGAACGCAAAATGGGAGGGATGACGTTTGTCGACCTCCGGGACCGTTACGGGATAACACAGCTCGTTTTCAACGAGGAGAGCGACGCCGCTCTTTGCGAACAAGCCAACAAGTTGGGGCGTGAATATGTCATACAAGTGAAAGGTGTGGTATGCGAGCGTTCCAGCAAAAACGACCAACTGCCCACGGGCGAAATTGAGATAGAGGTAAAGGAACTCCATGTGCTTAACAAGTCGGAGGTGCCTCCTTTCACTATTGAGGAAAATACGGACGGCGGTGATGACTTGCGGATGAAGTACCGTTATCTGGACTTGCGCCGTCCGAATGTGCGTCGCAATTTGGAGTTACGCCACCATACCACGATGGAGATTCGCAAATATTTGAGCGACCGTGGTTTCTTGGAGATAGAGACTCCTTTCCTGATAGGCTCTACGCCTGAGGGCGCGCGCGACTTCGTGGTGCCTTCTCGTATGAACCCGGGCCAATTCTATGCGTTGCCCCAGTCTCCTCAGTTGTTGAAGCAGCTGCTGATGGTGGC
This sequence comes from Prevotella sp. P5-108, assembly GCA_963608705.1. GTDB lineage: Bacteria > Bacteroidota > Bacteroidia > Bacteroidales > Bacteroidaceae > CAVDHB01. Next base: position 37,895 of record CAVDHB010000062.1, read on the forward strand.
CGGTATGGACCGTTATTTCCAGATTGTGAAATGTTTCCGTGATGAGGACTTGCGTGCCGACCGTCAGCCGGAATTCACACAGGTGGACTGTGAGATGAGTTTCGTGGAGCAGGAAGATATTCTGGAACTCTTCGAGGGTATGGCCAAACACTTGTTCAAGGTCATCCGTGGAGTGGACTTGAAAGAGCCGTTCCTGCGTATGCCGTGGACTGAGGCGATGCGCCGCTTCGGCAGCGACAAGCCGGATATGCGTTTCGGCATGGAGTTCGTGGAGGTGATGGACGTGTTGAAAGGTACTGGTTCTTTCGGCGTGTTCAACGGAGCGAACTATATCGGAGGTATTTGTGCGCCGGGTTGCGCTTCTTACAGCCGTAAACAACTCGATCAGTTGACGGATTTCGTGAAACGTTCGCAGATTGGCGCAAAGGGCTTGGTTTGGGTGAAAGTGCAGCCTGACGGCTCTTTGAAGTCCAGTATTGACAAGTTCTATGCACCCGAGGTGTTGGCTCAACTGAAAGGCAAGTTCAATGCCAATCCGGGCGACTTGATTCTGCTGATGAGCGGTGATGATGCCATGAAGACCCGTAAGCAGCTGTGTGAGTTGCGTCTGGAAATGGGTGAGCGTCTTGGTCTGCGCGACAAGAACAAGTTCGCTCTTTTGTGGGTGATTGACTTCCCGCTCTTTGAATGGAGCGATGAGGAGCAGCGTCTGATGGCTACCCACCATCCGTTCACAGCTCCCCATCCCGAAGACATCCCCTTGCTGGATACAGACCCTGCCAAGGTGCGTGCCAATGCGTATGACATGGTGTGCAACGGTATCGAAGTGGGCGGTGGCTCTGTGCGTATCCATGATGCGGTGATTCAGGACAAGATATTCAAGATTCTGGGCTTCACCGAGGAACGTGCGCAGGCTCAGTTCGGCTTCTTGATGCGTGCGTTCAAGTACGGTGCCCCTCCTCACGCTGGACTCGCTTACGGTCTGGACCGTTGGGTGAGCATCTTTGCCGGATTGGACAGTATCCGTGACTGTATCGCTTTCCCGAAGAACAACAGCGGACGTGACGTGATGTTCGAGGCTCCTTCCGCACTCGAACAGAAGCAGCTTGACGAACTTCATATCAAGGTGGATTTGAAAGAAGATAAATAAAACGGATTATCCGTAATTGTACCATTAATTTATGAGGTTGTGTCGTAATTAAGTTCTACGGCATAACCTCTTCATTTTGTTAAGTCCCTCCTTTTAATGCATACTAATCTGTATGTTTATAAGGTCGTAAAGTTAGGTCTTGTGAGATTACTAAGTCTTGCTTCATGACATTACTAAGTCCTGCCTTGAGAGATTACTAAGTCTTGCCTCAAGACATTACTAAGTCCTGCCTCATGAGATTACTAAGTCTTGACCCATGACATTACTAAGTCTGAATCCAAAGGGTGTATTAGATCGCAATAGATTGATTGTTAGATGAATATAATAATCATCAGAAGCCGCTCCTTTCTGTGAATCATCATGAACCTTTCTCAGAATAGGTCTGAATCAAGTCGATTCCTTATAGTTGGGAAATGAATGTAAATACAGAAATATGCATACCTATATCTTATATTCATACCAGGCAGATTGCAAATACGCAGTAAAAAATAAAGAGGTTATGCCGTGGAACTTAATTACGACACAGTTCTTATTTTAGTTGTTATATTGCAACGTACAAGATAGGACGGTGGTATGTTTGCGGATAATCATAACTAAAAATCCCTCTTCCAGTCTTTCAGGACTGCGGAGAGGAATTTTTAGTTTATGGATATAAAACTCTTGTTTACTTTAACGGGTTGAAGCCCTGTGCTTTCAGTTCGAACTCATTGCCGTCCCGTGCGATGAGAGCCATGCCAAGTTCCGGCTTCACGATGTAGCCTATCAGCGAGATGCCTTTTATGGATTGCACCTTCTCGTGGTCGGCGATGGGGACTGTGAACAGCAGCTCATAGTCTTCGCCTCCGTTCAATGCCGCCGTGGTTACGTTCATGTTCAGTTCCTCGGCCATAGCGGCGGTTTGGTAGTCAATGGGGAGGTCTTTCTCGAAAATCCTGCATCCCACGCCACTCTTTCCGCAAATGTGGTGCAACTCGGAGGACAGGCCGTCGGAAATATCCATCATCGAGGTGGGATGAATGCCCTTTTCATGAAGTGTCTCTATCATGTCCCCTCTTGCTTCGGGTTTCAGCTGACGTTCGATGATATATTCTTTTCCGGCAAAGTCAGGCTGGGCGAGTGCCATCTCTTCTTCTTTGGTCACATGGCCTCTCTCGTGCAGTTTCCTGCGCTGTTCCTCGAAGATGCCACTTTCCCTTTCCAAGAGTTGCAGTCCCATATAGGCTGCGCCTAAATCTCCCGTCACACAGATGAGGTCGGTTTCCTTTGCCCCGTCTCGGTAGACAATGTCTTTTTCCTTTGCCGTGCCGATACAAGTCACGCTGATGGTGAGTCCGGTAAGTGAGGCGGTCGTGTCTCCTCCCACCAAGTCCACGTTCCATCGCTCGCAAGCCAGTCTTATCCCCGCATAGAGTTCTTCCATGTCTTCCACGGAGAAGCGTTTGCTCACTCCCAGTGAAACCACTAACTGTGTCGGTTTGCCGTTCATGGCGAAGATGTCGCTGATGTTGACCATGGCGGCCTTGTAGCCCAGGTGTTTGATAGGCACATACGTCAAGTCGAAATGCACCCCTTCAAGAAGGATGTCGCTTGTGACCAACACTCGTTCTTTATCTCCGAAATGCAGTACGGCGCAGTCGTCTCCCACGCCTTTTTCCGTGGAGCTGTTTTTCAGCTGGATGTCTTCGGTCAGTCTCTTTATCAGTCCGAACTCCCCTAATGAGGCTATTTCTGTCCGTTGTGTTCTTTCCATGCTTAGTGAGTGTCTCAGGAACGTTTGATGATTTCCCGGAATATTTCCGTCATTTTAGGTTCGGAAGCGTCAGCCGCTTTCTGTACTTCCTCGTGGGAGACTTCCACGGGCTGGTCTTCCAGTCCAAGGTCTGTGATGACCGAGATGCCGAACACACGCATTCCGCAATGGCGCGCCACAATGACTTCAGGCACAGTGGACATTCCCACGGCGTCTCCTCCCAGGATGTGGTACATCTTGTATTCTGCGGGAGTCTCGAACGTGGGTCCTTGGGTGGCGAGATATACCCCTGTGCGCACATTATCATAGCCTCTTTCCTTGGCGATGTCCAGTCCCAGTTGCACCAGTTTGTGATCATACGCCTCGTGCATATCCGGGAAGCGCGGCCCGTAAGGGATGTTCTTTCCTCTCAACGGGTGTTCCGGCATGAAGTTGATATGGTCTTTGATAATCATCAGGTCGCCAATCTGGAACGAAGGGTTCATGCCTCCGGCGGCGTTCGACACAAAGAGCGTGTCGATGCCCAGCTCATGCATCACACGGATGGGAAAGGTCACTTCTTTCATGGAATATCCCTCGTAGAAATGGAAACGTCCTTCCATGGCCATGACATCTTTTCCACCCAGCTTGCCGAAGATGAGCTTTCCGGCGTGTCCCTCTACGGTGGAGACAGGGAAGTGGGGGATTGTCTCGTAAGGTATCTCTTCCGCCTCGATAATATCAGAAGCTAATCTTCCGAGTCCCGTTCCCATAATGATGGCGGTCTTCGGGCTTGTGTGCATCCTGCTTTTTAGCCAAGATGCTGTTTCTTGAATTTTTTCGTACATATCCTATAATATTGTTGTTAAAGTCATCCTCTTGTCCAAGCAGAAACTCTACTTCGACCGGGAGTACATACGTGTGCAGTCTCAAGACGGGGTCGGTCAGCACTTCTTTCAGACGGGCCGCATCTTTCTCTGTGGTCAATATCCGTTTGTTTCCTTCGGGCAACTTGTCGAACGCCTGCCGTATCTGTGTCAGATCTTTCTCTGTGAATGCGTGATGGTCGGAGAAAGGCAGCAACGTGATGTGAGGGCAGTACGTCTGCAAGTCGTTTCTCACATGGTTCGGCTGGGCCACACCTGCCACCAGCAAGATTTGCTCGTCCTTGGGAAGCTCCGCAAGGGACAACACGTCCTTGCCCGCCTCGTCGAACAACGGGTAGAGCGCGCCGTAGCGGAAGGTGGTGAAATAGAGCTTTTGATAGGGGTAAAGCTCCAACGCCTTGCTCAGCACACGGAAGTCCATCGGCTTGATGTTCCGTGGGCATTTCGTCACAATGACGATATTGGCGCGGTCTTTTGACCGTTTGGGTTCTCTCAGTCTGCCTGCCGGCAACAGGGCGTCATCACAAATCAAGCGGTGGTAATCCGTCAGGAGAATGTTGATGCCCGGTTTGACATAACGGTGCTGGAAAGCGTCGTCCAGCAGGATGACACCCGTGGAGGAATCCTCGCACAGGTGCTTGATACCGTTCCGGCGGCTTTTGTCCACAGCCATGCGTATGAAGGGGAACTTCTTCTTCATCTGCCATGCCTCGTCTCCAATCTCGCTCATGGGGGTGTCTTCCGAGGCCAGTATATAGCCTCTTGACTTGCGTTTGTAGCCACGGCTCAGCACCGCCACCGGGCAGATGTCTTTCAATATCCTTATCAGGTATTCCACGTGAGGGGTCTTCCCCGTGCCGCCTACCGTGATGTTGCCCACCGAGATGACCGGGATGTCAAAGGCTTCGGACGGAAGCACACCCCAGTCAAATAACTTGTTTCGCAGTCTTACCCCGCATCCGTAAAGCCATGACAAGGGGTAAAGCCATTCATTGATTTTAATCCAGTCTCCTTCCATTTATGTTAATTGAATGTGATGATGTAGGGCAGACGGGCTTGCAGTTGGCTGTCCTTTCCGATGGAACGCAGATAGTTGAAAGGTTCGTACAAGGTTCCCAGCATATCTTTCAACTGGCTTTCGACAGAGGTTCCCATGAGTTCTTCGCTCATCATCCGTTCCCAGTAGCTTGTTTTCTTCGGAGCTTCGATGAGGGCGTAGTCTTTCACTTTCGCCAGTCTCGCCGCAGCCTTTATGGCCTCGTCCAAGTTTCCCAGCTTGTCCACCAGTCCTATTTTCACAGCCCGTTGTCCGGTCCATACTCTTCCCTGTGCGATTTCGTTCACGGCGGCTTTCGTCATTTTTCTTCCCTCAGACACTCTGGAGAGGAAAAGGTCGTATCCGTGGTTCACGTAGGATTGTATCAAGCCTTTTTCTGCCGGAGTCCATTCACGGGTGGGCATTCCTATGTCCGAGTGGGCGTTGGTCTTCACATTCTCATAACGGATTCCCAACTTGTTGGTCAGCAGGTCGGAAGGGTTGAAGAATAAGCCGAAGATGCCGATGGAACCTGTGAGGGTAGTGGGTTCCGCGAAGATTTGGTTGGCCGGAGCGGAGATGTAGTAGCCTCCAGAGGCGGCATAGTCTCCCATGGAAACCACCACAGGCTTCGCCTTGCGCAACTCCTTGACGGCATGCCATATCTGTTCAGCGGCGAAGCTGCTTCCTCCGGGCGAGTTGATGCGTAGCACCACCGCTTTCACATCCTCGTCTTCTTGCAGTTCTTTCAGGTCTGCGCACATCTTCTTTGCCGTGATAACTCCTTGTCCTGTCAAATCGCCCTGTATGTCTGGGACAATTTCTCCGTAGGCATAGTACACAGCCACCCGGTTGCTTTCCTTGCTTTTCTCTCTTTCGAGTTTGGCAAGGGTGGCCAAGTCCTCAATGTCTACGGACGGGATGTCTTCATCTTCCGCTATTTGCAGGCGTTTCTTCAGCACCTCGGATGCCTCGTTTCTGTAGACCAACTTGTCCACGAGTCCCATGGCTTTGGTTTCTTCCGCAGTCTTGAAGTCCACCACGCTGTCAGCGTATTGATTGATTTTTTGCACGGTCAAGTGGCGGTTCTGTGCCACGCTTTGTATCATGTTGTCCCAAATGTCACGGGTGAATTGGGTCGTTTGTGCACGGTTCTCCTCACTCATGCGGTTGGTGAGATACGGCTCTACCGCCGACTTGAATTTTCCCACCCGGAATACTTCCGCCTTTACTCCAACTTTATCGAGCAAGTCCTTTGGGTATCTGATGGTTATGGAGAGTCCATGCCAGCTTACAGACCCTGCGGGATTGAGCATCACCGTGTCGGCCACACTGGCCAGGTAGTAGGCACCTTGTGTGTATACGTCACCGTAGGCGTAGATGAACTTGCCCGCTTTCTTGAAGTCAGTCAATGCGTCATGGATGGCCTTCAGGGATGCCGGATTCGCACCTGCCCACACACCGCCTGTCTTGATATAGATTCCCTTTATATGGTCGTCCGTCTTCGCATAGTGGATGGCCGAGAGAATGTCATCCAGCCCCGTCTGTTTGATGGTGTTGCCGAAGATACTGCTCAACGGATTTCCTTCCTCTGCCCGTTCGTTCACGATGCCAGACAGGGGCAACACCAGCACGGAGTTCTCCTTGACGGACGGAGTGCTGTCCGAGGTGGCCGTCAGCGTCAGGACAAACACGAAGAATGCCACTCCCGCCAACACGGAGGCCACTATCACGCCCACTACGGTGGCGGACATCATTTTCAGAAATTCTTTCATATTATTTTGTATTTGATTAGTACCATAAATGGCTTTGTCATGCTACAAACTTACATATAATAATCGAGATAGCCGCAAAATTTCTTTAAAAATATAGTTAAACATAGTATGTGGGAATGTTTTTCAGTTCAAATCCCTTATCTTTACCACATAAACCCGTCTCTCCATGCGAGAGTCGAAGATAAAACTAACTATTATAACATTATGCAAAACAAACCTTCTTCAAACTTTGCCTTGCCGCTGGCTTTTGTGGGACTTATGTTCTTTACCCTCGGTTTCGCCCTCGGTATCAACTCGTTCCTTATTCCTACTCTTCGTGAGGCGTTGCAACTCTCGTCGGGAGTCGCCTATCTTCTTTTAGCGGCCACATTCATTCCTTTCATCCTTTTCGGCATTCCGGCCTCCAAGACCATCGCCGCCATAGGATATAAGAAGACTATGGCCTTTTCTTTCCTTATTTTCGCCGTGGCTTTCATCCTTTTCGTGGTTTCCGCCAAGAGCGAGAACTTTTGGGTGTTCTTGTTGGCTTCCTTTGTCAGTGGAGCGGGAAATGCGTATTTGCAGGCGTCGGTGAATCCGTATGTGACGATTCTCGGCCCGATGAAAAGCGCGGCCCGGCGTATCAGTATGATGGGTATCTGCAATAAGCTGGCGTGGCCTGTGGCACCGCTGTTCTTCGCTCTCATCGTGCCTGATCCCGACAAGGTGGCCGTGGCCGACTTGTATCTGCCGTTTTATATTATAATAGGTATATTTGTGCTGTTAGGTGTCATAGCGTTGCTGGCGCCTCTGCCCGAGGTGAAAGCGGCGGGAGAGGACGACACGGAGGAGGACAACTGTCCTTACGCCTCCGGTAAGACATCCATCTGGCAGTTCCCTCATCTGTTGTTGGGCGTGCTGACACTGTTCATCTACGTGGGTGTGGAGACTTTGGCACTCAGTACGGCGGTGGACTACGCCACGGCCATGCACCTGCCTGACGCCGACCTTTACGCTTGGATTCCCAGTGTGGGAATGGTCGTGGGATATGTGGCGGGTATCCTTTTCATTCCCAAGTATCTGTCTCAGGATGCGGCTATGCGTCTGTGCGCCTCGATAGGTGTGATAGGCTCTTTGCTGGTAGTGCTTTTCCCTCCGGTGTTTTCCATTTGGTTCATCTTCTTCATGGCCTTGGGCTGTTCTTTGTTATGGCCGGCTCTGTGGCCGCTGGCGATGGCCGACTTGGGCAAGTTCACCAAGCAGGGAAGTGCCTTGTTGACGATGGCCATTGCTGGAGGTGCGGTGATACCTACCATCTTCGGATTGCTGAAAGACAAAATAGGGATGCAGGGTGCTTATTGGCTGGCCGTGCCTTGCTTCCTCTTCATTCTTTATTACGGAATCGCCGGCTATAAAATACGTGTAAGATAAAATATGCCTGCACCGTTAGCGGAAAGAATGCGTCCGCAGTCGTTGGACGATTATGTCGGACAGACCCATTTGGTGGGCAAAGGATGTGTGTTGCGCGAGATGATAGAGGGAGGACGTGTGTCCTCCTTCATCTTGTGGGGGCCTCCAGGTGTGGGGAAGACCACGCTGGCTCATATCATTGCCCAGCAGTTGAAAACACCTTTCTATACCTTGAGTGCCGTGACCTCTGGCGTGAAAGATGTGCGGGAGGTTATTGAGAAGGCGGAAAAGAACCGTTTCTTCTCCACCGCAAGCCCGATTCTCTTCATCGACGAAATCCACCGTTTTAGCAAGTCCCAGCAGGACTCGCTCTTGGGCGCGGTGGAGAAGGGGACAGTCACGCTCATTGGCGCAACCACCGAGAATCCCTCTTTCGAGATAATCCGTCCGCTGTTGAGCCGTTGCCAGGTGTACACGCTGAAGCCGTTGGGAAAGGAGGATTTGCTGCGGCTTGCGCATAACGCCTTGGAGAAGGACGTGATACTGAAGGAGCGGACAATAGAGCTGAGGGAGACAGACGCCTTGTTGCAGTATGCAGGAGGCGATGCCCGCAAACTATTGAACATTCTGGACTTGCTGACGGAGACTCCTGTGGGGGATGATGGCTTGGTTATTACAGACCAGTTAGTGAGACAGCGTCTGCAAGAAAATCCGTTGGCTTATGACAAGGGAGGAGAAATGCACTATGACATCATCAGCGCCTTTATCAAAAGCATACGGGGCAGTGACCCTGATGCGGCCATCTATTGGCTGGCTCGTATGATTGAAGGTGGGGAAGACCCCGCTTTCATCGCTCGTAGACTGGTGATTGTGGCTTCCGAAGACATCGGATTGGCCAACCCTAACGCCATGCTCCTTGCAAACGCCGCCTTTGACGCAGTAATGAAGATTGGCTGGCCGGAAGGAAGGATTCCGTTGGCGGAAGCTACGGTCTACTTGGCCACCAGTCCCAAGAGCAATTCTTCGTACATGGCCATCAACAAGGCGTTGGAGGAAGTGAAGCGTTCCGGCAACCAGCCTGTGCCGCTGCATTTGCGCAACGCTCCCACCGAACTGATGGCCGAGCTGGGCTATCATGAAGGATACAAATACGCCCACGATTACCCCGGACATTTTGTGAAGCAGCAGTATATGCCCGACGCATTGAAGCATCTCCACCTGTGGGAAGCGCAGCCCAATCCGCAGGAAGACCGTATGCGGGAAAGAATGGAGTGGCTGTGGGGGAAGAACGCATTGAACGAACAGTGAGGTATCTATGCTAATAAACGGAGAGGCACGGTTGCCGATTTGAAATAAAATCACTATCTTCGCAGTAGAAATTAAAACAAACGGAAAATCATGGAACGACGCAGGAAACGTTATCCGATAGGAATACAAACCTTCTCGAATATTCGTGAGGGAGATTATCTGTATATCGATAAGACCGAGTACGTCTATCGTATGGCATCTTCCGATGCCAAGTATATTTTTCTAAGCCGTCCCCGTAGGTTCGGCAAGTCCCTGCTCACTTCTACTTTGGAAAGTTATTTCTCCGGGAGAAAGGATTTGTTCAAAGGCTTGGCCATCGAGAAGTTAGAGAAAGAATGGACGAAATACCCGGTGCTTCACTTTGACATGAGTACCGCCAAGTATGCGGAGAAAGCGGATTTGGAAAGCGAGCTGAATTTGAAACTTGTGCAATATGAGGAGGTGTATGGGAAAAAAGAGGATGAACGGAATTTCAATCAGCGTCTGCAAGGGCTGATAAAGAGAGCGTATGAGCAAACGGGACAAAAAGTGGTGGTCTTGATAGACGAGTATGACGCTCCGTTGTTGGACGTGGTGCACGAGGAGAAGAACCTGCCGATATTGCGCAGTGTCATGCGTAATTTCTACAGCCCGTTGAAGGCTTGCGACGGTTACTTGCGTTTTGTGTTCATCACGGGCATCACGAAATTCTCTCAGCTGAGCATTTTCAGTGAGCTGAACAATATCAAGAATATCAGCATGGACGAGGCGTATGCGGCTGTGTGCGGCATCACTGAGGAGGAGATGCGTACCCAAATGGACAATGACTTATCTTTATTTGCAGAAAAGCTGAAACTATCAAAGGATGAAGTGCTGTCTAAACTGAAAAATAATTATGACGGTTATCATTTTGTTTGGCCGTCTCCTGATATATACAATCCTTTCAGTCTACTGAATGCGTTCGCGGATGGAAAGTTGAACTCCTATTGGTTCGGCAGCGGAACGCCTACTTACTTGATAGAAATGCTTCGTAAATATCACGTCTCACCTCAGCATATAGGGTCAAGAGAAGCTATGGCCTCCTCGTTTGACGCACCCACGGAGCGTATGACAGATATAACGCCGTTGCTTTACCAAAGCGGATACGTCACTATCAAAGACTATGATGAGGCTGTCGAGTTGTACACGCTTGACATCCCCAACAAGGAAGTCCGCATTGGACTGATGAAAAGTCTGTTGCCGAACTATTTGCATCAGTACACCACGGATGGACTGACTACCGTGGCTCGTTTGTACCGTTGCGTCCTGCGGGATGACATGGACGGTGCCCTGTGTTTGTTGCAGACCTTCCTTTCCACAGTCCCCTATTGCGATCATACTGATTACGAAGGCCATTACCAACAGATGCTCTACGTGATATTCAGCATCTTGGGGATGTACACAGACGTGGAGGTTCGCACTCCCCGTGGACGGGTGGACATTGTGCTGCGTGGACCTCGTACCTTATATATAATGGAGCTGAAACTTGACAAGGATGCGGACGTGGCCATGAACCAGATAGATTTGAAACAGTACCCCGAACGTTTCCGCCTGTACCACCTGCCGATAGTGAAGGTCGGCATCAGCTTCGACAGCGAGGGGCATACATTGAAGGAGTGGAATATCAGTAGTGAGGCGTAGTTCCTAAAGATAAATTAGATACAAAAAGCGTTGGACAGTATTAATCTGTTCAACGCTTTTTGTTGATTCCCCGAATAGATGGGGACTGTACGAATATCTTGGCTATTTGTATGGTAATACATTCTTGCTCCTATTTTTCTTCCTACTTTTGTCGCTGTGTATATCGAAGCGGTATGTAAACTTGCATTCGGATAAGATATAATCAAAATAATAGAACTTGCAAACCATTTAAAGCTTAAAATCATGCATATATTTAAAATTGCATTAGCCTTATTTCTAACCTTGCCAGCAGTGTGCGGCAAGGCTTCAACGAACGGTCCCGACAAAATCGTTGTCAACGTGGCAGAAAGGGGAAGCGACATATCGCCTGCTTTTGTCGGTGTATTTTTCGAAGAGATAAACCGTGCAGGAGATGGTGGACTGTATGCCGAACTGGTGCAGAACAGAAGTTTTGAGGACAATGCCCTTCCCGCTGGATATTCTGTAAAGGGGAACATCCTGGTGCCACCTCCGGTGATAGACCATTTCACAGGAAAGGTCAAGCATATAAGCGACCGAAAAATGCGGTGGGACAACACGCCCGTCATCGGTTGGAAGTTGCTTGCCGAACCCTCTGCTTTGTCTTCCATGAAAGTGGTGGACGAGCAGCCTTATTCTTCCACGGCACCTCACAACCTAGAAGTATCCCTTGGCAATCCTCAGGCGGAGGTCATTCTGGAAAACAGGGGCTTTCACGGAATGAATATCGTGAAGAATGGAAAATACTACCTTCGCTCCATCATCCGCTGCTCATCCGATTTCTCGGGAAAGATAGAAGCTCGCATAGTCAATCATAGCGGAGAAGTCTTGGCACGAACTCCACTGTCTCCTGCCAAAGACGGATCATGGACGGACACGGAGAGCATGATGTCTTCTCTGGGGAGTGATGCACAAGCCCGTCTACATATCGTCTTTTCAGGAAAGGGCCATGTATGGCTTGATTATGTATCGCTCTTTCCCCAAGATACCTATAAAGGCCGCAGGAACGGACTGCGCCCTGACCTGGCACAGATGATTGCCGACTTGAAGCCCTCTTTTCTCCGCTGGCCTGGAGGTACCATTGTGGGTGGCATCACGCTGTCCACACGGATGGACTGGAAGAAGATGCTGGGAGACCCGGCCAAACGTCCAGGAGAGATTGTGACCTGGGGCTATCGTTGCTCTTATGGTTTAGGCTATCACGAAATCATGCAATATTGCGAAGACATCGGTTCGGACTTCATGTATGTATGCAATATGGGACTGGGTGACCAGTATCGGATGAACGATGCCTGTCCGGAAGATTCTATACCTTATTATATAAGCGACTGCCTGGATGCCATCGAATATGCCATAGGCGATACGACAACGACATGGGGCAAGCGGCGTGCTGCGGCAGGACACCCTCAACCCTTCCCCTTGAAATACGTGGAGCTGGGCAATGAACACGAAGGGGCTGAGTACCATCGCCGCTTCCCGATGTTCTATCAAGCCATCAAGGCGAAATATCCCCAGCTGAGACTTATCTGCAATGAGCAGCATTTTGACCCGAAGCGTGCCACAGAACAGAAGACGGATTTGCTCGATCCCCATTTCTATGCCAAGCCAGAGGATTTCCGCAAGATGAATACTTATTTCGACCATCATCCGCGCGGCAAGTACCAAATCTATGTGGGAGAATATGCCTGCAATTCCGGCGTAGGGACAGGCAACATGAACGCAGCCTTGTCGGAAGCCGCCTTTGCCAATGGCATGGAGCGGAATGGAGACTTGGTCGTGATGACCTCGTTTGCCCCTCTGCTCGAAAATGTCAACAAGCGCCGTTGGCCAGTCAACCTCATCCGTTTTGATGCTTCCCGGACTTATGGACGCAGCTCTTACTACGTGCAGAAACTGCTGTCGGAGAATCGTCCTGACTATAACGTATGGAATAATATCTCCAATATGCAGCCAGACTCTACCTATATGCACTTCGTGTCATCGGGTGTCGATAAAGACAAAAACGAACTGGTGATAAAGGTGGTGAATTGCGGGAAAGCGACTTATCCTGCATCTATCCAGCTGAAAGGCATCCAGAAAGTACTCAAAGGTGGACGCATCATCACCTTGAAAGCACAGGATGGAACAGACGAGAATACTTTTGAAGAGCCACGAAAAATTTATCCCCATGAATCATCTTATGATGGCTTCAAGTGTGATTTCTCTTTCGTCTTTGCTCCCTATTCCTATACGATATTACGCATTCCGTTTAAGTGAGTCTTTGGAACTAAATAAAGAAGCATAAACTAAGTAAAAAGCATGAAGAAGATAATCCTTATTTTATTGTGTACCATTTGTCAGACAATGGCAGCAGCACAAATACAGTCGGGGAGAGTTATAAACAACGGCATCCCCTGGTATGATAACAATGGCAATATCATCAATGCCCACGGTGCCTGTATCGTGGATGACGGTGGTCGCTACTGGCTTTTCGGAGAATACAAGTCGGACACGAGCAATGCCTTTCCTGGCTTTGGTTGTTATTCCTCCACCGACCTGGTGAATTGGAAGTTCGAGCGTGTGGTGTTGCCAGTTCAAAAAGACGGCATTCTCGGTCCGAATCGGGTAGGCGAGAGAGTGAAGGTGATGAAATGTCCCAAGACAGGTGAGTATGTCATGTTGATGCACGCCGATGACTTGAAGTACAGTGATCCTTATATAGGCATCGCCACCAGCAAAACCATCAACGGCGACTACACCTTGCACGGACCGATACTATTTAATGGCCAACCGATTAAGCGTTGGGACATGGGTACTTTCCAGGATACAGATGGAAAGGGTTATCTGCTGATTCATCACGGCCCCATCTATCGGTTGAGTGATGACTATCGTTCCATCGAGGCGAAAGTGGCGCACGTGGAGGGCATGGGGGAATCACCTGCCATGTTCAAGAAAAACGGAATGTACTATCTGTTAACCTCTCAATTGACCAGTTGGGAGCGAAACGACAACTACTATTTTACCGCACCTGCCATTGAAGGACCGTGGGAACGGCAAGGGACATTCTGCCCTGAAGGCACGTTGACCTACAACTCACAATCTACGTTTGTGTTCCCGTTGAAGCGAGGCAATGACACTATATCCATGTATATGGGCGACCGTTGGTCGTTTCCCCATCAGGCGTCGGCCGCTACATACGTATGGCTTCCTTTGCAAGTGCGTGGGAAAGCACTCTCGATTCCGGCATACTGGCCATCATGGGATGTGGATAGGATAAAGCAAGTGGAACTCAAGGGAGAGGAAAAGGTGCAAAACTGGGTATCCGACCAAAGAGGGCATGCTTTGAGGATGTCGTTCAGAGGGAGCCGTATAGCGATAGTAGGTAAAACTGACGACCGTGGCGGATATGCTGAGGTGCGTATACGGGACAAAGAGGGTAAGCTGCTTCATCGTTCTTTGGTTGATTTCTATAGCAAGGTACCGAATAAGGGACTTCGCTTTATGAGTCGGCAAATGCCTTGCGACACCTATATTTTGGAGGTGGAAGCGACTGGAGAACAGTCGGTATGGTATAACAAACGGAAAGACCGTTTCGGCAGCCATGGATATTTAGTCAACGTAGAGAAAGTGATAATCAGTCAATAACCGCAATATATTTTTTTGATATGTACTTAAAGTTCATAATGACATTTTTTCTCTCTGTGTCGTTTTATGCGGCTTCCGCACAAAACAACCAGCAGATAGACTATTTCCCCTTGTCGAGTGTCAGACTGCTTGACGGTCCTTTCCTTAAAGCCCAGCATCTGAATATGCGATATATCCTCGAAATGGATCCCGATCGCTTGTTGGTTCCTTATAGGCGTGAGTCTGGCTTGCCAGTTCACACAAAAAGCTATACCAACTGGGAGAACACGGGACTCGACGGGCATATCGGGGGACATTATCTGTCAGCATTGGCATTGATGTATGCCTCGACCCATGACAACCGTATCAAAGAAAGGCTTGACTACATGATAGATGCCCTGTATGCGTGTCAGAAACATAATGGGAATGGATATCTTGCGGGCATTCCCGGAGGAAAGAAGCTTTGGACTGAAGTTGCCGCAGGAAATATCCAAGCCAGCCGTTTTGAGCTGAACGGCAAGTGGGTGCCTCTTTACAATATACACAAGGTTTATGCCGGATTGAGGGATGCGTGGGTCTATGCCGACAACGCCAAAGCCAAGAAAATGCTGATAGCATTGACGGACTGGATGCTCGATGTCACTAAGAAGCTGACTGATGAGCAGATTCAGGAAATGCTTATCAGCGAGCATGGAGGGCTCAATGAGATTTTTGCGGATGTGGCGGCTATGACTGGAAAAACCAAGTATCTTGATTTGGCGGTAAGGTTCAGTGACCGTTCCATCTTGCGTCCCTTGATGCACCAGCAAGACTCTTTGACAGGACTGCATGCCAACACCCAACTACCCAAGATTATAGGATTCAAAAGAATCGCGGAGGTGTCAGACAAGTATGATTGGGATAAGGCTGCCACATTTTTCTGGAAAACTGTGGTAGAGAACCGTACTGTTTGCATCGGTGGAAATAGCGTGAGGGAACATTTTCATGCGATTGATGACTTTTCGCCGATGATAAAGGGTGAGCAAGGGGTTGAGACTTGCAATACCTACAACATGCTCCGACTGAGCAGGATGTTGTTTCATACATCGGGGGACGTCAGATATATGGATTATTATGAAAGGGGGCTGTATAACCACATCCTGTCCAGTCAGAATCCCAATACGGGCGGATTGGTCTATTTTACGCAAATGCGTCCAGGACATTATCGTGTATATTCCCAGCCCCATACAAGCATGTGGTGCTGTGTGGGAACCGGCATTGAGAACCATTCGAAATATGGCGAAATGATATATGCCCATCAAGGAGATGATTTGCTTGTCAACCTGTTTGTTCCGTCTGTCTTAAACTGGAAGGAGAAAGGAATACAACTGCGTCAGGATACGAAGTTCCCTTATCAAGCGACATCCACCATCACGATAACAACAGACAGCCCTACACATTTTATGTTGCATATACGCAAGCCGGTATGGACCACAGAAACTGAAATAGAGTTAAAGGTCAATGGCGAGAAGGTTGCTTACCGGGTTGACAGAGGGTACATAGGTATTGACAGAACTTGGAAGACCGGCGACGTGGTGGAATTCAACTTGCCCATGAAGCTTCGTGCGGAAGGTCTGCCCGACAAATCCCCGTATGTGGCCTTTGTATATGGCCCAATCGTGTTGGCTGCGAAAACAGGGACAGCAGACCAGAAAGGTTTGTATGCAGACGATAGCCGTATGGGGCATGTGGCTAGGGGTACTATCATCCCATTGTCAGAAATGCCTGTCTTGGTTACAGAGAAAGGTGCTGAGGTCTCACATCTCACACAAGACAAGAAGCATCCTTTGACCTTTAGGATTAATGACCTTTATCCTGCGGAAAAGTGGAAACACTTGGAATTGATACCTTTCTTCTCCTTACACGAGTCGCGTTATATCATTTATTGGCACACCGCACGTCCCGAAGAGATTGTCTCTTTGGAACAGAAGATGATACAGGACGAGCAGAAACAGACCCGACTCAACAGAGCCACTGCGGATGTTGTGTATTGCGGACAGCAACAACCGGAGTCTGACCATTACATCCGTCATGGGAAATCATCAACGGGCTACACGGAAGGTTGCCATTGGCGCGATGCCAAAGATTGGTTCTGCTATCAGATGTCAGGCGGAAAAAGCACACAGCTTTATTTGAAGTATCTTGATTCTTCATCGAAGCGTCATACGGAGATCTTTGTGAATGGCATCAAGGTAGCTGATATCAGCCAAGGCAATGGTGTAGAAGGAAAATTGAAGGAAATGATTGTGGAGTTTCCTGCCACCATGTCCCTCTCTGATGAGAAGAAGGTGACTATACGGTTCTCCGCAAAAAACGGTAGGCCGACATTCAGGCTGGTAGAGGCAAGATTGCTTGACGAATCTTTCAAATCCTCAAATTAGCTAATCCCGATGCCAAGTATGTTTTCCTGAACCGTCCCCGTAGGTTTGGACTTCTACCTTGAGAAGTTACTTCTCCGGGAGAAAGGAACTGTTCCAAGGCTTGGCCATCGAGAAGTTAGATAATCTTTTTCAGGTACGTGACTATCCATGTCGCCAACACGAAAGGGGCGGTAAGGGTAGTCACGCCTGCTTTCATGCCGGCATACTGCATGGCTGAGGAAAGCAACACGGCTACCGCTGCCCAGGCAAACCCTTGTACAGTCTTGTCGCCTACAGCGATGGCGCAAAGCACACCGTTGTAGCCCATCAGTCCTGCGTTCACGGCAGACAAGTCCGATTCTATAAGCAGCATGAACGGCACCGGGAGCAATGCGCCGCCAATGGTATATACGGCGTTCATGCGGGAGTTGATTAATATGCCTGTTAAGAACAGTATGCCTGTGAGGAGGTTGTTGCCTTGCAACATCACCTGGCTAATCCCGAAACAGAAAGCCTTGAGTATATTGAGAGGTTCGGCTGAGGTGGCTGCTGATGCTGACGGAAGCAGCACCGAGGGAGCCAGCCAATGACACATTATCAGCATCGCCCATACCGTTATGATGAATGGCGCGGTCAGTCCGGACAGACAGTTTTGCATACGGAACAGTCGAGTGATGACGGTGGAAACCACCGATGCCACGAGCATAATCAAGACCGAAGCAGGCGTAAGCGTCAGGAACGCTCCTGCGGCGATGCCTGTCAGGGTGGCGTTGAAACCATACAGCCCCTCCTTGATGTCGTCTTTGTCATACCCGAAGACCCATGCTGCGAGTGTGCCCGTCACGTTTCCTGCCACGGCCAGTGCGGCCATTTGCCATGAACCTGCCAAGATGCCGAGCAACATGAGTGCTCCAGACCATGCGTTGCACTGGAACATCACCTGCCCGACGCCTCTTCCCACTATTTGCAATAGTTGTTTCATCATAGAAGTGTTGTTTTGTTTCCTGCAAATTTAAGAAAAAATCATGAGAAGCAAGTTTTTCTAAGGAAAAATTATTGTCCTTGAGGTGGAAACTCTTAATATATGCTATTATATAAAACCGACTTTCTGGGGGTGGACGTTAGTTGGCATTTCTTGAAACGCAAACTTACGCTTCTCTGTTTTGATGGGAAAGAAAGTGTGGGAGAAAAGAGAGTAAAGGAATAAAAAGAGAGCGGAAAACGGGATTCGAACCCGCGACCCCGACTTTGGGAAAGTCGTGCTCTACCAACTGAGCTATTTCCGCATTTCAGTGTTGCGGCTGCAAAGATACGGCGATTTGACAGAAACTCCAAATAAAAAGTACACTTTTTCTTTACTTGTTTAATGGGCGTTCAGTTGAATCGAACAAGCGTTGCACCTCTCAACAAAAGTAGAGATGCGATTCATCGCGTCTCCGTCTATGATTCATCTCCATCTCCAAACTGACAAAGAGACTTTTAATTAATATATTGTAAATCAACTGTTTGTGATGTTATTCATGCCTCTTTTATATATAAGTGATTGTTCATTTGTATAGAAGTGGGAAATGAAGACGCGATGAATCGCGTCTCTACTTTGGGCAGACAAATTTATTTCCACGGGTATGGTGTGAAATCACACTACCCGTATCTTGCCGATTACAACAGCCGTGTAAACCGGTTACAACGCTCGTGTAAACGAATTACAACTACCGTGTAAACAAGTTACAGGGTAGTTGTAAATTTCTTGTAATTGCAGTGGTTGTTTCTCAATGCTACTGTTCCGGGAATTTCACATTGAATAAACAAGCGTCTGTCTGTCCATTGAAATAGGCCATCTGCACCATGGTCTCATCGATGAACTTGTAGTATTTCTTGTCGCCTTGTACAACTTCAAACAGTACGGTGCCGTATTTGATTCCGCTGTAGTTTAATCCCGAATTGTCAGGATAGAAAAGGTCTTTCACAGGGAAGGAGACACTTTCACTGTTGTCTAACGTCCCGGTATGATATACCTTGTTTTCAATGGTATTGGAATATACCACGGACTTGTACACGTTCACCTTTGCGCCCGCCATATTCCCTTCACTGCTTTTAACCTCTAATTTCAATGTCTTGGGCAATGTGAGCTTGTCGAGAGGGATGAAACCCGGGTCGCTTGGCTTTAAGCCTTTGTTCCGGTTGATGAGGCGTTGGCTGTACTCCGACCATACGGTAGTGCCCCAACAATCGTTCATCATGCAGGTGACAGGCTCGTAGCTTTCCCCGTTCACATTGTTCGTGGTGACTCGCATCTCGTAAATGTCAGGTACGCCTCTGCCGTGTCCCAACTCGTGTGCGAAACCTATCGCCGCCCGGTATCGGGAAAGGACGGGATAAGTTGTGGCGCCGCCGTCATTGGTTCCCGAAGCTGACGTGCCGTTGTCAAACATCCGTACCACCTCGCTTCCCCACAGGGTATAGTCCGTGCGTGCTTCCTCTCCCTCGAAGTCTCCGACACAGCCATCCACGATGGCCAAATAGGGATAGTTTCCTCTCAATGACTTGTCCGTCCCGTTGGTGTAATCCTTCCACAATTGCATGGACGAGCCATCATACACACAGCTCTCATCGAAATGAGGCTCGAACACCATATCCGCATCGAAGTACACTGAATCTTTTTTCCCGTGATGAAGCTCCGCCACCCTTTTGAAGATGTAAGCGAGTTCCTCGTTTACTTTCTGTGGTGTCTTGTAATAGGTGTCGTAGGTCTTTCGGTCAATCATGATTTTGATGCCGAATTTCCACTGGTTCCTTGCGGTTGTGTTTTCCTTGTCGGGGGTGGAGGGCGCTTGCTCTTCGTCCTCGAAGTCCTCGATGTCTTGGTCGCTGGCACAGCTTCCGAGAGCTAATGCGCCCACAAACGGAAGCAGGTATAGATAGTTCTTTCTTTTCATAACTCTATGTGTTTAATAGCTGTCCGAAATGGTTTGCCCGGAATAGGTGCGGCAGTAACGATAAGCTCCCCATGTATTCCCTTCATAGTCCAAATGCAGCTGGTTCGTCTTCGGGTCATACCAGCTCTTATTGTTCGAGGAACGGTTGGCTTGGTTAATAATCATGTCATAGATGATTTCCACTTTCTTCTTCCCCGTGTTGTCATACGGTTCATTGCTGATCCATACGCAAGGAGACGCGTTCTCAAACATCGTGCCGCTCCATCCACTGCAAACGATTAATTCGTCTTTTATATTCTTTAGCGTGGGGTCTGTCTCGATGGCTGAGAAGAAAGAGGCAGGTAAAGAGGAAGACCTGTATTTCTTAGCGTCTTTGTAGTTGAAAAGATAGGTGTCAAGGGTAGAACCCGGTGTGGTTCCTCCCACATTGCTTTCTCCTTGTTCTATCTTCACTTTCCAATTTCCAGTGTATTTGGCCAGTTCCGTCACGGTGAGATAACACACGGCATCCTTTTCCATGGAGACAGTCTCATTTCCCGTGCCGGTGATTTCAATGGGAAGTATGAAGCCGCCGCCACCGATGAGCTTGGGCAGCTTTTTTACGTCCACTTCCATCTCCGCACTGGCGGAATTCTCTCCTGCTTTCATGCTCAGAGTTGGTTTCGTGTAGACATCTTCAGGCAGCAGGGTGTAGTCCGTGCCGTATTGTGTGTTGTATTCGTTCACCAGCTCTTGTTTCCCGGTCACGTAGGTGAAGTTCAAGTCGAACTTCTTGTTTTCGAACGGGACAGTCACTTTCAATGGAATCTTCACGGCCTCCGGGTCGGGATTTCTGAACAAGTCTACTTTTTGAGACAGCGTGGTTCCTTTGGCTGCGAATTGAGCGACGGGTTGCAGCAGATTCACGCCCACCAGTACGTAGGACTTCTCCTCGTTCAGTTTTGCGGTTCCCTCTGGCAAATCCAGCTTTACGGGGTAAACGTACCTCACCTCCGGGTCTGTTTCCTTCTTCAAGACTTCTCGCACGACGTTCATGTCGAAATCCAGCACATTGGAGGCTAACGTTTGCGAAGGGTTCATGCTGATTGTAGTGCTCGCAAATTTCGCTGCGTTCTCTGGCAGCACTTTCAAGGTATACTCAGGTGTGTGGGTCTCCATATAAGTGTCCAGCAACTTAGCGTCATATTTCATGGAGACATTGGCCTCTGTGTCGTAATAACCGCTTTTGTTGATATGGAGAGTGTCTTTCCATTCTTTGTCCCCGAAGTCGTAAAGGTCGTTGTATATTAGGTTTTCCGAGGACAGGTACACTTTTGAGGGGTAGAGCTTGAGGTTGCTCTCGTCAATGCCGGCGCAGGCGGAGAGAAGCGTCAAGGCCATTCCCGTGATTGCAATATGTTGTCTCATGTTCGTCATTTTTATTACCATCCGGTAGTTTGTTTCAGTTTCAGGTTCTTTGTCAGCGATGTCTGCGGTATGGGTTGCAGGTAATTCCGTTTCTTGAAGACACGTGTCTCGAAGGCGGTGCGTTTGTAGAATTCACTGCGCATATTATCCCCATTGGTGATGTTCACGTTCATGCTGTACATTTTCCCGTTGTTGGTCTGGTCGGCTATCATCCAACGGTTTGCGTCAAAGTATCGGTTTCCCTCAAAGGCGAACTCCACTTGACGCTCACGCCGGATGAGAAACCGTGCCAGCTCTTTGTCCGTGGTCACGTCGGGATATACGTCCTCTATGTTAGGCACTCCGCCACGTTTGCGTACCATGTTCCAATAGGGCAAAGCCTCAGCCGTCTTCCCCAACTCAATCATCGCCTCGGTATAGTTCAGCAGAATCTCGGCATAACGGAAATTTGGCCATGTGCGTCTTACATTATAGGTGTAAGTGGTGGTGTTGGTACTCGGATTTACGAATTTGCTTACCAGGTAGCCCGTTCTTCCGTAGTCTGTACTGGAAGGCTGGTCTGTTCCGAACTTGTTGATGTAGACAGGGCCGCTTACTGAGTTTGGCCATTCGTCTTCATTATATACTATGGAGGCGTAGAACCTGGGTTCCCTGTTTTTATACATGTTATACATCTCGCCGCTGAATCCTGCGGTATTCGGGTCGTTCATGGCCGTGGAGGTGAAGGTAGGTACTGTGTAGGTGGAGAATCCGTTTTCCGTATACCCCGTGGACTTGTCGATAATCGGGGTCTCTTTGTTCTCGTATCCTGTGATAGGGTATCTACCGTCGCTCATGGCATAGGCGTCCACTTGTAGCTGGGTAGCACCGAACATGGCGCCACCGTACACGAAACGTCCTCCCATCGGTGCGGACTGTACATCGAACAGATAAGTGTCGCTTCCCATGTCGGTAGCGTCCAGCAGTTCCTTGTTCCAGTTTTCCGTGAACACCTTTTTATAGGTAACGCCCTTCTTTTCTTCTGCGTCAGTGCCTGTGAGCAGCCCGTAGGGTACTTCTTCATGTTCGCACATGTCGATGATATCCTTTGCCGCATCTGCCGCCTGCTGCCATTTGCTTGCGTCATAGGTTGTGGGGAAGAGCGGCGTACCGTCCTCTTTCTTCATGTTTTGGTAATATTTGTTGCCGTTCATCAACGGACTGGCGGAGAGCAGCAACAACCGTGAACGATAGGCTAAGGCTGCCATACGGGTGGGCTTTCCGTAATAGGTATTGGACTGTTTGTCGGGCAACTGCTTGGACACGGCGAGAAGCTCGTCCGATATGTACTTCACACAGTCGTCCCAAGTGTCCCTCTCCCTGTACTCGATGGGTTTGTTCACATTGGTGATTTCGTCTTTCTCCAGAATGATGGGGCCGTAGAGGGTGGCGAGCCAGTAGTGGCACATGGCTCTCGCATAACGAGCCTCGGCGGACCACTCTTCCAATTCGCCTTCTTTCAGCTCCTTGCACTCTCCAATGTGTTTCAGAAACACGTTGGCTTCCCGAATGCCTTGATAAAAGGGTACCCAGAAATCTATGACAGGGTTTGAGGATGATTGTGACCCGTTTTGCATATAAGCGTAGTCTCTTACGGCGCCGGCCTCACACTCGTCGCTCACGGCCACGAATGGCCATCCCGTCCGTTTCCCGCTGTTCTTTGTACATATAATATCGTATTGGGCTGGCATGAAACTCAGCACGTTGGCCAGGTATTGTTCCGTGGAGGTTCGTTTGGCGAAGACCATCTTGAGGGTCTGCATGTCGTCCGGCTGCTTGTCAAGGTAGGCGTCGCACGAGGTGAGACCCAGGCTGAACGCCAAGCCGGAAAGTAGTATGATTTGATTCAGTTTCATAAAAGCGTCTGTTTAAAAGTTTACGTTAATTCCGAGGTTCACGGTACGCATCAACGGATAGCCTCGTCCGTCAGTGGAGCCGATTTCCGGATCCCAGAGTTTCACGTCTGGGGCGAAGGTCAGCAGATTGGTGCCCGCAAGGAAGAACCTCACGGTCTTCATGCCCCATTTCCGGGTCAGCTTCTTGGGAAGGGTGTAGCCTAATTCCGCATTTTTCAGACGGAGGTAGCTTCCGCTGCGTTGCCACCAAGTGGAGGCCACATAGTTGCTACCGTGCCACCCGTCCGCATAGAGCAGCGGAATCTCCGCATCGAAATTCTGTTTGGCGGGGTCAAAGTACTTGTCGGCTAAGTCTGCCAGAAAACCAGTACGTGCTGACTGCGGATAGTTGAACGGGAAGTAGGAGTCGCCAAGGAAGAAAGTGGTCTTGCCCACGCCCTGGAAGAACAGGGACAAGTCAAATCCCTTCCAGCTCATGCTTACTCCGAAGCCGTACACAATCTGAGGTATAGAAGAGTAGCCGATAGGCACTTCGTCCGAATAGTCTATTACGCCGTCTCCGTTGATGTCCTTGTATTTGATGTCTCCCGGACGCAGGTAGTCCACTCCGAACTGTGTGGGGCTGTTGTCTATCTCCTCTTGGCTGCGGAAGAGCCCCAACGCCACAAGGCCGTATTGCTGTCCGTAGATTTGTCCGTTGCGGTTGCGGTACTTGTCCACATAGTCGGGCTGGTCGTCGTTTACCTGCTTGTTGTGGGCATAGGTGAAGGTGCCACGGGCGGAGAAGAAGAAATCTCCGAAGGACTTGTCAAACTCCACGGACAGGTCTACTCCTTTGTTACGCATCTCTCCTACGTTAGACCATGGCATGGTGGAGATTCCCACATAGTCGGGGATGGACTTGCGTTGCACGAAGATACCCGTTCTTTTCTCTTGGAAATAGTCCACTTGGATGCGTAGTGCGTTCAGAATACGTGTCTCTATGCCGACATTCAGCTTGGTGGACATCTCCCATGACACATTTCGGTTGGCGTATTCACCCACTCTTATACCGCTCACGGAGGTGTTGCTCTCTCCCCAGCTGGTTCCTTGCGTGCCGACGATGGTGGGGAGGTAGATGAAACGTCTCCCGCCGCCAATCTGGTCGTTCCCGGCCTGTCCGAGGGAGGCTTTCAGTTTTAGCGTCTCGATGAGGGACGGGTCGATATGGTTCTTGAAAAACTTCTCGTTGGAAATCATCCATCCGATAGCTCCGGCCGGGAAGAAGCCGAACCGCTTTCCGGGAGCGAAGTTCTCGGAACCGTTATATCCGAAGTTTCCTTCGATGAAGTAGCGGTCGTCATAAGAATAGGTGACACGTCCGGCCAGTCCTTGGTTGCGGTAGGGCAGTGCGCCGATGGAGCTGCCGGAGGCTGTCTGGTATTCCCGCTGGTTATAAAGCAGCAAACCTCCCACGTTGTGCTTTCCGAAATTGTGGTTGTAGGTGACACTCGCCTCGATGTACAAGGCCCGGTCTCCACTGGCGTAGGATGTATAGCTCAGCGTGTTGCTGCCTTGCTGATATTCGGAGTACATCAGATTGCCGTCTGCGTCTCTTCCAGTGGCGTACCATGTATGAGGACTGCCGCCTCGGAGAATCTGATTCCAGGAGTTGGAGTCGAACGAGAACTTCACCTGCGCTTTCAGTCCTGGAGTGATGATTTCGGAGAAGTCCTGTTCCAGTCCTACGATAGCGTTGATCTTCGTCCACCAGTTGTCATTGTAGCCTGATTGGGTCAGTGTATTATAGGGGTTGCTGGTGGCTCCTTGCACTGCGGCATACCGTTTGTTGCCTGAGTCGTCCAAATCTGGATAATACAGAGGGAACACGTTGGGCGAGGTGTTCATCATGTCTGCGAAGATGGTGCTGGTACTCGTGTTGGGTTGGTGCTTCATCTCCAATGCTCCGTTCAGGTTCAGTTTCAGGATGGTAGTGCGGCTCAAGTTCACGTCTACGTTCGAGATGAAGTTGAACCGTTTGTAGTTCACCTTTGAGTCCCATTCATGAGAGTCGTCTGTGATGAAAAGTCCGTTCTCGTTATAGAATGCGCCTGATACGTAATAACGCACCACAGGGCCACCACCCGTCACATTCAGGTTCACCCGCTGTGCGGTGGTGCTGTTCTTCATCAGTTCTTGCAGGTAGTCGTTGCTGGGATAGAGATACGGGTCGGAATGGTCTTTGTACTTTTGCAGTTGTGCGTCTGTGTAGACGGGGTTTTGTCCGCGGAAGACTTTCGCCTTGTTGTACATAGTCGCCCAGGTATAGCTGTCCGCCATTTCCGGGAGCTTGGTGGGGGCGAGTATTCCCGTCTGAATCTTCACGTTGATGTTGGGCTTGCCCTCCTTTCCTCTCCGGGTGTTCACCAGAATCACGCCGTTGGCGCCTCTCACGCCGTAGACGGCAGTGGCGGTGGCGTCTTTCAGAATGGAGAATGACTCGATGTCTTCTGGGTCAATCAAGTCCAGGCTTCGCTCCACTCCGTCCACCAATACCAGCGGGTTCTTGTTCTCTCCGAAAGTGGCGATGCCTCGTACCCAGAAATCGGAGTGCGAGCCAGGTTCTCCGCTTCGTTGCACGGCCACCACGCCGGCCAATCTTCCCGCCAGGCTGTTGCTGACCATGCCGGTCGGTGTTTGCAGCTCGGAGGCGTCAATGGTCGTGATGGCTCCGATGACACTGGCTTTCCGCTGAGAGCCGTATCCTACGACCACCGCTTCGTCCAATGCGACGGAATTTTCCGCCAACGACACGTTCAGTTCTGTTTTCCCGTCAATGATGATGTCTTGCGGAGTATAGCCGATGGAGGAAACTGTGACAGTATATTTCTTGTCACCAGGCACGTTGCTGATGAGGAATTTTCCGTCCAGGTCCGTGACTGCTCCCACGGTAGTTCCCTTGACTAACACACTCGCACCGATAATGGGCTTCTGTGTCTTCTTGTCCAATACTACACCTCGCAGACTTCTGTCTGCCATTTGCGGCTGTTCTTGGTCAAGGACAGGGGTGGCCGCTTGTAATAAATTGCCTCCGCTTCCCATCAGAAGACAGAAGAAAGTGCTTGCGATTTGTTTATTTGTCATAAGCCTATACTGAATGAATATCTTTTTATTCGACAATCAATTTGTTGTGTTGTCTCTAACGCAAATATACGGCTATTTAGTGTTGTTTTGCTACTTAATAAAGGATTTCTATATTAAGTAACGGTTTTCTTGATATACGTCAATACGATATTCCTCTTAAACGGTGTTGAATAGTTGCTGTTTGTAACTTCTAATAGGGGTGCATATACAAATCGTCATGACCCTATTAAGGCTTGTATGTCGTATCTACTTATTAGTAGGACATTTCTCAATTTATTATATATTAGGTTCAGGCTTTGCAAGCTCATGGTCAAGAACTTAGTAATGTCTTGAGCAAGGACTTCGTAATGTCTTGAGCAAGGACTTCGTAATGTCTTGAATTAAGACTTCGTAATCTTCTTGATTCAGAACGTATTAACCATTGCAAAACTTCAAAATATCTTACGTTAGGACTTAGTAATGTCTTGAGCAGTAACCTAGTAAAGTCTTAAGTAGAGACTTAGTAATGTCTTATCCAAGCTAATCATTATATATCGGATTACTGCACGGGAACGTTGCGTAACTGTAAAAAACAAGGGAGACATACATCTTTTAACAGACGTACGTCTCCCTTGTTAGTGTTTGATTTTTAATGTGTAGTGTTTAATTAGAAACTACTCATTACTCATTAAAACAACGGTTGTCCCACGCATCCGCTTGGAGCTTGAATGTGCAGCAGGGCTGCCACGGTGGGGGCGATGTCCGTCATGTGTACTTCCTTGGTGCTTGCGCCGTGGGGAATGTGCCATCCCATGAACACGAGGGGAATGTGGGTGTCATAAGGATTCCACATACCGTGCGTGGTACCTTGGGCGGAGCCGTCGTAGAAACCGGGTTTGGTGATGACTTGCACACCACCGCTGCGTTCTCTGTTGTATCCGTTGATGATGCGGTACTTCACTTCCTCGGGAATGCTGGCCTCGGAGGCTTTCTCTTGGTCACAGGCGTAAAGCACCATCGGGTCTTTCTTGCAGAGGGTCTCCACGGCCAGTGCCTTGATGGCGGAATAGTCGAGTCCGAGAGAGTCTATCTTCTGTGTGTCAAAGAACACCTGGTAGTTCATGACAGTCTTCACGAGGTTTCCTGCGGATGGATATTTGGCTTTCAAGGCGTTGTCCACCAGTTGTTTTGCATTCTTCTCGTTCCATTCTCCGGCAGGGATGCGTTGGTCTTTTAAGTAGGTGGAGTTGTTCATAGCACCATGGTCGGCACTGAGGAAGACGAGGTAATTCCCTTTTCCCACCTTGTTGTCCAGATAGGTGAAGAAGTCGGCCAAAGACTTGTCAAGCCGCAAGTAGGTGTCTTCTGTCTCCACGGCGTGCGTGCCTACTTGGTGTCCGATATAGTCCGTGCTGGAGCAGCTCACGGCCAGGAAGTCGGTCTCTTTCCCTTGCCCTAATTGTTCTCCCTCTATGGCTGCCTTGGCCATGTCGAAGGTCAGGTTGTTGCCGAAAGGAGTGTTGCGGATTACGCCGTAGCCGTATCGTTTATACAATGCGGGCAGGTTCAGGGGAAGCGTGGGCTTTACCCCTTTGTGCAGCTCTTCCTCGTAAGCGGTGTGGTCTGCCGTGCTTTCTTTGTAGGTGTCCTTGGGGTAGAGGGTGTTCCACTCCGATGAGAGATATTTCTCGGGCAGCTTGCGGTCGTTGAAAGTCGTGACCCATCGGGGCAGGTCCTTCCTATAATAGGTGCTGGTGATGAACCGTCCGCTTTCGTTGTCGAACCAGTACGCTCCGCTGGGATTGTGGCCTGCGGGAAGTATGGAAGCCCGGTCTTTCAAGGCCACGCCCACGACTTTGGAGCGGTTGTTCGTGGCGATGCGCAATTCATCTCCCACGGTGGTCACCCAGAGATTGTTAGGAGACATCAGTCCGGCCTTTCCGTCGGAACCCACGGGACGCACGGAGGAATCGTCCGTGCAGTAGACTACCTTCCCGTCTTTCATGAAGTTGTTTCCAGCGATGCCGTGAAGAGATGGTACGGAGCCTGTATAGATGCACGTGTGGCCTATGGCTGTGACGGAGGGAATGTAGGGCAGACGGGTGTTCTCAAACGAGTAGCCCTCGTTGAGAAGCCGCTTGAATCCTCCCTCCCCGTACCGTGAGGCGTACCGATAGAGATAGTCCCATCGCATCTGGTCCACCACGATGCCCACGACCAACTTTGGCCTTTCGGGCTGCGCCATGGCCGTACCGCCCAAGGCACATACGGCAAGGGCGAAAAACAGTTTTCTTATTTTCATTGTGATATTGATTGGTTTGTCGTAATCCGATGCAAAGGTAGCGCGTAGAATCCGAAAACGTACACGGCGATTGTCTTAATCTTGTATAGTTGTACTAAAAACTGTGTACATGTTAAGTGGGTGAGACAACCGTGTGAAGATTGTGTTACAGAGTGGTGCTGACAACCGTTTAATCGGATTTAGATACTCTTGCCCACGGGTGTATCCACGTCAAAGTCAGATGTACTTTGTCGCCAGCAGCGCTAACATGAAATCTTCCTTGGTGACTTGATAGGTCTCTCTCAATATCGGGAAGTCTTTCCATGCCTCTTTCATGTCGTGGTCTTTGGACAGCTGGAGGTAGCGGGAATACCGCTCGCAGGCTGTTTTCAGGTTTTTGTTCGCAAGAGCCGTGTGTCCGGCGTTCAGGTAGTCTACACTCTGTTCCTTGGGTGTGGCGCATCCCGGTTTGCCGACAAGAGACAGTATCTTGCCGTAGTATTTCTCGGCTCTTTCCCTGTCTTTGGCTCGGAAAGCGCACCAAGCGATAGCTCTCAACGCTGGCAGGTAGTTAGGTTCATTGTATTCTACCTTGAAGAAACGTTGTTGCGCTTCCTCGTAGCGTCCTTCCTGCAACAGGCATTCTCCGGCTCGCAGGAGGACGAGTTTGTTGTCGGGGGACAGATGTTCCAGCTTCTCGTAATACGCCAACGCTTCCTTGTAGCGTCCTGTCTTGCGGAGGCAGAGTCCTAACTGACGGTACACCCATTTCTCGCCAGGCTTGATGAGTTCCGCTTTTTGATAAGCATCGATGGCCTCTTTAAAGTTTCGAAGTTTTTGCAGACAGTACCCTTTGCGGCGGTAGAGGGAGTACTCGCGGCATCCATTGGCTTCCAAAAAGTCGAAATACACCAGGGCTTCCTTGTAGCTCTCTCGGCTGTAGATGTTTTCAGCGATGGAAAGCGCGCTTTCTCTCTCACCCATGATTTCGCTCAGCAGGATGTTATGTAGGAAGTTCACGTCCCCTTCGAAAGGAGAGGGGAGAAGTCTCTTGTCGACCATGGGGCAGAGGGTGAAGAAGCGGTACAGGTCTTGCTCCCACTTGCGTATCTCATGCAGGAAAAGATGGTCTTGATTCTCTTTCTGGACTTGCGTGAAGTCTGACAAGGCTTCCTTCAAGTCCATGCCTCCCATCTGCATTTGGGCCATCTCACGTTCCATCGTTCCCATTCGTCCTGTGAGCAAACAGAACGAATAGCAGTCGGAATCGCAGAAAGGACTGAGGCTCAACAGGGCGTTGAGAAAGCCCGGCTGGTTGTGCTCGTCGAAATACACGTTTCTCACGGCATGGTGGTGAGGGTTGAACGGGTAAATCCAGTTCGCCATGATATTGAAGAACGGGTAGTGTTTCAAGTGGGCGAACGTGGCCATATAGACATCCATTCCCTTGTCGTGCATATCGTTGAGTTGGTGTAAGGACTTCTCAAATGCTTGCCGTTTTTCTTCCGCTTCGGGGTCTTTTTCTTCCTCTTCTACATTCTGTAATCCGAACTTGGCCACTCCGTAATAGCCCGATTTCAACATGGTGGGCAGGATTTCCTTGTCCATCTTGTCTGCGGCCTCCTTTGTGTGCTGGCATTGTATCATCTCTTCCTGAATCATCCGCAGTCCCTTGACGAGGAACGGTTCTTGGGACAGGCTGGTCTGGAATGTGTGGCGTATGGCTGGATACAGTTTCAAGAGCTGGTTGTGTCGGAGACAGGTTGTTGCGATGCTGGTCAACGCCCTGGCCTTGCATTGCAGGTTTGTCTCGCTTTTGGCTGTCTCGCATAGAAAGCTCAACTTCCTTTCATCGAAATAGACGAGAAGATTCAGGCTTATGGCTCCGATGAACAAGGCAAGGTCGAACTTGTATATCTCTTCATTATTAATAAGCGTGAGAGCTTGTGCGAGGTCGTCTTCCGTCCAATGGGGCGCTTCGAGAAGAATAGTGAACAGGTTGCTGTAATAGGTCTCGTATTGTTGCAGTGTCTCCGTGTCTTTCTTCGGGTCTTGAGCCGGAGCCGTCTCCATGGTGGTTAGTACGATGTGCCATTTTCTCATCTCTTTAATCATCAGTGGCATCTCCATCGGGAATCCCGAAATTTTACAGTCGTTCCACTGTATAGCGGAGGCGTCCTCCATGGATTGTGTGCGGAAAAGGAAGAGCATACGGTCGTTCAGGTTGTGGGTGCGGACAATGAGCTGGTCATATAGCTCCTTCCGGTGTTCGTCCGGAGTTCCGTTGCGGATGTAGTCCATCATGATGGAGAACGTCTGCTGTAGCTCGTGCAGCTCTGTCTCGCAGTCCCAGTTGGGAGCGCTCTTCAGTGTCTCCTCTATTTTGGACAAGGCTGCGGGAAGGTCATAGTTGTCCAGTTGCTTTTCCACATACTGATGCACCTCGTGCATTGTCGTTGTATTCATAGTCGTGTATTGTGCCATTAGCGTATATATTCATCCGTCAGCAATCCGTTGGCGTTCACTCGCTTGGATGTCGCCCCTTCGGAGACAATCCATCCGACAGCCCTCTTCACGTCCTTTGTGGCCGGAAGTGTGGCCTTGTTGTATTTCGGAAGATGCAGTGTGTCGGCTATTTGTTTGGGGATTGCGTAATATTTCGATAAAATCCGGGAATAAGTGCCGGCTTTCGCCTTGTTTATTTCTTTCACGGCGGCGTTGTAGCAGGTCATCATTCTGCGTAAGGCCACGTTCTTGTCTCTCTGCGCCTTGGAGCTGGCGATGAGGCAGGAGAGGTTCCATCCGAGTTCCTCGTTGGAGGTCAAGACTTTGTTCTTTTTCAGTTGTGCGAGTGTGGCGTAAGGTTCGGGAAGCACTGCTGCGTCCACCTGTCCACCGTTCAGCATATTGTAACGGATTTGGAAGTTGTTTATCTGGGGAAGATAGGTGATGTCGCTCCCGATGTGTTGTTGCCGCAAGACCTGTTGAATGAACAGTTTTGATTGGTCTTCCCTTGCGATGGCAATCATTTTTTCTTTCAAGTCCTTTAATTTCCGTACACGGACGGCATTGGAACCTATCAGTGCTTGTCTGCCGTACAAGGCGGAGATGACATTGAGTCCGTATCCTTTCCCTTTCAGCACGGTCACGTGGCACAAGTCTGTGCAGAGGGCGTCTACTGTTTTCCCTCTGAAAGCTGTGTCGGCATCCATGGCTGAGCCGTATATTTTCAAATCTACTTTCGCCTGGAGAGAGTCGAAAAGCCCCGTTTCTTTGGCCACATAGAACGGCAGGCAGTCGAAAGTGGGGGTTACGCCGACTTGCAGAATGGTTGAGTCATTCTCCGCTTTATCGGCTGTGCGGTTTTCTTTGGAGGCACAGCTGGCCAGTGCGCAGATACAGAAAAAAGAGAGTATGTAAAATAGCCCCTTCATGGTATTAGCAATAAAAGGGAACCCTCCTTGTCGGAAGGATCCCTTTCTGTAAGATGATTGAATATGAAATGATTATTCTTCAATAGCGGCGATTCCGGGAAGAGTCTTTCCTTCGATGGCTTCCAACAAGGCACCACCACCGGTAGAGACATAAGAAACCTTGTCTGCCATGCCGAACTTGTTGATACAAGCAACGGAGTCACCACCACCAATCAGAGAGAACGCTCCATTAGCGGTCGCGTCGCAGATAGCCTGAGCCACAGCCTTTGAACCAGCGGTGAAGTTGTCGAACTCGAACACGCCCGCAGGACCGTTCCACAGGATAGTCTTGCTGTTCTTGATGACTTCGGCGAAAGCCTTCATGGAGTCGGGACCGATGTCCATACCTTCCCATCCGTCAGGGATGTTGTCGGAAGGAGCGTACTTGGTGTTGGCGTTGTTGTCGAACTTGTCAGCCACTTTGGCATCCGTAGCCAGCACAAGGTTCACACCTTTCTCTTTCGCTTTCTTCACGATGTCATTGGCTAAATCCAGATAGTCGTTCTCGCAGATGGAGGTTCCAATCTTTCCGCCTTTGGCTTTCATGAAAGTATAGGTCATACCACCGGTCAGAATCAGGTTGTCCACCTTTGTCAGCAGATTCTCGATGATGGAAATCTTGGAAGATACTTTGGATCCACCCATGATAGCGGTGAACGGACGCTTGATGTCGCCCAGCACTTTCTTGATGGCGTTGATTTCCTTCTCCATCAAATAGCCGAACATTTTGTGGTCTTTGTCGAAGTATGCGGCGATGAGTGCGGTGGAAGCGTGTTTACGGTGAGCCGTGCCGAAAGCGTCGTTGATATAGATGTCTGCGTAGGAAGCCAATGTCTTGGTGAAAGCTTTCTGTTTGTCTTTCACTGCGGCTTTCGCTGCGTTCTTCTCCTCGTCGTTTGCGAACTCGCCACGGGGCTTGCCAGTTTCCTCTTCATAGAAACGCAAGTTCTCCAGCAACAGAGCCTCGCCGTCTTTCAATGCGTCAACCTGTGCCTGTGCTTTCATGCAGTCGTCAGCGAACTGGACGGGAGTACCGAGCAATTCAGACACGTGCGCCACAATTTGTTTCAAAGAGAACTTGGGGTCGGGGTTTTTCTTAGGACGACCCATGTGGGACATGATAATCAGACGGCCACCGCCAGCCAGCACTTTCTTCAAAGTAGGCAGCGCACCTTTGATACGGGTGTCGTCGGTGATGTGTCCGTTTTCGTCGAGAGGCACATTGAAGTCCACACGGACGATTACTTTCTTACCTGCGAAATTACAAGCGTCAATTGTCATAATAATATAGTTTTAGTATAAAATCTTCTTTTGTGTTATCGGTCTTAACCGTGGGCAAAGATAGTGCTTTTTCTTTCAAACTTCCCGGTTGAAAAGCAAAAAGATGTTTATCACTTCTTTTTTTCCGCTATACGTTCCACCTTTTTGGCGGCGTTCATCTGTTTGTAAGCTTTGCATAGCAGAGTTAAACCGCATTTCTCGCAATGGGGCTTCCGGGCCATGCAGGTGTAGCGTCCGTGCAGGATGAGCCAATGATGCGCCAATGGTATGATGTCGCCGGGAATGTGTTTCTCCAATTCCAACTCTACGCTGAGAGGGGTGGTGCAACGGTCGGACACCAGACCGATACGGTGGCTCACTCGGAACACGTGCGTGTCCACTGCCATAGCCGCCTTGTGGAAGACGACGGCTTGGATGACGTTGGCTGTCTTTCTTCCCACGCCAGGCAATGACATGAGGTCTTTCAGGTCTTCCGGCACTTCCCCTTTAAAATCTTTCATCAGTTTTTGAGCCATACCCACGAGGTGTTTCGCCTTGTTGTTCGGGTAGGACACACTCTTTATATATTCGAATACGGCTTCCGGGGTGGAGGCGGCCAGGACTTCGGGAGTGGGGAAGTCGGCGAACAAGGCAGGTGTGACCATGTTCACCCGTTTGTCGGTGCATTGGGCGGAAAGTATCACGGCTATCAGAAGATGGAAGGTGCTGTCGTAATGCAGTTCTGTATTCACGTCCGGCATGGCTTTCATGAAATAATCAATCATGCCTTGATAAAGCTCTTTTTTCGTCATTATGCTATTTCTGTTTGTCTATGAGATGGTTGCAGGGAATTCTCTCCCTTTTATTCATGGCAAAATTACAAAAAAATGCGTCTTTGGAAGAAAAAAGTGGCGAAAAAGTTTGCAGGGTAAGAAAAAAGCCGTACCTTTGCACTCGCAATCGAGAAATAACGGTTGAGACTCCAAAAGGTGCGTTAGTTCAGCTGGTTAGAATACCTGCCTGTCACGCAGGGGGTCGCGGGTTCGAGTCCCGCACGCACCGCAAGAAGCGTTGATTTTTCAACGCTTCTTTTTTTATCCCGACAGATGGATATACTGCCGCTGTCAGTAGAGACGCGATTCATCGCGT
This sequence comes from Prevotella sp. P5-108, assembly GCA_963608705.1. Taxonomy (GTDB): domain Bacteria; phylum Bacteroidota; class Bacteroidia; order Bacteroidales; family Bacteroidaceae; genus CAVDHB01. The sequence continues at coordinate 72,351 of CAVDHB010000062.1, forward strand.
CTCCGCTTTTCATAGTGTTTTGTCTTACTAATTACAGATACAATTCATCGCTGATGAATGTGGAGATGCAATGAATGGAGACGCGATGAATCGCATCTCTACTAATTTAGTCGTTGTATTGCAACGTGCAAGACAGTGCATATTAAAAACTGTATGAGAAGCCCACACGCACGCCGTACTGCCACGATACTTTCTTGTCGCTTCCGAATTTCTTGAAATCGTTCTTGATTCCTGAAATCTCCTCCTCGGCGAAAAGCGAGAACACCTCGTTCAGCTGCACCTTTTCACGGAAAGCGAGAGAGGGCGTCACTTTCCACTCAGTCGTCTTGTTCTTGTACGGGGCGAGTTCGTCAGCGCCCTCCGCATTGTCGAAGTCTGTTCCTTGCCGCAATCCCACACCGAGTTTAGCGATGAAGTCGTACCGAGTCTCCTCTTCGGTAGTTCTGAAAAGGTTCGTCAAGTTAATCATGTAGTTTACCTTCATCCCGAATCTCGTACTTCCATATTTCTTGCCGGAGAATCTTTGCATGTCTTGGTAAAATTCCACTCTGCTTTCTATACCGTTTAGACGGTCGAAGAAAGTTCCTATGCCCAGACTGACACCCGCATGCGTCGTGTTGGGACGGTATTTGTCATGAAATACACCGCCGAATTCCGGGGCGAAGTCCACATAACTGTTTCTGTCACTTGCGCTCGCAGTTCCTGTGGCGAGCAGCGTCAAGGCCGTCAAGGCCGTGATAATCATTTTTCTCATATTCCGTTTCTTTGTCTGTTTCTTGGCACAAAGATACAGTAAATTTCTGAAATTGTATAACGTTGTTTAAAAATTAAACTGTCCTCATCGTAGGCACCTTGACACCTATTATATATAGCGCAGGGAACGTGCGGATTGATAGAGTTATGGAACGTCCAAGTATTCACGGTCTCGCAATTGGACTCCTCTTAGCCCCTTGAAGATTTTAATCCTTTATAATTTGCTTGTTTATAAGAATTACTCTATCTTTGCACCGAGAATCGGGCTCATTATTTAGATATATCAGGTTCTCGTTGAATAAATACATCTGGATACTTGAATAAAACGAGTATCGGGATATTTACAAGGTGGTAGTTTATCGTACTACATAAGTAAATGATTTCCAGACAATTCTATTTCTCTGGAAGAGGGTGAGGAATATCCTTTTCTCAAAATACACCTGTCCCCATGAACGAAAATAAAGGGAGGAAGTGGTACGTGTTGCGTTCCTCAAGGTCAAGCGTTCAGACCACAAGACTCATTGAAGACGAATTGGCGAGAAGGCGAGAACTGGAGGATGTGCAACATCCCGTACTGGACTACTACATACCTAAATTCGTGATGGCAGCTGACGCTGGTGGAAGGAATACACAGGAAAAGCCACTGTGTCTGAACTATGTGTTCCTGCATTCCACCCTCGGTGAAGTCTTGGATTTTCGAAGGGCATGCCTGGATTTATCAATACTGAAAGATGGCAGGGCTGACGGAAGCAAGAATGCCTACGCCTGTATCACTGACGACAAGATGAGAATGTTCATGGTGATGGTACGTGCCTACAAGGACAGTGTGCCTCTTTGCGATCCGCATTCTGTCAGACTGAACGAAGGCGACACCGTGCGTGTGGTCAGTGGTGACTTCAGGGGCGTGGAAGGTGTGTTAGTGACAAGGAGCGGAGTAAGAGGTGGCACGGTCATACTCCGTGTGACAAGTGGTATTCTCGTTCCCACGCTGAAAATAGACATAAAGAATTTCCAGAAATGATTATCCGCAATCGTACCACCAACTCCAAGACGGGTGATTTCCCCCGGTGGGTAGCCCCATAGAACAACAGGCTGACAGCAGGTCTTAATCCCATCTGCCGTCAGCCTCTTTAAAAGAAGAACCGCTCATTCTTTAGATGTTGGGAATCATACAGAAGTCACTCAAATTATCACCGTGTCCTCTTTCCCATGACGGGAATTGTCCGTATATTTGCCGAGAACTAAATATGTATAAGTAAGAAACTGTATTATGGGAAAGGGCAAGAATGACAGACAGTCTAAAAGAATTGTTGAAACCATGCGAGTACATGGAGAGGATGAAATGTCCCCAAAGGAATATTTTGAATTCTTGAAAAGTCAGGGGTATATTACAGTGAATGAACTCAGGAAAGAATTCATGAGAAGCCTAAAAGAAGAATTTGAAAGACGAAATGGAAGTAATTATTAGTAGAATAGCTCAAAGAGAGATTGATGGATACAAGAGAGCCTTGGTTTCAAGTTATACATCATACGAAAGGGCAATAGAGAAGTGTAAAGGACTTTGGGGTTTCCTTAACTCTTTAGGCGAATTTCCTCAAAGTCATCCAGTTTGCAGATATAAGAATCTCGGTCAAAAGTTTAAAAATGGTAAGCCAGTGTACCTGAATTTAAGGAGGGCAAATTGGAAAGACGAGTCAAAGACGCAATTCGCCATTTCCTATTTCTTTTACGAGGATAATGTAATAGTAACTCATTTCATGCTTGCGAGCCATGTCTATGAAGACAAAGAATATGGCAGACTGAAAAGTATCATTCGGGAGGAAATCAATAAGGCATTCAAGACAATGACGTTATGACAAATTTTTACGGAATAGACCTTGACTATGCGGTGTCGGAAATGGTCAAAGACGTAAGGTTGGCGAGGAAATATGGATGTTCCTCGTCAACGAAAGAGGATAAAATGGCTGCGCTTGGTTCTTTTCTCGGATTGTTGTGCTTGAATGGGCAATTCAGGAAACATGGAGAAGAGGCAAACGATTTCTGCAAAAGATACCTGTTTCCAAAAGTGTTTAGTAAGTTATAACGGTTTATCCTTTCTTTTTAAATCGAGACTCTTCAAATATATTGATGTCGCCTTCAACTTTTCACAGAGAGAATCTAAATTATCGTTTTCTTTCTTTGTTCTATTTGTTTTTCTAGATAGAACTTGAAACTCAATGCACATTATCCTGTAATCGCTATTAATCCTTTCATATTCTTCATCTATATCGTTCGATTCACTTCTCATTTGCCAATTCCATTTAAACGTTCTACATTATTTATAGAAAACCCTCTCCGGATTAACAGAGAGGGGAAATCACCCAGCGATGAGTGGTTTATAGCAGTGCCGCATCTATTCCAATAAGTAACCTCAGGCCCCACTGCATAAGCAGAGATGAGCTTCAGCTGATTAAAAGAAAAATGCGGGCGTTGCTTGACCACAAAGATACGTAAAGTTCCGTTCACTCGCATAATAGTGGATGGGACTTTATTGTTTTATAACAAATCAATATATTATATTAAGATTTCCCGTATATTCTGTGCTTAAATTCGGTTCTGTACGACACGGCTGCAACCATGAGCCTGTCGAACATCCTGTCCCCGAAGTACCTGCGGTTGAACTTGTAGCAGAACTCG
>CAVDHB010000063.1:0-38521 GCA_963608705.1 Prevotella sp. P5-108
CGGACGACCACGGCTCCCACACGCACTTCAAAAGCCTTTTCAAGAGCCACGACTCACGCGTGATAAAGCCGGAGGACATAGGAAAGGTGCTTCCTTGGGTACACATCGCCATAGCGAACGCCAAGACAACACTCGCAGGCATATACCACGGCCTGAAATCCGAGTTCCTGCAAGGCTACCTCAGCGAGTTCTGCTACAAGTTCAACCGCAGATACTTCGGGGACAGGATGTTCGACAGGCTCATGGTAGCTGCCGTGTCCTATAAGACGGAATTCAGACACAGGATATACGGAAAATCTTAATAAAGTGTATTTACTTATTATAAAAACATAAAGTTCCATCCATTCTTTAAGAATGAACAGAACTTCACGTACCTTTGCTATATCTAAAAGAAAGGGGGTGTTATCCTTGAGTTCTCATAAGTTCCTTTTGAAAGAATGGCTGAAAGATGTTATCTCTTTCATGAAAAGACTTGAGAAAATCAAGTGACCTCTTTTTTTTAGAGGCGGGCGGGGATGCTTTGAATAAGTAGTGTTCCTGCCTATGTCTAAATGTAGAACATCTAAATGAGATTGGCAAATGAAGATAATGAGAATAATGATGGATAGACTCAAAATCTATAGGGCTAGAAAAGTACGTGTACGTAATATGGTGGACACCACTAAAGATCCTGTTCCTAAAGGGTTTGCCTCTTGGTTTGACTACTGGTTTGACTATTGGAAGCGCAATATAAAGACAGGTAAGTATAGTTTTTTAAGCATATGCCCAAAATGTAAAAAAATTACTGATGATCTTGTAGGAGCCCATGTTTGCACGGTGGGAAATAAAACTGAAAACGAAAACGGATACATATATCCTCTATGCAGACATTGTAATTCAGAGTACCAAGAATCAAATAAAGAAGATGCAATAAAAGATGAGTTCGATGCTGTTGAAGATTATCTATGCCCACTTCCCCCGAATTCGAAATGTAAATCAAACAAGTGAACACAAGATTCACCCGAAAGTTTAATAAAAATGTCTCTATAACGTTTCGTGTGGATAAATGTAACTGTCCAACGAATTAAATGGATTCTCTTAGGGGGCATTAATCAGTAGGGACGCACAGTCCGTGCGTCCGCAGATAAGAGGGACTGACTTACGAGAAATTGATTCTTAGTGTGTTACTGTTATGACTAAATAGGATACGTCTTCTTTAGAGCTTATAAACTTGGTGTAAATATTGTATCGGACACACGAGACCTGCGTCCCTACTACCCACACGATTCGTTACAGAGCTGAAATTCCTAACTATTATTTCTAATTATGCGGTTGGTATTCCATTCAGGTCATCTCTGATTTCGCCTGCTAATGCTTTCTGCTCCTTTGCTGATGGAGTCGGATTATCCATATCTCCCAAGAGTGGAGTCGGAATTCGGGCTGCGTAATTGAACACGATACTTGGTATGTTTCCCGCAATTTTCCAACGACCATTTTTCTTGTCCATCACCGCAAATATCATGCTCTTGTCAGAACACTTCCGTAATTGTCTGTAAATCTCACCCCCTGTTTCAAATGTCCACAATTCTCTTAGCCTTCCGTATTTTTCGAGACCCTTTACAATCATATCGTAGAAGAATGGATACTCACTGTAGAATCTCATCACTCCCCCTTCTGGATTATCTACAGTGAAGCAGGTGCCACCGCCATTTACGAACTTGGAGACCTTGATTCCAGACTCTTTCTCGTGCTTTCTCACATATCTTTCAAAAGGACTAAGTCTTCCGAAATCCCTGGTCGTCTTCCTGCTTGTGGAAGCCTTTGACTCATTTAATGATTTCATTACAACATATAATGGGATGCCTTTCCTCGCTTTTCCGTAAGTCATCCGCTCATTCAACCTTTCATTTATTATATTCAAGATTCTTAGTCTTTCTTCGTACATATTGCTTTTATAGCAAGCGTCTTCGACATATATCGTATTCCCTTCTATATAGTACAGAAAATACCAACATCTGTTATTTGACATCGCCATACGATAGTTCCTCTTATCATTCTCATTCTTTTCCTCTTCATCTTTCATTATTTTTATCCACCTCCCAAGAGTCGATGGCTTTCTTGAAATTAAGCCGTTTTCTATCTTGTAAATGGAATGACAAGTATCTTTTACATTCTTTTCCATTAGCTCATAAGAATATGTATTATGATGTACTCGGAATGCGTTTGCATAGAACGATTCTATTACTTCATATACAGCGTCATTAACGACATAGTTATAGCTTGCCATTCAACTCATACATCTTCTTTATTTTAGCGCAAATTAAAGAGCACATCTCTTCCACAGACATATATCCCGTGCGCTGTATATTTTCATTGAGGACAGTTTTCACCTCTCCGTTTTCAACAAAGACTTTGCTGCCGTTTATGTCAACGACCTCGTTCAGACTTCTCCGCCTTGCTGATTCCCGGATGGCTTCTCTTCTGTTCCTGCTATCGCTGAATATGCGTTTCTTTCCCATGATACTGTTTCTTACTTATACATATTTAGTTTTCGGCAAATATACGGACAATTCCCGTCATGGGGAAGAGTACACGGTGATAATTTGAGTGCTTTCTGTAAGATTCCCAACGCCTAAAGAGCGGGCGGTTCTTCTTTTAAAGAAGGCTGACGGCAGATGGGATTAAGACCCGCCATCAGCCTGTTGTTCCAAAGTGGGCTATCCACCGGGGAAAATCCTCCGTCTTGGAGTTGGTGGTACGATTGCGGATAATCATTTCCACTATATGTTGGACTTGTTTGGTCAGTATAGGGACTTCAAATCCCTTTCTGGGAATTTTAAAAATCCAGACTTGGAAGGTTGGGATAAAGACGAGAACCATTCTAACTATTACCATGACTTACAATATCATCCAGACGATTGGTTGAAAGTAAAGTTGGTTGAGGAATATGATCGTCATATCAAGACGTATACTGATGAAATCAATAAGAAACGGGAGGTGCCTGTTAGATGGAGATATTATCAATATTTCTGTCTGCTTTTCACGGAATTCTATTTGGACAAATATTTTGGACGCAGGGAAGAATTGTGTAGGAGGTTGAACGACTGGATAGCAAAGCGGGATGAGGCGTATTGTAATCAGGTTTTCGGGCGGACATGTGAGAGAGTACAGAAAGACTTTGTGTTCAAGGAAGATGAATTGAACAAGTTGTCCTTTTGGTGTGCCACAGCTTCTGGCAAGACTTTGCTGATGCATGTACACTTGAAACAGTATAATTATTATGCGGAAAAATATGCGGAAAAATATCATGCGCCCAAGTTAGACCATATTATTCTGCTCACACCTAATGAAGGGTTGTCCAAACAACATTATGAGGAGTGTGTGAAATCAGATATTTCGGCAGTGATTTTCTCAAAGAATAATGGTGGTATGTATCAGAGGAAACAGGTGGAAATCATTGATGTAAACAAGCTGTCAGATGAGGCTGGAGATAAGCGTGAGAATAAAACTGTAAATGTGGATTCCTTTGAGGGAAATAATCTTGTGCTGGTGGACGAAGGACACCGTGGTTCTACGGGAAAAGTATGGATGAATAATCGTAAGAAACTGACTGAAAGAGGTTTTTCCTTTGAGTATTCAGCGACATTCGGACAGGTGGTAGGGGATAAGCTCCCCCTTTTGAAGGAGTATGGAAAATCCATTCTTTTTGATTATTCTTATAAGTATTTCTATGACGACGGGTTTGGTAAAGATTACAACATTACGAATAAGCCAGCAAACCAGGAGGATGGTCAGGTCGATAAGTATTTTGTGGATAGGTATTTCACGGCCTATTTGATGCTTTTGTATGAGCAACTATACCTATATGATAAATATCCTGTATGTAAGGATAAATTCTTGATAGCAAAACCGTTGGGGGCTTTTGTGGGAACAAGTGTCACAAAGAAAAAGAAGAAAAATGAAGAAGATAAGACATTGACAGATATTATTCAGATAGTATGTTTCTTGCGTGATTTTCTCAAAGATCGGGACACTTTCATTCGTTATATTCAAGAGTTGCTGGAAGAGAATGGAGGCATAAAGGATCAAGACGGAAAGTCTGTGTTTGGAAAAGATTTTAAATTTTTAAAGGCGCTGAGCGAGGATAAGAATGCCTTAGCCTCTCTTATTTATGAGAAAATTCTGCGTAATGTGTTTCATTCGGGGAAAAGCGGCGGTCGTCTTCATATCGTACAGTTGCAAGGAGAGAATGAGGAAATAGGATTAAAAGTTGGTGACACAGATACGTATTTTGGAAACATCTATGTGGGCAATGTAGGAGATTTGGTGAACAAATTGAGTGAACTGGATTTTCCGTGTGAACCAAAACAACCTGAAAACAGATCTTCGTTTAAGACTATCGAAGATCCTGATTCCCCTCTAAACTTGCTTATTGGTGCCAAAAAGTTTATGGAAGGATGGAATACTTATCGTTTGTCTGTCATGGGGTTGATGAATGTAGGAAGGAACGAAGGATCGCAAATCATTCAATTATTTGGACGTGGGGTGCGACTGAAGGGGTATGACAACTCCATGAAAAGGAGTTCCAGACTGACGAATCCTCCAGCAGAGCTACCTGAGGGATTGTCCACACTGGAGACATTGTATGTATTAGGAGTGAAAGCCGACTATATGGATGCATTTAAGAAGGTGTTGAAGAAGGAAGGAATTCCTGACAAAAATACCTCGTCTATCACTTATGAAGAAATAGGATTGCCCGTCTTGTTTTCTTCGACTCCGACAGAAGAGAACTTGCCCTATATTAAGGTATCGGATTCTTTTGATTTCATGAAGAATGAAGTAGTACATTTGAACGATGAGTCCGTGAAAGTATCTATACAATTAGATGAAACCCCGAAAGTACAGGCAATTCGCAGTAAAGAGATAGAACGCCCGACGAGTGTACATAACGATGAGAGAAAGCTCAAGTGGCAGTTAGACTATTTGGACTGGACGGCTATTTTCTTTGAATTAGAGCGGAAGAAAAATGAGTGGAAGTTCTATAATTTATTATTAGATAAAGACTGCCTAAAGGAATTAATGAAGAAGGGGGATTGGTATGAATTGATTATCAACTCGAAGGAGGAGCTGGACTGGACGGAGGATTATGCAAAAGACGTGGAAAAATGGCAGCGTATCACCGTTAAATTGCTGGGTAAATACATGCAGGCTGTGTACAAAAAGGTCAAAACAAGTAAAGAGCAAAAGAATTTGCAGAAGGTGTATTTGCAAAATGTCAATGTTCTCCCGAATGAACACAAGATTGTAGTGAAGGTCAGGGAAGATAAGAAAGACTGGATAAAGGAATTGAATAAGTTGAAAGAACAATTGGAGAAGAAACAGTTCTCACAAGACTTTCCAATAGACGGGGCCGATCTCGAAGCCATTGATTTTGACAGGCATGTGTACAATCCATTACTTTGTATTGACCGAAATCAGCCCATATTAGTGGATGAAACAACGAAAGATCCGCTGTTGACAGTCACTCCTGTGGCTTTAAACAAGGGGGAAGGTGATTTTGTGAAGGCCTTGCGAACCTACTATGGCAAACATGAAAAGGAGGGATGGAAGATGTATTTGTTGCGTAACCAAAGTAAAACAGGCGTGGGATTCTTTGAGGACGGAATAGGATTCTATCCTGATTTCATTCTTTGGATTATAAAAGGCAAACAAAAATACATGACTTTCATAGACCCTAAAGGTCTTCAACATATACATAGTCTTGAAGAAGATCCTAAGATTCAGTTGTTTCGTAAACTAAGGGAAGAAATTCAACCTCTTCTTAAAAAGGACTTGGACTTTGAGTTGAACAGTTTTATTCTCAGTGGGACATCGTATGGGGATATGCCTAAAATATGGAGTAAGGAGGATTACACGAAAAATCATGTGCTGTTTATGAAGGAGGAAGGTTATATAGAGAGCATGATGAAGATGATAGGTTTGTAAATTCCTCAATAGAGTCTCTTAGAGATGTAATTTAGGTCTATAATGAATTGTGTGCATCCCTACTGATTGATTATCTCATAATGGTAAATGATTAATTCGCAACCATACCATCCATCAGTATTGTTTTAGGTAGAGACGCGATTCATCGCGTCTCCACTTTTCATCGTGTTTTAAATATGTCCCAATCTATCCCGTACAGATAGGATTTCTCGCTGCGGAATATGGAGACGCGATGAATCGCGTCTCTACTGATTGATGGGCATTTAGGAAGTGTCTCGTCATGCGGTGAGAAGTTATTCCTTATTCACCGTAACATAACTCGTCCTTCCCCTGTCTTATAAATAGAAAATTACTGCGCATTGTGAATCTTCTTCTCTGTGTGTACTTTATGAAAGAAAATGGACGAAAAAGTAAGGGACTATGGTACAATATAGCCCCATCTCCAGTGTTTTTATGTTGTTTAGTGTAGGTTAGTGTACCTTTAGTGTAGGCAATATTCCTGCTTTTTATCACGTTAGAAACTGATAAACAGTGATTTAAAAATATTCTGTGTAGGCGTGTAGGCAAATTCACGAAAAAACTTTTGGCGGGAAGGTATATTATGTTTAATAAGAATAATTGTGTGTCTGTATTTTCTAAAATGAACTGCAATAGAAAAATTGCATTGTATAAAACACCAAGAAAAACGGAAACACTAATTCATCGCATCTCCACTTGTAATCCCCAATCGAATTTGTCTATTTCATTAAAAAGACGTATCTTCGCACTATGTTTCCCGTCATCTGGCGGGAAAGCGTTGAAACTGACAAAGAAATGGCCTATCAATTACTCTCTAAAATAAATACCCCGGAGGACTTGCGAACCCTTCCTCTCGAACAGCTGCCTGAAGTATGCAAGGAGCTGAGGGAGGACATCATCCATGAATTGTCATCGCATCCCGGACATTTTGCCTCCAGCCTTGGCACGGTGGAGCTGACGGTGGCGTTGCACTATGTCTACAATACGCCTTACGACCGGCTGGTATGGGACGTGGGACACCAGGCTTACGGCCATAAGATTCTCACCGGGAGGAGAGACTCTTTTCATACAAACAGGCAATACGGGGGTATACGCCCGTTCCCCTCACCTTTTGAAAGCGAATACGACACGTTCACTTGCGGCCACGCTTCCAATTCTATCTCCGCCGCGTTGGGCATGGCCGTGGCGGCTCGGCTGAAAGGCGAGACTGACCGCCATGTCATCGCAGTCCTCGGAGACGGCAGCATGAGCGGCGGACTGGCTTTTGAGGGGTTGAACAACGCTTCCTCCACACCGAATGACATGCTTATCGTGTTGAATGACAACAATATGAGCATAGACCATAGTGTCGGGGGAATGCAGCAGTACTTGTTAGACCTTAACACGAATCCCCAATACAACCGTCTGCGGTTGTTTCTTTCCCGGAAACTTACGGGTATCGGACTGCTTACAGACGCAAGACGGAAGAGCATCATACGTTTCAACAACAGCCTGAAGTCGCTCTTGAGCCAGCAGCAAAACCTCTTTGAGGGGATGAACATCCGCTATTTCGGTCCGGCGGACGGGCATAACGTGATTGCGTTAGTGAAGACCTTGCGGGAGATTAAGGAGATGAAGGGACCCAAGCTGCTTCATTTGCATACCGTAAAGGGAAAGGGATTTGAGCCGGCGGAGAAGAACGCCACGCTTTGGCACGCGCCAGGACGTTTCAACCCGGACACGGGGGAACGGCTGGTGGAATCCGACAAAGGAATTCCGCCCAAGTTCCAGGATGTCTTCGGGGCGACCTTGCTGGAGCTGGCGCGCAAGAATCCCGCCATCGTGGGCATCACGCCGGCCATGCCTACGGGAAGCTCGCTGAACCTCATGATGAAGGAGATGCCGGAGCGGACTTTCGATGTGGGCATCGCCGAGGGGCATGCCGTGACCTTCGCCGGCGGACTGGCCAAGGACGGGATGTGTCCCTTCTGTGTGGTCTATTCTTCTTTCCTGCAAAGGGCTTACGACAATATCATTCACGATGTGGCTCTTCCTGATTTGAATGTGGTGTTCTGCATAGACCGCGCGGGACTTGTGGGAGAGGACGGGCCGACACATCACGGAGTGTTCGACATGGCTTTTCTAAGATCCATTCCAAACCTGACGGTGGCTGCTCCACTGAATGCCGTGGAACTGCGCGATATGATGTACACGGCGCAGCTGAAAGGCAGGGGGCCGTTCGCCATCCGCTATCCTCGTGGACGGGACTACCTGACGGAATGGAAGACAGAACCACAGGAAATACCCGTTGGCAAAGGGCGGAGGCTGAAAGAGGGCGAGGATTTGGCGGTGGTTTCCATAGGGGCGATAGGCAAAGAGGCGATGGACGCTATACAAACCGTGGAGTCCGCACATCCCGGATGGACGATTGCGCATTACGACTTGCGTTTCTTGAAACCGCTGGACGAAGCGCTTTTGAGACAGATAGGGAATCGTTTCCGGCGGATTATCACGGTGGAAGACGGTATTCTGGCCGGAGGAATGGGCTCGGCCTTGCTGGAGTTCTATGCCGAGGGCGGCATACCGGTTCGTTTGACCCGGCTCGGTGTCAAGGACCAGTTTGTGGAACACGGAGACGTGAAATTGCTGCGGAAGCTGTGCGGATATGACAGCGAGGGCATCGCCAAGGCGATTTGCGCGGCGATGGAGGATGGAAAGTTATAATCATCATTAAATACGGACACTATGGTAAAACGGGCGGAGTATATACAGGAAATCGAGATAAAGGCTCTTTGGGGGCGTAAGCATATCTATTGGCGGTTGCGTCCGGACGTGAACATCTTGAGCGGCATCAACGGAGTGGGGAAGACTACCATCTTGAATCGTTCCATTTCTTCGCTCGACGTGCTGCGGGGAGGCGAGATGGGAGCTGACGGCGCGGGATTTGTCAGAGGAGTACGTCTGAAGTTCTTCCCGGAGGATGCCACGGGGATTCGCTATGATGTGATTCGGAGTTTTGACAGGCCGTTGATTGACTCTGACAAGCTGGCCAAGCTGGCGGACAAGCAGGTGAAGACGGAACTCGACTGGCAGATTTACCAGTTGCAACGACGCTTCTTGAATTACCAGGTGGACATTGGCAAGCGGATTATCTCCATGTTCACGGACGGAATGGTGGATGAAACAGGCCGGGAGGAGCGTGTAAAGGAAGTGTTCGCTCCCAAAATACGTTTTCAGGATATTTTAGACGAGCTGTTCAAGGAGACAGGCAAACGGATAGACCGCACTTGCAATGAGGTGAGATTCATCCAGTCGGAAGACGCTCTTTTGAGCACTATGGGCAAGACTTCTTTATTATCCCCTTATCAGCTTTCTTCCGGGGAGAAGCAGATGCTGGTCATCTTGCTGACGACCCTTGTAGAGGATAACAGGCCGGGCGTGTTGTTCATGGACGAGCCGGAGGTGAGTCTGCACATTGACTGGCAACGGCGGTTGATCGCCTTGGTGAGGGAGCTGAACCCGAATGTGCAGATAATTCTGACCACGCATTCCCCGGCGGTTATCATGGACGGCTGGATGGACAAGGTGTGCGAGGTGACGGACATCACGGAGAAATAAATTCCACTCAAGAAGGAGGCCATGGGAAAACGATTGCTGGAAAATATAAGTTCCTCTTATTTCGGAGCCGCCAACAGGCTGCGTTCCCGAAGCGTGAAGACGGAGATTATCGCTTATGTGGAGAGCTACGACGACGTGATGTTCTGGCGGAACGTGCTGGGGGAATGCGAGACGGACAGTTGTGTGTTCAAGGTGATGCTGCCTTCCCGGACAAGGCTGACCAAGGGGAAGAAGTCGGTGCTGATGAATGAGCTGGGAGCCGGACTGGGCAGGAACATGATAGCCTGTGTGGACGCGGATTATGACTACCTGATGCAGGATGCCACGCCTTTCTCCGCTATGTTTAATCATAATCCTTATATCTTCCACACGTATGTGTACGCGATAGAGAATTTTCATTGCTATGCCGCCAGTTTGCGGGAGGTCTGTGTGGCCGCCACGCTGAATGACGAGGAGTTGTTTGACTTTGAGGGCTATCTTTTGCAGTATTCCCGGATTATCCATCCTCTTTTCGTATGGTCGATATGGCTGTACCGGCATGGCCTTTTCAAGGCTTTCTCTTTGATGGATTTTTGCAATCTTGTGGCGGTGGAGCGTTTTAACTTCCATAGTCCGGAGGAGTCGCTGGAAAGATTGAGGAGACGGGTGAACCGCAAGATAAGCCGTTTGCAGAGGGAGTTTCCGCAGGCGAAAAAAGATTACAAGAAGCTGACGCGGGAGCTTGAGGCGTTAGGAGTGGACAAAGACTCCACTTATCTTTACATACAGGGGCATCATCTGGAGGACAACGTGGTGATGGTGATACTGGAGCCGGTATGCAAGATTCTGCGCCACCGGCGGGAAAGGGAGATAAACTTGCTGGCGGAACACGCCGTGCAGCGTCAGAACGAGTTGTCGGCCTATGACAACAGCCAGCTGGACGTATCGACCGTGTTGCGTCATAACACCAGCTTCCGCCGCTGTCCGGCTTATTCGCGTATGACGGAAAGAATCAAGGCGTTCGTGGAGACACTCTCGCCAGCGGAGAGGCGTGAAAATGAAATTAAAACAATCAATGACAATGAATAAAACGACGATGTACCTTACCCGTCATGGACAGACGGAAGAGAATAGGACGCATATTTTGCAAGGATGGATGCCCGGACATTTGTCTGCGGAAGGAATCAGGCAGGTGGAAACGCTCAGAGATAAGCTGAAGGACGTGCGTTTCGACGCAGTGGTGTGCAGTGATTTGAAGCGTTGTGTGGATTCCGCGGCTATTCTGGCAGAGCCTCATGGCTTAAAGCCGCAAACAACGGACTTGCTCAGAGAAAGGGACTGGGGCTCGCTGACGGGGAAGAATATTCTCGATGAGATTGTGAATCTGAAAGTGGAGCATTGGCCGGCGGATGTGGAGAGTGAGCGGACTATCTATGAGAGGTCTTTGAAGTTTCTGGCGTTCGTGCAACAACACTTTGCCGGAAAGACGATTCTGGCTGTGGGACATGGCATGATAGACCGTTATATCCAGGCGGTATGGAAGGGTACGGATATTCATCAGATTCCAAGGATGGAGAATGCAGAAGTCAGAGTCCTGGATATTCCGTCAGACAAGCTGTATGCCTTGCCTGACGCGGCGGCACAGGAGAAAGGGGAGGCTTCGGAAGCTTGACTTCTTTCAGCCCTTCCTTGCTAAGATTGTGCGGAACACTTGGCAGGAAAGGCTTTTCAGATTTTTGTATGCTTGTGAGGAACGCATCGCTTCCTGTAAATCACAAGGGCCGGGTACGACGGAGAACACTCCGGTGAATCCGGCTTTGTTCAATTCTTCCGCATCCTCCACACTTCCCGCGAACAGCAGGGTGGGTATGTGTCTTTCTTTTGCCCTGCGCAGTATTCCGCCTACGGCTTTGCCCATGAGCGATTGTTTGTCGGCTTTTCCCTCTCCTGTAATAACCCAGTCCGCTCCTTGGAGCAGTTGGTCGAAGGCTTGTGTCTGCAAGACAATATCAATGCCTGGCTTCAGCTCACTGTGCATTCCGGCATAATGGTTCAAATAGGCCAAGAAGGCGAATCCCATGCCTCCGGCGGCTCCTGAACCCTTTTCCATGTCGTAGGACTTCCCTGTAAATCGTAGGGTTACATTGGCAAACGAACGTAACCCTTCGTCCAGCTTCTTTATCATTTCTTTGTCCGCTCCTTTTTGCGGCGCATAGATATAGGCGGCTCCGTTCATTCCCCACAATGGATTTTGCACATCGCAGGCTACCGTGAATCTCACATTGTGAAGCAAAGGTGTCATGTCAGTCCTGTCTATCTCTTGTATCTGGGTCAAGGACGCTCCTGTAGGGGGCAGAATATTCTTTTGCGCATCCTGAAAATGTATTCCCAGTGCGGAGAGCATTCCAATTCCCGCGTCATTCGTGGCGCTTCCGCCCAGTCCGATGACAATATGTGTGCATCCTCTTTTCAATGCGTCAAGGATGAGTTGCCCTGTGCCGAAAGTGGAGGTTTGTAGTGGATTCCGTTCTTTTTCAGAGAGCAGGTGGAGTCCAGAGGCTTCCGCCATCTCAATAAAAGCGGTCTTGGGGTCTATGCCTGAAATACCGTAGGCGGCTTGTATCGTTCTGCCCAAAGGGTCTTGTACCTTTGCGTGAATGGTTTCTCCATGTGTGCATTGGGTCAGAATGGCGGACAGCCCGTCTCCTCCGTCAGCGATTGGTATGGTGTGGATTTCAGTGTCTGAGGCGGTGGCTTCCCGTATACCCTCTTCTGTGGCTTGGTTTGCTTCAAAGGTGGTCAGGCTTCCCTTGAACTTGTCTATGGCGATAATGATTTTCATAGTGTTTTAATATCTTACTAAAATCCTCACTGATGAATGTAGAGACGCGATTAATCGCGTCTCTACGCAAGGCAGTGTAATTAATCATAATTTAAATACAAAGGGGGAGATTGCGTCATTATGACACAATCTCCCCTTATGTAAGATTACTTCTCAGAGAGAGGAATTATTTCAAATAAGCGTTTCTCTTGTAGTAGTCCCAGTCGCCATATTCAGCGCGTTCGCCCAGCTGTTCCTCGATACGGAGCAATTGGTTGTACTTAGCCATACGGTCGGAACGGCTCATAGAACCAGTCTTGATCTGACCGCTGTTAGTAGCCACTGCGATGTCAGCGATGGTAGTGTCTTCAGTTTCGCCAGAACGGTGAGAAGTCACAGTAGTGAATCCGTTGCGGTGAGCCATTTCGATAGCGTCCAAAGTCTCAGTCAAAGAACCGATCTGGTTCACTTTGATCAAGATAGAGTTGGCAGCTTTCAAAGCGATGGCTTTCTTCAAGAACTTCACGTTGGTTACCAACAAGTCATCACCAACCAACTGGCAACGGTCGCCGATAGCCTTGTTCAGCTTCTGCCAGCCTTCCCAGTCGTTCTCGTCCATACCGTCCTCGATAGAGTCGATAGGATATTTGTTGATCAAAGAAGTCAAGAATTCAATCTGCTCTTCGTCAGACAGCTTCTTTCCCTTAGGATCTTTCGGCGCACCGTTCTTCAGTTTGCTGTAGTCATAGTAGTACTTGCCGTTCTCGATGAAAGAGAATTCAGAAGCGGCGCAGTCCATAGCGATATGGATGTCATCACCCGGTTTGTAACCAGCTTCTTTGGTAGCCTCTACGATGCAGTCCAATGCGTCTTCGATGCCGTTCAGTGCGGGAGCGAAACCACCCTCATCACCTACTGCGGTGCTCAAGCCGCGTTTCTTCAACACTTTCTGCAAAGCGTGGAACACTTCAGCGCCCATACGCAAGCCTTCGCTGTAAGTCTTGGCGCCTACCGGACGAATCATGAATTCCTGGAATGCGATAGGAGCGTCAGAGTGAGCGCCACCGTTGATGATGTTCATCATAGGAACTGGCAACACACGGGCGTTAGGACCACCAAGGTAACGGTACAAAGGAAGACCGAGAGACTTAGCGGCAGCCTGAGCCACAGCCAAAGAAACACCGAGGATGGCGTTGGCTCCTAATTTGGATTTGGTAGGAGTACCGTCCAGAGCCAACATCTTATAGTCGATTGCACGCTGGTTGGTCACTTCCTCACCCTTCAAAGCCGGAGCGATGATAGTGTTCACATTGTTCACAGCTTTCAAAACGCCTTTACCGCAGAAGTGAGTCTTGTCGCCATCACGCAACTCCAAAGCCTCGTTCTCACCCGTAGAAGCTCCAGAGGGAACTGCTGCGCGTCCGAGAACGCCGTTTTCCAAAGTTACATCAACTTCGACCGTCGGATTACCACGTGAATCCATGATCTGACGTGCAAAAATTTTCTCAATTTTCATAATTGCTTGTTTTATTGATTTGTTTATTAAAACGTATTGTTCTTATTACTTGGAAATGGAGCATTATCCCTTAATTCCGTGGCGAAAATACTCAAAAATATCCGTAAGGACAAAGAGAGTATCACGCTATTTCTTATCTTTTACACAAAGTTAAGATTAAGGCCGTGCGCACCGATATGCTAACTGTGCCTGTTGATAACTGTGCTTGTCGAATAGGGGATTTAGTGGCTTAGTACATCTTCGTGGAGGAAGAAGGCTTTTTGTCCGGCACCAGATAGCGATCGCCCGTGGCTTTGATGAGTTGTCTCAAGAATCGCTTGGGCGGATTGGGCTTGGAGGTCCTGCCTGTGAAGCGTCCTTCTTTGTATTCATGCACCATGTTGTCGTTGTAGCGCACGATGAGATACTCGCCGAACGCTTTCCAGCTGGCGGTGGCGCGCACGGCGGTGGTGTCGCTGTAATGGCTCAAGAAGGAGCGCAGGGAGTCGGCGGGAAGGGACATGGCTTGTTTTTCGATGGCTGGCTGGCGTTGGAAGAAGGCGTTTTCCGTGGCTTGTTGCTTGGCGGAGAACTCGTTTATCATCAAGCTCCAGCGGGGATAGACCATGTTGGCCACCCAGTTGTAGACCCAGAAGGCGCTTTTCCAGTTGAGCTTGTTGGCGTCTGTGGTGGACTCGCTGTAGCATTCGGGCGACTTTTGCGTGCAGCAATACACCGGAGTATAGACCGACATCCCGGAGTCGTCCGCTCCCCACCATATCACTCCTCCTACAGGGTCGGGAAGCCAGCCGCGGCTTTGAGCCACGAAGGTGTAAGAGGTTTGCATGGTGGCCGTGGGGCGTTCATGGAAATATTTTTTCCCGTCTACCTCGAACTGGAGGGGAGCCATGCGGGCCGGGCTTTGGAAAGGTCCGGCAGAGAGGTCTGCGGTCATGTCTAACGGTGTGCCTTCGTAGTGGTCTCTTAAATCGTTCATGAGCTGGGCGGCGGAGATTTTCCGGGAAGGTTTGATGTAAAGCGGAAGCCGCTTGTCGGTCTTCCCTTCTATATAAGGAAGAAAAGAATCAATGGCGTTGTCGTACTTCCTGAAGAAGCTCCATACTCTCGCGTCGCAGAAACGCTGCCGCTCGAATGTGAGCGGGCAGTATGCGGCGGAGAAGTCAAAGTCTTTGTCCTTGCCTTTGAAATAGCCTTTCTTCCGGGCGAAGGAAATCACGTCTTTAGAATAGAGGCAACGGCTCTTGTCTTTCAGGTCGAGCTTTTGGATGCGGCTGGTGTTGGCGTGCGCGCTGACGCAATCGTCGGGAATGCGTATGGCTGCCCACACCATGCCCTTGTCGTCCTTTCCCTTGCCTATCATCTCCATGAGCCATACCTCGTTCTTGTCAGCGATGGAGAAGCTTTCCCCTGTGCTGCTGTAGCCATAGCGGGAGGTGAGTTCGTCTATGACATGAATCGCCTCTCTGGCCGTTTTGGACCGTTGGAGCGCCAATACCATCAGCGTGCCATAGTCTATAAGCCCCTTTTGTCCGAACAGCTCTTTGCGTCCGTCAAAGGTGGTTTCTCCGATGGCCACTTGGTGCTCGTTCATGTAGCCGATGACGTTGTATGTCTCGGGAGCTTCGGGAATCTCCACGTTCTTTCCGATTTCCCAGTTGTAGAATTTACGCATAGTCCCCTTGGGATGT
This sequence comes from Prevotella sp. P5-108, assembly GCA_963608705.1. GTDB lineage: Bacteria > Bacteroidota > Bacteroidia > Bacteroidales > Bacteroidaceae > CAVDHB01. The sequence goes on from CAVDHB010000063.1 coordinate 15,584, forward strand.
TTTCCCGCCGGGAAATGGTGCATGGGGCCTGCGTAGTTCCATGCGTCGCTATTATAGGAAATAAGGACAGAACCGTCCGCCGAAGCCTTTTTCCCCACAATGAAGTTTGTGCAGGCGTCGCTTCGGTCGGCGCGTGGAATGTAGTGTTGCGCGTTGGCTTGGCCTGTGTATAACAGTCCGCACAAGCCGATAAGGATAGTTTGAACGTTCATGTGCTGGTTATGCGTTTGTTTCTGTTTGTAGGTTCACTCTCGGGTCGGCGCCCCACATCATCTTTTCCCGCAAGGTCTGGAAGAATTCTTTCTTTTCCCGCTGGATGACCCGGATGGTGTAGGGGGCTTTTCGAATGGTCAGTTTGGTATGTTCGTGGCAGCTTTCGCTTCGTCCGTCCACCGCCACAAGGAAATCATGGCTGCGGCTTTCTACATCCAGCGTGATTTCCACATTGTCTTTCATGACTATCGGACGAATGTTCAGGCTGTGGGGCGCCACGGGGGAAAGCACAAGGTTTCCACTTCCGGGAGTCATGATAGGACCTCCCACGCTTAACGAATAAGCGGTGGAGCCAGTAGGCGTGGAGACTATCAGCCCATCGCATTGATAAGTGACAAGGTAATCTCCGTTGATGGCCGTGTGAATGGATATCATGGAGGAAATGTCGTGTTTCAGTACGGCTATCTCGTTGAGCGCAAAGGGGTAAAGACTGAGTTGTCTCCCTTCAGTCTCCACTTCAAGTACGGCTCTTTCCTCGATTCGGTAGTGTCCTTCCAGCAGATGTTCCAATGTGGTGTCTAAATTCTCCGCATTCACATCGGCAAGGAAACCGAGTCTTCCCATGTTCACCCCCATGATGGGGATGTGCTTGCTTCGCACATAACTGGCGGCTTTCAGAAAAGTCCCGTCGCCTCCGATGCTCAGCGCCAAGTCAGCCTGGAAATTCTCTTTCTCGAAGATAGTGGCGCCTTCCATCGAGAAATTCAGTACGGATTTCAGAAATTCTCCGTATTCCTTTTCGATGGCGAGTCGCATCCCATGGCGGTGGATACTGTCTATAATCATCTGTATCCGTGTGGATTTCTTCTGCTGGTAAGAGTTGCCGAAGAGGGCTATGGTAAATGGAGCCATGTTCTTTCTTTGTTTAATTAATACTATAAATCCACGCACGGAAGCAGGATATGTCTTATTTATCCGTATTTTTGCAAGTGCGTGTACTGCAAAATTACTACTTTTCTGCGGATACTGTTTCAGTTAGGATATAAAAATAAGAATAAATAAGAATGACGAAACTGAGTGTGAACATTAACAAGGTGGCCACTCTTCGCAATGCGAGAGGCGGCAACAACCCCGATGTGGAGAAAGTGGCTCTTGATTGTGAACGGTTTGGGGCGGACGGCATCACGGTGCATCCGCGTCCGGATGAACGGCATATCCGCTACAAGGATGTGCTGGAGCTGAAACCGATCTTGAAAACGGAGTTTAATATTGAAGGCTATCCTTGCGACAAGTTCATCGAGCTGGTGCTGCGGGTAAAGCCCACACAAGTGACGCTTGTGCCGGACGCACCCGGACAGCTGACATCCAACCATGGATGGAACACAAAGGAGAATCTTGATTTCTTGACGGACTTGACGACTCGTTTCGCTGCGGAGGGTATCCGCACATCTCTGTTCGTGGATGCCGACAAGGAAATGGTCTCTTATGCGGCCAAAGCTGGCGCAGACAGGGTGGAGCTGTACACGGGGCCTTACGCCGAGGCGTACAAGGAAGATCCTGAGAAAGCGATAATGCCTTTCGTCGAGGCGGCTGAGGCAGCCCGGAATGAGGGGCTCGGATTGAATGGCGGACATGACTTGAGCTTGGAGAACTTGAAGTTCTTCCACGACCGCATTTCATGGGTGGACGAGGTGAGTATAGGCCATGCGCTGATTTGCGATGCGTTGTACATGGGGCTGGAAGCTGCCGTCAAGGCGTATAAGAAATGTTTAAACCGTTAATATAATATGGGAACTATTTATGTGTTTTTAGCCGAGGGCTTTGAGGAAACAGAAGCCTTGGCGCCAGTGGATATTATCCGCCGGGCTGGTTTGCAGGTGAAGACGGTCTCTATGACCGGGGATTTGCTGGTGACTTCCAGCCATCAGGTGAAGATTCAGGCGGATGTGCTTTTCGAGAAAGCGGATTTCAGTGACTTGTCCATGATTTTCTTGCCCGGAGGACTGCCCGGCGCCACAAACCTGGATGCGCACAAAGGATTGCACGACTTGATTGAGAAGAGTTATAAGGAAGGTAAGCTCTTGTCCGCCATTTGCGCAGGGCCGATGGTTTATGGAAACATGGGGCTGCTCAAAGGACGCAAGGCTACCTGCTATCCGGGATTCGACAAGTATCTGGAAGGTGCTGACTATACCGCCGCGTTGGTGCAGCTTGACGGTCCGTTCACTACAGGCAAAGGTCCGGCGGCCAGTATGCCGATAGGCTATGCCATCGTGGAACGCTTCTTGGGTAAGGAGAAAGTGGCCGAGTTGAAAGCGGGCATGTTGTTTAACGACCTTGTGAAATGAAAAAGAGTGTCGTTATCGTAGCGGGCGGAAAGGGCTTGCGCATGGGAGGAGAAGTGCCTAAGCAATTTCTCCCCATAGGTGGCAAACCTGTGCTGATGCGGACTGTGGAGCAGTTCAAAAAGTACGACCCCTCTATGATAGTGGTGCTTGTGTTACCTAAGACGCAGAAAGCGTACTGGGACGACTTATGCCGCAAGTATGCTTTCCCCGTCTCTTTTTTATGGGCGGAAGGAGGGGACACACGCTTCGCTTCCGTGAAGAACGGGCTAAACCGTTTGTGTGAGGAAATCGGGGAGGAGACTGTGTTGGTGGGTGTGCATGACGGAGTGCGTCCGTTTGTGTCGTTGGACACCATTCGCAGATGTTATGAGACTGCCGCTCAAAAGGGCGGTGCCGTGCCTGTGCTTCCTTTGGTGGATTCTGTTCGGGAAGAAACGCCGGACGGCCGAAGCCGGGCTGTGGACCGTTCTCGTTATCGGGCGGTGCAGACTCCGCAAGTCTTCCGTTCAGACATATTCAAGAAGGCTTATGCGCAGCCCTATTCTTCACTCTTCACCGATGACGCTTCCGTGGTGGAAAGCGGCGGGTTTCCTCTGACGCTGGTGGAGGGAAACCGGGAGAACATAAAGTTGACTACCCCTTTTGATCTTCGGGTGGCCGAGGCTCTTCTCAATGAATGACGAATGTTCAATCTCTTTACGCAGGATATAAAGTATCTGAAAGGAGTCGGTCCGAACAGGGCTGAACTGTTGGGGACGGAGATGAAAATCTTCTCTGTCCGGGATTTGCTGTACACCGTGCCGAGCAAGTATGTGGACAGAAGCCGAATCTACCGTATCGACGAGATTGACGGCAATATGCCCTATATCCAGCTGAAGGGATATATTTTAAGTTTTGAGACGATAGGAGAGGGCGCTAAACGGCGGCTTGTCGCTCATTTCACGGATGATACCGGCGTGGTGGACTTGGTATGGTTTCAGGGAATCAAGTATGCCATGGGACATTATCCCGTGGGAAAGCGGTTTGTGGTGTTCGGGAAGCCTTCCGTCTTTGGCCAGCGTGTCAATGTGGTGCATCCCGAGATGGAGGAAGAGTCGCTTTACACTGCTTCGCCAACGGCTGAGAGTGGTTTGCAGCCATGTTATGCTGTAACAGAGAAGATGAAACGGAGAGGATTGACTTCCCGCTCTTTTGAGAAACTGATTCAGCATGTCTTTTCTTCCTTAGAGGGAGTCACTATTCCTGAGAGTCTTCCTCCTTATTTAATAGAAGAGCATCATCTCATGCCGCTGACAGAGGCGTTGCATGAGATTCACTATCCGCAGTCGCAGGTGTCTTTGCGCAAGGCGCAGCTCCGCCTTAAATTCGAGGAACTGCTGTATGTGCAGCTTGCCATCGTGCGCTATATGAACGACCGCCGCAGGCAATACCGTGGCTTTGTCTTCTCCCGTATAGGCGATATTTTCAACACCTTTTACCGGGAGCATCTTCCGTTTGCCTTGACCGGAGCGCAGAAACGGGTGATAAAAGAGATAAGAAACGATGTGCGCAGCGGAAAGCAGATGAACCGCCTGTTGCAGGGAGATGTGGGAAGCGGAAAGACGTTGGTGGCTTTGATGAGTATGCTCATCGCGCTGGACAACGGCTTCCAGGCGTGCATCGTGGCGCCCACGGAAATCCTGGCTGAGCAGCATCTACAGACGCTTTCGGAAATGCTGAAGGGTATGGACGTGCGAGTGGAGCTTCTCACGGGACTGGTGAAAGGGAAAAAGAGAGAGGCTGTGTTGCAGGGACTTTTAAACGGAGAGGTGCAGATACTGGTGGGTACCCATGCGGTGTTCGAGGACACGGTGAAGTTTGCCTCGCTGGGGTTGGCCGTGATAGACGAGCAGCACCGTTTCGGTGTGGAGCAAAGGGCGAAACTCTGGGCGAAAAACGTCAATCCTCCGCATATATTGGTCATGACGGCCACTCCTATACCTCGCACGTTGGCTATGACGGTGTACGGTGATTTGGAAGTGTCGGTCATCGACGAGCTTCCGCCAGGCAGGAAACCCGTGCGGACGATTCATGCGTTCGATAACAATCTCTCAGGGGTGTACGCTTCCATTCGCACGCAGTTGAAAGAGGGCAGACAGGTGTATTTTGTCTTCCCTTTGATTAAGGAGAGCGAAAAGTCCGACTTGAAAAACTTGGAAGAGGGTTATGAGCAGATTAAAGCGTCTTTCCCTGGTTTTCAAGTGGGTAAAGTGCACGGTAAGATGAAGCCCTCAGAGAAAGATGAGGAGATGGGGCGTTTCCTCCGCAAGGAGACGCAGATTCTTGTGGCCACCACCGTGATTGAGGTAGGAGTGAATGTGCCGAATGCGTCAGTCATGGTGATTGAGAACGCTGACCGCTTCGGATTGGCTCAGCTTCACCAACTCCGTGGACGGGTGGGAAGAGGGGCGGACCAGTCTTATTGCATTTTGGTTACAGGCTTCAAACTTTCCAAGGACACTCGTCAGCGGTTGGACATCATGACGCAGACGAACGACGGGTTCGAGATAGCGGAGGCTGATTTGAAACTCCGTGGACCGGGCGACCTCGAAGGCACGCAGCAGAGTGGCATCGCCTTCGATTTGAGGGTGGCGAATGTGGTGAGGGATAGTCAACTTTTAGGATATGTGAGGGAGGTGGCTAAAAAGGTGATAAAAGACGACCCCGAAGAGCGGAATCCGGCCAATGCGGTCTTGTGGCAGCAGCTGGATTTGTTAAAAAAGAACCGTACGAACTGGGCGGCAATATCGTAGATGGCGTTAAAAACATTAGTATGCTGCATAGCATAACATCCGCTGAAATCCTTTGAACATAGTGGATTCAGAGGCTGTCCTAAATATTTATACTTATCCCAATATCTCTAAATATGGTTAATCTCTATTGCTTATATTACTGGATTTTAATAACTTTGCTGTCAGTTATTGAGGTAAAGAAAGGACATGGTGGCATGTCTTTCGGTATAAAATCTAAAGATAATGATAAGAAGACATATACGGAAATATATAACTGGTCTGTTTTTGTGTGTGGTGAGTTTGGGCAGTGTGCAAGCGCAGGATTTGCTGGCAAGCCGCGCACCGATAGACAGGACGATGAAGACTATCGACCCGGTGATTCTGAGACAGATTATTGAGACGGAGCAATCCCAGTACCCTGCTTACAGCCTTTATCCTGAATGGAGCAACAAATATGCGCACGCTTACCGTAATATTAAGATTCCCGACAATTTCAAGATTGACCTGCGAGGTTTCAGTATGCCTACTCCCAGCCGCCGTATTACTTCCAATTACGGCTACCGTGCGTCTTTCGGACGTATGCACAAGGGACTGGACGTGAAAGTCTATACGGGCGACACCATTTATTCCGCTTTCAGCGGGAAGGTGAGAGTGGTGCGCTATGAGGCGAGAGGCTATGGAAACTATGTGGTGATTCGCCACAATAACGGACTGGAGACCATTTACGGACATTTGTCCAAACAGCTGGTGCGGGAAAATCAGTATGTACGTTCGGGTGAGCCGATTGGACTGGGAGGAAGCACGGGGCGTTCCACCGGTTCACATCTGCATTTCGAGGTTCGTTTCCTGGGAGAGGCCATTGACCCGAGAAAGGTCTTCGATTTTCCGAACCAGGACATAGTTTCCGACTTCTATGTGTTCCGTAAGCACGAGTTTGACCAGATGGTGGCTCGTCAGGCAGACCACGACAACAATCCCGCCACTACGGCCACAGGACCAAGTTTCTATAAAGTCAAACAAGGCGAGACGCTGTACAGCATAGCCCGCAAATATAACACCAGTGTGCAGATGCTGCGTGAACTGAACCGTCTGAATGGCAGCATGAAAGTGTTCCCAGGACAGATAATACGGTATAATTAAATAGTTAGTACATAAAGTAATTTGTAGAGACGCGATTAATTGCGTCTCTACTTAGCAACTACTAAAAATCGCTAATAAACGCTGTGCGTTGTGGGCGATTTCTTTTTTTTATTCTATCTTTGGTGGTATAATGTGCAAAGGGGTGCCCTTCAGCAGGGCTGAGATTATACCCTAAGAACCTGATACAGTTAGTACTGTCGTAGGAATTGGATATTTTAAAACCACACCGCCGAAAGGATTTTCCTCTTTCGTACATTTTCGTATTAAATTGTTTTATAAATGTATGAAAGTAAAAGTAAATAACAAGGATGTAGAGACTGAAGCCTGCGACATGCTGGCACTTTCTTGTCAGTTGAATCTGCCAGAAAAGGGGATTGCCGTGGCTGTGAATCAGCAAATGGTACCTCGGGAGGAATGGGATGAATGTGCTTTGAAAGAGGGGGATGACATCCTTATTATCAAAGCGGTGTGTGGAGGTTAAGCCATGGGATATCTCACAAAGAAGGAATGGGAAAAGGGGCGTGTGCAGTTCATTTCCCATCATACAGACGCTGTATCCTATCTTGAATCCGTGAGACTGGCTCTGAATGGCGGTTGCCGTTGGGTGCAACTGCGTATGAAGGAGGCTTCTGACGAGGAGATTATAGACGTGGCGGACGATGTGCGCAAGCTCTGCGATTTCTACGAGGCCACTTTTATTCTTGACGATCATGTGGAACTGGTGCAAAGAGTCTATGCCGACGGGGTGCATCTGGGCAAGAAGGATATGCCTGTGGAGAAAGCCCGTGAATTGCTGGGAGACGAAGCGATTATCGGGGGTACAGCCAACACATTTGAAGATGTACTCCGTTTGCGGAATGCCGGGGCGGATTACATCGGCTGCGGCCCGTTTCGTTTTACCACCACAAAGAAGAACCTCAGCCCGGTGTTAGGACTGGATGGCTATGTGCGGATTATGGCTGAAATGCGTCAGAGGGGCATAGACTTGCCGTTGGTGGCTATAGGCGGAATCACTTTGCGGGATATTCCCTCACTGCTTGAGACTGGCGTGGATGGAGTGGCTTTGTCCGGTTCGATATTGCGGGCGGACAATCCGGTGGAAGAGATGGAGCGAGTAGTGAAGGCTGTTAGATAATTCTTAATAACTATATCATAAAATGCAGAAATTAAAACTTGGAGACCGTGAGTTTTCCTCCCGTCTCTTTATCGGGACAGGCAAGTACTGTTCCAACGAAATCATGGGGAAAGCCATTCTTGCTTCCGGCACGGAAATGGTTACGGTGGCCATGAAGCGCATTGAGCTTGACAACAAAGAAGATGATATGCTGACGCACATCCAGCATCCCCATATCCAGTTATTACCAAATACTTCTGGTGTGCGTGATGCTGAAGAGGCGGTGTTCGCTGCGAAAATGGCCCGTGAGGCGTTCGGCACTAACTGGCTGAAACTGGAGATTCATCCAGACCCCCGTTATCTGTTGCCTGACTCTACTGAGACCTTGAAAGCTACGGAGCAATTGGTGAAAGAAGGCTTCATCGTGCTGCCTTATTGCCAGGCAGACCCCACGCTGTGCAAACGGTTGGCGGAAGCGGGCGCTGCGGCTGTAATGCCGCTTGGCGCACCTATCGGCACGAATAAAGGACTGGTAACGAGGGAGTTCTTGCGTATTATCATTGAGGAGTCCACAGTGCCGGTCGTAGTGGATGCGGGTATCGGTGCGCCGAGCCATGCCGCTGAGGCCATGGAAATGGGGGCGGACGCTTGTTTGGTGAATACGGCTGTGGCCGTGGCGGGAGACCCTGTGGCGATGGCCAAAGCCTTCAAGATTGCCGTGGAAGCCGGACGGATGGCTTACGAGGCCGGACTCGCCACACAGTCAGACGAGATGACTGCGGAGGCAAGCTCTCCGCTGACTGGATTCCTTAACCGTTAAAGTGCTTTCAGCCATGAAGAAAAGAATTTCCTATAATCGCTCCCGCAAGATTTACATGCCGGGCAAGCTGTTTCCTGAAATCCGGGTGGGGATGCGGGCTGTACAGCAAGTGCCGAGTTCTGAATTTGTAAAGGGAAAGCGTGTCAGCACGAAGAATCCCGACGTGATTGTCTATGATACCAGCGGCGTGTACAGCGATGAGAATTATGATACCGACTTGAAACAGGGACTGCCCCGTCTGCGTGAGCCGTGGATATTGAAGAGGGGCGATGTGGAGCAATTGCCGGAAATATCCTCCGCCTACGGAAGGATGCGACGGGACGACCATTCGCTCGACTCTCTCCGCTTTGCGCACATCAAACTGCCTTACCGGGCGAAGAAGGGACACGGTTGCACCCAGATGTACTACGCCAAGAAGGGCATTATCACGCCGGAGATGGAGTATGTGGCCATCCGTGAGAACATGGACTGCGAGGCGTATGGGATTAAGACTTACATCACGCCGGAGTTCGTTCGCCAGAAAGTAGCCGAAGGACAGGCGGTCATTCCCGCCAATATCAATCACCCCGAAGCGGAGCCGATGATTATCGGGCGGGATTTCTTGGTGAAAATCAACACCAATATCGGCAACTCCGCCACTTCCTCCGGCATAGACGAAGAGGTGGAGAAAGCCGTATGGAGTTGCAAGTGGGGAGGCGACACGCTGATGGACCTTTCCACTGGCAATAATATCCATGAGACACGGGAGTGGATTGTGCGCAATTGTCCTGTGCCAGTGGGAACCGTGCCCCTCTATCAGGCGTTGGAGAAGGTGAACGGGAAAGTGGAGAAACTGGATTGGGAGGTCTATAAGGACACCCTCATTGAGCAGTGCGAGCAGGGCGTGGACTATTTCACCATCCATGCCGGTATCCGTCGGCAGAATGTGCCTTTGGCGAAGAACCGTCTGTGCGGCATCGTGAGCCGTGGTGGAAGCATCATCAGTAAATGGTGTGTGCTGCATGACCAGGAGAGCTTCCTCTACACTCATTTTGACGACATCTGTGATATCCTTGCGCAGTATGACGTGGCGGTCTCTTTAGGCGACGGTTTGCGTCCTGGCTGTATCGCTGATGCGAACGATGCGGCTCAGTTTGCCGAACTCGACACAATGGGCGAGCTGGTGGAGCATTGCTGGGCGAAGAACGTACAGGCGTTCATCGAAGGTCCAGGCCATGTGCCGATACATAAGATTAAAGCGAACATGGAGCGTCAGATGGAGAAGTGCCACAAGGCTCCTTTCTATACCCTCGGCCCTTTGACCACGGACATTGCGCCCGGTTATGACCACATCACTTCCGCCATCGGTGCGGCGATGATAGGCTGGTACGGCACGGCCATGCTTTGCTATGTCACGCCGAAAGAGCACCTTGCTTTGCCAAAGAAGGTGGATGTGCGGGTTGGTGTCATCGCCTATAAAATTGCCGCCCATGCCGCAGACCTTGCCAAGGGACATCCCGGAGCGCAACTGAGGGACAACGCCTTGAGCAAAGCCCGCTATGAGTTCCGCTGGAGAGACCAGTTCGATGTGTCGCTTGACCCGGAGCGTGCCGCCCAGTATTTCTACGAGGCCAACCATGTGAACGGACGCTACTGCACGATGTGCGGCCCTAACTTCTGCGCTGCCCGTCTGAGCCACGACTTGAATGACGAGACACCGGAAGTACAGGCGGGAGTAGACCCGGAAAAGACTAAATAAAAGGAGAATCATGTTTTCAGAAGAATTAGACAAGATATCATGGGACGAGACCACGAAGCGCATTATGTCCAAGACGGACGCAGATGTGCGTCGTGCGTTGGGCAAGTCCCGTTTGGAGGTGGAAGACTATATGGCTCTCATCTCTCCGGCAGCCGCTCCTTACTTGGAGACGATGGCGCGCTTGAGCCGTAAATATACCAGGGAGCGTTTCGGAAAGACGGTTTCCATGTTCATTCCGTTGTATCTCACGAACTCTTGCACAAACTCTTGTGTGTACTGCGGCTTCCATGTGGCGAACAAAATGAAGCGTACCATTCTGACTTATGATGAGATGGTGCGGGAGTACGAGGCCATCAAAAAATTGGGACCTTTTGACAATCTCCTGATTGTCACGGGGGAGAATCCTGCCAAGGCGGGAGTGCCTTACTTGGCGAAAGCCTTGGACTTGGCGGGAAAGTACTTTTCTTGTGTGAAGATTGAGGTGATGCCGCTGAAGGCGGAGGAGTATTTTGAATTGACGAAGCACGGACTGAACGGTGTCATCTGTTTCCAGGAAACCTATAACCGGGCGCATTACAACATTTACCATCCCCGTGGCATGAAGGCCAATTTCGAATGGCGGCTCAACGGCTTCGACCGTATGGGACAGGCCGGGGTTCATTCCATCGGCATGGGTGTGTTGATAGGATTGGAGAAAGAATGGCGTACGGATGTGTGTATGATGGCATACCATTTACGTTATTTGCAGAAGCATTACTGGAAAACGAAATACAGCATCAACTTCCCGCGGATGCGTCCTGCGGAGAACGGAGGCTTCCAACCGAATGTGGTGATGAGTGACCGTGAGCTGGCGCAAATCACCTTCGCCACTCGTATCTTCGACCATGACGTAGATATATCTTATTCCACTCGTGAACCTGCCGAGATACGAGACCACATGGCGACCATGGGAGTCACCACGATGAGTGCGGAAAGTAAGACCGAGCCGGGTGGCTACGCCTGTTATCCGCAAGCTCTGGAGCAATTCCACGTGAGCGATTCCAGAACCACCACCGAGGTGGCCGACGGATTGCGCAAAGTAGGCGTAGAGCCGGTATGGAAAGACTGGGACGACAGCTTCGACTTGAATAATGTGTAATTATTAATTGTTTAATGTGTGGTGTTTAATGTTTAATTGGAGATGTACTTAATCAATTAAACACTACACATTAATCATTAAACACTAATGAATCTTTCAATTAAAGAACAGCGGCAATTTTGCGGATGTTTTCCAAACGCTTCATGAATGTCTTGTCCTTACGGGCAACTCTCATGTTGTATTTTGCTTGTAGACTTATTAAAGTTTCAGCATTAACGCCTAAGGCTGCCTCAAATAGGAGTGCTGTCTTCTCGGACAGGGGACGATGTGCGTTAAGAATCTCATTAAGCACAGAATATCCCATGCCCATTTGCTCAGCTAACTTTCGTTGCGAAATGCCTCGGTACTCTATTTCGTCTTTCAATATTTCGCCTGGATGAATGGGATACGCAGGCTCGAGATTATTAGCTATCATGTCGGTTTTTATTCCTTGAATCGTTGTCATGACAGATTTATTTATAATGGTTTGACAATTCTGTGATTTCGCAAATCGTGGCAATGTTTTCTCCGTCTTTGGTCTGCTCTTCGAATTCGATACGATATTGGTCATTCACTCTTACAGACGAGAGTCCTACTTTGTCACCTTTAAGTTTCTCATAATTCAGCGAATTGTATCTGTACAAGTCCAGCACATTTGGAGATTCAATCATCAGCCCTATCACACGGATGTATCTGCGTACAACCGATGGTTGAAAACGATGCTTTTTCCCAGCCTTTCCTGTGAGGTAAAGCTCTTTCAAATATGTTTCTTTGAAAACAATCTCCATACAATCCGTTTTGATGTCAAATGCAAAGTTAATGCTTTCCTTTGTTATTCGCAAATTTTGCGAATAATACTTTAAGAAGTATATGTTCGGTAAAAAGGTTTAATGTGCAATTTTATTTGTTTACAATCCTATTTATACGTACCTTTGCCATCCTAAAATATGAAATAACGACAAAATGAAGAGAAGTTTGGAGAAAAGCTTGATTGTCTGCGGGTGTCTGATGACATCCGTCCTTTGTGAGGCGCAAGACATTCGGGGAAAAGTGCTTGATGAGAGAGGAGAGGTATTGCCTTATGCCAATGTGGTGCTGCTTGACAGGGAGGATTCCACTTTTATACAAGGGACAGTGACAGCTGCGGACGGCTCGTTCAAGCTGCATTTGCCGCAAGACCAGTCTTTTTTGCTCCGTTTCACGGCGGTTGGCTATGAGCCGCTTTACACACTGGCGAAGGAAAATATGGGGGAGGTCAGACTTAAAGAGCAAACTCATAACTTGAAAGGTGTGGAGGTGACTACCGACCGTCCGAAATACAAGATGGTGAACGGGGGAATCGGCATAGACATCGCCCATTCCGCTCTTTCCAAGGCCGGATCGGCTTTGGATGTGTTGGGGATGCTGCCCCGTGTACACGTGGACGAAAAGGGAGAGGTGAGTGTGTTCGCGAAAGGTACACCGCTTGTTTATATCAACCGCAGACAGGTGCGGGACATGAACGAGCTGAGCCAGCTGAAATCTTCGGACATCAAGGATATTCAAGTGGTTACCAATCCCGGCGCGAAGTATGACGCTTCGGTAAAGTCCGTGATTCTCATTACCACCTCCAGACCGAAAGGCGAAGGAGTCAGCGTCCGCACTGACCACAATGTGAAATACAACGGGAAACAGGTGGGTACTTTTCAGGAAGGCTATGTCAAATTCCGCAAAGATGGATGGGAAGTGTTCGCCGATGGTATCTATGGCAGTAAACCGTGGGCGGAGCGCAATAACTTTACGGTAGAAATGCAAGGGAAAGACCATGTTCGTATCCCTCAGTTTGTGAAAGATGACACAAGAACGAACTATGTGTGGGGAAACGTGGGCTTCAACTATGATTTCAACGAGCGGCACTCCGTGGGCGGAAGCTATAAAGTCTATACGTATTTGTACGACAAGGCCAAGGCGGATGAGATGTCTCAACGCATTTACCGCAACGGCGAATTGGAAGGAACCGTGAGCCAAGACTTCATGAAATCAGACGGATTGCTCACACATGAGGCGGACGCTTACTATCTTGGCAAGATTGGCAAATGGGGGATTGACCTGAATTTGACGTATTACTGGAAAAAGAACACTACTGACACGAAGGAGTCGGAAAAGAGTGAGGAGTTGGAAGACCGGGTGGTGAATACCCGGAACACACAACGCAATCACTTGTTGGCGGGGAAGTTGGTTCTTGACTATCCGTTGTGGAAAGGTTCTTTCAACATAGGTACAGAGCTGACCAGCTCCACAGCGAAAGGAAGGTATGTGAACGCTGAAGGCTATGTGGATGCCTCGGACACACGGATAAAAGAGCGGAATGTGGCGGGATTCATCGCTTATACACGCTCCTTCGGTAATTTCTCCTTCAATGCCGGATTGCGCTATGAGCATGTGGTGGCCGACTACTATTCTTTCGGGAAAAAAGAGGAGGAACCCAGCCGTACCTATAATAATTGGTTTCCCGACCTTTCCCTTTCTTGGAACAAGGATAACCTGGGAATGCAACTCGTCTACACCAGCAAGACTACCCGTCCCAGTTACAATAACCTGCGTAACGAGGTGCAGTACGACAACCGTTATGTCTACGAGGGAGGAAACCCTTATCTTCGTCCCACGATTCTACATGGACTGTCTTATATGTTGACATACAAATGGTTGTCGTTCTCCACGGAGTATGATTTACTGCGGCATGACATCAACCAGGTGTTCACGTTTTATAAGAACCAGGATATAGCCTTTTTCACTTCGGAGAATTTCAAGCATACGGAGAATTTGACGGTTTCCCTGGTGGCTTCGCCTTCCTTTGGATGGTATCACCCCACCTTTGAGGCGGACTTGAAGCAGCAGTTCTTCCATCCGGGTGCGTTCGACAGTGGCGTAAACCTCAATAAGCCGGGTTTCTTTTTCAGTCTGAACAACCAGTTCACGCTTCCGGCGGGCTTCTTGCTGTTTGTCAATGGAAGTTTCAATACTCGTCAATACAGCGGACTGGGTGTGTCCAAGCCAAGCGGCAGTCTTGATGCAAGGGTTGTCAAGAGCTTCTTCCACGAGGCGTTGACCTTTAACCTTTCCGCCACTGACTTGCTGAAAACGAGTAAAGACACTTTCAATATGTATGCGCCTCGTATCCAATGCTCACGCGACGCTTACACCTATTCCCGCAGCGTAAGACTGACTGTCACCTATAAATTCAACACGTCCGAAAGCCGCTATAAAGGAAAAGGCGCGGGCAATCAAGAAAAGGGAAGAATGTAGTTGGTGTTTAATGTGTAGTGTTTAATGTTTAATTGGAGATGTGCTCAACCAATTAAACATTAATTATTCAGCATTTTCTCTATTTCTTTCTTTACGTCTTCCTTGGAATGCAGCCCTACGAGGCTGTTTCCTCCTTTTTGGTTTACAAAGAAAAGAGTGGGCATGGCCGAGACGTTGAGTGCCTGGGTGAAGGCGGGCTCTTTCTCCACGTCAACACGCCAGAAAGCCACCTTGCCTTTGTATTCTTTCGCCAGTTCCTCCAAGATGGGTGCTTGCTTTTTGCAAGGGCCGCACCACACGGCGTAGCAGTCGATGACTGCCGGCACAGGACTGAGATATTCCTTTCCTCCTTTTTCCAGATTGACGATGTGTTTCTGGAAAAGGGCTGCGTCCATGTCTTTCACCGTGCCGTCCGCCAGACTGGCAGCCGAGGCGGTGTAGGTCGTTTTCGGTGTGGCGGCCTCCTTGTTTACGGGGGACTTCTTAGGCTGGCAGGCGCTGAATGTCAGCAGGGAGGCGAGTGTAATCAGAAAATATATCTGTTTCATCTGTGTCGTTTTTTAGGTTGCGGCCTTTCGGCTCGTGAGGAGTGTGAATAATGGTTTCTGCGAGTGTCTTCCCGGTTGGTGTGGCGAGTGTATCCTTTCTTCGCTGGAAAAGAAGTGAAAGTGGTGCCTGCGTCATAGAGACGGGGTATCAGGTCGGGGCGGTTTATTTGCCTTAACGCTTTGATAATGCCGTTGCGGGCTTCCGGCTTGTACCAGAAGAAGAACTGCCGTTGGGCGAGTTTCTCTTCCTGCGTCTTGGCGCAGAATACAGGCTCCAAGGTGTAGGGATGTACACCGGCGTACCATGCCTCCGTACTGATGGTCATGGGGGTAGGGGTGAAGTCCTGCACCTGCTCCAGGTGGAAATCCAGGTCTTTGGTGATGACAGCCAGTTCAGCCATATCCTCTTCCGTGCATCCGGGGTGGGAGGAAATGAAGTAAGGGATGAGCTGCTCCCGAAGGTGTTCCCGCTCGTTGATGCGGTTGAATATGTCCCGGAATTGGTAAAACTCCTCAAAGGACGGCTTGCGCATGAGGTAAAGCACACGGGAGGAAGTATGCTCCGGGGCTATTTTCAGTCGTCCGCTCACGTGGCTTACGATCAGCTCACGGGTGTACTGGTCTCTGGCTTGGTTCTTTTTCTCGTCTTTGTTGTCATGCAGCAAAAGGTCGTACCTCACTCCGCTTCCGATAAAACTTTTCTTGATACCGGGCAATGCGTCTACGGCATGGTAGATGTCCAGCAGAGGGCGGAAGTCCACGTTCATGTTCGGACACACCTTGGGATGGATGCACGAGGGGCGTTTGCACTGGTGGCAGAGGTCTTGGTTCTTGCCCTTGAGCATATACATATTGGCCGAAGGTCCTCCGAGGTCGGACAAGTAGCCTTTGAAATCGGGCATCTGTGTGACCTTCTTCACTTCCTTCAGTATGCTTTCTTTAGAGCGGGAACTGATGAATTTCCCCTGATGAGCGGAAATCGTACAGAAGGCGCAACCGCCGAAACACCCTCTGTGGATGTTCACGGAGAACTTTATCATCTCGTAAGCCGGAATGCGCCGATGCTTGTATTTCGGATGGGGCAGCCGGGTGTAGGGCAGGTCATAGGAACGGTCAATCTCCTTGGTGGTCATGGGGGGAAAAGGCGGTTCCACCACCGTCCATTCGTCTTTACCTGTTTGTTGCAGGATACGCTGGGCATGGTATTTGTTGCTTTCCTCCTCGATATGACGGAAGTTGGCCGCCTGTTTTATTTTGTCTTGCAGGCATTCCTCCCACGAGGCCAACTGTACATCCTTCTCGGACATTCCCCCCGGAATCTCTTCCTTGCGGCAAAGATAGACGGTCTGTCTGACTGGACGGCGCAGCATGGCTTGCCGGAAGAGTGCCGTGGTGACATGGCTCTCCTCCGGATGGTCGAACAACATATCCTCCAATTGGTTCACCAACTGAAGGATAGGCTTTTCTCCCATGCCGTAGATAATCATATCGCCGCCACTGTCGCACAACACGCTCTTTTTCAGACAGTCGTCCCAGTAGTCATAATGGACGAGCCTTCGCAAAGAAGCCTCGATGCCTCCTAATACCACGGGCACGTCCGGGTACAGCTTCTTCAGAATCCGGGTGTAGATGATGGTGGGATGTTCCGGGCGCAAGTCGTGTCTTCCGTCGGGCGAGTAAGCGTCCTCGGAACGCAGACGGCGGTTGGCCGTGTACTTGTTCACCATGGAGTCCATACAGCCGGGCGCGATGCCGAAAAAGAGCCTCGGCACCCCCATCTTCTTGAAATCCCGCAAGTCGTCCTTCCAGTTGGGCTGTGTCACAATGGCCACTCTCAGCCCTTCGGCTTCCAGTATACGTCCGATGACGGCCACGCCAAACGAGGGGTGGTCCACGTAGGCGTCGCCGCTGAAGAGCACTACATCCAGTTCATCCCATCCTCTCAGCTCCACCTCCTTCTTCGTCGTGGGAAGCCAGTCCGTGAGTTTGTGTTCCATATCAGTTCTCAGGAGAGGCGGGGATGGTTTGTTCCGCAGAGCCTTGGGTGTTTTTCCAGTTGATGTAGAGCATGGCCAGCTGGTGCAGCCCGAAAGCCTTCATATTGTCATGGTAGATGACATCAATGCAGAGGTCAAGCAGGTCTTTGCAGTTATTGTCTTGTGCGGCGATAAGTCCGCGGATGTTCAGTTTCAGCTTGTCCAGCACGTCTTCGTCCACGATGCCGTTGCTGTCGATGAGCTGTTGGAAGAGGGCGTACTTGTCGATGGTGCGCAGGTGTTCTTCCGAAACCTCTATGCAACGTGTGCCGGATGGGTTTGTTTGAATCTTGTACATAATATATACGCTTTTACGCGAAGTTACAGATTTTTCTTTATTCGGTCGCAATCCGCTTTGTTTTTTTGAACAGAAAGTCCATCACCGTCTTCATCACCTCGTTCCGCTCTTCTTCCGTGGAGATGGCCTCGAAAGGCACGCCGAGGGAGAAGCAGTGGAATTTCATGCCCAGATAAGCCGAGGAGGCGCTCTGGTTTTCAGGGGTGGTGTAGGAGAAGGTGGTGAAGGCGGGCGCCACGGGGGTGAGACAGTCGGAGCTGGAAATGGAGTAGACTTTCTCTCCCCACTTGCGCACTACGTCGAATGAAAGCCCGCTGCCGTTCAGCCCTGTATGGGAGGTGGCGCGGAGGCTTCCCTCTCCTTTGTATTTCAGCACGGAGGCTGTGAAGTGTTTCTCCGCTTCTCCTGTCAGTCCGCTGCCGATGTAGGCGCCACTCACGAAGAGTCTTCCTCCTTGTCTGCTGTAAGCGGTCAAAGCCTGTCTTGCGGCAGGTGAGAAGCATTCGTATGCCTTTATGCCAGAGCGGTCGTATTTTTGCAGTCCGGCTATCCAGTCGGTCATGTCATAGTCTTTCAGCGATACCAGCTTGTTTTTTACCGCTTCGTCCGAACAAGACACGAAAGAGTAGTCCCCGGCTGCGAGGATGGCCTTGCCGTGCAGATAGGGATAGTCGAAGGTGTTTCCCGTGATGATTCTCCCTTCCAGCGAATTGTCCGTGTAGCCAGTGCCAGAAGGAGAGAGTCTTCCTTCCGTGCTGCGGTCGAAGGTCCGTTGGAATCCGCAATATCCCGAGGAGTAGAGGTAAGGCACTCCGGGGTCATCCGCCAAGTCCACTCCTTGCCGTTCGCCAGTCCGTATGAGGGTGGGAGCGGAAAGCCGGTGGAAGCCGTTCACGATGAGTATTTTCCGCTTGCTGTGAGGGTTGTCGCAGACAGATAGCGTTTCGGAGGGAAAGCTCTCGCCTCCAGCGTTGGCTGCCGTGATTTTGAAGCTGTAGATGATGCCCGGCTCTATTGGGATTGTGAGCGAGGGAGTCTGGGTATAGGTGCCGTTGTCGAAATCTCCGTCCCCTTTCCGTGTATAGACAAGGTAGCCTGTCGGTGTGGCGGAGCTTTCCTCCGGGTCTTTCCGGGGAGTCCACCGCAAAAGAACCGTGTGCGGCTTTTCTCCGAAAGAAAGCGCGAAGTTGGCCGGAGGGAGTGGCTGCACGGTGTAAGTCTTTTCCCCGTGTTGGCTGGTGATGTACTCTAATACGGACTTGTAGACAGAGCGGGCGAAGGTGAACTTGAAGTTCGGGTCCAAGGCATGGCTCAAGTCCGTGAAGTTCTGGTGCGAGAGCATCTCAAGAATGACAGAGGGCACGTCTGGCACACGGGTCTCCCCGTAGTTGTCGTCTTTTATGCCTCGCACAGCCCAGTCCGTCTTCCATTGGTTCTTGAAGTCTTTCCGCAGTCCTTGAAGAAGAATTTCGCCAAGGTCTCTGGAAGCCAATCGGTGAATCCCCGCAGGGTAGGTCCGTTTTCCTTCGTTGTCCGTGGTGCAGATGCCGAGCGAGCCTGTCGGAGTGCCGTCTTTGGTGAATCCCGCGTCCGTGTGGAAAGCCATCGCCAGTTCTATCGGCACACCGAGTCCTTCCGTTTTCGGCATATAGGGAGACCCTCCGCCCACGTAGTTTGTCATGAGCGGGCGTGCGTTGATGTCGTCCTTGTAGTCGTCCTCTCCCTCGTATTTGGAGTAGACTTCGTAGGGCATTCCCGCCCATTGAGCGTAATAGCGGGACGCTTCGAGGTAGCGTGGTCTGCCGCTGGTGTCCGCGTTTTCCAGACTGTTTCCTCTCGCCACGTTTCCCATGCCGCCGCCGAAGCGAACGGCGTCGGCGGTCACTATTCCGTTGGAAAGACGGCTTTGGTTGCTGAGGATTACGCTTCCTTCGGGTGAGCATCCTTTCCCGAACTCGAAAGTGCCGAGGTAGACCCATGTGCCGCCACCCATCCGCTGATTTACCCGGAAGCGTGTCTCGCCGCCCTTGTGCCGCACGATGTAGAGCGCGTCGTCCACACTGTTGTGGTAGGTCTGGTAAGAGACATATACGGCGTACCTTCCTTCTTCGGGAATGTCGGGTTGCCATGTGGCGGTAGCTTCTTTCTCCTGGCTGTAGGTGGTGGAGATAGAGCGGCAGGTGCCGTCAGTGAAAGGGTTCATGTTGTCAAAATAGACGGGATGCCGCCAGGCGAAGCCCGGACGCAGGGCAGTGGCCCATTCCTTGCCGTCGTTTCCATGCTCAGAGTAGACGCCCGGAGTCTGGGTCGTGTCGTTGTCCACGATGACCTCATGCCGCTGCAGGTCTCTTTCCCTTGGGGTGAAGACTACGGCTCCGGCGTTTTCCAGCATGGGGATGATATAGGGTTGCACGAAGGACTGGCTCAGAAAATCTTCCCTTGTGGCATAGAGTGGAGGACGTTGCCATTGCCATCCGCTCCGGCGGTCGAAATAGACGCCGTGGCTGGCCCACAGGGAAAGGTGGACGCCTCGCAGTCCTTGGGAGATGGAAAGCGGTTTTGAGATGTTCCACACCCACGGTCTGTCGGTGTAGTTCACGCGATTCCACAAGCGGGACTCGTCCTTGTCTACCCGGTAGAAATTGGGAATGAGGGAGTCAATCGTGTAGTCTCCCGCATAGATGGTCAGTTTGTAAGTCTTCAGCGAGTCTGGCAGCAGCTTTCTCACCCCCTGGTATATCTTGTCTCTCAGCAGGGTCTGGAAGAGTTGCGAGCCGAACGCTTTGGTGGCGTGTATCTCCATCGTGCGGCGTAGGGTGTCCACTTTATAGTAGTGCAGGGTGGAGAGTCCCATTCCTGTCTGTGGGGAGTAGGTCTCTAAGTAAGTGCGGAGACGTTGTTGCACATCTTGCGGCGTGTTTTGCGCCTGTGCGAAGAGAGTGGTGTGCAACAGTCCTCCTAAGAAGAGTAATCCTAATCTTTTTTCCATAATTACATAAAACAGCCTTCCTGTCGACAGGAGGGCTGTGATTCTTATTCCGTGGCGAACTGCGCCGGGTGCTTGCCAGTGCAGCGGCGGTAGTAAGCCTTGATTTCTTTCATGTCCTTTTCCATGTCTCCAGACGGGAATATGACTTTGGTGCAGCTGATTTTCTTCAGCTTGTAGTCGATGGCATAGAGCAGGATGGGAAGCTTGGCTTTGAGGGCGATGAAATAGAAGCCCGCTTTCCAGTGGGCGTTCCGCTTGCGTGTGCCTTCCGGGGTGACTGTCAGTTGGAACCGCTCCGACTCGTGTGCTTTGCGGGCCAGTGCGTCTGTCAGATGATGCTTGCCGTTCCGGTCTACGGGAATCCCCCCCATCTTTCGGAGGAAATAGCCCAACGGCCCGATGAACCATTCCTTTTTCATCAGGAACAGCGCCCATTTTCCTTGCATGGCGTAGAAGAGCTTCCCGAAGAAGAAGTCCCAGTTGCTCGTGTGTGGCGCCACACAGAGAATGCACTTTTTGTAGTCAGGCACGGACACCTCGTATGTCCATCCCAGCCACCGGAAGAGAAGACCGCAGAGTTTCCGCTTCACGTTCAGGGCAGGTTGTTGATGGAGTCGTAAATCTCCAGTATCCGTTCTTTCAGCATAGGCAGTTGTTTGGCGAAGTAGGTTTTTCCGCTCTTGCGGGGAGCCTTGTTGCAGAGGCGCAACGCGTCCCTTTGCAGGAAGGCGATGCCCCGCAGGATGCCCTCCACGTCGGTCAACGCCTTTTCATCGGTCACACGTTCCTCTCCCACGGTTTGCGCGAGGAGGAGTTTGCATATCTCGTTGATGCTTTTTTTCAAGTTTCTTTTGTTTGCCATAATTCAGGTTGTATATATCCGCTTCAAAGATAAGAAACTTTTTCATACAGCCCAAATATTCTTGCGCTTTTCCGAAAAACTTTCACCTCTCATTCTGTTTTTCGTCCTTTGTTCCTCTCGCGTCTCCGATTTTTGTCGTACCTTTGCGTCACTATGGTACGTAGGAGAAGGAAAAAATCATCCCTCGGGATGTTGGCCAGGATACGCCGTTGGCCGCCGGTGCTGGTATGGACGGTGGCGGGTGGCATTACGATGGTGTACCTCTATTTCATGTACGCCTTTTTCGTGGCGCCCTATTCTTTCCGTTGGAAAGCTATCTTCGGGGACAGCGACATGCCGCAGGGCTATGAGATACACGGGATAGACATCTCCCATTATCAGGAGGAGATAAACTGGGAGAAGCTGAAGAACGCCGAGGTGAGGGGCTATCCCATTAATTTCGTCATCGTGAAGAGTACCGAGGGAAGCAGCATGATAGACGAGAATTTCAACGACAACTTCTTTCAGGCCCGCGAGTACGGTTTCATAAGAGGGGCGTATCATTTCTACAGCACGAAGACCTCCGCCAGGGAGCAGGCCAAGTATTTCCTGAAGCAGGTGCATCTGGAGAACGGCGACTTGCCGCCGGTACTGGACGTGGAAAGCACGGGGAACTTGTCGGAGAAGAAATTCCGGAAGGAGATTCTCACGTGGCTCCGTATCGTGGGGGACGCTTACGACTGCAAGCCCATCATCTATACGGGGTACAAGTTCAAGATGGCGCACCTCAGCTCGCCGGAGTTCGACGACTATCCCTATTGGATAGCCCACTATTATGTGTCGAAGATGGTGTACAAGGGGCCGTGGAAGTTCTGGCAGCACACGGACGCGGGAAAGGTGGACGGCATCAAGGGATATGTGGATTTGAACATCTACAACGGGTCGATGTACGACTTGCAGAAAATGTTGATTGACAAATAACAGGAATAGACTATGAAAGATTTTAAAGACTTGTGTAACAGCCGGTTCTCCGTGCGTAAGTTCAAGACGGAGGATGTGCCGATGGACTTGATGAACTATGTGATGGAATGCGTGCGTCTGGCTCCTTCGGCCTGCGACAAGCAGCCGTGGAAATTCGTGTGCGTGAACAATGACGAGGAGCGTATGCGGGTACAGGAATGCTATGAGCGGCCTTGGTTCAAGCTGGCTCCCGTGTATGTCATCGCCTGTGCGGTGAAAGACGAGGCGTGGGTGCGTCCAGATGACGGAAAGAACCATGGGGATATTGACGTGGCCATCGCCGTGGAGCATCTGTGTCTGGCGGCGGCCGACGCGGGTCTTGGCACCTGCTGGGTCTGCAATTTCGATGTGGAGAAGCTCCGTCATAATTTCGCCTTTCCTCAGGGCTGGGAGCCGGTGGCCATTGTGCCGCTGGGTTTTCCCGACTGTGAGCCGACTCCGAAGAAAAGAAAGGAAAACGGTGATATATGGCTGAACAGCCTCCAGTTGCATTGATTTGAGGGATGTAACAGGTTTGAAACGCAATCTTCACGGGAATGTAACCCTTAATTCGGGAAGTCAGTGTACCTTTGCAAATGATTAATGTGTAATGTTCGCTTAGTGTTTAATGTGTAGTGTTTAATGTTTAATTGGCTGGACGGTACAGACGCGATTAATCGC
>CAVDHB010000064.1:0-18070 GCA_963608705.1 Prevotella sp. P5-108
GAATTAACTGATGGTAAATGATTTAGCAATTAGAATCTTCCGACCGCTCATGATTGGAAATCCGATGCAACAAAGTCGAAATAGCTGATTAGTTGATGCTCACACATACGATACACATGTTTATCTCATTTGTCACACATGTGTGTATCGTACGTTACACGTGTGTGTATCGTATGATGTGAGTGGGCTGAATGGGGAAGAAAAAAGGCTGGACGTATGTTCCAGCCTTTATAAGATACTGTGTATTAGTCTTATCTCCGTCTTATTTTGCTTCACCATTTTAGCTCCAAAGACATTGAAGCGGTAGGTGACGGAATACTATGCTTGACTCTGCATTGAAATCTACTTGTCAAAATAAACGATTCTTATACCACTTTTCGTAGTGGGTTGTGTAACGATATGGACTTTTTTTCCCACTTTTTTGCCATTCTTCCCATAGTCCTTCTTCCCATTTGGGGGATTTGAACAGGCGTCCCATTATGTAACACGGAACGATGAATCCCTTAGGTTGTCCATTATGCACATAAATGTCCACTTGTACTAATGTTTGATATAACACTTTCTCTTTCGTGGAATCGCAAAGATAGCTTAGCTTATAGAAGGGTTTCCTATTGTGATATTGGGGTGAACGGATCGGAGTCTGTAGGGTAATCACTGGATTATTGCGGTTGTATTTGCGGAAATAATCCGGTGCGAACATGAGGATTATCTTGTCAGCCTTGGCTTTCATGTATTCCGTGCGGTCTTTCTCCGACCATTTGTCCAATCTTTTTCTCCGATGGGAATCTCGCAAGGCGTTCGCCTTTTTATCCGCCTCTTTGATAAGTTGAAATCTTTCTGCTTCGGACAAGGGAAAAGGATTAGGGGAATAACGTTCTTCTTCGTTATCCTCGTCTTGTGTGGTCTGTTGCGCATACAGTGAGGGTACGCTTCCACAGAGCCACATTGCTACTATCAAATTTTTTAATAAGTACTTCATGTTATTTTGTATAAGAGAATTCTAAATCATTGAGATCTTCGGGTGTAGGTCTTCTTTCTACCAATGCTGATACAATATGTGCGTCAGCGTATATACAATTTACATCCTCGATAGTTTGTTCATCGCTTCTGTAATTAAAAGTCTATAAGTATAACCTCCTTTCTTGCCTTCACTGACTTTCAGTAATGGTCTTGCATTAGTTTGATAATCAATTTTTTCAATTTATCGTAGATTCCGTATGAAATGATGAAATCTTTTGGCAAAGATAGCTGTTTCGTTTTAACCAACAAAATTTATTGAGCTTTTATTTTAATTGACTGTGTATATATGCCCCTTTGTTTGGATAGACAAAAGTAGAGACGCGATTCATCGCATCTCTACTTTTATCATCGATTAGTCGTATCTGTCGTGAGAGAGGGGTAAAATGTTTAAAACACTGACATAATCTGAGACGCGATGAATCGCGTCTCTACTAAGAAGTGTAGATTAGTGATATGATTGCAGTTCATTATATTACGTTATCTCCTGCGTCCTTGTGCCGCTTTATTCCGCTTCACTTTCTTCGCTCCGAATACGTTGAAGCGGTAGGTAACAGAGGCCATGAAGTACTTTTCAGAAGTGTTGGAACTCCAGTCACGTATAGAGTTCTCGTCTACGGCGTAGCCAATGGTCTCTCTTTCTTTCAGAATGTCGTAGAGGTTCACACGTACCACCACGTTTTTCTTGCGGAAGAATGACTTGGAGAGTTGGGCGTTCCACATCGTGGTGGTACGGTCGTACCCGTTACGGGAGCCTCGCCGGATGTCACTGTTTATGTCAGAGGAAAGACGAATGTCCCAAGGGAGGGTGATGTCGAAGCTTCCGCCGATGCGGTAGTTGGTGCGGTGTTCGTTCGATTCCTTTCGCAGCGTGTTGCGGGAGGTGCTGTAATTCACGGAGCCTTGCAGGTTCACGTCGCAAATCTTGTGATGGAAACGCAGTCTCATCTGTTCGTAGAAATCCCATGTTTTTGCGAAATTCTCCACGCTGTTTTGGTTGTCTTTCACTTTGGTGAAGCTCACGTTTTGACGGAAGTTTGTCCGGGAGGAAAGGTCGATGGAGAACATCCGCTTCTTGTCAAGGGGCGAGTTGAAATTCAAACCCGCATTGGCTCCCCAGTTTCCGTTCACGTTCTCCGGTGCATTTTTCTTCACACCCGTCTCCTCATTGTAGGTGGTAATCCACGCCACACTGTTCATACGGTTATTGTAACCAGCGTAGACATTCAGGTTCATGAACTTCTTAGGGAAGCCAATCTGATAATTAGCGTTCACATTATTATTAAAGGCGGGTTTCAAGTTAGGATTTCCTGTACGGATGTTCAGCGGGTCTGTCTGGTCGGTAATAGGTTGCAGGTCATTGAGCGAAGGCTGAGAGCTGTAGCCTCTGTAATCCATGCGGATGGTGGAATTCTCATTGAAACGATACCAGAAGTTGGCGTTGGGTGAGTAGTTCACCACGGTTCTGGCTTGTGTGGTCACTGTCACCTGTTGGAAGTAGTTGCGGGTGCTGTATCGTTGTGCCTCTACGTTTACTCCAAGTGTATATCGGTATCGTTCGGCGTTGGCCACTAACGACAGACGGCCTTGCTGAGTGTTATAGACTGTTTCCGTGCAGCGGCTTTGTGCGGAATCAGGCATGGCGAGGAAGTTGCCTGTCTCATCGTTCCAGTCGTAGGAGTATCGTTCGTAGTTCGAAGGACGGTTGGAGTATTGATAGTTCGCCTCTAAGTAGTGGTTTTTGAATAGAGGCTCTGTGTAGGAGGCTCTCACACTGATTTCATGTCTGCGGTCAGAGGTGTTGGTCTTGTAGTTACGCACATCTATGCTGTCTCCGAATTTGGCGTACCACGTCTCTGAGTTGGAGAAGGAGGTACCGTCTCCATTATTCACGCTGTAGTCGAAGTTCAACGAGAGGTTGCGCCCTTTTTTGTGGAAACGGCGGTTGATATACAGCGAGCCTCGGGTGGAGAAGTTGGTATTCTCATTGCGGTCAACCGATTTCTTATTATTGATTTCCTCCATCTCATTGTTTTTGGTCCAGGAGCTTCCGTTGTTGCGTGAGTTCCCTTTGCTGTAGTTCACCGAGGGTCGGAAGTTGATGGTCGTAAGTGAGTCAGGCCGCCATTCCATGCGGAAGGATGCCGAGAAGTTGTTGCGTGTGTTTTGGTTGTTACGGTCGGAATGAGAGTATTGTGAGGTGGAGTCCGTGATGAAAGTCTCCCGGTCTTCCCTGTACCATCGTTTGGAATCACTGCGGTTGAAGTTCACGTTTGCGCCGAAGTTCACCTTGTCGGAACGTTTGGAGTAGTTTACGCTTGTGCGGTACGACTTGGTGATGTTGTCATCATCGGTGGAGGCGTTCAGTGAGAAATTCATCTTGTTCTTGAATCGGTTGGCGGTGGCTCTTCCCTCGTATTGTCCTTGGTTTCGGATTCCGGCCATCACATTGCCGTTCCATCCTTGCTTGCGGTCGGGTTTCACCCTCAAGTCAAGCACGAGGTCATCGTTTCCGTCATCAATGCCTGTGGCGCGTGCCTTGTCGCTTTTCTTGTGATAGACTTGTAGTTTGTCAATCATGTCCGCAGGCAGGTCTTTCATAGCGGAGTTGAGGTCGTTGATGAAGAACTCCTCACCGTCCATCACTACTTTGGTGATTTTCTGTCCATTGATGGTCAGGTTTCCTTCATCGTCCACCTCCGCTCCTGGCAGTTTCTTGATAAGTTCTTCCAGTGCCGAGCCTTCCGCCACCCGGAATGCGGCGGCGTTATAAGTGGTGGTGTCTCCCTTTTGTACCACAGGCGGAATCGTTGCCACGACTTCCGCTCCTTTTAATTCGGTAGCCCCGGAAGAGATAGGCAGCTTTCCGAAGTGTTTGCCAGTGTCAGTGGCGGTGAGTTGGAAGGGGTGTATTTGTGTGCGATAGCCTACCGAGGATATTTTCAGGAAATATTGACCCGGTTTTGTTTTCAGGGAGAAACCTCCGTCATTTCCTGTCACAGCTCCTTTGATAAAGGTGCTGTCCGGCAGGGAGAACAGTTGTACCGTCACAAAGTCTATGGCGGTGGTGGTGTCTGCTTCCGTGATGAAACCGTCTATTGGGAGAAGCGTTGTTTGTTCTTTGGGTAATTCAGTTTGCGCATGGAGGAGAATGCTTAAGAGCAGAAAACCTACAAGCGATAAAATCTTCTTCTTTTTCATGTGAGTAGTGTTTCTTGTGGCAAAGTTAAACGATTTCCCGTTCAAACATGGATATTTATCAGTCAAAGCAGGTCAAGAAACATTCAATCTGCAAGGAATACGGGTATGAAAAAAGCACGCCTCACGACGTGCTTTCTCGGAACCAGACAATTATATATCCAACCTATTAACTTACAATCAATATACCCTATTAAACTTACATAACCTTATGATGAAACTTTTCTGTCTGTTCCTTTGTTGTCTAACCAATTCTGTTCGTTCTTTACGAGCGCAAAGGTAGGGCGATTTACGCAGAGTTACGTTCATTATTCGGTCAAATAGGGTTAGGAAATGACCAAACAGCGTTTGGTGCATTTATTTTTCCCTTTGTTGTTTCATAAAGTCGGAAGGAGTCATGCCGAACTGTTCCTTGAATCGGGTGGCAAAGTACTTGGGGGAACTGAATCCCGTATAGTATGCCACGTCGGCGATGCTCATCTCATTTTTCAGTAACAGCTCGTATGCCTTTTTCAGACGGATGTTTTTCACGAAGTCGATGGGCGACAGTCCTGTCACCGACTTAATTTTCCGGTACAGGGTTGATTTGCTCATGTACACTTCCGTAGCGAGTGTGTTAATGTCCACATCTTCTGCTTTCTGCATATTCGTCTCGATGATACCCACTACCTTGTCAAGGAACTCTTTATCCAAGGGAGATATGCCCAACTCCTCGGTATCCGCTTTCGGAGTCTCGTTGAATACCTGTTGCTTGTCTTTCTTCTTATGTAAGAAATTCTCGATGCGGGCTTCAAGCACGTTCAGTTCGAACGGTTTGGCGATGAATCCGTCGGCTCCGGCCTTGTAGCAGTCCACTCGGTCTTCCGGGCTGTTTTTCGCAGTGAGTAGAATCACCGGGATATGACTGGTCTCGATGTCCGATTTCAGTGCATGGCAGAGTGCCAGTCCGTCCATCTCTGGCATCATCACATCACTGATGATGAGGTCTGTCTCGTTCTGATGTACAATGTCCAACGCTTCCTTGCCGTTGTGTGCCAGAAGCACCTTGCGTCGGCGTGAGAAGATGCGGTTCATGACGTTCAGCAAGTCTTCGTTGTCATCCACTATCAAGATGGTGCTGTTATCTTGAGGAACAGAACTTTCAGTCATGGTTTCCAGCTCTTCCGTGGGAGTGTGCAGTGGTTCTACTACAGCCGAGGCGGTTTCCGTCAGTTCCAGGTTCTTCATTCCTGCGGCTTCCTGTGCCGATATTTTTTCTTGTTCGCTATAGGAGGCCTCGTCAATCGGGAAACGGACGGAGAACTCGCTTCCCTTTCCTTCTTGACTTCTTACGAAGACTTCGCCGTGGTGAAGCTCAATGATTTCCTTCACTAAGGCCAGGCCGATGCCGTTCGATTCCACGTCCTTGTCCTTATTGGCGGTGTAGAAACGAGTGAAAATGTGTTTCTGTGCTTCGGGACTGATGCCTTTTCCGTTGTCCTGCACCTTGATGACGGCTACAGGATGTCCATTTCCATCCTCTTTCTGGAGTGTCACGTGGATTTCTCCTCCCTCTTCTGTGTATTTGTAGGCGTTGGAGAGCAGGTTGTACAGCACTTTCTCCAGTTTGTCTCCGTCGAAATAAGCCGGCAATTGCTCTTCCTCAGTCTCAAAGGTGAAGTTGATATGCTTTTTTCTCATCAGCGGTTCGAAGTTCATCTGGCAAACTTTCCTCACGAACAGTGTCAAGTCATTCTTGCTCACTTTCAGTGTCATCTTTCCGTTTTCTATTTTACGGAAGTCAAGAATCTGCTGGATGAGTCGTTTCAGCTTGTCAAGATTTGTCCGCATATTGTCCAATTGAGGAATATGGTTCTTGTAGGTCATCCCCATGTCGTCTATCAGACAGGAGATGATGGAGATAGGCGTGAGGAAGTCGTGGGACACATTCGTGAAATAGCGCAGCTTCGACTGGGTAAGCTCCTCGTTCTTTTGGTTCTCCATCTCGGCGATGCGCAGCTTGTTCTTCAGGATGATACGGCGTTTCACCATTTGCAGGATGTAATAACCTGCCGCAAGGAGTACTATTATATATAAGGAGTAAGCCCATCCCGACTCATACCAGGCGGGCAGCCGTTCAATCTCAAACTTCACAATGTTCGGTTGCCAGTGTCCTTCTGCGTCCGTGGCACGCAATTCCAAGGTGTAATTGCCCTTGGGCAGTTCGCTGTAATAAGCTCTTGGATGGTCTCCCGATACATAGATCCAGTCCTTGTTGATACCCTTGATGCGGTAGGCGTAAAGGATACGTTGCGGATTGGTGTAATCCAGTATGGAGAAGTCTAACTCCACATCCCTGGCTTCCGGGCCTAAGCAGATGGATTTCTTTTCAGTGTCAATGTGGTAATCTTCTGACAGTTTTCCCGACATCACGGACACGCCATGCACCTTCACGTCGGTCACCAAGGGGGAATACATCCATTTGTGTGGAGTATTTGTATATTGTGCATCGAAAGCCACTATGCCTCCTGCGCCGCCGCAATATATGTTTTTGTCTCCATCGTAGGTCAGTGTCTGTGCGGAGAAGAAAGAGATGCCCGATTCATCTCCCGTCAGATAGGCTCGTATGTTTTTGTTGGATGGATTGTATTCAATGATGTTTTTGGCCGTGGCTATCCACACGTGGCCGTAGCGGTCTGTTTGGATATTTCCCACAGTCTCGTTGATGTAGCTGGCAAATTCCGGGGAATAGTCTTGCACCTTGTCATCGGTAGGGTGGTAGGCGAAGAAATGTCCCTCCAAAGAACCTATCCACAGAATGTGGCGGTTGTCGTCCATGCACACAGAGTTCAAGTGGTTGGAAAGAATGCCTCCCTCTGTTTGTGTGAAATGCCTAATGGATTGGAGTGTCGCTTGATTGCCTCCTTTAGCGGGAGTCAATTTGTACAAGCCTTGGGAAGAACTTGCCACCCACAGGTTGCCTTCCTTGTCCTGCGTGAGTGAGGAAATGTCCGGAATGTCTACTTTTACTTTCCGCAGACTGCCGTTGGCCAGCCTTACTGCTATTCCGCGTTCTGTGGAAATCCATACTCGATGCGTCTTGTCTTCGACAAACATCTTGGGATTTCCTGTTTTCAGCGGAGCTAAATTTTCTGTGCGCTGATATACGGGATTACCGCCTTGGGATTGAAATATATAAATCTCTTTTTTGTATTTGGGACACACCCATACTTCTGACGGACGGGATGGAAGTGAGGCCATATAGGAGATGACGCCTAAATTCTTCTCTCCTCCTGCCAAATGCAAATCTTTGTAGGTCTTCCATTGCCGGGTGTGCGGATTGTACCAGCACAGTCCGAAAGCGTTTTGTTCCATCCAGAAAAGCCCGGATTTGTCTACATACAGTTTTGCGATGTAGGCATCCATGCCAAACATCTCTTTCATCTTCGGAAATACAAACTTTGTGACATTTGTCTTGTTCAAGTTGAGCATATATCCCCCCATTCCTGTAGACGCGATCCAAAAGTTGCCTGAACGGTCCAGTACCAAGTCATTGAAAATATTGTTCATCTGCATGGGGATGTTTCCGATGTCTTTGGGCAAGAGTGTGTTCGATCCTTCTACTTGATAAGCGGTCAGCCCTTTTCTTCCCACCATCCACAAGTAGCCGTTTGGGGAGGCTTGCACGATGCGGTAGACTCTTTTCAATGGTTCTTCATAAGTGGTGTGTACTTGTTCGTACATGGCGTTTCCTTTGTTTTCAGGATAAAAGCGGAAGATACCCTCGTCCCAGGATGTAATCCAGTATCGATGGTTCAAGTCTTGGTAGATACGGAACGGGTTGTCAATCTTGGCCAGCTTGGGCATCTTGACAAACACGTCTCTCTTTTCATTATAACGGTACAGACCTTTGTTCCAGAATGAAGCCCATACATGGCCTTGGTCATCTACCAGTATGTCGTTACAACTGACCACCGGAAGACTTCCGTATGACTTCAGCTCTTTTAAGTCAGGAGAAAGTCGCATCAGTTTTTTGAAAGACGCAATCCAAATGTAGCCCTGCTTGTCTACCGCCAAGCCACGCACCTCATAATCCTCCAAATCTGAGCCTAACTTCAGATTGGTGAACGTGTGGGTCTTTTTATCAAACACACACAGTCCTTTCCACATTCCTATCAGCAGTTTGCCGTCTTTTGTCTCGTTCAAGGCTTTTATATTGTTGTTGGCTAACAAAGAGGGTTGGGAGGGGGAGGTACGGTACACTTGGAGATTGTATCCGTCGTAACGGCAGAGTCCGTCAGAAGTGCCTAACCATATAAAACCTTCCTTGTCTTGGAAGATGCGGTTGGTTGTATTGGTGGGCATCTGGGACAGGAAAGGAAATGGGCGTACTGTGGCAGACAGGGCGTTCACCGTATGGATGGATAATAAAATTGTTGCCAATAGGCAGGATAAGTATGAGAAAAGTCGCTTCATTATGTGGTGTTTTTTGAGAATGCAAAAGAACTAATTTTCTGTGAAACTGCCAAATATTAAGCGATAAAATGCCTTTTGAACGGTTTTCAACCGTTGTTTGAATACTTTTTATCCTTGACAGTGAATTAGAGTGATATTTGGAACGCCTTGAATGAATATTGAACCCTTAGTTGGGAGATTATCACGACTTTTGCCATGTCGAAAAGAAAAAGAATGTCTTTGATAATTCTTGCGAATAGGTAATAGAAGGTAATTGGATTCAAATGGATAATAAAATCTGTCAAGTGTGATTCCCTGTGTCTTGCACTTGATAGATTCCTACCGAAAATAAATTACTCATTAAATAAAAAGAAGATGAATACAAAAACTTTATTTTTCGCAATGGCTTTAGCCAGTTCCCTTAATGGTTTTGCAGCAGACAAAGCCCAAGAGGTGGTCATCAACGGTTATGGCAATACAGTCACCATAAATGTGAAGTCTGCCAATTTGCGTGCGGATCTGCCTTTCGAGGCTACTGCCACCAATGGTTTTGAGGTGTCTCCTGCTAAAATTGAAGCTAACGGTAATGCGAAAATTACAGTGAAACTTCTCAGCTCAAAAGCGCACTCCACTGGTAAGGTGGTTCTGCGTAACGGAGATTTCAGATACAATATTAATCTTAAAGGAGTAGGAAAGCCTCTTCTCGTAAAAGACTTGAGCAAGGAAAAGAGCCTGAGCAACAAGGCTACGTTTGAAAGTAAGAAATTCAAACCTTCAGCCAATGGTTACACCGTGGAGTTCAAGGTGAAAACCGCAGAAGAGGGTGATTCGTTCACTCCGTATATCGTGAATGACAAGGGACAAGGTTTCAAGGCGTTTGTGGAAGCTAACGGGGTCGGATTCTATAACTCCACCAGCAAACAAGGAAGCTTGAAAAATCCGGCCACAAACGTGGAAGGTGGTAATGGAAAATTCTACAACAATGACGGAAACTTCCATACCTACCGTTTCGCTGTGATGCCCGACAACCGCGCGTTTGTGTATCGTGATGGATTGGCTGTGGATACCGTGCGTTTAAGCGACTTTGGCGGACAACCTGATTGGGCCGTAGGAAATGGAAAGAATACAGAGAACCTTTTGAAGAATCCGGGCTTTGAGGGTGAATATGAGATGTTCGGTGTGAAGAATGCCTCAGATGTCGCTAAGTCTATCGAAGGTTGGAATATCGCCATCATGGACTATTGGAACAGCCAGCAGAAAATCAAAGCGGAACAATTAGATAATACGCAGGACTTTAACAACCACGTGGCTACCATCTATCCCTATGCATGGGCCGGTGGCTGGGGTAACGGCAACATTAATCAGGTAGTGGATGTCGTTCCGGGTAAGACCTATACGCTGACAGCCTTGGCAAAAGGAGGTATTCGTAAGAAAGAAGGTACATTGGCCGGCACTATGTTCATTGAGGAGATGCAAGACCGTGAGAAAAAAGCCGTGGTGAAAATTGCCAGTGACTCTTGGGAAACCTACTCTTTGGACTTTACTCCTTCTGCACAATGCAAGCAAATCCGTGTGGTATTCCAAACGGAGGCTGGTAAATGGGGTGAGAAACGTTCAAAAATGGAAGTGGACAATGTACAGCTCACAGGTATGGCTCGTACCTATGCTGCCAAGGTAGGATATGATTCTAACAATGCGAAAGTAGAATACTTTACAGTAGACGAATCAGGTGCATACGCTCCTTTGGTACCGGAGGTGACAGTGGACGTTAGATAATGTTTAATTATTAATGTGCAATGGATAATGTTTAATTATTAATGTGTAATGTTTAATTGGTAATAGGTATTATAGTTGGACACTTACTAATAATTAAACATTAAACATTACACACTAAACATTACATATTAAACACTAAAAGAAATGCGCAAAATATTCACGACAGCTTTGTTTGCCTTGTCGTTCACAGCTCTTTACGCACAGTACACCGGGATTGAACCCGGTGCTGTGTGGAAGGATGTGGATGGCAAGCAAATAAATGCCCATGGAGGATGCGTCATCTTCCATCAAGGCACTTATTATTGGTTCGGGGAAGACCGCACGAAGTTTATATCCAACGGAGTGAGTTGCTATTCTTCCAAAGACCTTTATAACTGGAAAAGAGAAGGATTGGCGTTGAAAGTGACAGGTGAACCACGGGAGGATCTTAATGATATTTCCCATGGACGTTTATTTGAACGTCCCAAAGTGGTCTATAATGCCAAGACGAAGAAATGGGTGATGTGGAGCCACTGGGAGAAGAACAGTGGAGACTATGGGGCAGCTCGTGTCTGTGTGGCCACGGCCGACAAGATTACGGGACCTTATACGTTCTACAAGACGTTCCGTCCGAATCACCAAGATTCCCGTGACCAGTCTTTGTTTGTGGACACGGATGGCAAAGCATATCACTTTTGTTCCACTAATATGAACAGTGACACACAAGTGTCACAGCTTCGTCCTGACTATTTGGAGCCAAACGGAACTCGTACATTCATCCTCAAAGGCTTGAAGTTCGAGGCGGCCTCTCCGTTCAAGGTAGGGGAGATATATTATGGACTCTTCTCTGGCTGTACAGGATGGGCGCCTAATCCGGGGCGTACCGCATATACCACAAATATATTGGGTCGCTGGACATCTGTGGGTAATTTTGCTACGGATCAGGGTAAAGACCGTACTTACCAATCCCAAAGTAATTATGTCTTCAAGGTAAACGGTAAGGAAAACGCCTACATTTATATGGGCGACCGTTGGAACTCCAGCAATGTGGAGATTTCCACATCAGTATGGCTTCCCATCAGTATGCGTTCTGGTTTCCCAAAGGTACGTTACTACGATAAATGGGATTTGAGCGTGTTTGACAAGATGTATCGTTACAAACGTGTGGCCGCTCTCACGGCGGGTCAGACGTATGCGCTGTTGGAGAAAGAGTCAGACCGTTTGGTCTCAAAAGGCGAGGGAAGTTTTCATATAGCGGATGACGATGACAAGGTGAATCTCAATTTCGTATTTGAGAAGACTTCTCAGCCTAATGTCTATAAACTGAAGGACAGCAAGACTGGTAAGTACCTCACCAGTGTGTTTGGTGCTATGCGGTTGGAGGATGCCACGGGAGACGAGACCCAGCAATGGAATTTCTATTCTTTCACGGAAAAGGGATATTATACTATCCAGAACATGAAAGACAAGAAGTATCTCTCTGTCAGTGGAAACAATACGGCGAATGGCACGAACCTCTATTTGACTGCGAAACAGTCTGATGCGCATTACTTCGGCATTTACTTTGATTCTGCGAAATTCCACTATCCAGAAGCCAAGATATTCACAAAAGCATATTTACAATGAAATACTATACGTTAGCGGTTTCCGCATTGATGGCTTTCTCTGCCGTATCCGCACAGGCTGCGGAGACGTGGGCGGTGACTGCCACCGCATTTAAACTCTATGGTGAGAAAAATGTCAATAACATTAAGCTGAACTGGGCGCTGCGGCAAGATGCCGATGCTTATAAAATCTATCGTGACGGAAAACTTCTGAAAGAAGTTCGTACCGTCACCTTTGATGACTATGCGCTTCCTGTGGGGAAATCTTTCTCTTACAAAGTGGAGGCATATAAGGGTGGTCAGAAAGTGGCGGAGAGTTTGCCGCAGTCTGCCGCCACATTCACTCCCACAGGAAATATACGTACGTATGACAATCTGAACGGTAAGTATGTGGGAGAAACAAAGGCTGTGAATAAGCCGGAAGGATTCAAGATTGGCGGTGCATACTATAAGTACAGCATTGAGAGGGGCAATAAAGGAGGGAATAATGGATGGATTATGACCGAAACCACCTCTAAGACTGGGCTGGCGAATAGTTGGAGCAAGCCTCGTGAAGTGTCTTTCTTCCCTGGCGACTTGAAGTTCGAGGGAAATGCTTTCCGCTTGAATCCGAAAACGAAAAAGGTGGTGTTCTCTTCTCATTATGAGGACGGTAATGGCTATACTGCCGCCAAGATATTCCTGGCTCAGATTACACCGGGTGGGAATATTGAAGTGGGTACACAGGACAGACCCTTGGGTCATGACTCACGTGACCAGTCGCTTTTCATTGACGAGGACAATACGGCCTATCTCTTGTCTGCCACCAATACAAACAGCGATATTAATATCTACAAACTTGACCCCACTTGGACAAAGGTGGTGTCTTTGGTGAATACCATTTGCAAGGGTGAACATCGTGAGACACCTGCCATTATCAAGAAAGACGGTGAATATTACTTCTTCTCTTCCAAGGCGTCCGGATGGTATCCCAGTCAGACGAAGTACAACGCTACTACTGATTTGGCGGGACAGTGGACTCCATCCTTGGAATTAGGCAATAGCAGCACCTGGGATGCCCAGTTCAACCGTGCGGAACAGAAAGCCAATACCTTCGGTATCTGGAGTTATCACTGGGGAGCGCAGCGTGAACATAAGACAGAGGCGGGAAACTTCCCTCGTCTGAGTATTCTCGCCTTTAATAAAGGTTATGCGTCCCTGGATTATTACCGCTATGTGGACATTAGTGACAAGGAAGGTTTTATTCCTGTGCAAAACGGCAAGAACCTGACGCTGGGTACGCCTGTGCAGACCAAGGTGTCAGGAGCGAACGGTATCAAGGGAGATGTGTTGACGGATGGAGCGCAATCCACTTCTTCTCCTTTCTTCAAGAAAAGCAGCAACACTCCCTTGGGTACGCCGTATATGTTTGTATTTGATTTGCAAAAGCCGTCGGTAGTGAAAGAGATAAACTTGGCCACCCAACTGATTAACGGCTCCGAAGCCGCTTATCGTTATACGGTGGAAGGCTCTACTGACGGACAGAGTTATCACATGATTCATGATGCCCGTAGTGCCTGGGGCATAGGTTTTCAGATTCTACCTGTAACGGATACCACTCTTTACCGTTACTTACGCTTCCGGGTGTACGGCATTGTGAACGTGCATAAGAACAACGCGGCGAACTGGGCGGACGGTATCTACGAGTTCACGGCGTTTGGAAAATAAATTTTCTAATTCGTTGGCGGAATTGTTATAATCTGGGGAATATGAGTAATGACTATGCAGTGAATTAATTCCGCCAACAGATTAGTCTAATAACTAATAGTATATGAGACTAAAAAGATTACTTGTGTTTCTCTTTTCATCAGCCATGCTCCTGTCAGCCAGTGCG
This sequence comes from Prevotella sp. P5-108, assembly GCA_963608705.1. GTDB lineage: Bacteria > Bacteroidota > Bacteroidia > Bacteroidales > Bacteroidaceae > CAVDHB01. Next base: position 13,882 of record CAVDHB010000064.1, read on the forward strand.
GAAAATTCAAAAGGTATCATCGTGAACGGTGTACCCTGGTATGACCAGCACGGCAAGATAGTGAACTCGCATGGTTCGTGCATAGTGAAAGATGGAGGTCGGTTTTGGCTCTTTGGTGAGTATAAATCGGACTCCACTAATGCGTTTCCGGGATTCGGGTGTTATTCTTCTACAGACTTGGCCACATGGAGGTTCGAACGCATAGTGCTGCCCGTACAAAAGAGCGGCATACTTGGCCCTAACCGTGTAGGTGAGCGTGTGAAGGTGATGCGCTGTCCGAAAACGGGTAAATATGTCATGCTGATGCACGCGGACAATATGGGATATACTGACCCGCACATTGGCGTGGCGATAGCCGACAAGATAAACGGAGACTACAAACTTTTAGGTACGTTGCAATACAAGGGACGTCCCATACACCGATGGGATATGGGCACATTCCAAGATGCGGACGGCAAGGGGTACTTGCTCATCCATCATGGACCCGTGTACCGCCTAAGCGATGATTATCTGTCGGTGGATACCATGATAGCCCATTTGTCTGGAATGGGAGAGTCACCCGCCATGTTCCGCAAAGGTGATACCTATTATATGTTGACATCCAATCTGACGAGCTGGGAACGTAATGACAACTATTATTATACGGCACCTTCCATCAAAGGACCGTGGATTCGTCAGGGAACGTTCTGCCCCAAAGGCACACTGACATGGAACTCACAGTGTACGTTTGTGTATCCCCAAGTGGTCAAAGAAGGGGAAACACCGATGTATATGGGCGACCGCTGGTCTTCGCCACGGCAAGGTTCCGCGGCTACGAACGTGTGGTTGCCTATGCAGGTCAGCAGGGATGTCGTGACAATACCTGAGTACAAACAGGCTTGGGATGCGACTTCATACAAGGCTGTTGACATATTAAAGGGTAAGAAGAAAGTGTACGATAATACATGGATGTCCAAAAAGAAAGGCGATAAGTTGACCGCAATGTTCACCGGGACGCAGGTCGCTGTGACAGGAAAGACCACTAAGAACAGTGGGTATGCCCTTGTCACTGTCACCAACGCAAGGGGAAAGAAGGTGTACTCGTCGCTTGTCGATTTCTACAGCCATGTGCCTTTCCCGTCCTCGATAAGGATAATCACTCCTAAAATGCCACGTGGTAAATATAAAGTAACTGTGGAAGTTACTGGAACACAGCCTAATTGGTCTGACAAGTATAACAACCACTTTGGCGCGACCGACTGCTACATACACGTGGACGGAATTTACGCCCTTTGAAATAAAAGCGTTTATAAATTAGTACATTGGTCAAATCAACGATGAATAGTATTAAGAATTTTGTACTGGGACTTGCCTTGATGCCTGCGATGGCGTCAGCGGCAAGTCAAGTAGACTTTAAAGTGAACAATACGACAGGTGCGATAGACAGCATCGGTGTGTCGGGCGACACGAACCGTATGAACTGGGTGTTGCGCACGGACGAATCACAATATACTTGGCTTGGGGCAAACTACGGATGGGGGCTTGGATACTTCACAGTCAACGGCACTAAGTATGCGTGGAACAAACCGACTTCCATCAAGTTGTCCTCCGCAAAGAATGGTAATATGCGTGTGAGCTACTTGGTTGGCGGCATACGTGTGGACGTGGTTCGTACCTATAATAAAGGTATTCTCACCGAGCGTTATACATTCACTAATACCAACGCAAAGGAAGTTAAGCTGTCTGACATGGGTATCTACACACCGTTTAACGACAACTATCCCACGGCTTCTACCTGTATGACGAACCGTTGCAATGCGTCCATTTGGCCGGGAGGCGACTATGCGTATGTGGTGGCGAACAAAATGTCAGGACGTGGCACAGGGCTTGGACTGATGACAACGGAGAATGGTTTCATGAGTTATGACATCTGGGAACGTGGTAATAACCGCTCATCTTCTAACTTCCGTGGGGTCATAGCCCTTTCCCCTGCTGACCGAAAGCTGTCAAAAGGGGGTAGCTACAGTGTGTCATGGAAGTTGTTCACGCACGATGGCACGCAGGATTTCTACAAGAAGATGATAGCCCTCGGTGGTGCGCAGCTTTCATCCGACAAGTACGTGTATCAAGTAGGCGAGACGGCAAGGCTCACCCTTACGACAGCCAAGGGTACGACGACAAAAGACATAAAAATTACTCAGCCAGGGGAAGTGAAGGCTGAAATGGCGAACGGAATCAAGCGCACATACGCCGAGCTACTTGGTGTGTCGTCCTATTACGGCTTGATAGAGAAGAGAGTGAACTTCATTCTCAATCATCAGCAGATGAATGACGCGGGAAATGTACACGATGGAGCCTACATGGTATATGACAATGACCTCAATAGTATATATCTGAACAATGGTCGGCGTCGCAGCAACGATACGGGCGATGGGCGTGAGCGCATCGGAATGGGAGTGTTGTTGGCCAAATGGTATATGCTCCATCCGTCTGAACAATTAAAAGAGTCGCTTGTGCGCTATGCTTCGTTCGTCAGGAAAAAACTGCAAACGAAAAACTACACCCTCAAACAGGCGTCCGACTTGTCTGGTGACCGTGGATATAACTATCCTTGGGCGGCGGATTTCTACTTCTATATGTATGACGTGACGAAGGATAAAATCTATGCGCAGCACGGATACGCCACGATGAAGGCACTGTTCCGCAACTTCAAATATGGTTTCTACTGCATACACATGCCTGTATTGCACAGCTTGAAGGTGCTGCGTGAGGCTGGATTGACGGCGCAAGCTGATTCTCTGCTCGCCTCTTACAAGAAGACGGCGGATGTTTTTGTTAAGAATGGACTGAACTTTCCGCATCATGAGGTGAACTACGAACAGAGCATCATTGCTCCTGCCGCCCAGTTCCTGTGTGAGATGTATATTGAGACGAAAGACCCTCGTTGTCTTGCGACGGTACGTCAGCTCCTTCCGGCGATAGCGTCTTTCTCCGCCTTGCAGCCTTCCTGTCACATGAACGAGATTTCCATACGTCACTGGGATGGCTTTTGGTTTGGCAAGAAGCAGCTTTGGGGTGACACATTCCCGCACTACTGGAGTGCGATAAACGCCCACTTGTATTACTATTATGCACAGGTAACGGGTGACAAAACCTATCAAAAGCGAGCTGAGAACATAGTGCGCAATAACTTGTGTAACTTCTTTGAGGACGGTAAGGCAAGTTGTGCTTTCATTTACCCGCGTCTCGTGAATGGTCAAAAGGCACATTGCTATGACCCGTTTGCCAACGACCAAGATTGGGCATTGGTCTATTACTTGTTGGTGGATAAAGGTATTTAAACACCAATCCCTATTCGCCACCCCCCGTTTGCGTATTGCTTGTACGCAAACGGGGGGTATTATGGTCTATATACGTATGATTCATTGCCGATGAAACATTTACCAATGCCTCCCGTAGAGACGCGATTCATCGCGTCTCCCGCTTTTCATGTTTTTTTTAAACATTTACCAATACCTCCTGTAAAGATACGATTAATGGTGGAGACGCGATGAATCGCGTCTCTACTGATTGATAGCAGGAGGGGGGTATGTTTACGAATATTACATACACCCTTTCCACTCTCATCCAGTACCGTTCCCAGTACCACCTAACTGGTACTGGAGTTTTTCTTAGGTGGTACTGGAGTTTATCTTAGCTAAAACTGTAGTACCAGCTAAGATAAACTGTGAGCGGTATTTTATAGACTTGCGTAAGAAGCGTATTTTATAGCTGGTCAAGGCATTTTATGTGCACACATCTGTCTCGGATTTTCTTGTTCAGACCCAATTTAATACGCATTTTAGTGCAGTGATTCCAAGATTCTTTCTGCTTGTGGCCTTTAATTTTAGAAAAAATATCGATTATTTGTGCTTTTGTTGGACTGAATGTAATATGCTTGTAATTAGTTGGTTATAAAACTGTATGAATGATTATTGAACTAAATGAACGATTATTGAACCTGTGTTTCTCTTGAATAATAGGAGTATTGATTAAATATTGTACATAAGAGAATGAATAGTGAACTCTTGTTGTATGTATTAAACTTATATTTGCAGCAGAAATAAACAAAAGAACTTGCAATCCTAATCGAAAAACTAACAAATTAAGACATGAATGAAGTGATTTAAACTTTTGTATACCCTCCAAATAAGAGTGGAAAAGCACAGTG
>CAVDHB010000065.1:0-25150 GCA_963608705.1 Prevotella sp. P5-108
CTTTTGCGAAGATAAGAATTTATTCCCGCACACGCAAATAATCTCGATGAATATGGTTATCCGTTATCATACCACCAGTAGAGACGCGATGAATCGCGTCTCAGACTATCTTGGTGTTTTCAACTCCTCCCGTCAGATAGATTCATTGCTAATGAATGTGGAGACGCGATGAATCGCGTCTCTACTAAAAGCTGCGTTTTTACCCCATTCATCGTGCACAGTAATCCCCCCACACAAGGCTTCTATCACCAGTCCATTGCTTTCATTATGACACATGAATGAAAAAAGACCATGTATTTAAGTTTAAATAACATTCAGGGGGTTGTTTTAAAATATTATCTCTACATTTGCCACAGGAAAAAGAGAGAATATCTCTTTCACAGACAAGGAGTATTCGGTAAAAAGAGTAATAACAAACCAATTAAAAGGTGAGATTATGAATAAAAAGAAAATGCTGTTAGCAGCTTGTCTCATTGCAACGACAAGCTGGGCGTCGGCACAGGTACGTGTCACAGGTACCGTGGTCAGTGCCGAGGACGGACAACCCGTGGTGGGTGCGTCCGTAATCGTTCCCGGAACAAAAGTGGGCGTTGTCACCGACATGGACGGACGTTTCACGCTGAACGTTCCAGAAGGGGAAAAGAGACTACGCGTTTCCTCTATCGGTATGGAACCGCAGGAAATCCAGGCAAAAGACAATCAACGCATCGTGTTGCAGGGTAACGCCAGCGCACTGGACGAAGTGGTCGTGACTGGTTACGGTAACTTCAAGAAGTCATCCTTTACGGGTGCGGCAGCTACTGTTTCCACTGAGAAATTGACCGATGTACCTTCTGTATCTCTTGAAGACAAATTAGCCGGTAGCATACCTGGCGTATCTATCGCCGCCACTTCCGGACAGCCTGGAGCTGCTACCAACATCACCATCCGTGGTATGGGATCCATCAATGCGGGTAATGACCCCTTGATTGTCATTGACGGTACGCCTGTCATTTCTGGTAACATCAGTGGTGTCAATGGACCTGATCAAGGATACAATGATGCCGGAATGAATGTATTGTCTACTATCAACAGTAACGACATCGCTTCCATGACAGTTATCAAGGATGCGGCGGCCGCCTCCTTATATGGTTCTCGTGCAGCCAACGGTGTGATTGTCATCACTACTAAGAGTGGTTCAGCCGGAAAGACGAAAGTAGATTTCCGTGGGGACTGGGGCTTCTCCAACATTGCCGTAAACTATCGTCCAACCCTAGGCGGAGATGAAAAACGGGAATTTATCTGGTACGGTCTGAAAAACTACGCTGAAGAAAACGGAGCACAAGACGGTACAGACTTCGCTAATAAAAATATTGGAGACCTCGTATCCAAACCTGAAAACGGTTATACAGACTGGAGAAAATTATTGACTAAGAACGGTTCACACCAAAACTATCAAGTGAGCGTGTCTGGTGGTAATACCACTACTCGTTTCTACTCTTCTCTTTCCTATACGAAACAAGAAGGTATCACTCCCAACTCCGGCATGGAACGTTTCAGCGGTAATGCCAACGTCAGTCATACTTTCGGACGTTTCAAGATAGATTTCACCACCTTGTTCTCCAAGATTCATCAATCTCTGGTGGATGAAGGTAGCGGTTACGCTTCTCCTATCTTCAACTTCTCTGTCATGCAATCACCCTTTGAATCCCCCACAGACAAAGAAGGGAATTATGTAGGTACAGGTTTAAAAGGAGTTAATCCGTTGTTTGAGTACCAACATTCCAGTGATAAAACAAACTTGGCTCGTGCTTACAACACCTTAGCCCTTGAATGGAATATATGGGATGCGTTGAAGCTTCGTGGAAAAATCGCTTATGACTATAACAACTCTACGGAAGACGTGTTATGGGACAAGGAGTCTAATAATGGTGGACCTGGCGGTGTAATGCAACGTTGGCTTCGTACCATGAACACATTGAACACCCAGACCCAATTGACCTATATCAAGACCTTTGGGAAACATAATGTAGATGCCTTATTGGGTTTTGAGACAGAAGAGTTTAATGATGCGTCTCAATATGAGAGTGGGGATGGCTATCCTGGTAATCTCTACGAATTGTCCAATGCCGAAACAACAAGTGCCGCAAGCAGTAAAGATCGCTACCGAATGACCTCATTCCTGGGACGTGTGAATTACAATTACGACAATCTTTACTACCTCGGCGTAAGCTATCGTAAAGACGGAAGTTCCCGTTTGGCACGTGAGAACCGTTGGGGTAACTTCTGGTCTGTCTCTGGCGCTTGGCGTTTTGGCGGGGAATCATTTATGAACTCCCTTAACAAAGTGCTGACCGACGCTAAACTTCGAGTATCCTACGGTGTAAACGGAACGCTTCCATCCACCTATTACAGCTATATGAACTTAGCCTACGGATGGCAACAATATTACAACAAGGGTAACGGTATGGGTATCCAGTTCATCGGAGACAAGAATCTTTCTTGGGAACAAAACAAGGCGTTGAACCTTGGTTTGGACCTGACTTTTTGGAATCGTCTGAATGTCACGTTTGATTATTACATCCGTAACACAAGCGGACTGATTATGAATCGTCCACTCTCTTACATTCCTGGATATTACACATACATAGGAGGAGCCTACAGTCCCTCAAGCATACAGAACATCGGCAAGATGAAAAATGAGGGCTTTGAATTGACACTCCAGTCCACGAACATCCAAACCAAAGACTTGTTATGGACTACGACGTTCAACATATCCCACAACAAAAACACCATCAAAGAGTTAGCCGGAACTTCTGATAAAATCATTGACAATGCAATGATTCATGAAGTGGGTAAGCCTTACTATAGTTACTACACCCGTGAATACGCAGGAGTGGATCCCAACACAGGTAATGAGCTTTACTACTTGAACGATGGTACAGAGCACGCCCGTGAAACCACTACGGACGACACCAAAGCAAGACGTGTAAATGTAGGCAAACATGACCCGGATGTAGAGGGTGGACTCACCAACTTCCTCAAATGGAAATTCATTGATTTCAACTTCACGCTTACCTATAGCATCGGAGGAAACGCATACAACAGTGGGGGAGGAGTTGAAACAACTTCTCAATATGTAGTAAAAGGCGCCACCCCTGAATACTGGAAAGATATGTGGAAGAAACCTGGAGACAGGACAGACATACCCAAATTCGTGTACGGTCAGCAGGCAATAGGTTCATCTCGTTTCTTGATGCCAACCGATTACCTGCGAGTAAAGAACCTTTCGTTAGGATTCACCCTTCCACAAATCTACAGCCAGAAAGTGGGACTGAGCAAGGCTCGTATCTATTTCTCCACCAACAATTTGCTGACATGGAAATCAGACAGGCTGTTGGTAGACCCGGAAATGCGACCTGACGGCTATGTAGGTTGGGAGACACCTGCTTTAAGAACTTACACCTTTGGTGTGGAACTGAGTTTCTAATTTAAAGTTGAACAAAATGAAAATAACAAAAACAATACTCACGCTGAGTTTAGGATTCCTCACGCTGACTAACACAACCTCTTGTGTAAACAATTGGCTTGAAGTCACCCCTGGAGACCGTGTGGAGGACAATGGAAAAGCAGTCACTACCACTGCAGATTTAGAAGGTTTACGCACCGGTATGTATGCAGCCTTAAAAGGCTCCTCTTCTTTCACCGACTATTATGGACGAGAGATGTTCTATGCGGGTGATTTGAGAGGTGAGGATTTGCAAGCCAATATAAAAGGTAATAATAGTAACAGAGCAACATTCTATTACCTAATGGCTTACAATAATCCCAGCCAATTCTCTGGAGGTCAAGGGATATGGCAATCTCCATACATTGTCATCTCTCGTGCAAACCGTATCATTAAAGCGGCTGAAGATGGTTCCATCACCGACCAAGCAGCAAACACCGATGAAGTGGCACAATATGAGGCGGAAGCCAAAGTATTGCGTGGAATGGCTTTATTTGACTTGACACGTCTCTACGGAAAGACGTATACAGAAGACCAAGGAGCATCTTTAGGTGTACCTATTACTACTTCCGTGGAGGATAAGGCAGCATTCTTGAAACGTAATACCGTAAAAGAAGACTATACACAAGTACTAAAAGACCTGACGGAGGCTATTAATTCAGGTAAGTTGGCAACCACAAAAACACAAGGCGGCTACATGAACCTTTGGGCTGCCAAAGCATTACTGACTCGTGTCTACCTGACAATGGGCGACAACACCAATGCGCTGAAAACAGCAGAAGAGGTCATTAATAATAATGCTGGTTACAAATTGTGGACAAGAGAGCAATATGCGGATGCATGGCTGAAAACAAACGGTAATCATGAAAACGAGATGTTGTTTGAATTCGTAGTCACTAGCAACAAAGACTGGAACGACCGCGAGGGCATTGCGTATGGATATGGAGAGAATGCATTGGGTGGCTATGGAGATGTGGTAGCCACGAAAAGTTTTATCACAATGTTGCAGTCTGATCCAAAAGATGTTCGGAACAAGGTATTCTATGCCGCTCAAGACAAAGCAAATTATGATAAAGACCCTAAAAGTACTACGGACTATGGCGTGTATAAAGACACTACCGTGTTTTTAAACAAGATGCCAGCTGTAGATGGCGATTTCCGTTATTCCAATGTACCTATTCTTCGTTTGTCTGAAGTCTATTTGAGCGCAGCTGAAGCTGCTTTCAAATTAGGTCAGAAAGGCAAAGCAGCTCAATATCTGAATGAAATTATCAGCAACCGTACGAGTGATTCCAATAAACTGGTGAATGCTGGAAACATCACGTTAGATCGTATTAAAATAGAACGTCGTAAAGAGTTGGTTGGTGAAGGACAACGTTTCTTCGATGCTATGCGTAACGACGAGACCATCGTACGCTACACTTCTCCAGTAGATAAAGGATGGCATGATGACTTAGACAAAGAAGTTCAAAGCTATAACCGTACCAGTACCTCTAAAGTACTGTTGGCTATTCCGCAAGACGAAATGGATGCCAATCCATCATTAAAAGGCCAGCAGAATCCTGGATACGGAGAATAAAAGATATTGTTTATAAAATCACCGTTTCCCGGTTGAACGGCCTGTGAAGGTCAGGGAAACAAGAGATTTAATAATTCTCTCTTTTTAAATGAACTATTTTCGAGAGGGGTGTGTCGGGAGACACGCCCCTCTTTTTATGATAGCTTAGGGTACTTTCCAAAGTATCTTAAGATACTTTTTCCATTCCTGTGCTGGAACGGAAATGTTTAAAACACTAAGAGAAACGGAGACGCAATGAATTGCGTCTCTACCAAAAGTGTAGATTGATGGTACGATATAGCGGATATGTCTTATTTCCCAACCGAGGTAATCTTCCACGCTCCTAAGGTATGCGCCTCACTGTCGAAACTGATACCCACTTTTACCACGGGGAGTCCGCACAGACGGAAACGGTCAGGGTATTGTTTCAAGTCTATCTGGTTCATGGCCACATCCGCACCTTTGTCAAGTTTCAGTTCTATTATATATAAGGTATGCGGCGCACGCAGCACGATGTCCACACGCCCACGGGGAGTCCGCACCTCCACGTCGCAATACATCCCCAACAAGCTGAATATCACATACAACATCTGCTGATAATGCCCCTCATAGTCCGTGTGGTCGCAATAGGGAACGGTGGAAAGAAATGCCCGCAACTGCTCCAAGGCTCCATTCATGTCGTCCTCATACAATGCCTCCGCCATGTCCACTATCGTATTGGTGGCTGTCAAGGTGTCTGTACTCACGTAGGAAGGCACCAGACTTCTCATCAGGCCGATACGCACCTCTTTGTTAGGGATGTCCAGCAAGTACCTGTCAAAGACTGGATTGCAGTCTTTTATGGTAAGGTATCCACTCTGATACATCAACGGCACAACACTTGTCAGGCGTTCCGTCGGAGCGTCAAATTCCGCTGACATGGCCTTTTTCATTCCGATTTGTGAAGGAAGAACCTTATACTTCCTCAGCATCTCTATCAAATAGGTTGGCGTGCCACTGCCGAACCAATAGGAGTTGAATTTTCGGTCAGCGAAGGCGTTTAGCAAACTGAAAGGATTGTAGATGTCTGGAGACGGCCAAGCGAAGTGGTAGCCGTCATAGTTTTCTTTTAGTTTTGCCATCACTTCATCCCTTGTCAGCTTCATATCCTCAGCCAGCAGATTCAAATCATTGTCCATCTGCGTGCGCATCTCCTCTTCCGAAATGCCACATACTGCGGCATAACGCTCATCCATACTGATATTCTTAATATTGTTCAGCTCGCTGAAGATACTCAGTTGGGAGAATTTCGTGATGCCCGTGATGAACACAAAACGCAGGTAGCCGTCGCAAGCTTTTAACGGGCTGTAGAAATTACGCATGACGCTTCGCAATACCGGCAGGTTTTTCTCCTCATGCACCACATCTAACAACGGAGCGTCATACTCGTCTATCAAGACCACCACTTGCCGCCCTGTTTGCTCACAGGCTCTCTTTATCAACCCTTGCAGACGCTGGTTGAAGTTCTGCTCATCCTCTTTTTTCCCATACACCTCCTCATATTGCACAAGCTTCAAGTTCAACTCGCTTTCCAGATCCGCTTTCTCCGCATACTTTGCGGTACTCATATCGAAGTGAAGCACGGGGTATTTTGTCCATTCCTTCTCCAACTTCTCTATAGCCAAACCTTGAAACAAATCCTTTCTTCCGGAGAAATAACTTTCCAAGGTAGAGGTGAGCAGGGATTTGCCAAAACGTCGGGGACGACTTAAAAATACATACTTGGCGTCAGAGGATGCCATACGGTAGACATACTCCGTCTTGTCTATATACAGATAGTCGCCTTCACGTATGTTCGAGAAGGTCTGTATTCCTATCGGGTAAAGTTTCCTGCGTCGTTCCATAATGCAATCAAATTTGTCTTTTGCGAAGATAAGAATTTATTCCCGCACACGCAAACAATGAAGTGGTTTAAACTTTTACTTTCTTTCAGATTTTCTTCAGAAATAAGATACAGGAATAAATCCATCGTTTAGCGTATGGTCTGTGAACAGTTCTACCCCCGAAAACATTCGCTTGTGCATGCAATAGGCTTCATTCCTTATCGAAGCCTGCTTCGTTGCCCATCGCAAAAGGCTTCATCGGCCATCGAAGCCTTTTGCGTTTTTGCCTCATTTATCCACATAAAGTCTCTCACGAAGAAAGTTGTAGAAAAGTTTAATCACTTCAATCTCGATGAATATGATTATCCGTTATCGTACCACCATCTTTAGTGTAGATTGGTGGTACGATATAGCAAATACGCCTTATTTTCCAACAGAGTTTATCCTCCACTCTCCTAAGGTATGCGCCGCACTGTCGAAACTGATACCCACTTTTACCACGGGGAGTCCGCACAGACGGAAACGGTCAGGGTATTGTTTCAAGTCTATCTGGTTCATGGCCACATCCGCACCTTTGTCAAGTTTCAGTTCTATTATATATAAGGTATGCGGCGCACGCAGCACGATGTCCACACGCCCACGGGGAGTACGCACCTCCACGTCACAATACATCCCTAAAATACTGAAAATGACATAGAGCATCTGTTGGTAGTGACCCTCATAGTCCGTGTGGTCACAATAGGGAACCGTGGACAAAAACGTCTGAAGCTGACGCAAAGCGCCGTCCATATCCCCCTCATAGATACATCCGTACATCATTCCTACCGTTGTCAGTCCCTTGTTGGTGTAACGGTGGGCATATTCCGGCAAAAGGCTTTTCATCAATCCTATCCGCACCTCCTTGTTGGGAATGTCCAACTTGTACAATCCTGTGATTTCAGAGTAGCCTTTGATGGTGATATAGCCACTCTGATACAACAACGGGGTAATGTCTGACATCTGCTCCGTGGGAGCGTCAAAAGCATCTGACGAACAAAAGAAATCACCTATTTGCTGAGGAACGATTCCATATTTTCGCAACATCTCTATCAAATAGGTGGGAGTGCCGCTGCCGAACCAGTAGGAGTTCAATTTCACATCCACAAACGCATTCAGCAGACTGAAGGGATTATAGATGTCGGGAGAAGGCCAGATGAAATGATACCCGTCATAGTTCTCCTTCAACTTAGCCAATACCTCCTCTTTCGTTATCCCCATTCCTTCCGCCAACAGGGTCAAATCATTGTCCATCTGCGTACGCATCTCCTCCTCCGTAATGCCACACACTGCGGCATAACGCTCATCCATACTGATATTCTTAATATTGTTCAGCTCGCTGAAGATGCTCAGTTGGGAGAATTTAGTGATGCCCGTGATGAACACAAAACGCAGGTAGCCGTCGCAAGCCTTCAGCGGGCTGTAGAAATTACGCATGACGCTGCGCAATACCGGCAGGTTTTTCTCCTCATGCACCACATCCAGCAACGGAGCGTCATACTCGTCTATCAAGACCACCACTTTCCGCCCCGTTTGCTCATAAGCTCTCTTTATCAACCCTTGCAGACGCTGGTTGAAGTTCTGCTCATCCTCTTTTTTCCCATACACCTCCTCATATTGCACAAGCTTCAAGTTCAACTCGCTTTCCAGATCCGCCTTCTCCGCATACTTTGCCGTACTCATGTCAAAGTGAAGCACGGGGTATTTTGTCCATTCCTTCTCCAACTTCTCTATGGCCAAGCCTTGAAACAAATCCTTTCTTCCGGAGAAATAACTTTCCAAGGTGGAGGTGAGCAGGGATTTGCCAAACCTGCGGGGACGACTTAAAAATATATACTTGGCGTCAGAGGATGCCATATGGTAGACATACTCCGTCTTGTCTATATACAAATAATCGCCTTCACGTATATTCGAGAAGGTCTGTATTCCTATCGGGTAAAGTTTCCTGCGTCGTTCCATTATGTCGTCAAGATTAGTTTTTGCGAAGATAAGAATTTATTCCCGCACAAGCAAATAATCTCGGTGAAGATGGTGGCACGATATAGCGGATACGCCTTATTTCCCAACCGAGGTTATCCTCCACTCTCCTAAGGTATGCGCCGCACTGTCGAAACTGATACCCACTTTTACCACGGGGAGTCCGCACAGACGGAAACGGTCAGGGTATTGTTTCAAGTCTATCTGATTCATGGCCACATCCGCACCTTTGTCAAGTTTCAATTCTATTATATATAAGGTATGAGACGCACGCATCACGAGGTCTACACGACCACGGGGCGTACGCACCTCCACGTCGCAATACATCCCTAAAATACTGAAAATGACATAGAGCATCTGCTGGTAGTGCCCCTCATAGTCCGTGTGGTCGCAATAGGGAACCGTGGACAAAAATGTCTGAAGCTGACGCAAAGCGCCGTCCATATCCCCTTCATAGATACATCCGTACATCATTCCCACCGTTGTCAGTCCCTTGTTGGTGTAACGGTGGGCATATTCCGGCAAAAGGCTTTTCATCAATCCTATCCGCACCTCCTTGTTGGGAATGTCCAACTTGTACAATCCTGTGATTTCAGAGTAGCCTTTGATGGTGATATAGCCACTCTGATACAACAACGGGGTAATGTCTGACATCTGCTCCGTGGGAGCGTCAAAAGCATCTGACGAACAAAAGAAATCACCTATTTGCTGAGGAACGATTCCATATTTTCGCAACATCTCTATCAAATAGGTGGGAGTGCCGCTGCCGAACCAGTAGGAGTCTATCTTGCCCTTTGACAATGCAGTTAGCAGACTGAAAGGATTGTATATATCGGGAGACGGCCATGTGAAATGATAACCGTCATAGTTTTCCTTCAGCTTGGCCAATACCTCCTCTTTCGTTATTCCCATTCCTTCCGCCAACAGGGTCAAATCATTGTCCATCTGCGTACGCATCTCTTCTTCCGTGATACCGCATACGGCGGAGTAATCCTTGTCCATGCTGATATTGTCGATATTGTTCAGCTCGCTGAAGATACTCAGTTGGGAGAATTTCGTGATGCCCGTGATGAACACAAAACGCAGGTAGCCGTCACAAGCTTTTAACGGGCTGTAGAAATTACGCATGACGCTACGCAATACCGGCAGGTTTTTCTCCTCATGCACCACATCCAACAGCGGAGCGTCGTACTCGTCTATCAAGACCACCACTTTCCGCCCCGTTTGCTCACAGGCTCTCTTTATCAACCCTTGCAGACGCTGGTTGAAGTTCGCCTCACCCTCGTCCTTTCCGTACACACGCTCATAACGAAGGAGCTTCAAGTTCAACTCGCTTTCCAAATCCGCCTTCTCCGCATACTTCGCAGTACTCATATCGAAGTGAAGCACTGGATATTTCGTCCATTCCTTCTCCAACTTCTCTATGGCCAAGCCTTGGAACAAATCCTTTCGACCGGAGAAATAGCTCTCCAAGGTGGAGGTGAGCAGGGATTTGCCAAACCTGCGGGGACGACTTAAAAATATATACTTGGCGTCAGAGGATGCCATACGGTAGACATACTCCGTCTTGTCTATATACAGATAGTCACCTTCACGTATGTTCGAGAAGGTCTGTATTCCTATCGGGTAAAGTTTTCTGCGCTGTTCCATAATGCCATCAAATTTGTCTTTTGCGAAGATAAGAATTTATTCCCGCACACGCAAATAATCTCGATGAATATGATTATCCGTTATCGTACCACCACCAAGCGTCCAACGAAGCTGCGTTTTTACCCCATTCATTGTGCACACTCATCCCCCCACACAAGGCTTCTATCACCAGTCCATTGCTTTCATTATGACACATGAATGAAAAAAGACCATGTATTTAAGTTTAAATAACATTCAGGGGGTTGTTTTAAAATATTATCTCTACATTTGCCACAGGAAAAAGAGAGAATATCTCTTTCACAGACAAGGAGTATTCGGTAAAAAGAGTAATAACAAACCAATTAAAAGGTGAGATTATGAATAAAAAGAAAATGCTGTTAGCAGCTTGTCTCATTGCAACGACAAGCTGGGCGTCGGCACAGGTACGTGTCACAGGTACCGTGGTCAGTGCCGAGGACGGACAACCCGTGGTGGGTGCGTCCGTAATCGTTCCCGGAACAAAAGTGGGCGTTGTCACCGACATGGACGGACGTTTCACGCTGAACGTTCCAGAAGGGGAAAAGAGACTACGCGTTTCCTCTATCGGTATGGAACCGCAGGAAATCCAGGCAAAAGACAATCAACGCATCGTGTTGCAGGGCAACGCCAGCGCACTGGACGAAGTGGTCGTGACCGGTTACGGTAACTTCAAGAAGTCATCTTTTACGGGTGCGGCAGCTACCATGTCTACCGCCAAGTTATCGGATGTGCCTGCCGTGTCTGTGGAAGACAAACTGTCCGGTAGTATTCCGGGTGTGTCCATTTCTACCTCTTCAGGTCAGCCCGGTGCCGTGAACAATATCGTGATTCGTGGTATGGGTTCTATCAACGCAGGCAACGACCCGTTGATAGTGATTGACGGTACGCCTGTACAATCCGGTAATATCAGTGGATTCAACGGTGGTCCCAATGGTGCATACAATGGTGCCGGTATGAATTTGTTGTCCACGCTGAACAGCAACGATATAGAATCCATGACCGTTATCAAAGATGCGGCTGCCGCTTCTTTGTATGGTTCACGTGCCGCCAATGGTGTGATTGTCATCACCACCAAGAGCGGTAAATCTGGAAAGACCAAAGTAGACTTCCGTGCTGACTGGGGGTTCTCCAACATGGCCATCAACTATCGTCCGACATTGGACGGAGACTCTCGCCGTGCCCTTATCTATGAGGGATTGAAGAACTATGTGCGGGATGGAAATTATACGGATGATAATAACCAAGTTCTTACAGACGAAGCCACTGCCACAGCTTTTGCGGACGCAAACATCAACGCTTATGCCGCAAAGCCGAAGTCTGGTTGGCAGAACTGGCGAGACGCAATCTTCCAGAACGGTTCCCATCAGAACTACCAAGCCAGTGTGTCAGGCGGTAATGACAAGACACAATTCTACGCATCTTTGGCCTACACCAAGCAGAATGGTATCATCCCTGGTTCCGGCCTAGAAAGATTCACGGGTAACGCCAATCTTACACACCGTTTCGGTGCTTTCAAGTTAGATGTCACTTCTTTGATTTCCTCTGTGAACCAAAGCACAAAAGCGGATGGCGGCGCAGGTTTCTCTTCCGCACTTCCTAACGCCGTATGGTTCCAAGGACCTTCTAACCCTATCTATAACGAAGACGGCTCATTGAACACAACAAATGGACTTAGTCCCTACAATAAAGGGATCAATCCTATCTACGACAATCAGCATGAGACCGATGTGACTAAGACAACCCGTGCCTACAATACCATCGCTCTTGAATGGAATATCTGGGATGCGTTGAAACTACGTGAAAAAATCGCTTACGACTATATCAACTCTACGGAAGATGTTTTGTGGGACAAATACAGTAACAACGGTAGTAAGAGCAACGGAAACTTCCAACGCATCTACAACGAGTTCACTACCATTAATACCCAGACACAGCTCTCTTACATCAAGACATTCGGAGACCATACGGTGGATGCCTTGTTGGGCTTTGAAACTGAAGACTACAAAAACAACCAAGGTTATAATGGAGGAACTGATTATCCTGGTGATTTGTACGAGTTGGCCAATGCTGGTAACACCTCTGCGCAAAGCTGGGTGTACCGTTCCAAAATGACCTCTTTCTTAGGACGTGTAAACTACAATTACAAAGACCTCTATTATGCAGGGGCAAGCTACCGTCGAGATGGTAGTTCCCGTATGGCACGTGAGAACCGTTGGGGTAACTTCTGGTCTGTATCCGGCGCTTGGCGTTTCGGCGGAGAGGCGTTCATGGAAAGTATCAAGAATGTTTTAACGGATGGAAAAATCCGTGTATCCTACGGTGTGAACGGAACATTGCCAAGTGGCTTATACGACTACATGAGCAAATTCGCCTTCGGTGAATACTACAATGGTAACAGTGGTATGGGTATTGTAGGTGTAGCGAACAAAGACTTGAAATGGGAGCAGAATAAAGCGTTTAACGTAGGTTTAGACTTGACATTCTGGAACAGACTGTCCTTGACCTTGGATTACTACGTGCGCAACACCTCTGGTTTGATTATGGACCGTCCGATTTCGTATGTACCCGGTTATTACGACGGTGTTACCTATGAACCCACCATGGCACAGAATGTAGGCTCACTGCGGAACCAAGGTGTAGAAATCACCTTGCAGTCCACCAACATCCAAACAAAAGATTTGACCTGGACAACCTCATTGAACATCGCTCATAACAAAAACGAAGTGACTAAACTGGTGGATGGAGAAGATGAAATCATCGACGGTCCACTGATTCACCGAGTAGGGCAGCCTTATTATTCCTATTATATGTACGAATATGCAGGTGTAGACCCGCAGACTGGATTAGAGAGCTACTATATCAATGACGGTACAGCAAACGCCCGTAAAACCACTACGAATATAGCGGAAGCCAAGCAAGTGATTGTCGGTAAGCACGACCCAGCTATCGAAGGAGGTTTGACCAACTTCATCAAATGGAAGTTTATCGACTTCAACTTCACCCTTACCTATAAATTGGGAGGAGAAAGTTATGACTATGCTCTTTGGTTGCATGACAACGGTGGTACCTATGCCCTTAGCGGAGCCATCCCGTCCTACTATAAATTGGAAGATATGTGGAAAAAACCGGGAGACAACGCCAAACTGCCTAAATTCCAAGCGGGATATGGTAAAAGAGTAACCTCTTCTCGTTGGTTGATGCCAAACGACTATCTCCGCGTGAAGAACCTGACCTTAGGTTTCTCCGCTCCCAAGCAATTCATCCAGAAGTTGGGACTGACGAAGGCACGTCTGTATTTCTCCGCCAACAACCTGTTGACTTGGAAGTCAGAAGATTTGTTCGTAGATCCTGAAACGCCAGCTAACGGACTTAGTACTTTCGAAATGCCCGCCTTGCGTACTTACACATTCGGTATCGAGCTTAGTTTCTAATCATTAAAACAAGAAAGAATCATGAACATTATAAAATCAATGTATAAAGTGATGGGCTGTGCCGTACTGGTTGCAGGTCTGTCATCCTGCGTCAACAACTGGCTGGATGTCACTCCGTCAGACTCGGTGGACGCTGACAACGCCTTGACGAACAGTAGCAGTCTGGAAGCCGCCCGTGAAGGAATGTACAAAGCCTTGAAAGGGAACAGTTCTTTTTCAGACTATTACGGAGCACAAATGTTCGTATATGGAGATGTCCACGCAGGCGATGACTATCAGTCAAACTGGCAATACGGTTCAGCCCGTGCTGATTTCTATTATCTGATGACCTACCAAAGTGCCTCTGAATTCGATGCTAATGCAATCTGGCAGTCTCCCTACATTGTCATCAGTCGTGCCAACCATATATTGGAAGCCATTGACGGCGGCAAACTGACAGACAAAGACGAAGCAGACGCTAAAAAACTCATCGCCCAGTATGGAGCTGAAGCCAAAGTGCTGCGTGCCTTGGCACATTTCGATTTGGTACGTATCTACGGCAAACCCTATACAGAAGACCAGGGTGCCTCCGATGGTGTACCCTTAGTGACTACTACATTGGAAAGTGCAGCTAAACCCAAACGAAGCACTGTGAAAGAGGTGTATGACCAAGTTCTCAAGGACTTGACAGAGGCCATCAACACCCAAGCACTCCCTGACAAGCCCAATACTCCTGGCTATGTGAACGAATGGGGTGCGAAAGCCATCCTTTCCCGTGTCTACCTGAACATGGGAGATTATCCCAATGCACTGGCTACCGCAAAGGATGTAATCGAGCATTCTGGAGCTAAATTATGGACCACAGAGGAGTATTACAACGCCTGGGAAGCAGGAAGTCCGAATGAGAATGAGTTCTTGTTCCGTTTGAACTCCACTAACTCACTTGACAACAACGATTTGGTAGGTATTGGTAACCTGCAACAGCAAGGCGGTTATGGCGACATGATTGCCACTGAGACCTTTGTGGATGCAATGGCTACAGACCCTAACGATGTTCGTAATGAACTTTGGGATAAAATGACTATCACATCTGAAAAGCAAAAAGCAGACGTAGAGGCAAACTACGGAACAAAATTCTTGAATAGCAAAGTATTCTTGAACAAGTTGAGAGGATTAGGTGGCAACACTCGTATTGTACCTATCATTCCCATCATCCGTCTTTCTGAGGTGTACCTGACCGCTGCTGAATGTGCTTTCCGCACCAATGACAAAGCCACAGCCGCTCAGTACTTGAATGACTTGATTAAGAATCGTACCACGGATGCCTCCAAACAGGTGACCGCTGCCAACATCACCTTAGACCGCATCTTGCTGGAACGCCGTAAGGAGTTGGTAGGCGAAGGTCAGCGTTATTTCGACGCGCTTCGTAACAACGAGACGATTAAAAGAATCGGTGGATGGCATTCTGCCAAGATTGACAAAGACGCACGTTCCTTCAACCGTGACTACTTCAAGGCTATCTCCGCTATTCCTCAAGGCGAAATCAACGCCAACAAGGAAATCAAACAGAATCCGGAATATGCGGAATAAAAGATATTGTTTATAAAATCACCGTTTTCCGATTGAACGGCCTGTGAAGGTCAGGGAAACAAGAGATTTAATAATTCTCTCTTTTTAAATGAACTATTTTCGAGTGGGGGGTGTCGGGAGACACGCCCCTCTTTTTTGCAGTATCTTATTCAGAATTTGCGTAAGTGAAAAGGTTTTGCTAATTTTGCCACAGTAATATTCAGGTATTCATAGCTGTGGTATGAAAAAGAACATCAATAGGCTTACTAATATAGAAATTAAAGGATATAAATCCATTTCTTTCCAACATCCGATATCTATACCTGTCGGTGACATTACGATTATGCTGGGAGCTAACGGTGCGGGAAAAAGCAATATTGTCAGCTTCTTTAAGATGTTGGGATATATGATGAGTGGACGCTTGCAGATGTATATCGCACAGGCGGGCACAAACCAAAGTTTCCTCTATTATGGTGCAAAACAAACTCCGACACTTAGTGCGTCATTGAAATTTGAAAGTGATTCCTCCTATGACATATACCGTTTTTCTTTGACAAATGCGGCTATGAATAGATTGATTCTCAGCACGGAAGAGCTTGAGTGGAAAAAAGCGGGAAGTGACAAGCCTTATACAAAACAACTGGTGTCAGACTATAATGAATCTGCTATGGCAAATTCTGACCCCAAAGACATGGTAAGTAAAATAGTAGGACACTTTTTATCAAATTGCAAAGTCTATCAGTTCAGCGATTCCTCTCAAACATCTCCCATGCGGCAAGCCTCCACGGTGGAATCCGCCCACTATTTGCAGTCAGAAGCTAATAATCTTGCTTCTTTTTTGTTCTATTTGAAAAATAATTACGTTTCTTCATATAGGCGGATTGTAGAATATGCGCAAAGTGTTGTACCCCAGTTCAAGGATTTTTATTTGGAGCCGGAGAGAGGGTATATTTCATTGAAATGGACAGATGTGACGGCTAATGATTATGTGTTCTCAGCCGACCAGTTTTCTGACGGCTCCATACGTTTCATTGCGTTGGCCACTCTTCTTTTGCAACCGGAGGATACCATGCCAAGTGTGATAATCATCGATGAGCCGGAATTAGGATTACATCCTTATGCGATAGACCAGTTGGCAGAGATGGTGAAAGATGCCTCTTTGCATTCACAAATTATTCTGGCCACTCAATCTCCCAATCTGATAGACAATTTTGAGGTGGGAGATATTTGTATCGTGGAACGGGATGAAGACTTACAGAGCACTGTGGTGAAAAAGTTGGACGAAAAAGAATACGAGGCTTGGTTGCACGACTATACAATGAGTGAATTATGGGAGAAAAATGTGTTTGGAGGGTGTCCGGTATGAAGTTTCTCAATATATTGTGCGAAGGACAAACTGAGGAAAGTTTTGTCAAGAGAGTCATGAAAGAGTATGTTTGTTCTTCAACTTCTTTCATTGTGAAAACAAGGTTATTGACTACTTCCAGAAAGAAAAAGACAAGTGGGGGGATGTTGAGCTATACGCAGGTAAAAAATGATTTGTCGAATTGGCGAAAGGAAGTGGCTTTTCATCAGAATGAGGAGCATTTCTTCACCACCATGTTTGACCTGTATGCTCTTCCGAATGATTTCCCAGGATATGAGGAGGCATCCAAGATTCCAGATGCCTATCAGCGAGTGGAAAAAATAGAGGCGAGTTTGAAAGAAGATATAGATTGTGCTAATTTTATTCCCTATATTCAATTGCATGAATTTGAATCTTTGCTGTTTTGCGATATAATGCAATTGAAAGAACTGTATCCAAATTCTCAAAAGAAAATTAAGGAATTAGAGGGTGTTCTGCATCAATTTCATGACAATCCAGAACTAATCAATCATGACAAGGCACCCAGCAAAAGGATTATTGAAGCGATAAATCGGATTATAAATACAATAAACCACAAAGCGGCTCCTTTGTAACCTCTAAAATAGGTATAGACAGATTGAGAAGTCGTTGCGCACATTTTGACAGTTGGATGAAGGTGATTATGAATCTCGGAAATGATTTTTCTCAACCATAGTCATTTCTGTTCTGGCAGGGGAACTATCTTCCGACCAATCAAGATTTGCTATCTACCTAAAAAAGAAGTCACAAATTGTATTCATGTCCCCCCTTATTATTTCATCAATCTTACATGAACGAAAGTTGAACACTTATTTATGTCTATCCTAATTTGCCTGCTGGAACTGCGCTATCAGATGTGTCAAGTTCTCGGTGAACAGACGGGCGGAGATAGCCAGCAGGATAATGCCGAAAAACTTGCGGAGCAGGTAGATTCCGCCTTTGCCTAACAGTTTCTGAATCCATACCGTGGAACGAAGGACGGCAAACACCACCAGCATATTCAAGAACAACGCTATCTGGATGTTTAGCGCAGCGTACTCCGCACGCAAAGTCAACAATGTAGTCAACGCACCGGCACCAGCTATCAATGGGAATACCAGCGGGAACAAGGTGGCACTCTTGGTCGGACTGTTGTTGGTCTTGAAGATGTCCACGTCCAACACCATCTCCAAGGCCATGAGAAAGATAATAATCGCACCGGCTATGGCGAAAGAAGCGATGTCCACGTGGAAAAGCTGCAACAAAAAATTACCACCGTGGAAGAAAGCCAGCAGAATAACCGTAGACCATAACGTAGCCTTCCAGGCATTAATCTCCCGCCCCTTTTCCCGTAAAGAGATGATGATGGGAATGGAACCTGTAATATCTATGATGGCGAACAAAATGATAAACGCACTGGTAATTTCCTGAATACTAAACATATCCCTAAACCTTTATTGATTAATTTGATTGACTGCAATGAAGGTGACACTGTACATGTCCCCTCGTGTTTTGCAAATATATACAAAAAATATTACTTCGCCATGACAGAAGGCTAAAATTATCCTCATTTAAAGGAACTATCCCATAATTCAAGGTGTTTATACTTGCTATATCTAAAAGTTTTACTACATTTGCAGCCAAGAACAGAGACAGCGTAAAACTGCCGGGAAAATCTTATCCACTCTTCTCTAAGACGGTAAATGTATATAGAGAAAAAGGAAGACGGCATAATGCCGTCCCAATGACAAAATAGCCGAATTTTAAGACCATACGAGCACCATTATGGAGAAATCAATGTTTGAAACTTTACTAAGCCTCCCACTATTCCAAGGATTAAGCCGCAACGACTTGACCCACATTCTCGAGAAAGTATCCTTCAACTTCAGGAAGCTGAATCCCGGAGACTTGATTTGCGAGCAGGGCAGTCTATGCGAAAGCATGCTCTTTCTGCTTGACGGACAGGTATGCGTGAAAACCACCGAAACGAATAGGCAATACACACTCTTGGAAACCGTGGAGACACCGGGTATCCTCCAGCCGGAAATTCTGTTCGGTCTTCATCCTGCCTTCACCCACACCTTTTCAGCCAAGTCCACCCTTACCTTGCTGGAGATTCCCAAGGGTGCCATTCTCACGGAGCTGTTCGAGTTCGAGATATTCCGTCTGAACTTCATGAACAATCTTTGTTCCCGTGCCCAATTGAGGGAAAAACTGTTACGCACACCTTTACCCTCCACAGTCACAGGGAAGTTCGCCCAGTTTTTATTTGCCCACATGGTAAACCCCATGAACCTGCACAATGAGCTGACGTTGAAAGCAAAAATAAAAGACCTCGCCGTATGTATTCAGGCACCCCGTCTGAACGTGTCCAATATGCTCCGCACACTGCGGTCGCACCGACTGATTACCCATTCAAGAGGAATCATAACAATCGTAAATCCTTCTCTTTTGACAGGGGAGCCAACTCTCCCTTAAAAAACACTCTCTCCAGAAAATAAGAAGTATTTCATTTTGTACTATTCGCTATTTCCCTTATCTTTGTTGTCATAAAAGCGATAACAACAATGACAACGGAAAGTAAACAAAATAAAAGAACCAATCCCTTTTTCAAGGAATACGACACGCCTCATCACACGGCACCATTCCACGAGATTCAACTCTCGGACTATGAAGAGGCCGTAATGGAGGGCATACGGGAACAGAACGAAGAGATTAAGCGAATTACCGATAACCCGGAGAAACCGACTTTTCAAAACACCATCGTGGCGTTGGAAGACACGGGAAAGACACTGGACAAGGTCTGCAATGTGTTCTATAATCTGCTGAGTGCGGAAACCAACGACGCCATGGACGAGCTGGCACAGAAACTGGCTCCTGTGATGTCGGAACATTCCAACAATATCCACCAGAATGAAGCCTTGTTCCAACGCATACAGGCAGTGAAGGAAAGCCATCCTTCCCTGAACAAGGAAGAACAGACTCTGTTGGACAACACCTATCAGGGCTTTGTACGCAGCGGTGCTACCTTACAAGGAGAAAAGAAAGCACGTTTCCGAGAAATCACTTCGCAGCTGAGCCAGCTCTCTTTGCAGTTTTCCCAAAACAACCTGAAAGAGACCAACCGTTTCTACCTGCATATTACAGACGAAAAAGACTTGGCCGGACTGCCCGACTCTCAGAAGGAAGCCGCCGCCGAGGAAGCCCAAAAACGGAAGATGGAGGGATGGGTAATCACCCTGCACGCTCCGTCTTACCGTCCGTTCATGATGTACGCTGACAACCGGGACTTACGCCAGAAACTGTACATGGCTTACAACACCCAAGGTGTACATGGAGACGAGTATGACAACCAGGAAATCGTGCGGAAGCTGGTGAATCTACGGATGGAACTGGCACAGCTGCTCGGCTACAAGACTTATGCGGACTATGTGCTGGAACGAAGAATGGCCAAGGACACGGCACACGTGTACAAACTGTTAGACCAGCTACTGGACGCTTACCTGCCCAAAGCCAAGGAAGAAGTGGCGGAAGTTGAGGCAGAAGCCCGTCGGAAAGAAGGAAAAGAGTTCCAGCTGATGCCTTGGGACTTCGGCTATTACTCCCACAAGCTGAAACTGGAGAAATACAACCTCGACCCGGAGATGCTGCGTCCCTATTTCGAACTGTCAAAAGTGAAGAAGGGAGTCTTCGGACTGGCCACCAAACTGTACGGCATCACCTTCAAGGAAAACAAGAATATACCAGTCTACCATCCCGAAGTGACCGCCTACGAAGTCTATGACAAGGACGGTTCTTTCCTTGCCGTCTTGTACACCGATTTCCATCCCCGTGCCTCTAAACGAGCCGGTGCCTGGATGACTTCTTACAAAGAGCAATGGAAGAAAGACGGACTCAACAGCCGGCCTCATGTGTCCGTGACCATGAACCTCACCAAGCCTACGGACAGCAAGCCCGCCTTGCTTACCTTGGGAGAGGTAGAGACGTTCCTGCATGAATTCGGACACTCCCTGCACGGAATGTTCGCTAACACGGTGTACGAGGGACTGAGCGGCACCAATGTGTTCTGGGATTTCGTGGAGCTTCCCTCGCAGTTCATGGAGAACTTCGCAGTGGAGAAAGAGTTCCTGCATACTTTCGCCGTACATTACCAGACGGGCGAACCGCTGCCGGACGAATTGATAGACCGCATCGTCAAAAGCCGCAACTTCAATGTCGCCTACGCTTGCGTGAGACAAGTCAGCTTCGGACTGCTTGACATGGCGTACTACACCCGCACTACTCCTCTGACTGAGGACATCCCAGCCTTTGAAAAGAAAGCGTGGAAAAGAGCACAAGTGTTGCCTGAGGTGGAAGGCACCTGCATGAGTACCCAGTTCTCTCACATCATGGCAGGAGGCTACTCCGCCGGATACTACAGCTACAAGTGGGCCGAGGTGCTGGATGCTGACGCTTTCGCAGAGTTCCAACGACACGGCACATTCAGCCGGGAAACAGCGGAGAAGTTCCGTAAGGAAGTACTGTCCAAAGGCGGTACGGAAGACCCGATGACACTTTACAAACGGTTCCGGGGACAAGAGCCTACGATTGACGCCCTGCTCCACCGTAACGGTATCAAATAAGACGAATCATGCGAAAACTCATTTCAACACTCCTTATATATTGTGCCGTGGCGGGGATTTGCACAAGCTGCTCCAACGTGGACGACGATTTCTTCCAAGGGAAGACATGGTATATCATGGGGCTTTTCAACGGGGATTTCCAGAAACCCGAATTTGACCCGAAGACGGAACTGGGAAAAGCCTGGCAAGAGGCTATCAAACCAGGCAACGACAAGAACGCAGTGTATTACATTCAATTCGCAGAGCGGAACGCCTGCACGGTTTACACGGAAAATGGTAGAAAATGGACGGGGACTTTCACCTATGACTTGGAAGAACATACGGTACATTTCGACATGAAGAGCTTCAGTCCGCAAGGCAAGATAGAGCCGATACTGGCAGACTATGTGAAAAACGTGGTCAGATACGAAGGGAACAACAAAGTGATGCGTTTCGTAGGAAAAGACGGACGCTTCATTAGTCTATCCGCTGACACTGGCGGAGGAAGAGTACCCGCAAACAACAACTAAAATCACACACAGCATGGAAAACTTCCTTACAGAGAAACAGCATAAATTAGACTCCCGTTATATGCGGATGGCACGTATATGGGCGGAGAACTCCTATTGCCAAAGAAGGCAAGTGGGGGCGTTGATTGTAAAAGACAAAATGATTATCTCGGACGGCTACAACGGCACTCCTTCCGGCTTCGAGAATGTTTGCGAGGACGCAAACAATATCACCAAGCCCTACGTACTCCACGCCGAGGCCAACGCCATCACCAAAATAGCTCGTTCCAGCAACAGCAGCGAGGGAGCGACCCTCTATGTCACAGACTGTCCCTGTATCGAATGCGCCAAACTGATTATACAGGCCGGCATCCGAAGGGTAGTCTATAACAAGAGCTACCGCCTGGAAGACGGACTCAACCTCTTGAAAAGAGCGGGCATCGAAGTGGTACATCTGCCAGATGAAGCATTATAAAGAAGTAGAGACGCGATTCATCGCGTCTATTCATCAAGAGAAGAGATTTGACACGAATTGAAAGCAAAGAAAGAAAAGAGAATGATGAGTAACCGGACATCACGTTTTGTACCGCTCATAGTGGCGGTGAGCTTAGTGGTAGGTATTCTGATAGGAATGTTCTATGCGAACCACTCCTCTGGAAACCGACTGAGCATAATCAACTCTTCCAGCAACAAAATCAACGACCTGCTGCATATCATCGACGATGAATATGTGGACACGGTGAATATGTCGGAGCTGGTGGAACAGGCGTTGCCTAAAATATTGTCGGAGTTAGACCCCCACTCTTCTTACCTGCCCGCCAAGGAAGCACAGCAGGAAGGAGATGAGCTGAAAGGAAGCTTCGGGGGAATCGGTGTCAGCTTTACCGTGAGAAACGACACTATCCATATCCAAAACATCATTCCCAGAGGACCTTCCGACAAAGTGGGACTTATGCCGGGAGATAAAATCGTCTCCGTGGACGGAAAGCCTTTCGTGGGAAAAGAATGCACCGTGGAAACGGCGCCACAGAAACTGAAGGGACCGAAAGGCTCGCAAGTGAAAGTGGGCGTGGTACGCAGAGGAGTGAACAAGATTCTTTACTATACCATCACCCGAGGGGACATCGCCGTGAAGAGCGTGGACGCTTCCTATATGATTACGCCGGGAGTAGGATACATCAAACTGAACTCCTTCTCCGAGACGACTTATCAGGAAATGATTGTAGCACTGGCCAAGCTGAATGTGCAGAACTGCCACAACCTTATCATTGACCTGAGAGGAAACGGAGGTGGCGTGATGGATGCCGCAGTGCAACTGGCCAACGAATTCCTTCCCGCCAACCGTCTCATTGTCTATATGCAAGGACGGAAATGCCCCCGCAAGGAATTCCGCAGTGACGGAAGAGGAGCTTATCAGCAAATCCCCTTAGTGGTGCTTACGGACGAGACTACGGCTTCGGCCAGCGAGATTTTCTCTGGTGCCATGCAGGACAACGACCGGGCTACCATCATCGGACGACGCTCGTTCGGAAAAGGACTCGTACAGCTGCCCATCCAGTTCAGAGACGGCTCTGTGGTACGTCTGACCATAGCCCGTTACTACACTCCTTCAGGACGCTGCATCCAGAAACCATACCAGAAAGGAGACGAGGATGACTATGAGATGGACTTGCTGAACCGTTATAAGCACGGTGAGTTCTATTCCCGTGACAGCATCAAGCTGAACGGTCCGAAATACAAGACGGTGATGGGACGCACCGTGTACGGCGGCGGTGGTATCATGCCGGACATCTTTGTGCCCAAAGACACCACAGGACTGACACCTTACTTCGAAGCGGCCTATACGATGGGGCTGATTATCCAGTTCACCTACAACTACACAGATGACGAACGTCCGACACTGTCCAAGATTGAGTCGCCCATGAAGATGGTGGATTACCTGAAACAGCAAAATGTCATCAACCAGTTTGCCACTTATGCCTCCACACAGGGACTGAAACGCCGCAACCGAATGATTCTCAAATCGAAGAAGCTCTTCGAGAATGAGGTCTACGGACGTATCCTGTACAATATGTACGACATGAGTGTTTGGGTGGAATACTTGAACAAGACCGATCCGACAGTGCTGAAAGCGTTGGATGTACTCCAAAAGGGAGAGGCGTTTCCAAAGCCTCCCCTTCGACAAGGACAAAAGACGCAAAACCATCCGCTTTAACACTCGACCATGAAAACGAAATTAGAACTTCGCAGACAAATCGCACACTTGAAGAAAACAACTCCTCTTGCCGAACGAAAGGAGTTGTCCCGCTTGATTATGGAGGCATTGGAACAAAACGACGCTTTCATACGTGCTCAAACGTTATTGCTTTACTACTCTCTCCCCGATGAGGTGTACACACATCATATCGTGGAGAAATGGAGCAAGGAGAAAAGAATTCTACTGCCTGTCGTGAAGAACGACACGGAAATGGAAATACGAGAATATACGGGAAAAGCGGACTTGAAAGAAGGAGCTTTCCATATATGGGAACCGTCTGGCCGTCTCTTCACGGAGTACGAACAGATAGAGACTGCCGTCATTCCCGGTATGGCATTCGATGAGGAAGGACACCGGCTGGGAAGAGGAAAGGGATACTACGACCGTCTTCTTCCGAAACTCACCCATGCCTATAAGATAGGTGTATGTTTCCCGTTTCAATACTTGGACGGAATACCCCACGAACCTTACGACATTCCGATGGATGAAGTCGTAGGAGGGCATATACACTTGGATTGAACCTATAAAAAAGGCGTGATTCTTACGAGTCACGCCTTTTTTGTGATCTTCTTATAGATTTGCAAGCCATTTCTTGCCACTCGGAGTCTTGAACCAAATCAATATTCCAATGCATATCACCAGACATACAGAAAATAGCATAATTAAAAATTCCATGATATTATTGTTTTAGAAGTTTATAACCAATGGTCGCAAAGATACTGATTTTTCCCAATACAGACAGTTATTTGAGCAATAAAAAAATGATTATCCGCAATCGTACCACTAATCAACATTGTTCAGGTAGAGACGCGATTTATCGCGTCTCCGCTTTTCATAGTGTAATCACAGATAC